>CALXDH010000001.1 GCA_944387015.1 uncultured Oscillospiraceae bacterium
CATCTATATCGTGGACCTGCAGAAGACCGTCCGCAAGCTGGAGGAGGCCTATAACTTCGTCCGTCAGCTGTCTGAGAACGGCCAGTCTCTGCTGTTCGTGGGCACGAAGAAGCAGGCTCAGGAGGCCATCCGCGAGGAGGCTACCCGCTGCGGCCAGTACTATGTGAACGCTCGTTGGCTGGGCGGCATGATGACCAACTTCAAGACCATGCGTACCCGTGTGGACCGTCTCAACCAGCTCAAGACCATGCAGGCTGACGGCACCTTCGACATGCTGCCCAAGAAGGAAGTCATGAAGCACCTGGGCGAGATCGAGAAGCTGGAGAAGTACCTGGGCGGCGTGAAGGAAATGAAGAAGCTCCCCGGCGCTCTGTTCATCGTGGATACCCGCAAGGAGCGCAACGCCATCGCTGAGGCTCACAAGCTGGGCATTCCCGTGGTGGCCATCGCCGATACCAACTGCGATCCCGATGAGATCGATTACGTCATCCCCGGCAACGACGACGCTATCCGCGCCATCAAGCTGATTTCTTCCATCATGGCCAACGCCGTGCTGGAGGGCAAGCAGGGCGAGCAGACCGAAGAGGCTGCCGCTGAAAAGGCCGAGGACGCCGAGTAATTTCGGACCTGGTCCGGCGGGAGAGCGGACGGCTCTCCGATTGAAATCAATATTGGAGGAAAGTAAAATGGCATTTACCGCTGCTGACGTAAAGAACCTGCGCGAAATGACCGGCGTGGGCATGATGGACTGCAAGAAGGCTCTGACCGCTTCCGACGGCGACATGGACAAGGCTGTCGAGTGGCTGCGTGAAAAGGGCATGGCCGCCTCCGCCAAGAAGGCTGGCCGTATCGCCGCCGAGGGCATGGCTTATGCCACCGTCGTGGACGGCGTGGGCGTCGTGGTCGAGGTCAACGCCGAGACCGACTTCGTGGGCAAGAACGAGAAGTTCGTGGACTTCGTCAAGGGCGTGGCTGCTACCGTGGCCAAGGAGAACCCCGCTGATCTGGACGCTCTGATGGAGTGCAAGTACAACGGCACTGATCTGACTGTCACCCAGCAGCAGCAGGAGATGGTCCTGGTCATCGGTGAGAACATCAAGGTCCGTCGTTTCGCCCGCTTCGAGGGCGGCGTGTCCGTTGCCTATGTTCATGCCGGCGGCAAGATCGGCGTGCTGGTGAACCTGGACACCGACCTGGCTGCTGAGAAGGTGGAAGAGGTCGGTAAGGACGTCGCCATGCAGATCGCCGCTCTGAACCCCCGTTTCTGGGACAAGAGCCAGGTGACCCAGGATGTTCTGGACGAAGAGAAGAAGATCATGATGGTCCAGATGGCCAACGACCCCAAGATGGCTTCCAAGCCCGAGCAGGTGCGTGAGAAGATCGTTGTGGGCAAGCTGAACAAGTTCTATGCTGAGAACTGCCTGCTGCAGCAGGAGTTCGTGAAGGACAACACCATGTCCATCGAGAAGTATATCGCCTCTGCTGCCAAGGCGCTGGGCGGTACCATCACCTTCAAGGACGCCGTGCGTTTCGAGAAGGGCGAGGGCATCGAGAAGAAGCAGGAGAACTTTGCCGAGGAGATCGCCTCCATGGTGAAGGGCTGAGAGCCTGTGTCTCCGTCCCACGCAAAACGGACACATTGTCCCGCATAACCTGACCCGAAAGGGCCCGAGGGAATTCGTTCCCCCGGGCTCTTTTTTTGTATTTCCATCCGGAATTCGGCCCGGTCTTGCAGGAGTTTTCCAGTTATCGGCCCCTTTTTTGGAGGTTTCCGGAAGGGGGGAGGGGGATATGGGAGAGCTCCAAAATCAGTGGCACAAATGCAGGGTTTTCGTTGGCATGAAAACAGCCTGCATCACTGCACCCCGAAAGGGACTCAAAGGACGAATCCTTTGAGTCCCTTTTTTGTCGCCTTTTTCTCGCTGCTTCCTGTAAAGCATCTATCCTTTTCGGGTCGATCCCCGTTTCCATTGCTGAGGAGCAAGCAACGGGAAGAGGTAATAGGACAAGCAGCATGGATTTTACCGGTACAGGCGAATGCCGGATGAATGCACTTTTCCGGTTTTGTTGTCGTAATCCGCTCAATCAGGGGATTTTCCTTGTATTTGGTGGGGCAAGCTGGTATAATACTTCTATATTTTGGGGTATTTTGACTGGAGACATTATGCTGCACTATCTGCGAGAATTGTTTTACGCGCTGGACTTCGCATCTATGAGCGCCGCAGTGCTGCGGGTGGCCGCTATCATCCTGTGCATGACGGTCCACGAGACCTGCCACGGTCTGGCAGCCTACGCACTGGGTGATCCCACCGCGAAGTCGATGCACCGGCTGTCCCTGAACCCCCTGCGCCACATCGACTGGCTGGGCCTTGCCCTGATGTTTGTGGCGGGATTCGGCTGGGCAAAGCCTGTTCCGGTGGACCTGCGGTATTTCAAAAAGCCCAAGCAGGGCATGGCCCTCACTGCCCTGGCAGGGCCCGTATCCAATTTCGTGCTGGCCTTTCTGGCGCTGCTGGCCTGCAAGGCCATTCTCTATGTCCCTTACAGCGACGGTTGGGGCCTTGCCTTTTCCTTTTGTTATTACACCGCCATTTTGTCTATCGGTCTGGGGGTATTCAACCTGATCCCCATTCCGCCGCTGGATGGTTCCAAGGTGTTGGCAGTGCTGCTGCCGGACCGGTTCTATGGCGCTTGGATGCACTATGAGCGCTATGGCATGGTGGTGCTGCTGGCCCTGTCCTTCGCCGGCATCGGCACCGGTGTCATCGACGCTGCGATCAACGGTGTCTATTATGCCATGAGCATGCTGCTGGGCATGCCGTTTTAAGCTTTGTATGAGGTGAACATCCGTTGGAAAATCCCGTTTTCAAGCTGGAAAAGGTGGTCCGCTCCCGGTCTGAGGAAATGCAGGACTTTGAGGGACCGCTGGATCTGATCTTATATCTTCTGGGCAAAAACAAGATGGAAATCCAGGACATTTCCATTTCTCTGATCTGTGACCAGTATCTCCAGTGGCTCTCCCAGCGCCAGCAGATGGACCTGGAAGTAGCCAGCGAGTTTGTCACCATGGCTTCCCATCTGGTTTACATCAAGACCCGGATGCTGCTGGCCATTGAGGACGAAGAGGCTCAGAGTGAGATGGACGCTCTGATCCAGTCCCTGGAGGAGCGGCGCCGCAATGAAAACTACACCAAGATCAAAGCCATGGCCCAGCGTTTGGCCCCCATGGGGGAGTTTGGACGAAACATCCTCACCCGGGACCCGGAGCCCGTGGAGCGGGGGAAGGTCTATCTCTACTCCCAGGAGCCGGGAGACCTGATCCTGGCCATGGCGGAGATCCGCAGTCGGGCAGAGCGGGCCCTGCCGCCGCCCAGGACCGCTTTTCAGGACATCGTCCGCCACGAGCCCTATCCGGTGGAGAGCAAGGCGCGGGAGATCATCCAGCGGCTCAAGCTCCACGGTATCACCAGCTTTCGCATGCTCTTCCGGGGCAACCGCAGCCGCAGCGAGGTGGTGGCTACCTTTCTGGCGGTTTTGGAGCTGTGCCGGGCCTGCATCATCCATCTGGCGGGCTCTGAGACGGACTGCACCGTCCGCCAGGAGCGGGAATTGCCTGATAATCTGACGCTGTAAGGAGTAAGCTGACTTGGAACACTTGGAGATGAAAGAGATCGAGTCCGCCGTGGAGGCAATTTTGTTCGCCTCCGGAGAGCCGGTGCAGACAGAGCGTATCTGCGTGGCCCTGGAGATCGACCAGCCCACCGTGGAACAGGTGCTGCAGCGGCTGATGGACTATTACGCCTATGAGCGGCGGGGCATCCGGCTGCTGCACATCGAAGACAGCTGGCAGCTGTGCTCCTCGCCGGACTATGCGGACCTGATCCGTAAAGCTTTCGAGATCCGAAAGCCTGCCAAGCTCAGCCAGCCGGCGCTGGAGGTCCTCACCATCATTGCCTACTACCAGCCAACCACCCGGGCCTACGTAGATCAGATCCGAGGCGTGGACAGTGCCTATACCATCGGACTATTGCTGGAGCGCAAGCTCATTGAGGAGTGTGGACGGCTGCAGGTCCCGGGCCGGCCGCACCTCTACCGGACTACCCGGCAATTCCTGCGGGCCTTCCATCTGAGCAGCTTGGAGGATCTGCCGGAGATGCCGGATCTGGGCGAGGAAGGGCAGATGCGCCTGGGAGAAAACGGGGAGATCGTGGACCCCGAGGCGGGGGCAGGGCCTCTGCCGTCCGACCCGCCGGAACAGATGGAGCCGGAGGACGGCGAAGAAGTTTGATGACCGAAGAAAAGAGGTGAAGGGAAGTGCGGCTGCTCATCATCATTTTGGGCATCCTGATCGTACTGCTGACGCTGATCAGCCGCCTGCGGCTGGGACTGCTGGCAGCGATTGCCGGAGGAGAACCTACGCTTTCCCTGCGGATCGGTCCTGCTTCCATTCACCTTTACCCGCCCCGGAAGGAAGCTTCCTCAGCGGCACCTGTTCCGGAAGAACCCAAAGAAATCAGGGTAAAAAAGAAAACAGAGGGAAAGCTGGTCAAGCCGGGGCTTTCCGATTTGAAGGATGCTTGGACAGTCCTTTGGCCGCCTATCCGGCGGGCGCTGGCACGGACCCGGCAAGGGATCCGAATCGATCCGCTGGACCTCTCTGTCACAGTAGGCGGGGCGGAAGACCCCGCAGAGGCCGCCAGGACCTGCGGTATGCTGGAAATGTTGGTCTGGACCGTGATGCCGGCTCTGGAACAGCTCTTGGTGATCCCGCATCCGCACATCCATGTGGGCGTAGATTTTGATGTTGGGAAGACCCGGCTGGACGGCACTGCCGCCGTCACGATCCGACTTGGAACGCTGGCAGCAGTGGCATTGGGCGCAGGCATTCCTGTCTTGCGCTGGTTTTTGAAGCTTCAAAAGCGGGATACGCAGCCTTCCAAGGAGACTCCTCCCACAACCGTTGACGCACATGCATAAAGAAAGGACGAAGAATATGGACGATACAATGGAGAAAAAGCACCCCCTCAACGATCTGATGCGGGAGACCATGGCCAAGATCCGGGAGATGGTAGATACCAACACCATCGTGGGCCAGCCAATCACTACCCCTGACGGTGTGACGCTGATCCCCATCTCCAAGGTCAGCTTCGGTTTCGGCAGCGGCGGCGGCGACTATGGAAAAACCCCGCCCAAGGATTTCGGCGGCGGCAGCGCCGCAGGTGTGAAAATTGACCCTGTGGCGTTCCTGGTCATCAAGGACGGTACTACCCGAGTATTGCCCGTGGCGGTGCCGCCGGTGTCCACTGTGGACCGTATCGTAGAGATGGTTCCCGATATTCTGGATAAAGCGGAAAAATATTTCGACAAGAAACAGGAAGATCCCACCTGCTAAGCGGGGTATACTACCATCACTCTGTTTGTGAGGTGATGGCGGTTGTTCAAGCCTGTTCGGATCTGCGCCTGTTTTCTGGCCGCGGTTTTGCTGTTTAGTATTTTTCCTTGTCAGTCCACAGCAGTCAGCACATCGGCCACTTCTGCGATCCTGATGGATGTGGATAGCGGTCGGGTGCTGTATGCACAGAATCCGGATGCGAAAATGCTGATCGCCAGCACCACCAAGATTCTGACCGCTCTGGTGGCCATTGAAGAGGGAGATCTCTCCGCCACAGTGAAGGTGAGTCGTGAGGCTGCCTATACGGAAGGTTCCTCCATGTACCTGAAGGAAGGGGAGACTCTCACACTGGAGACTCTGCTCTACGGACTGCTGCTGTGCTCCGGCAATGACGCTGCCGTGGCGGTGGCGGAGGGGGTCAGCGGCAGCGTGGACAAGTTCGTGGACCAAATGAATGAAAAAGCCAAGGCTCTGGGGATGACACACTCCTCCTTTGCAAACCCCAACGGCCTGGATGATGAAAAACACTACTCTACTGCCCGGGACATGGCGATCTTAGCCTGTGCGGCGGTAGAAAATGAGACGCTGGTCCGCATCGCCTCCACTCGTCAGGTGACCATCGGGGGACGCACTATGACCAACCACAACAAGCTCCTGAGTTATATTGACGGGTGCATCGGCCTCAAGACCGGATACACCATGGCGGCGGGCCGGACGCTGGTGAGCTGTGTGGAGCGCAACGGCCAGCGGCTGGTGGCGGTGACGCTGCAGGACGGAAACGACTGGGCGGACCACCAGGCACTGTATGAATACGGCTTTTCCACTTATCCCGCCCGCCGTGCCGCCGTGCTGGGGCAGCCTCTGGAGACGGCAGAGGTCCGGGGCGGAGCGGAGGATACGGTGCCGCTGGTGGCGGCGGAGAGCTTTGCCTGGCCCCTGGCGGAAGGGGAATCCCTGGAAACAGCGGTGGAGCTGGATGAGCCCCTGACCGCGCCGCTGAGCGCGGGGACCCGGGTAGGGGAGGCGGTGTTCCGTCTGAACGGGAAAGAGGTGGGCCGCGTAGATCTGCTGTGCGGCGCAGGAGTTGCGCCCCAGCTGGAACCGGCGCTCCACCAGCTGCATCTGGCCCTGCCGGAATAAGGAAGAGAGAGACGATGGAAGAACGCGTACAAAAGCTGCTCTCCGCCGCGGGAGTCTGCTCCCGGCGGACGGCGGAAACCTATATCGCAGCCGGGAGGGTGAGCATCAACGGAGAGACTGCCCAGCTGGGCCAGCGGGCAGACCCGGAGCGGGATGACATCCGCTTGGACGGTCACCCCCTTGGTGAGAAGGCAGCACCGGTGTATCTGCTGCTGAACAAGCCACGGGGCTATGTCACGACCCTTTCGGATGAGAAGGGACGCAAAACCGTGGCGGATCTGGTGGCGGACTGCGGCGTCCGGGTCTATCCCGTAGGACGGCTGGATCTGGACTCCGAGGGATTGCTGCTGCTGACCAATGACGGTGCACTGATGCAGCACTTGCTGCATCCCAGGCATCAGGTAGACAAGACTTACCATGTGACGGTCTTCGGCGACATCCGGGACGCAGCTGTCCGTCTTGCTGCTGTCACCGACCTGGAGGGGGAGCCCATCTGCCCCGCTCAGGTGTCCCTGTTACATCAAAGCGGCCGCAAAGCGGTGCTGGAAGTCACCATCCACCAGGGGAAAAACCGTCAGATCCGGCGGATGTGCGCCCAGTGCGGATGGAAGGTCCAGCGTCTGCGGCGGGTAGGGGAGCATACCCTGGAACTGGGAAACCTGCCCGTGGGAGCCTGGCGGCATTTGACGGAAGGTGAAGTGGCCGCGCTGCGGGAGGCATAAAAAGTCCATCAGAGGTGCGGCGTTGCTCCGCACCTTCTTTTTTTGCAAGATTGCAGTAAAATCCTGCAAAAAGCAGTTTGAATTTGGCGGGAAGTGTGGTACAATACCTTACCGCAAGCAACACCCACAAATCTGTCGAATCAGCGGGTGGAGGGAGGATGACACCGTGGCAAAGAGTATCTTACATATCATTGAGACCAATATGAGCAGCTTTTCCAAGGGGCAGAAGCTGATTGGCCACTACATCCTGGAAAACTACGATAAGGCCGCTTTTATGACCGCCAGCAAGCTGGGTCGGCTGGTGGGCGTCAGCGAGTCCACCGTGGTCCGTTTCGCCTCGGAACTGGGCTATGATGGTTATCCCAGTATGCAGCGGGCCCTGCAGGAGATGATCCGCAGCCGTCTGACCTCTACCCAGCGTATCCAGCAGGCGGGGGACATGCTCTCCGGGCAGGATCTGCTGACGGCAGTGGTTCAGACGGATATGGATAAGCTGCGGATGGTGGTGGACGAAGCAGACCGCAAAGAATTTGACAAGGTGGTCAATCTGCTGATGGGGTGCAGCCACCTGTATATCCTAGGGGTGCGCTCGTCCTACTTTGTGGCGGGTTATCTGAATTTTTACATGCATCTGCTCTCGGAAAACGTGACGCTGGTGCAGTCCAACGCCGCCGGCGAGATCTTTGAGCAGCTCTTCCGCATCGGACCGGGAGACGTACTGCTGGCCATCAGCTTTCCCCGGTACTCCAACGTGACGGTGAACACCGTGAAATTCGCCCGGGACCGTGGGGCCACCATCGTGGCCATCACAGACAATGAGCTCTCCCCGGTATATCAAATGTCCGATGCGGCGCTGCTGGCACCCAGTGAGATGATCTCCTTCGTGGACTCCATGGTGGCGCCGCTGTCGCTGATCAACGCGCTGTTGGTGGCCATCGGTTACCGGATGGGGAAGGATGTCTCCAAGACCTTTGGAGAGCTGGAGGATATTTGGAACGAGTACGGCGTATTCGGAAGGACGGACGATGAGTAAACGGATCACAGTGATAGGCGGCGGTGCCGCCGGCATGATGGCCGCTATCACCGCGGCGGAGCGGGGGGCTCAGGTCACGCTGCTGGAACCCAACGAGCGGCTGGGCAAGAAGCTCAACATCACCGGAAAGGGCCGCTGCAACGTCACCAACAACGCGGGACTGGAGACGCTGCTGGCCAATGTACCCGGCAACGGAAAATTTCTGTACAGTGTCTTTTCCCGCTTTGACGGTCAGGACGCCATGGCCTTTTTTGAATCCCTGGGTGTCCCCCTGAAAACGGAGCGGGGCAATCGGGTCTTTCCCGTCAGTGACCGCTCCTTTGACATCAGCGCCGCCCTGGAGCGTCGGCTCAAAGCGCTGCGGGTCCGTCTGGTCCGGGACCGGGCGATCCGGCTGGATATTGAGGAGGGCGTCATCCGCGGCGTGCAGGGGGAGCAGGGAAGCTACCCGGCGGAGGCGGTGATCCTGGCCACCGGCGGCGTCAGCTATCCCGCAACCGGCTCCACCGGCGAGGGGCACCGGATGGCAGAGGCCGCCGGCCACACGGTGACGCCCCTGCGGGGATCTTTGGTGCCACTGCGGGACTACGGTGCCTGCCGGGAACTGCAGGGACTGAGCCTGCGGAACGTGGAACTGACGGTATTTGAAAACGACAAGAAGCTCTATTCGGACTTCGGAGAGCTGCTTTTTACCCACTTTGGCGTCAGCGGTCCGCTGGTGCTCTCGGCGTCCGCCCATATGCGGCGCTTCGGCCAAAAGAAATACCGGCTGGAGATCGATCTCAAGCCGGCGCTGGAGGAGACTCAGCTGGACAAGCGGCTCCTCTCGGACTTTGCCAAGTACGCAAACCACGATTTCTGCAACGCGCTGGGCGACCTTCTGCCTCAGAAGATGATCCCGGTGGTGGTGCGGCTCTCGGCGATTCCGCCCCATGAAAAGGTCCACGATCTGACCCGGGAGCAGCGCCGGAATCTGGTGCATCTGCTCAAGCATTTCCCTGTGGACATCTCCGGTCCCTGTCCGGTGACGGACGCCATCGTCACCGCCGGGGGCATCAAGACCAAGGAGATCGATCCGAAAACCATGGAATCAAAGATTGTAAAGGGATTATACTTTGCAGGCGAACTCATTGATGTGGACGCCTATACCGGCGGGTTCAACCTGCAGATCGCCTGGGCCACCGGGCGGGCGGCAGGCATGGCCGCCGCTGAGCAAGGAGAGTAAGGAGAGAACAAGCATGAACGAAACCCATCCCATCAGCATTGCCATCGACGGCCCCTCCGGTGCCGGAAAGAGCACGCTGGCCCGGCGGTTGGCGACAACACTTCGCTTTTTATATGTGGATACCGGTGCCATCTACCGGACCATTGCCTATTATACCTTTGCCAACCACCTGGATCCGGCGGATGAGGCGGCGGTGCTGGCAGCGCTGCCAAACATCCGCATCGAACTGCGCCATGACGCCGAGGGGCTGCAGCGTATGATTCTCAATGGAGAAGATGTGACAGATGCCATTCGCCTGCCTCAGATCTCCCAGTACGCCTCCGTGGTGTCCGCATATCCCGGTGTCCGGGCCTTTTTGCTGGAGATGCAGCGGGACTTTGCCCGGAAGGGCAGCGTCATCATGGATGGCCGGGATATTGGCACCGTGGTGCTGCCCCAGGCGGACGTGAAGATCTTCCTGACGGCCTCCCCGGAGGCCCGTGCCCGCCGCCGGTGCCTGGAGCTGGAGCAGCGGGGAACGCCGGAACCCTTTGATCAGGTGCTCTCGGAAATCCAGCAGCGGGACTGGGACGACTCCCACCGGGAGACGGCCCCTCTGCGGCAGGCAGAGGACGCTGTGGTGGTGGACACCACGGAACTGAACTTTGAAGAAAGCCTGGCGGCGCTGTTGACGGTCGTCCGGGGAAAGGCGGCGCTATGAAACCCTTCAATCTCTTTTTTACTGTTGTCTACTATCTGGGACGCGCGTTGGTCAGTGTGCTCTTCCCGGCCACCGTGGAGGGACTGGACCGGCTGCCTCGCAACGGCGTGCTGCTGTGTCCCAACCACTCCAGCAACTGGGACCCCATCCTAGTAGCCCTGCGGCTGCCGGTGAACTACCGGCTCCACATCATGGCCAAGGTGGATCTTTTCAAAAATCCGATTCTTGCCTGGATCCTGCGGCGGCTGGGCGCTTTCCCCGTCAGCCGGGGAAGCTCCGACATCCAGTCCGTCAAGACTGCTATGCAGGCCATCAAATCCGGCGACAACCTGTTGATCTTCCCGGAGGGCACTACCATCCACAACGGCATCGGCTATGTGGACGGCCTGCCGGCCCATGCCAAGGCCGGTGTGGCGGTGATCGGCGTACGTACCGGGGCCACGCTGGTGCCCGTGTTCGTGGACGGCCCCAAGAAGCCCTTCCGCCGGACCCGGATCATCTTCGGCGAGCCCTATACACCGGTGTATACCGGCCGCCACGGAACCTCTGAGGAAATGCAGAAGATCGCAGACGATATTCTGGCTGCCGCCTATGCCCTGGGCGGTCAGGCCGTGGGAGGGAAGCCGCTGTGCGACGAGTGATCCTGGCCGAGAGCGCCGGCTTTTGCTATGGTGTCCGCCGGGCCGTGAAGCTGGCGGAGGAGACCGCGGCGGCCACTGCCGGCGGGTGCCGGATGCTGGGGGACCTGATCCACAATGCCCATGTGGTGGAGGATCTGGCTCGGCAAGGCGTCCGCAAGGTATCCGGCAGCGGGGAGCTGACGGCAGAGGACACCGTCATCATCCGCTCCCACGGGGAGCTCAAGAGCGTATTGGATGAGCTGGAACAGCGGGGCATCCGCTGCGTCAACGCTACCTGTCCCAACGTCATGCGTATCCAGACCCTGGTGGCCCAGGCAGAGCAGGAGGGACGCCGGGCCGCCATCATTGGCGAGCCCCACCATCCGGAGGTGATGGGCGTGGCCAGCTGGTGCCAGGATCCTCTGATCTTCGACGGGCCGGAGGCGGTCCGCACCTGGCTTGCCAAGGACGAAAAACACCGCGAAATCCCCCTGACAGTGGTGGCTCAGACCACGTGTATCCGAAAACTTTTTGAAACTTCTTCAGAAATTCTGAAAAAAGAGTGTACAAACGTAAAATTATTTGATACAATATGCAATGCTACGCATAAACGTCAAACCGAGGCGGCGGAAATTGCCTCCAAAGTGGACGTGATGGTCGTGGTGGGAGACTGTAAAAGCGCAAACACCAAACATTTGACAGAAATTTGTAAGATGAGCTGCCCCCGGGTTTTCCAGGTGGAAGATGCGGACGGGCTCTCGCCGGATTGGTTCAATGGTTGCTCTGTTGCGGGTCTTACGGCCGGTGCCTCCACGCCTGCGGGCATCATTAAGGAGGTATATGCAACGATGAGCGAAGAAATCAAAGCGGCCGAGGGCAAAGAGGAGTCCTTCGAGGAATTACTGAATCAGTCTTTTAAAACTTTAAATACAGGAGAGAAGGTCACCGGTATTGTCACGGCCATCACCCCCACCGAGGTCCAGGTGGATGTGGGTGCCAAGCAGGCTGCGTACATCAAGCTCAGCGAGCTGAGCGACGATCCCAGCGTCAAGCCCGAGGACGTGGTGAAGGTCGGCGATGAGATCGAGACCTATATCGTCCGTGTCAACGACATCGAGGGCTATGCTGAGCTGAGCAAGAAGCGCCTGGATGCCGTGAAGGTCTGGGAGAATATCGAGCAGGCCGTGGAAGAGAAGACGATTCTCGAAGGCGTTGTCACCGAAGAGAACAAGGGCGGCATCGTGGTTTCCGTCAAGGGCGTGCGGGTGTTCGTTCCCGCTTCCCAGAGCGGCCAGCCCCGCGGCGCTGACCTGTCCAAGATGATCAAGCAGAAGGTCCAGCTGCGCATTACCGAGGTCAACCGTGCCCGCCGCCGCGTGGTGGGTTCCATCCGCTCCGTCACCGATGAGGCCCGCAAGGCCGCGCAGGACGAGCTGTGGGCCAACATCGAGGTCGGCAAGCACTACACCGGCACCGTCAAGTCCATGACCAGCTACGGCGTGTTCGTGGACATCGGCGGCGTGGACGGCATGGTCCACATCTCCGAGCTGAGCTGGAGCCGCATCAAGACTCCCGCCGAGGTCTGCAAGGTGGGTGACACCCTGGATGTGTACGTCATCTCCTACGACCCCGAAAAGCGCAAGATCTCTCTGGGCGTCAAGGATCGCAGCATCGATCCCTGGCAGGTGTTCATGGACAAGTATCAGGTTGGTGATGTGGCCTCCGTGCGCATCGTCAAGCTGATGAGCTTCGGCGCCTTCGCCGAGGTCGTTCCCGGCGTGGACGGCCTGATCCACATCTCCCAGATTGCGGATCGCCGCATCGAGAAGCCGGAGGACGTCCTGTCCGAGGGCCAGATCGTCGACGCCAAGATCACCGCTATCGACGAGGAGAAGCAGAAGATCTCCCTGTCCATCCGTGCGCTGCTGGGCACTTCCGCTGAGGAAGATGTCCCCGCCGAGGACGAGGAGTAAGATTCTCATCCAACATAAAGAGGCAGTCCCCTGGGGCTGCCTCTTTTTTCGAAAAAAATGTGATTTTTTTGACAAGCCCCATTGCATTTCTTGACTGACCATGATATAATCCTGGCAGCAAGAGGTCTGACTACGCCATACTGATGTCATACAACATAATGATCAACGGGAGGAAGTATCATGAGCTATCAGGAGGAATACCAGCAGAAGCTGACTACGGCGGAGAAAGCCGTCGCATGTGTGGACTCCGGCATGTGGCTGGATTACGGCTGGAGCGTTTGCACCCCGGTGGCGCTGGATAAGGCGCTGGCCCAGCGGATGGAGGGCCTGACGGACGTCAATATCCGCGGCGGCATCTTGACCCACCGTCCTGCCATTTTCGATGTTCCCAACGCGGCTGAACACTTTGCCTGGAATTCCTGGCATATGAGCGGCGTGGAGCGCAAGGCCGTCAAGGAGGGATTTTCCTACTACATCCCCCTGCGGTATTCCGAACTGCCCGGCTATTATCGCAACTGCATCAAGTCTGTGGATGTTGCCATGTTCCAAGTGCCTCCCATGGATGAGCACGGCTGGTTCAACTTCGGCCCCGGCGGTTCCCACATGAAGGCCGTGTGCGAAGTGGCCAAGAAGGTCATCGTGGAAGTCAACAAGAACATCCCTGTCTGTCTGGGCGGTTTCGACAACTGCATCCACATCAGTGACGTGGATATGATCGTGGAAGGCGACAACCCGGTGATGGACGAACTGGGCGGCGGCGGTGAGCCCTCCGACGTGGATATGGCTGTGGCCAAGCTGGTGGTGCCCGAGATCCCCGACGGTGCCTGCCTGCAGCTGGGCATCGGCTCCATGCCCAATGCCATCGGCAAGATGATCGCTGAGTCCGATCTGAAGGATCTGGGCGTGCATACCGAGATGTACGTAGACGCCTTCGTGGATATGTCCAAGGCTGGTCGTATCACGGGCCTGCGCAAGCCCTTCGACCGGGGCCGTCAGACCTACGCCTTTGCTGCGGGCACGCAGAAGCTCTACGACTTCCTGAACAACAACCCCGAGTGCATGGCCGCACCTGTGAGCTATGTCAACGACATCGCCCGGGTGTCCCAGATCGATAACTTCATCTCCATCAACGGCGCGGTGGACATCGATCTCTATGGCCAGGTCTCTTCCGAGTCCTCCGGTACCCACCACATCTCCGGCGCCGGCGGACAGCAGGACTTCGTCATGGGCGCTTACCTGGCCAAGGGTGGCAAGAGCTTCATCTGCTGCTCCTCCTCCTTCATGGACAAGAAGAGCGGCCAGCTCAAGTCCCGTATCCGTCCCACGCTGCTGGAGGGCTCCGTGGTCACCGCCACCCGCACCAACCTCCACTGGATCGTGACGGAGTACGGCAAGTTCAACGTCAAGGGCAAGTCCACCTGGGAGCGTGCCGAGGGCCTCATCTCCATCGCTCATCCCCAGTTCCGGGAGGAGCTGATCGCTGAGGCAGAGAAGATGCACATCTGGCGTCGTTCCAACAAGAAGTAATTTCCAAACCCCAGACCCCCGGCAGACCTAGCGGCCCGCCGGGGGCCTTTCCATTCAAAATTTGGGGAACAGCTTGTCAAGCGGGAAAAGACCCTGTATAATAAAAATCAGATATACAGGTTGCGACGGAAGTAATGGGGACGGGACCCGGCTAAACGGCCGGAGGGAAGGAGTTCGCCATGTTCAGCGTTGGAGATCTGGTAGTCCACCCGATGCACGGAGCCGGCGTCATCGACGACATCGTGCGGGAGCGGGTGGCGGGCAGCACGCAGGAGTATTATGTCTTCAAGATGCCTGTGGGAGGTTTGCTGCTGAAGATTCCCATCGCAAAGAGCCAGCTTATCGGCCTGCGCGCCATCATCGGACGGGCGGAGGCGGAGCAGCTCATCAGCTCCATCCCGGAAATCGCCGTGGATCAGGACAGCAACTGGAATAAACGCTACCGGGAGAATCTGGAACGGCTGAAAAGCGGTGATTTATACCAGGTAGCCCGGGTCATCAAGGGTTTGATGCACCGGGACCGGCGCCGGGGCCTGTCCACCGGGGAGCGGAAAATGCTCCACGCTGCACGGCAGATCCTGCTCTCGGAACTGGTTTTATCCGAGCATGAAGCATATGATGTCATGGAGACCCGGGTGGACCGGGCCATGATGCAGTCCCCGGCGCAGTAGAGAGGATTGGAATGGCATGATCCCATTTTTCAAAAAGATCCGGGCGGCCCAGCGACCCCGCTGTGCCGCCTTAGTTGCGGCTGCCGGAAGTTCCAGCCGTATGGGCGGTATCAATAAGCTGCTTGAGCCTCTGGACGGTATCCCGGTATTGGTGCGGACTCTTACCGCCCTGGAGCGGGCTCAGCGGGTGGACAGTATCGTCATCGCTACCCGGGAGGAGGACCTCATCACCGTCTCCCAGCTGTGCAAGACCTACGGCATCACCAAGTGCAAAAAAGTGATCCGGGGCGGGGAAGACCGGGAGCACTCCGTACTGCTGGCGGCACTGGAGGCGGATCCGGACACGGAGCTGCTGGCCGTCCAGGACGGCGCCCGGCCGCTGGTGTCACCGGACCTGATCGACCGGGTGATCGAGGCGGCTCAGCGCTGCGGCGCCGCGGCGCCCGCCGTTCCCGTGAAGGACACCGTCAAGACCGTCCGGGAGGACGGGGCCGTGGAGGAGACGCTGGAGCGCAGCCGTCTGCGGGCGGTGCAGACCCCCCAGGTATTTGAGGCATCTTTGCTCAAGGCCGCGCTGCAGGCAGCGCTGGAAGAGGGTGCCGCCCTCACCGATGACTGCTCCGCCGTGGAGCGGCTGGGGAAGGTGGTCTACCTGATTGAAGGGGAGGAGACCAATCTAAAAATCACCACGCCTACCGACCTGATTTTGGCGGAGGCGCTGCTGGCAGCGGAGGAGGATGTGCGATGACACCACTGCGGATCGGACACGGATATGACGTCCATCAGCTGACGGAGGGCCGGAAGCTGATCCTGGGCGGCGTGGAGATCTCCTATGAGCGGGGCCTTCTGGGCCACTCCGACGCGGACGTACTGACCCATGCCGTCATGGACGCCCTTACCGGGGCCGCCCGGCTGGGGGACATCGGCCAGCTCTTCCCGGACACGGACCCGGCTTATGCGGGGGCCTCCAGCCTGGGCCTTCTGGCACAGGTGGGCCGGCTGTTGCGTGAGAAAGGCTACACCGTGGTGAATATCGACGCTACGCTGATCGCCCAGGCTCCCAAGGTAGGGCCCTACAAGCAGCAGATGGCCCGGAATCTGGCTCAGGCTTTGGGAATCAGCCCCGAGCAGGTCAATGTCAAGGCCACCACCGAGGAGCATCTGGGTTTTACCGGGGACGGCTCCGGTATGGCCGCTCATGCCGTGGTTCTGGTGGAGCAAATACAGTGAGCATCACAGCGATGCGGAGACATGCGCTCCGCGTCGCTGTTTTCCTGTCTGGAATCACTAAAAGAAGGTGGCTTCCCAAAAGGTCCCATCCGACCCTGTTTTCGGAGCGGCAGAAGGCTCCTGTCCCGCGTCAGAGATGTGGTTCCCCAGATCAGTGGTGTCCCTGCCGGAAATCTTTTTGACACCTTCCCTGTCCCATCCCATAGGATGGGGGGAGAGGAGGAGTGTCTGTGGAGAACTATCTCATCATCGCCCGCTCGGTAACCTATGCCCAGCGGATGCAGAACGTGCTGGGCCGGGCGGGGATCCGCTGCCGGATCTTCCGTGCCCCCCGGGACCTGACAGATCTGGGCTGCGCCTATGCGGTACAGATCCAGGCGGGGGATCTTTCCAGAGCCCTGACCACCCTGCACCGGGCATCGTTGGACCCGGTCCAGATTTTCATGACGCAGCAAAAGGGTCTCTACCGCGAGGTGGAGCCATGATCTACTTTGACAGCGCAGCCACCACGTTTCAAAAACCCCCCGCAGTGGCGGCTGCTGTAGAAGATGCACTTCGAACCATGAGTTCCCCGGGCCGGGGCGGGTATCCGGCGGCCATGCGGGCCGCCGATACCGCCTTTGCTTGCCGGAACGAACTGGCGGAGCTGTACCACGTGGGGAGTCCGGAGCAGGTGGTCTTTACCCTCAACGCCACCCATGCTCTGAACCTTGCCATCAAAAGTCTGGTACCGCCGGGGGGAAAGGCAGTGGTATCCGGATACGAGCACAACGCCGTCACCCGGCCTTTGGCTGCTCTGGGTGCCCAGATCGACGTGGCCGCGGGACCGCTGTTTCAGCCGGCGGTGGTGACGGAGACCTTTGACCGTATGGTCACACCGGATACAGACGCGGTGATCTGCAATCACATTTCCAATGTCTTCGGTTTTGTACAGCCGGTAGAGGACATCGCCGCGCTGTGCCGCCAAAGGGGCGTTCCCCTGATCGTGGACGCCTCCCAGTCGGCAGGGATCCTGCCGCTGGACATGACTGCCCTGGGGGCTGCCTTTGTCGCCATGCCGGGCCATAAAGGACTTTACGGTCCGCAGGGCACCGGCGTGCTGCTGTGCGGCGAAGGCCAAAAAACTGCCACGCTTCTGGAGGGCGGCACCGGCAGCCAATCCATCCAGCAGTCCATGCCGGATTTTCTGCCGGATCGGCTGGAGGCGGGGACCCACAATATGCCCGGCATCGCCGGGCTGCTGGCCGGGGTCCGCTTTGTCCGCCGCCAGGGTCTGGAAGCCATCTGCCGAAAGGAGCGGCGCCTTGCCCAGCTGGCGGCGGAGGGCCTGCGGACCATTCCCGGCGTTCATGTCTGGGCCACGCCGGATCTCACGGCTCAGGCCGGCGTGGTCTCCTTCACCGCCGACGGCTGGGATGTGGAGGAGCTGGCTGGCGCCTTGGGAGAGCGGGAGATCGCCGTCCGGGCGGGACTGCACTGCGCACCGCTGGCTCACCGTACCGTGGGCACTCTGGAGAGCGGAACGGTACGGCTGAGCTTTTCCGCCATGAACACGCCTGCCGAAGTGTGCCGATTTCTGGCGATCCTGCGCAAATTGTCCCGGGGATAAGGGCATTTTTCTGAACAGACCGTGAATTTTCATGCGGTTCACCTTGCAATCCACTGGTATATTTTATATAATATCAGTATTCATGACCTGGAAGGGATGAGGTGCAACATGGGAGTGAGTTTCGCGCAGCTGCCGGCTGTGATCGTCCGCTATCTGCTGACGATCCAGATCACGGATCTGCTGGACATCGCGATCATGGTGTTCGTTCTGTATAAAGTCCTGATGCTGGTGCAAAGTACCAAGGCGGCCAGCCTGGTGAAGGGGTTGCTCGTTTTTCTGGCGGCGCTGGCTCTGTCTTCGTTTTTCCATCTCAACGGCATCAACTATATCATGAGCAAGATGGTGGAGTGGGGCGTGCTGGCTCTCATCATCCTGTTCCAGCCGGAGATTCGCCGGGTCCTGGAGCAGATGGGCAGCCGCCGCTTCATTGCCTTTTTCACCCACGCCGAGACCGGCAACACTATGGACACTACCATTGGCCAGACTGTACTGGCTTGCTCGGAGATGTCCCAGTCCCGCACCGGTGCCCTGATCGTCTTTGAACGGGAGATTTTGCTGGACGATATGGTCCGCAGCGGCACCGTGCTGGATGCTTCGGTCTCCAGCGAGCTTTTGAAAAATATCTTCTTTGTCAAAGCACCCATGCACGACGGCGCCGTCATCATCCGCAACGGGCGGGTGTTGGGCGCCGGCTGCATGCTGCCCCTGAGCAAGAACGTCAACCTCAGCCGGGATCTGGGCATGCGCCACCGGGCCGGCATCGGTATGAGCGAGAACTCCGACGCGGTGGTGGTCATCGTCTCCGAGGAGACCGGCTCCATCTCCGTGGCCATCGGCGGTATGCTCAAGCGCCACCTCAAACCGGAAACGTTGGAAAACCTCCTGCGGAACGAACTGCTTCCGCAGGAGGAGTCCGATTCGGACAAGCAGAAGTTCTTCTCTTTGCTGAGTCTGCTCCAGCCCAAAAAGAACGGAGGCAAGGACGATGCAGAGTAATATGAGTAAGCGGAAAGCCCTTTACATTGTTCTGTCCCTGGTGGTAGCCATGGCGATCTGGGTCTATGTGGACATTACCGGAGACCGGAACATCAAAAAGACCTTTACCGATGTGCCCGTGGAGTTTCTGGATGAGGACACCGTCCTGGCGGAGCGGGGGCTCATGCTGCTGGAGGATGGTACCACCACCTCCATCGACCTGACCCTTTCCGGCTCCCGCTGGAACATCGCAAGACTGGACCCGGATGAGCTGCGTGTCCAGGTGAGTCTGGCGGACATCACCACCACCGGTTCCCAGCTCATCAAGTACACGACCCGCTATCCCGACGGCCTTTCCAGCAGCTTCACCACTTCCGATGCCAGCGCCTACATGATCCGGGTCAATATCGGCGAGCTCAATACCCGCACCGTGGATGTCAAGGCTGAGATCGTGGGCAGCGTGGCGGAGGGCTATACCGCCGGCGAACTGCTGCTCTCTCCGGCGCAGCTGGAGATTCGGGGACAGCCAGAGGACATCGATCCTGTCAGTTACGCCAAGGTCACCATCAATCTGGACAACGCCGAGTCCACCTTTACCGGCATGCTGGACTACCAGTTCTATGACGCAAACGACCAGCTGCTGGACTCTACCGGTATCCATGCCACCGTGGATCAGGTGCAGGCCACGCTGCCGGTGAATGTCACCAAGGAACTCAAGCTGGTGGTGGACTTCATCGAATCCCCCGGCGCCAGAGCCAGCAACCTCAATTATACCATCGAGCCGGAGACCATTACGGTCTGCGGCGACGCGGAAAAGCTCAAGGACGTGGACAGCATCACACTGACGTCCTTTGACCTCACCAAGCTCAACAGCGCTACCCTCTACAACTACACCATCCCCCTGCCGGAGGGCTGTGAGAACCTCAGCGGCGTAACGACCGCCACGTTCCGTGCCTCTTTCAAGGACCGCACCTCCGCCACACTGACAACCTCCAACTTCTCCCTGCGGAATCTGCCGGAGGGGAAGGACGTTTCCATGCTCACCGAGGAGCTGACTGTCACCGTGTTCGGAACATCCGAAGACGTGGCGTCCCTCACCGGCAGCGACCTGGAGGTCATCGTGGATCTGGCAGATTTCGGCTCTGCTGCCGGCGGCTATACCGTTCCTGCTACCGTGCGGGTAAAAAACGGTGCGGATGTGGGCGTCTCCGGTACCTATCAGGTCCGGGTGACCATTCAGGACAACGCCTCCGGTGAGGATACCGGCTCCGAAGAGGAATCCGGTGAGGAAGAGCCCGCACAATGACAAAAGGAGATCTTTCACATGACACAGATTGCAACGGTTGAACGGATTTTGGACGCGGATTACGCGGAGATCTCCGTGCCGAGAAAGTCCGCCTGCGGACACGATTGCGAAGAGTGCGCCGGCTGCGGTGTCACCGGCGCCGCTGTCCGGGCCAAGGCCAGCAACCCCATCGGCGCCCGCCCAGGGCAGAAGGTGGTGGTCCAGAGCGACACCCAGAAGATGCTGCGCATCGTGGCGTTGGTCTACCTGATCCCGGTGGTGCTGTTCCTGGCAGGCTACGTGATCCCTACCATGCTTTCCGCCAGCGCCGGGCTTTCCATTTTCATCGCAGTGCTTGGCTTTGTGGCTGGTATTTTGATCGCTGTGCGCTATGACCGCTTTTTGCGCCGGCAGGGAGGACTGTCCTTCCGCATCGTTCGGCTGTTCTGAGCAACCGGCGGGATGTTTGGTTATGTTCGTCCGCCTCTGGAGGATCTCCCTCCGGAGGAGACTGAGCGGTTCCGGCAGGCCTACTGCGGATTGTGCCACACGCTGGCAAAACGGCATGGTCTGGCGGCTCGGTTCATCCTGAACTACGACTTTACCTTTCTCGCGATCTTGCTCTCCCAGCGTGAGGCGGCTCCGACGGCCTGCGCCCGCTGCCCCGCAAGCCCGCTGCGCCGGCGTTCCTTTCTGGAGCCGGATGCGGCCATGGAACTGGCGGCAGATGAGAGCGTGATCCTGGCCTATTGGCAGCTGCGGGACGGTGTGGCAGACCACGGCTTCTGGAAGAGTCTCCTCTACCGGCTGTTTTCCCGGCTGCTGTACCGTGCCTACCGGCGGGCGGCGGCTCTCCGGCCGGAATTTGACCGGACTGCCCGGCTGCAGCTGGACAAGCTTGCACAGCTGGAGACAGACCGGGTTCCCGCTCTGGACCCGGCGGCAGATGCCTTTGCCACGCTGCTCAGCGCCGCAGCTGAAGAGGTGGACGACCCCGTCCGGCGAAGAGTTTTGGAACAGCTTTTATATCATCTGGGCCGCTGGGTTTATCTGATCGACGCGGCGGATGATCTGCAAAAAGACGCCGCTTCCGGGAATTATAACCCCGTGGCCCTGCGATATGGTCTGATGAACGGCGTCTGGACGGAGGAAAGCCGGCATGCATTTGCCAACACGCTGGATCACTCCATCCATATGATGACCACCGCATTCGAGCTGGCGGATTTTGGCTGCTGGCGACATCTGCTGGAGGCCACATTTTATCACGGCTTATTCCGGGTGGGCCGGGCGGTGCTGGACGGCACCTTCCACAGTGCCCCCTCCGGAAAAGATAGAAAGAAAAGCAAGGATTTGAGGAAACCACATGAATGATCCCTATCAGGTCTTAGGGGTTCCCGAGACCGCAACGGACGCAGAGGTCAGAAAGGCATACCTGAACCTGGCCCGGAAGTACCATCCGGACAACTATCACGACAGCCCTCTGGCAGATCTGGCGCAGGAGAAGATGAAAGAGATCAACGCCGCCTATGAGCAGATCACTAAGGAGCGCAGCGGCCGGTCCTCCGCCTCTTCCGGCGGCAGTGCCGGCTATGGGTCATCCTATGGCGGATCCGGCTACGGCTCCTCTTACGGCGGTTACGGCGGAGCAGGCTATGGGGGATATGGGCAGCAGTACGGCCGCTCCGCCTCCGGCAGTTCTGTTCTGGATCAGGTGCGCATCGCCATTGCCACCGGCAACCTGACCCGGGCCGAGGCGCTGCTTGCCAACTATTCCGACCATAACGCAGAGTGGAACTTTTTGAAGGGCGCCATCTGCTATCGCCGAGGTTGGATGGACGAGGCCAAGCGCTACTACCAGACCGCCTGCCAGATGGACCCGAACAACGTGGAGTACCGACAGGCCCTGGAGTATATGGAGCATGGAACGCAGAATGCCTATCGGCCGGACGGCAGTCCCTTCGGCACGGAACTGTGCGGCGGGAATCTCTGCTCCAAGATGTGCTGCGCGTATCTGCTGTGCAACAGCTGCGGCTACGGCGGGATTCGCTTTTGCTTTATCTAACCAGAAAAGAGGGAGAGCATGATCAAAAGTATGACCGGCTACGGCCGGGCTCGGAAGGAGCTCCACAAGCGGGACATCACCGTGGAGGTGCGCTCCGTCAATAACCGGTATCTGGACTGCACGGTAAAGATACCACGGATGTATGGCTTTGCCGAAGAGGCGGTGAAGGCCTGTGTCCAGCGGGCCGTCTCCCGGGGAAAGGTGGACGTGTACATCACGGTGGATGCCTCCGCCGCTGATGTGGCCAAGGTCAGCGTCAACCGGGAGCTGGCGGCTCAGTATGCTGCTGCCCTGGGGGAGCTGGCGGAGCTGTGTGGTCCCACGTCCTATAAGCTGACACCCGAGACCCTGGCCCGGTTCCCGGATGTCCTGACCGTCACAAAGGAGGACGAGGACCTGGAGACCGTCAGCGCGGACCTGTGTGCCGTGCTGGAAGAGGCTCTGAGCGCATATAACGAAATGCGTGCCGTGGAAGGAGAAAAGCTTGCCGCAGACATCTCCGGCCGGCTGGATACTATCCTGGCCTGCACTGCGCAGGTGGAGGAGCGCTCCCCGGAGACGGTGGCCGAGTACCGGCAGAAACTGACGGCCAGAATGGAGGAGGTCCTGCACAGCGCCTCTGTGGATCCTCAGCGCATTTTGATGGAGGCCGCCATCTACGCCGACAAGGTGGCCGTGGATGAGGAGACCGTCCGTCTGCGCAGCCATGTCTCTCAGCTGCGGACCATGCTGGAGGCCAATGAACCCATGGGCCGGAAGATGGATTTCCTGATCCAGGAGGTCAACCGGGAGTCCAACACCATTGGCTCCAAGTGCAACGATGTGGCCATCGCCCAGGTGGTGGTCCAGCTCAAGGCCGAGGTGGAGAAGATGCGCGAGCAGGTCCAGAACATCGAGTGAGGACCTGTCTATGAAACTCATCAACATCGGCTTCGGCAATCTGGTGTCGGAGGAGCGTCTGGTGGCCATCGTCAGCCCGGATTCCGCTCCCATCAAACGGATGGTCCAGGAGACCCGGGAGCGGGGCATGCTCATCGACGCCACTTACGGCCGCAAAACTGCGTCCATTTTTATCATGGACAGCGACCATGTGATTCTTTCCGCTCTGCCGCCGGAAAAATTCGGGCAGCGGGCGCAAAGTGAACGAGAGGAGACCTGACCAATGAGAAGAGGAAGAACCTTCATCATCTCCGGCCCCTCCGGGGTTGGCAAGAGCACTGTGCTCCACGCTTTGATGGAAAAGCGCAAGAACGTGTACTTTTCCGTGTCCGCCACCACCCGGGACCCCCGTCCCGGCGAGATCGACGGCGTACATTACCACTTCCTGGACGTGGACACCTTCCGCAATTGGATCGCCAAGGACGAGTTTCTGGAGTACGCGGAGTACGTGGGCAACTTCTACGGCACTCCCAAAAAGTATGTAGATGCCGCTATGAACGAGGGCAAGGACGTGATTTTGGACATCGAGGTCCAGGGTGCTATCCAAGTCACCAGCAAGCGGCCCGACACCGTTCGGATCTTTATCGCTCCACCCAGCTGGTCCGAGTTGGAGCGCCGCCTTACCGAGCGCGGCACCGACACTGAGGAGAAGATCCAAAAGCGCCTGCTGCGGGCCAAGGTGGAATTCCAGACCGCCCATACCTACGACTATTTCGTTATCAATGACACGGTGGAGAACGCCGTGGAGGAGCTCAATGCCATCATGACGGCAGAGCACTGCAAACCCAAGGAGCGGATGGAGATCATCAGCGGCCGCTGATGGTTTTCCCGCTTTCTCAGATATTTTGAGCCGAAAACGGCAGAATGGAAGTTGATTATTATGATGCTCTATCCCGCAATGAACAAACTGACCTCTTATATTCCCAACCGCTATATGTTGGTCAACGTGGTGGCCCGTCGGGCCCGCCAGATCGCAGACGCGGCCGAGGAGACCGGTGAGCACCTGGATGAAAAGCCGGTGACTCTGGCCATCCATGAGGTGGCGGACGGCAAACTGGATGCCAGTCATATGGATCTGACCATCGAAGAGCCGGAGGATATGGAGGCATAAGCACGAAAGGGAGGGGCGAGGCATGGAGACCGCAGAGATTGTAAAAGTCGCGGTCAGCGCCGCGCCCTATTCCATTGACCGGCCCTTTGACTATCAGGTCCCGGCACTCCTGCTGGAACGGGCGCTGCCCGGCGTGCGGGTCACTGTCCCCTTCGGGCGGGGCAACCGCACCAGCGAGGGTATCATTCTGGCCCGGGGCAGCGGGGAAAAGCTGCCGGGGCTCAAACCGTTGGAGGCGGTGCTGGACGACGAGCCGGTGCTGGACAGCCAGGGGATCGCCCTGGCCCTTTGGATGCGTCAGCGCTACTTCTGTACCATGTTTGAAGCGGTCAAGACCATTTTGCCGGCGGGGCTTTGGTACCGCCTGCGGGAGATCTGGCGCCTGGCAGATGGTCTGGACCGTACCGGTGCGGAGGCCCTGTGCGGCCGGATGAAGCGCTCCGGCGCCGTGCTGGACGCCCTGGAGGCCCACGGCGGCTCCGCGGAGCTGGAAACCCTTCGGGAGTTGTGCGGAGACGAGGTCTCCGCCACCCTCTCCGCCATGAAGCGGGCGGGGGCCGTGGTCTGCGAGACCGCGGCGCAGCGGAAGGTGGGGGACCGGACCCGGCGGATGGTTTCCCTGGCGGCGGACGCCGGGGAGCTGCTCTCCCCGGGAGAGGGCCGGCGCATCTCCCCCCAGCGTCGGGACGTCATTATGCTGCTGGCTGCCGCCGGATGCGTCCCTGCCCAAGAAGTGTGCTACTTCACCGGCGTGGGGATGTCCACCCTCCGGGCCATGGAAAAGGCGGGACTTGTGACCTTCTCCCAGGAGGAGGCGCTGCGGCTGCCGCCGCCCCGGGACGTTCCGCCCGGGCCGCCCATCGTCCTCAGCGAGGAGCAGCAGGCGGCCTTTTCTCAAATCCTCGATCTGACCCGCAGCTCCAAGCCGGAGGCGGTGCTGCTCCAGGGCGTCACTGGCAGCGGAAAGACCCAGGTCTATCTGCGGCTGGTACAGGAGGTGCTCGCTGTCGGACGCACTGCCATCGTGCTGGTGCCGGAGATCGTTCTCACCCCCCAGATGATGCGCAAATTCGCCTCCTATTTCGGAGACCGGGTGGCTATGCTCCACAGCGGCCTGCGGATGACGGAACGGTACGACCAGTGGAAGCGCATCCGCCGGGGGGAAGTCCAGGTGGTCCTGGGCACCCGATCTGCCGTGTTTGCCCCGCTGAAGAACCTGGGCCTCATCGTACTGGACGAGGAGCAGGAGGGAAGCTACCAGTCGGAAAATTCCCCCCGCTATCATGCCCGGGACATTGCCAAGTACCTCTGCGCCCGGGACCACGCCACGCTGGTGCTGGGCTCCGCCACCCCGGCGGTAGAGAGCGCCTGGCGGGCAGAACAGGGGATCTACCACCACGCGCTGCTGCGCAAACGCTACAACGACCATAGCCTTCCCCAGGTGGTGATTGCGGATCTCCGGCAGGAGGTCCGGGCTGGAAATCCCGGCCTGATTGGGGAGGCGCTCCAGGCGGAGATGGAGGAAAACCTCCGCCGGGGCGAGCAGAGCATCCTCTTTTTAAACCGCCGGGGCAGCAGCCGGATGCTGCTATGCGGCGAGTGCGGCTATGTGCCGGAATGTCCCCGGTGCAGTGTGGCGCTGACATACCACTCCGCCAACGGGCGGCTCATGTGTCACTACTGCGGCCACTCCCAGCGCTCCAGCGATACCTGCCCCGTCTGCGGCGGCATCATGAAGCATGTGGGCACCGGGACTCAGAAGGTGGAGGAGGAACTGCGGGAGCGGTTCCCCGATACCCCCATTCTCCGGATGGACGCCGACACCGCTGCCGGCGGACACGAGCAGATCCTGGATCGCTTTGAAAAGGAGCGGATCCCCATTCTCCTGGGCACTCAGATGGTGGCCAAGGGACTGGACTTTGAAAATGTGACGCTGGTGGGGGTCCTGGCGGCGGACCTCTCCTTGTATGTAGACAACTACCGCGCCGCCGAACGGACCTTCAGCCTGCTCACCCAGGTGGTGGGCCGGGCCGGGCGGGGCACCCGGCAGGGACGGGCGGTCATCCAGACCTACACCCCGGAAAACGACGTCATCCAATGCGCCGCCCGGCAGGATTACGAATCCTTCTACCGGGGGGAGATCCGGCTGCGGCAGCTGCGGCGCTGCCCGCCCTTTGCGGACCTCTTCACCGTCACCGTCTCCGGAACGGAGGAAGGGCGGGTACTGCGTGGAGCCGCCCTGGTGCGGGAGAGACTGCGCCAGCTCTGTCCCGGACCGGAAAATGAGGTCCTGGGTCCCGCCCCGGCACCGGTTCTGAAGCTCAATAACCGCTTCCGCTACCGCTGCACCCTGGTGGGGCACAACGACCGTGCCACCCGGGAAGCCCTCAGCTGTCTGCTGAAAGAATTTGCAAACGACCGCGCAAACCGCGGACTGAATATTTATGTGGACTGCAACACCATCGAGTGACGCAGCCAAGGAGGAGATACAATCATGGCATTGCGTAAGATCGTGGAAATGGGCGAAGACTGCCTGAATAAGGTCTGCCGTCCCGTGACGGAGTTCAATCCCCACCTGCACGTCCTGCTGGACGATATGGCGGAGACCCTGGCGGACGCCAACGGCGCCGGCCTGGCCGCGCCCCAGGTAGGCGTGCTGCGTCGGGTCTGCCTGGTATTGGACGAGGACAGCGGGGAATACATTGAGCTCATCAACCCCAAGATCATCACCTGGAGCGGCGAGCAGACGGGCCTGGAGGGCTGCCTGAGCGTCCCCGGAAAGTGGGGCATCGTCACTCGGCCCAACGTGGTGCGGGTCCGCGCCCAGGACCGCAACGGCAACTGGTTTGAGGCACAGGGCGAGGGATTGACGGCCCGGGCCTTCTGCCACGAGATCGAGCATCTGGACGGCCACCTCTTTGTGGAGCATATCGACCACTTCCTCTCCGACGAGGAGCTCCGGGAATATCTGGAGCAGGAGGAACGCCAAGCCCAGCAGGGAGAGGAGTGAGCCCATGCGCATCCTGTTTATGGGAACGCCGGACTTCGCCGTGGCCTCGCTGCGGCGGTTGGTGGAGGACGGCCACGAGATCTGCGGTGTATTCACCCAGCCCGATAAGCCCAAAAACCGGGGGCACAAGTTGCTTCCAACACCTGTAAAGGAATATGCCCTGTCGCAAAATCTTCCGGTCTACCAGCCGGAGAAGATGCGGGACGGTACGGCCCTGGCCATCGTGCAGGAGCTGGCGCCGGAACTGATCGTGGTGGCGGCCTACGGCCGGATTTTGCCGGTGGACATTCTGGAGGCCCCCAAGTACGGTTCCATCAACGTCCATGCGTCGATTTTGCCGAAATATCGGGGTGCTGCGCCCATCAACTGGGCAATACTAAATGACGAGCCGGAGACCGGTGTGTCTATCATGTATATGGCCCAGGCACTGGACGCCGGCGATGTGCTCCGGGTGGCCCGGACTCCCATCGGCCCGGAGGAGGATCTGCCCTCTCTCTGGAACCGGCTGGCGGAACTGGGTGCCCAGGCGCTCTCCGAGACCATTCCTACCCTGGCGGACGGCACCGCTGTCCGCACGCCCCAGGACGAGACCCAGATGACCTACGCGCCCATGCTCAGCAAGGAACTCTCTCCCATCGACTGGAGCCGCAGCGCCCGGGCCATCGACTGTCAGGTCCGGGGCCTGCAGCCCTGGCCCTGCGCCGCGGCGGAGCTGGCCGGGACGTCCTTTAAGATCTACCGCACCGCCCCCGGTGCTCCCTGCACCCAGGCACCCGGCACCATTCTCTCCGCTGGCAAGCAGGGGATCGAGGTGGCCTGCGGCGACGGGATGAGCCTGTTCGTTACGGAACTCCAGGCCCAAGGCGGGAAGCGCATGAGCGCCGCGGCCTATCTGCTGGGGCATCCGATTTCCCTTTGAAAAGTGAGTGATAACGTTTTATGTTCTACCCTTACGGCTATGGCTATTACGGCTATGGAGACTTTCTGGCCAACAACCTCTATGTGCTGTTGCTGATTCCAGTAATGCTGCTCTCGCTGTGGGCGCAGTTCCAGGTATCCGGCAACTTCCGGCGCTATAACGCTGTCAACAACCGCCGGCATCTTACCGGCGCCCAGGCGGCGGAGGCGGTGCTGCGGGCCCACGGGGTCTTTGACGTGGGCATTCGTATGTGCCGTGGGCACCTGACGGACCACTACGACCCCCGGGACAACACCATCTACCTCTCTGAGGAGGTGTACAACGCTCCCACCATTGCGGCGGTGGGCGTGGCGGCCCATGAGGCGGGCCATGCCGTGCAGTATGCGGAACACTACAGCCCTGTGCGGCTGCGGACGGCCATCATCCCCATTACCCAGCTTGGGTCCAATTTGTCCATGATATTACTGCTGATCGGGTTGTTTTTGTACAGCCAGACGCTGTTCCTGGTGGGCATCATCCTCTTTTCCTTCACCACCTTCTTCCAGCTGGTGACGCTGCCGGTGGAGTTCAACGCCTCCCACCGGGCCATTGAGACCATCGGCGGAAGCGGTCTTTTGGACGAGGATGAGCTTTATGGTGCCCGGAAGGTATTGCGGGCCGCCGCGCTGACGTATGTAGCGGCGCTGCTGATGTCGCTGGTGCAGCTGTTGCGGTTCGTGCTGATCTTTCTGGCCCGGGGCGGCAGCGGGAACCGGGGAGGAGGCCGTGAATGAGCCATTCTGCCCGTGATACCGCGCTGAAGGTCCTGATCGCCTGCCGGACCCACGGTGCCTGGGCGGACGCCGCCCTGAAGGCCCAGCTGGCCCGGGATCAGTTGCCCACCCAGGATGCGGCTCTTTGCAGCCGCATGGTGTACGGCGTGACCCAGAACCGGTTGCTGCTGGACTTTTACCTGGCCGCCTACTGCTCCCAGAAGCCGGATCATCTGCAGCCTCCGCTGCTGGATATTCTGCGGCTGGGTGCTTACCAGATCCTCTTTCTGGATAAGGTGCCGGACCGGGCCGCCGTCAGCGAAGCGGTGGAACTTGCCAAACGGTCCGGTCGGGGCCAGGCCGCAGGCTTGGTGAACGCTGTGTTGCGCAAGCTTTCTCAAAATAAAAATGCGCTGCCGCCCATCCCGGACCGGGATGAGGCAAAATTCCTCTCCATCCGGTACAGCCATCCCAAGTGGCTGGTCAAGCGGCTTTTGGAGCTGTTGGGCAGGGAGGAAACAGAGGCCTTCCTGGCGGCGGACAACACCGCCGCACCGTTGACGGTGCAGGTCAACCCCTTGAAAACCACCCAGGAGAAGCTGACGGCAGAGCTGGAGGCCCTGGGCGTCCGTGTGACGCCTCACGCCTGGGTGCCCGGCTGCCTGGAACTCTCCGGCACCGGTGATCTGACCGCTCTGGAGCCTTTCCAGGCGGGACATTTCCTGGTGCAGGACGGTGCGGCGGCGCTGGCAGCCCGGGCTGCGGCGGTGACGCCGGGCCAGCGGGTTCTGGATGTATGCGCCGCCCCCGGCGGGAAATCCTTTGGTGCTGCCTTCGCCATGGAGGACCGGGGCGAGATCCTGGCGTGTGACCTCCACGAAAACAAGCTCAAGCGCATTCAGGACGGTGCCCGGCGGCTGGGACTCACTTCCATCCGCACAGCAGCCGCCGACGGCCGGGAATTCCGGCCGGAATGGGAGGCAGCTTTTGATACCGTGCTGGTGGACGCCCCCTGTTCAGGCCTGGGCATCATCCGAAAAAAGCCGGACACCCGGTATAAAAAGGCCGACGATCTGTTTACCCTTCCTGTGGTGCAGCAGGCTATTCTGGACAACGCCTGCCGGTATGTGAAACCCGGCGGCGTGCTGGTCTATTCCACCTGTACCATTTTGCCGGAGGAGAATCAGCAAGTGACGGACGCGTTCCTGGCCCAGCACCGGGACTTTTCCCAGGAGGACCTCCCACTGCCGGATCAGGCGGGTCAGGCGGACGGTCAGGTGACGCTGTGGCCTCACCGCCATGACACCGACGGCTTTTACATCTGCCGCATGCGGCGGCAAGCATAAGAGGGAAAACTCCTATGACTGACTTGAAATCCAAAACACTGCCGGAGCTGACTGACTTCCTCAAATCTATGGGGCAGCCGGCGTTTCGGGGCAAACAGGTGTTCACTTGGCTCCACCGGGGCGTTCGTTCCTTTGAGGAGATGACCAATCTCCCCAAGGCACTGCGGGATCAGCTGGCGGAAAACTGTGTTATTACCGCCCCTACCGTGGCCCGCAAACAGGTCTCCGCGTTGGACGGGACCCGGAAATACCTGTGGGAGCTCTCCGACGGCAACTGCATTGAGACCGTTCTCATGCAGTACCACCACGGAAACACGGTGTGTATCTCCTCCCAGGTGGGCTGCCGGATGGGCTGCGCATTCTGCGCTTCCACCATTGCAGGTAAGGTGCGGGACCTGACGCCCTCGGAGATGCTGGATCAAGTGCTCTTCACCCAGCTGGATTCCGGGCTGGAAATCTCCAACATCGTGCTGATGGGAATCGGCGAGCCCATGGACAACCTGGACAATGTGCTGCGGTTTTTGGAGCTGGTAAACCACCCCGACGGGCTGAACATCGGCATGCGGCACATCTCGCTTTCCACCTGCGGCGTCATCCCCGGCATCCGCCGCCTGGCGGAACTGGGACTGCAGCTGACGCTGTCTGTGTCCCTCCACGCACCGGACAGCGAGACCCGCTCCAAAATCATGCCGGTGAACCGGGCCTATGACGTGGAGCAGCTCTTTGAAGCCTGCCATGATTACTTCCAGAAGACCGGGCGGCGCATCTCCTTTGAATACGCCATGATCGACGGGGTCAACGACCACGACTGGCAGGCGGATCTCATCGCCCAGAAGCTCCGGGGCATGCCGGGACACGTGAATCTGATCCCCCTCAACGATGTAGCGGAGAGCCCCTTCAAGCCCTCCCGCCGGATCGAGGCATTTCAAAAGCGGCTGGAATCCCACCATATCACCGCCACAGTCCGCCGGAGCCTGGGCGGAGATATTGACGCCTCCTGCGGACAGCTCCGCCGGAAGGCCATGTTGGAACAAGCAAAGAAAGGGGAGCGATCCCAATGAATCCGATGAAATTATGGACCATGACGGACGTGGGCCTGGTTCGTAAGGACAACCAGGACGCTTTCGCCACCCGGCAGCTGGAGAGCGGCTGCACGATCTGTGTGGTGTGCGACGGCATGGGCGGCGCTGCCGGCGGTCAGCTGGCCAGCCACATCGCGTCGGAGACCTTCATATCTGAGTTGGAGAAGGTCCTGAAGCCGGAGATGACGCCGGAGCAGCTGCGGGAGGCATCTTCCTATGCGGTGGCCCTGGCTAACCGGGCTGTACGGGAGGCTGCCAGCACCAATCCAGAGTGCCGTAACATGGGTACCACCTTGGTCGCCGCCGTGAGCTATGAAGGCGGCACGGTGATCTCCAACGTAGGGGATAGCCGGGCTTACCATATCACGGAAGGCGGCATCGTCCGGGTCACCAAGGATCACTCTCTGGTGGAGAGCATGGTGGACCGGGGCGACATCACTGCAGAGGAGGCCCGCCGCCATCCCAACCGCAACCTGATCACGCGGGCTCTGGGACCGGACATCAGTGCTGTCTGTGATGGGTACATATGCCCTATGGCAGTGGGGGACTTCCTGCTGCTGTGTACAGATGGACTGGTGGACACAGTGACGGACCAGGAGATGCTCTTTGAAGTGATCCATGGCAGCGATCCGGACACTTGTCTCGGGCGGCTGCTGGAAATTTCCAAGAGCCGCGGCGCCGCGGACAACGTGACTGCCGTGCTGATGCAAAAGCAGTAAGGGGGGAGAGACATGGAACACAAAGACCCGTATATCGGAAGAATGCTGGATAACCGCTACGAGATCCTGGAACGTATCGGGACCGGCGGTATGGCCGTTGTCTACAAGGCCAAATGCCATCGACTCAACCGGCTGGTTGCCATCAAGATCTTAAAGGCGGACCTTGCTCAGGATGAGGACTTCCGGCGCCGCTTCAACGCTGAGTCCCAGGCCGTCGCACAGCTCTCTCATCCCAACATCGTCTCGGTGTATGATGTCTCCCGGGGGGGAGACACCGAGTATATCGTCATGGAGCTCATTGACGGCATTACACTCAAGCAGTATATGGAAAAGCGGGGCCAGCTGAATTGGCGGGAGTCGCTGCACTTCATCACCCAGATCATGCGGGGCCTGAGCCATGCCCACAGCCGCGGCATCGTCCACCGGGACATCAAGCCTCAGAATGTGATGGTGCTGCGGGACGGCAGTGTGAAGGTGGCTGACTTCGGCATCGCCTGCCTGGAAAACGCCGCCCAGACCCTGACCCAGGAGGCATTGGGTTCCGTTCACTATATCTCTCCGGAACAGGCACGGGGAGATCGGATCGACGCCCGCAGCGACATTTACTCCGCCGGTGTCGTCCTCTACGAGATGCTCACTGGGCGGTTGCCCTTTGAAGGGGACAGCGCCGTGTCCGTAGCCATCCAGCACCTGAGTTCCATCCCCCTGGCACCCCGGGAGATCAATCCCGACATCCCTGAGCAGCTGGAACTCATCTGCATGAAAGCCATGACGCCGGATCTGGAAAAGCGTTACCCCTCGGCAGACGCCATGATCGCCGACCTGGAGGCCTTCCGAAAGAATCCTGGCGTGAATCTGGATTTCCAGATGGAAGACCTGCGGCCGGAGGAGCCGGATGAGCCTACCCGTCTGCTGCGGACCGGATCTTACGCCGCAGCCGCCGCTTCCAGCCACGCTTCTGCCCGGGAGCCCGTCCGTGAGCGGGAACGCCGCCGGGAGGACTATTATTACGATGAGCCTGCTCCCAGGAATAGCAAACAGCGCACCGCCATTATCGCGGGCGCAGCAGTGGTGGCCGTGGTGGTCATCTTCCTGCTGTTCCGTACCATTCTGGGGTCCTTCGGTTCTGTGGACGAGTATACGGTCCCGGATGTGACAGGCATGACTCAGGAGGAAGCTGAGGAATTTCTGGAGGAGCAGGGGCTGGATACCATCTTCACGCTGGATTACCAGGGCAGTGAGGAGAGTAAAGATGTGGATGCCGGAGACATCCTGCGCCAGAGCCCGGAATCTGATAAGGCGGTCAAAAAGCCTGACGAGGAGCTTTTGACCATCAAGATCTGGGTCAGCTCCGGCATGGAGGAGGACGTGATGCCCGATCTGGTCTCCTCCAAGAATTACAGCCTCGCCAGCGCCCGCCTGGAAATGGCGGACCTGCTGAAAAAGTATGACATTGAGATCGAGGAGGCCGGTCAGGAGGCATCCGACGACGTGGAAGCCGGTATGATCCTCTCCACGGACCCGGCAGCCGGTGAACCCCTGGAGGAAGGCCGGAACATCCAGGTCATCATCAGCAGCGGCAAGGAAAAGGTCAAAGTCCCGCCCTTCACCAACATGCCCATTGACGGCGTGCTCAGCCAGCTCGGGACTATGGGTCTGGAGCAGGGATATATTACAGAAGAGGAGAGCGATAAGGCCAAGGGCACCGTTCTGGAGCAAAGCATCCCCGCCGACACAGAGGTGGACAAGGGCACGAAGATTGATTTCGTCATCAGCTCCGGTCCTTCTACCGACGAGGAAGGTGGAAGTTCCAGCTCTGGCTCCCAGGGAACCGACTCCATCTCCGTCCCTCTGCCCTCGGATCAGGACAGCGGCCGGATCACGGTCTATATGAACGGGGAGAGCGTCTTTGACGCGGATCTGAACTTCCGGGATCTGAACTGGACCTTCTTCCATACGTTCTACGGCTCCGGCACCGCGGAGGCGGAGGTCTATCTCAACGGAGAACCCTACAAGACTTATTCGCTGGATTTTGGCAATGGCTAAGGGAAGGATTATCAAAGCCCTCAGCGGCTTCTACTATGTACAGACGGAGGAAGGCCTCTTAACTTGCCGTGCCCGAGGCAAGTTCCGCAAGGAGGGAATCTCCCCCCTGGTGGGGGATTGGGCGGAGGTCCGCCCCTTGGGCAACCAGGAGGGATTTGTGGAGGCCATTCTGCCCCGTCGGAACGCCTTTGACCGACCGGCGGTAGCCAATATCGATCAGTTGGTGGTCATCGGTTCCAGCGCCATCCCCAAAACAGATCCCTTCCTCATTGACCGGGTGGCGTCCATCGCCGCGCTGAAGGGATGCGACGTCATCGTGGTGCTCAACAAATGCGACTTGGACAGCGCCGACAATCTCTATGACCTCTACCGGGCCGCTGGCTTCCAGACTCTGCGCGTGAGCGCAGAGACCAGGGAGGGAATCGAGGAGTTAAAGCCTCTGATCTCCGGAAAGCTATCTGCCTTTACAGGCAACTCCGGCGTAGGGAAATCCAGCATTTTGAATGCGCTGGACCCCACGTTCCACATCCAGGTGGGAGAGGTCAGCACGGCCCTTGGCCGCGGACGGCACACCACCCGCCATGTGGAGCTCTATCGTCTGGACTGCGGGGCAGATGTGGTGGATTCCCCAGGCTTTTCCTCCTTCGAGACCGATGCGCTGAACCTGGAACTCAAGGCCCATCTGCCGGAGACCTTCCGGGAGTTTGTGCCGTATTTGGGCAAGTGCCGCTTTGTGGGATGCAGCCACACCAAGGAGGCAGGCTGCGCCGTACTGGAGGCCGTTCGCAGCGGTTCCATCCAGAAGAGCCGTCATGAGAGCTATCTGCGGCTCTATGAAGAACTCAAGCCGCTGCAGGAGTGGCAGCAAAAAAGAAAGAAATAACCGCCGGCCGCCGGACACCCAAAGTGTCCGGCGGTTTTTTTCGCACGCCCGGACACCTAGGTGGATATACTGATACTGAGAAAGGGGTGTGTGCGGCATGTTTCGAAGAGGCGGAAGCTGCTGGATGCTGGGCGTGTGCGCGGTGGCGTTGGGTGCTGGAATCCTGATCGCGGCAATCTTTCCGGTGGGCGCGCTGCTGTTTCTGGTGGCCTTTTTGCTGATCGCGTGCGGCTGCGCCTGCTGCAGACATTGAGAAAGGGGCATTGCAATGAATATTGTGGTTTGGAAATCTCCCAAGGCACTGCGGGGTATTTTGCGCAGACTTTTCAAAGTCCAGGAATAAGCCCTGCCGGCGGTTCATACAGTAGAGCAGAACATGAACAGCCGGAAAGGAAGGGCGCAAGATGGAACTGGAATTGAAAAAAGCAGGGTTCGACACCTATGAGATCGGTGGGGAGCTGACGCTGACCCAGGAAGAGACAGCGGAGACCATCGTCCCCGATTATTGCCCGGACATCGCCCGGATCATTGAGACGGAAGGGCGGGTCTTTCTACATAGCCGGGAACTGCGGGACGGAAAGGCGGAGCTCTCCGGTACGGTCCGGGTGACGGTGCTGTATACACCGGAGGCGGAGGGCGGCATCCGCACCCTGGAATTCGCCATGCCCTTCACGGTGGAGAGCGAATCCAGAGCACTGCCGGACTGTACGGTGCTCATCGCTCAGACCCAGGCGGAGTTCCTGGAGACACGGATGCTCAATCCCCGTAAGATCTTCACCCATTGCAAACTGGTCAGCCGCCTTACCGGCTACCGGCGCTCCCCAGTGGTATTTTGTACGGACACAGCGCCGGAGGATGAAACCCTATGCCTGGAAAAGCGGCAGGAGCGGCAGCGGGTATTTTTGCTGACCCACATCGCAGAGAAGGACTTCACCTGTTCGGAGGAGCTGAATCTTTCCCCCGGCCGGGACGGCGCCGCCGAGCTTCTCACCAGCCAGGTCACCAGCTCCGTCACGGAGACCAAGCTGGTGGGCAGCAAGCTGATCCTCAAGGGCGTCTTTACGGTGAGCCTTCTCTACCGCACCGCGGACGGCCGCTGCTGCTCCAGCACCGGTGAGCTGCCCTTCTCCCAAATCCTGGAGGTGGAAGGTGCTGCCGAGGGCGCTGTGGCTTCGGTGATGCTGCAGCTTACCGGTACAGATCTGCAGATCGACGGGGGAGATCCGGAGGGGCGTCAGATCGCCGTAACACTGTATCTCCATGCCACGGCGCTGCTGCGGCAGGAGCAGGAGGTAACGCTGTTGAGCGATCTCTACTCCACTGCCTACGACGTGGCCTACGACGCCGCTCCGTTGGCACTTACCGGGCTGTGGGAACCCATGACCCGCCGTCAGAACGTGCGGGAGGTGCTGGAGATCGGCGTGGTGGCGGATGCGCTCCTCTCACTGTCGGTGACCTGCGGCACGGTAAACGTCAGCCGGGAAGGGGAGTCGGTGGTGCTGCGGACCGGTGCCGCAGTACGAGCGCTGTATCTGGATGAGGGCGGCTCGCCGTTGGTGGCGGAGCGGACTGTGGAGGTCTCCTGCCAGCTAGAGCTGCCGGAGGAGTGTACTGTCTCCGCCCGGGCCATCTGTGCCGACGAGATTCAGGGAAGCCTAACCGCCGGCGGCATCGAAGTGCGTTTCCCGGTGGACTTCCGGGCAGAGGCCGCCAGCCGATGCAAGCGAGTGTGCATCACCGCAGCCCGGGTGGATACGGAGCATCCCAAGGACCTCTCCGGGGCACCGTCCCTGGTGCTGCGGTGCCTGGGAAAGCAGGAAAACGCCTGGGATCTGGCAAAGCGCTACAACACCACCATCCCCGCCATTCTTGCTGCCAATCAGCTGGATGGAGAGGAGGCTCTGCCCCGGGACCAGCTGCTGCTGATTCCCCGGAAACGGGGCTGAAACCAAACACGCCCGCGGGCCGTCGAAAACGGCCTGCGGGCGCTTCTTTGTTCCGGAGATGAGACGGCAGGTGCCTGCGGCGGTCCTTGCTCCCGCAGAAAAAATACGGCCCTGCCTTTTGGCAGGGCCGCACTGGCTGTAAGAAATCAGTTTTCAGCGTAATGGGAGAGGAACTGCCGGGTACGCTCCTCCCGAGGATGATCGATAACCTGGTGGGGATCGCCCTGTTCCACGATCACGCCGCCATCCATGAAGATTACCTGGTCCGCCACATCCCGGGCAAAGGCCATCTCATGGGTCACAATGATCATGGTGGTTTTCTGCTCCGCCAGGTTCCGGATCACCCGCAGCACTTCGCCGGTAAGCTCCGGATCCAAAGCGGAGGTGGGCTCGTCAAAGCAAAGAATGTCCGGGTGCAGCGCCAGGGCACGGGCAATAGCCACACGCTGCTGCTGACCGCCGGAGAGCTGATGCGGATAATGGCCCGCCCGGTCCGCCAGGCCCATCTGGGCCAGCAGTTCCCGGCCTGCGGCCTCGATTTCCTCTTTCGTTTCACCGCCCCGCTCCTTGGAAAGAAGCTCCCGGGCCAGCGTTACGTTCTGCAGGGCCGTATACTGGGGGAAGAGGTTGAAATTCTGGAACACCAGGCCAAAGTGGAGCCGCTTTTTGCGGATCTCATTTTCCAGCTGCGTCTTGGGATCCGCCGCGTCAAAGAGGGTCTCGCCCCGGACGGAGATGGAACCGCCGTCAGGCTTTTCCAGAAAATTCAGGCACCGCAGCAGCGTGGTCTTGCCGCTGCCGGAAGAGCCGATGATAGAGATAGCCTGCCCCTCTTCCAGGGTAAAGCTGATGTCATTGAGCACCTGGGTGGCACCGAAGTGCTTTTCAATGTGTTTGACTTCCAGAATGGACATTTCGGTGCCTCCTTAACGGAAATAGCTGAGCTTCTTCTCAACCCAGCCGAAGAGCAGCGTCAGTGCGCCGTTGAAGATCAGATAGTATACACCGGTGAAAAACAGCGGCCACAGCAGTCCCTTGTAGCCGTGGGAGCTTTTGAGGAATGCGTAGCCCGCCCAGATGACCTCCTGCAGGGAGATGATACGGGCAATGGAGGTATCCTTCACCAAGGTGATAATCTCGTTGGACATAGGGGGAACGATACGCTTAATCATTTGAAGCAGCGTTACCTTAAAGAAAATCTGGCTCCGGGTCATACCCAGCACCTCGCCAGCCTCCTGCTGTCCTACAGGAACGCCTTGGATACCGCCCCGGTAGATTTCGGAGAAGTAGCAAGCGTAGTTGATGATGAAGGCCACAGCGGAGGCCAGGAAGCGACCGCTCTCGCCGCTGGGCCACGGGCTTCCGCTTTCAAGCAGATACCCAGGGATGTAGAAGATGATGATGAGCTGGAGCATCAGCGGTGTGCCGCGGATGATCCAGACGACAGTCTTGGTCAGCCACCGAAGGGGGGTGAAATGGCTCATGGAGCCAAAGGACACCACCAGTCCCAGGGGGATGGCGCCGATCAGTGTAACTGCAAAGAGCTTCAGAGTTTGGAGAAAGCCCTCATTCAGGGCTCCGATGACGGTTGCAAACATGCTTTGGAACCTGCCTTTTCTCGTTCTTTCGACTGGGAAAAACCGCCCAAAAGCAGAGGACGATGCCTCTGCTTTTGGGATAAGTGTTTGAAATTTTTCAGACGTTTACTCCTGCACCAGAGCGTCCTGCACGCCGTAGGTCTCCGCCAGGGTCTGGATGGAGCCGTCGGCATACTTGCCGTCTAGGAACTCATTGAGGGCGGCGGCTAGGTCAGAACCCTTCCGGAAGCCCACACCGTACTCCTCGCTGGTGAGAGCCACAGTGGAGGTCAGATCGGCATAGCTGGTGCCCTCGCCGATCATGGCACCGGCCATGAGGGAGTCGATGATGGCGGCATCAGCGGTACCGGAGGCGACCTCCAGCAGCGCGGTAGCCTGGTCGGCGACCTCGGTGTAGTTGTAGCCGTTGGCGGCGGCAATCTCGCAGCCGGCGGAGCCGATTTCCACGGCGAATGCCAGATCCGTCAGACTGTCCTCACTCTGATACTGGTCGGCTACAGCGGCGGGGACCACCACCACCTGCTGGTTGATAAGGTAGGGCTGGGAGCACTCCATGGCGCTGGTAACATCCTCGGTGAGGGTCATGCCGTTCCAGACCACGTCAATGGTCTTGCCGTCCAGTTCCATGATCTTGCTGTCCCAGTCGATGATCTGGAACTGGGCCTCCACGCCCAGGCTCTCAGCAAACTCCTTGGCAAGGTCGGCGTCAAAGCCTACCCATTCACCGCTCTCGTTCTGATAGTCCATAGGCTCAAACTCCGTGATGCCTACCACCAGCGTGCCCTTATCCTGCACATAGGCCAGATCACTGGCCTCGGCGGTGTCGGTATTCTCCGCATCCGAATTGTCCGCATCACTCGTATCTTCCGCTGTATCGCCGCAGGCGGCCAGGGAGAACACCATCGCAAGCGCCATCAGCAGCGCCCAGATCTTCTTTGCTTTCATCGTTCATCCTCCAAATCCCGAAGCGGTGACCCGCTCGTTTAATTCATTAGCAGTTTACCATACTAAATCATCCCTGTAAAGATGCAAAACAAGACAAGAAGGCCCGTTGTTTTACTGCCTGTTTTTGTGCAACACGCCCAATGGCAGACGGGCTGTCATACTTTCGGGGCCATGGACATAGAGATGGAACATGACTATGGAGCGGAAAAAGGACGGGATGCTATGAATACCAGTATCTATCAGAATATTGCCACCCGCACCGCCGGAGACATCTATATCGGCGTGGTGGGACCGGTGCGGACAGGCAAGTCCACTTTTATCAAACGGTTCATGGAGACCCAGGTGATCCCCAACATCGAAAATGTGTACCGGAAGGAACGGGCCCGGGATGAACTGCCCCAGAGCGGGTCCGGCCGGACCATCATGACTGCCGAGCCCAAGTTCGTTCCCGAAGAGGCGGCCCAGATCCAGCTGCCGGACGGCGCCGCTTTTTCTGTGCGGCTGATCGACTGCGTGGGGTACATGGTGCCGGGGGCCATCGGCCAGTACGAAGACGACGCCCCCCGGATGGTCACCACCCCCTGGTTCGACCACGAGATCCCCATGACCGAGGCGGCGGAGATCGGCACCCGGAAGGTCATCACGGAGCACTCCACCATCGGCATCGTCATCACCACCGACGGCACCATCTCCGACATCCCCCGGGAGGACTATCTGGAGGCAGAGGAACGGGTGATCCGGGAGCTGCAGGAGCTGGGAAAGCCCTTCATCGTCCTGCTTAACTCTGCCGAGCCCCGCAGTGACCGGGCCCAGGCCATCGCCCGGGATGTGACCTCTCGCTACGAGGTCCGCTGCATGCCGGTAAACTGCCTGGAACTGGGAGAAGAGGACGTAACAGAGATCCTCAAGGCAGTGCTCTATGAATTCCCCATGCAGGAGTTGGATCTCTATCTGCCGCCCTGGGTAGACGCGCTGCCCGCCGAACATCCCATCAAGGCGGGACTCTACGACGCCGTGCGACAGGGAACAGGCCAACTCCGCCACATCCGGGAGGTGGAAGGCGTCATCGCGGCGCTGGGGGCCAGTGAAAATATCAGCGAGGCCAAGATCACTTCCATTGACCTGGGCACCGGCGTGGCTGCCGCTCGGCTGGGTCTGCCGCGGGAACTGTTCTACAAGACCCTCTCCGAACAGTCCGGCTTCGATGTCTCCGACGATGGGGATCTGATGAGCCTTCTGACCAAGCTGGCGGCGGTGAAGTCGGAATACGACAAGGTGGCTGGTGCCCTGAAGGACGTGCGGGAGACCGGGTACGGCATCGTGGTCCCCGGCATCGACGAACTGAAGCTGGAAGAGCCGGAGATCATGAAGCAGGGAGGCCGGTATGGCGTGCGCCTCAAGGCCAGTGCCCCCAGCATCCACATGATCCGGGCGGACATCGAGACCGCCGTCTCGCCCATCGTGGGCAATGAGAAGCAGTCTGAAGACATGGTCAACTACCTGCTCCAGGAATTCGAGGGAGATACCAGCAAGATCTGGCAGTCTAACATCTTCGGACGCAGTTTTCACGAATTGGTCAACGAGGACCTGCAGGCCAAGCTCAAGCGCATGCCGGAAGATGCCCGGAAAAAGCTGCAGGAGACCTTGACCCGCATCATCAACGAGGGCAGCGGGGGACTGATCTGCATCATCTTATAAAATGATAAGAGTTGAACCGGGGAGAGGCGCTGAGAAATACGCAGCGCCTCTCCCATTTGCGTTCATATTTCAGAGGACTTGATCTAATTGCCTTTTTTCAGCTGTTGTAAAGTGATATTCCATCACAGAGCTGTTCCGTGCTTCGGGACATAGAGATGAGAAAGATCCGCCCCCTCCAGCGTCAGCAGGAATCTTTTTTTCTCCACGCCGCCGGCATAGCCCGTCAGGCTCCCGTCCGCCCCCACGCAGCGGTGGCAGGGGATGAGGATGGAGATGGGGTTGTGGCCCACCGCGCCGCCCACCGCCTGGGGAGCGGCGGAGATTCCACGTTGGCGCAGCCGCCTGGCCAGTGCGCCGTAGGTGGTAGTCTCACCGTAGGGAATCTCCAGCAGCAGCTGCCAGACCGCCTGACGGAAGTCGCTGCCCACCGGGGCCAAAGGCGGCAAGGCAGGAAGGAGACGCCTCGCAAAATAAGCATCCAGCCATGATGCTGCCTGACGGAATACCGGCAGGTCATCCCGCCGGAGGGCATCCGACGGCAGGGTGGCGGCAAAGTATTTCTGCCCCGGCAGCCAGAGCCCAGTCAGTGCCTCTTCACTGCCCGCCAGGGTCAACGTCCCCAACGGGGAGTCGTAATTGGTCCATGCGTACATCCTTGCGCTCCTTTCCGTCTGTACGGTCCCGGAAATACCCTGCGGGGCAAAGGATGCCGCCGCGCTTCGGCCCGGGTCCGCAAGAGCCGACCTCATTCTACCATAGATTCCCGCCCTGCCGCAACCATGGATTGGGATATGATTCCGCCCCTTGCAAGCCGAGGCGGAGCGTGATACCATGGAACGGTAAAACAATCCGCTGAAAGGGGAATTTTCATATGCTGCTTGCCATTGACGTAGGCAACTCCAATACTTCCGTGGGGCTTTTCGACCGGGACAAGAAGCTATGCTTCCTGGCGTCCTTGGATACCGACAGCCGGAAAACCGCCGATCAGATCTCTATCGATCTGATGAACCTTTTCACCCTCTATCGCTATCGCTTCTCCGATGTCACCGGTGCCATCTTGTGCAGTGTGGTGCCGCCGCTGAACTTCATGATGGAAAAGGCCCTGACCCGCCTGCTGGGAAAGCCACCCATGGTGGTAGGCCCCGGCGTCAAGACCGGGCTGAACATCCGTTTGGCGGTCCAGAGCCAGGTGGGTGCGGACATCGTTGCAGACGCCGTGGCTGCGCTGGAGAAGTTCCATCCGCCCATTATCACCATCGATATGGGAACTGCCACTACCGTGGGCGTCATTTCGGAGGGCCGCAATTATGAGGGCGGCCTGCTGCTGCCGGGGGTCAACGTGTCTCTGGACGCTTTGAGCCACCGGACAGCTCAACTCCCGGCCATCTCTCTTCAGCACCCTAAGACCCTTATCGGAAAAACCACCGAGGACTGCATGCGCTCCGGCATCGTCTACGGCACCGCCGGTATGCTGGACGGGATCATCGACCGCATCCGGGAGCAGTTCGGCGGACAGGACATCAGCGTGGTGGCCACCGGCGGCAACGCCCCGGTGATCGTCAAATACTGCCGGAATAAAATCGTCTATGACAAGTATTTGCTGATGGACGGCCTCTGGGCCATTTACCAGAAGAACAAATGACTGCCGCAGCACAGCAGCAGAAAAACAGCCGGAACGGACATCCGCTCCGGCTGTTTTGCATTTTGCAGGGAATCTTACTTCGCCAGGACCTTCTTGAGCTTGGCAAAGCGGGGGAGGGAGTCCTCCTTGGGAAGCGCAGGCTCACCCTGGATCAGGGGCAGCACATAGTCGATGAAGGGCTTCTCCACGCCGTTATGGGCAGCGTTGATCCACTCCAGAGGAACCTTCTTCTCGGTGTTGGCCACGTCAGTCAGGGGCAGCAGCTTGGTCTTGCAGACATACTTGCCGCCCTCGTAGCTGCGCTCAAAGCCCACCATCTTGTCGGTAATGCCGGCCACAGCGTTCTCCACGGCGGCCTTGCCGGACATGTAGCTCTCCTCAATGTCGGTCTCGGAGGCCAGGTGTGCGCCGCAGCGCTGCAGCAGGCTCAGCTCGATGCCGCGGACCTTGGCGCCGGTGCGCTCCTTGACCACGTTGGCAAGCAGGGACGCCAGGCCGCCCAGCTGGGCATGACCGAAGCCGTCGGTAGCAGAGGTCTTGGCCTCGGAGACAAAGGTGCCGTCAGCATAGTGGATGCCCTCGGACACCGCCACCATGCAGTTGCCCTTTTCCTTATAGATCCGGTCCACATCTGCCAGGAACTGATCCATGTCAAAGTCCACCTCGGGCAGGTAGATCAGGTCGGGGCCTGCGCCGTAAGCGGTGGCAAGACCTGCCGCACCGGCCAGCCAGCCGGCATGACGGCCCATGATCTCGATAATGCAGACCATGCCGGTGTCGTACACGCGGGCGTCCTGATAGACCTCCATGCAGGAGGTTGCGATATACTTGGCCGCAGAAGCGAAGCCGGGGCAGTGATCCGTGCCGAAGAGGTCGTTGTCGATGGTCTTGGGCACGCCCATCACACAGCACTCGTAGCCGACCTTCTGCATGTACTTGCTGATTTTGTTGCAGGTATCCATGGAGTCGTTGCCGCCGTTGTAGAAGAAATAGCGAACGTCGTACTTCTTGAAGATCTCCAGGATCCGCTTATAATCGGTGTCGTCCACATCCGGGTCCTTCATCTTATACCGACAGGAACCCAGAGCGGAGGACGGGGTATACTTCAAAAGCTCCAGCTCCTTGGGGTCCTCCTGACCCATGTCAAAGAGACGGTCATTCAGCACGCCCTTAATGCCATGCTCCGCGCCCAGAACCCGCGTGATATTGGGGTTTTGCAGCGCGGTATGGATCACGCCGTACGCGCTGGCGTTGATGACGGAAGTGGGACCGCCGGACTGGCCAAAGATGCATGCGCCTTTCAATGCACTCATGGTGAAAGCCTCCTCAAAAATCTGTATTCTTACTATATCATCGGCAAAATCAATTGTAAATACTTGCATTTTAAAATTATTGTGATATTATCATAGAGGATAAACGTTTTCGCCTATGGGTATCGTAGAAATTTGACAATCAGTTAACAGGAACTTTACGATATTGCGGGCGGGACGGATCAAAGGATTAGGAGTTGATCTTATGGCACTGGTTACCACTACCGAGATGTTCAAAAAGGCCTATGACGGCGGATACGCTATCGGCGCATTCAACGTCAACAACATGGAGATCGTCCAGGGCATCACTGAGGCTGCCCGGGAGGAGAAGGCTCCGCTGATTCTGCAGGTTTCCAAGGGCGCCCGCGCCTACGCCAACCACACGTACCTTGTGAAGCTGGTGGAAGCTGCTGTAATTGAATGCCCCGAGATTCCCATCGCACTGCACCTGGACCACGGCCCCGACTTTGAGACCTGCAAGTCCTGCATTGACGGCGGCTTTACCTCTGTCATGATCGATGCCTCCAGCAAGCCCTTTGCGGAGAACATTGAGATCACCAAGAAGGTCGTGGAGTACGCCCATGATCACGGCGTGGTGGTCGAGGCTGAGCTGGGTGCTCTGGCCGGTATCGAGGATGATGTGAAGGTCTCTGCTGAGGAGTCCCACTATACCCATCCCGAAGAGGTGGAGGAGTTCGTCTCCAAGACCGGCTGCGACTCCCTGGCCATTGCCATCGGTACCAGCCATGGCGCTTACAAGTTCACTGCTGCTCAGTGCACCCGCAATGAAAAGGGCGAGCTGGTTCCGCCTCCGCTGCGCTTCGACATTCTGGACGAGGTGGTCAAGCGCCTGCCCGGATTCCCCATCGTGCTCCACGGCTCTTCCTCCGTGCCTCAGGACTTCGTGCGTATGATCAATGCCAACGGCGGCAAGATGCCCGATGCCGTGGGTATTCCCGAAGAGCAGCTGCGCCAGGCTGCCCGCAGCGCCGTGTGCAAGATCAACATTGACTCCGATCTGCGCCTGGCCATGACCGGCACCATCCGTCAGTTCTTCAATGAGCACCCCGACAAGTTCGACCCCCGCGAGTATCTCAAGCCCGCCCGTGCTGCCATCAAGGAGCTGGTCCGGCACAAGCTCATCGACGTTCTGGGCTGCAACGGCAAGGCCTGATCCATATCTGATTTTCTTCAGCCATCTGTTTGGCTGGAAAGGGAGACGCATTACGCGTCTCCCTTTTTTGTATCCGGCGGCAGAAAAGAACAGGGAGAGAAGTGTCCGCCTGCGGACGTAAAATTCCCCGGATATTTGTCTTTTTTACACGGATGTGGTATACTCTCCTTGTCAATATCATCACAAAGGAGTGTTTCCAATGGAGTACAAGATCAAGGGCCTCCAGCCTGAGACGCTGTTCCGGTTCTTTGAGGACATCAGCGCCATTCCCCGGGGATCCGGCAACGAAGCGGCCATCAGCGACCATCTGGCAGCGTTCGCCCGGGAGCGGGGACTGTGGGTCCACCAGGACGCATCCCACAACGTTATCATCAAGAAACCTGCCTCTCCCGGTGCAGAGGATAAGGCTCCGGTCATGATGCAGGGACATCTGGACATGGTCTGCGAAAAGCGGGCCGGTGTGGACCATGACTTTGAAAAGGAGGGCCTGGACCTTATCGTGGAGGACGGCGTCCTCCGGGCCAACGGCACCACCCTGGGCGGCGACAACGGCGCGGCGGTGGCGGTGATGATGGCCATTCTGGACAGCAACACCCTCCAGCACCCGCCGCTGGAATGCGTATTCACCGTCAGTGAGGAGGTGGGCCTGGTTGGTGCCAAGGCCCTGGACTACTCCCTCCTGGACGCCCGCACCATGATCAATCTGGACTCTGAGGAAGAGGGAGTTGCTACCGTCAGCTGTGCCGGCGGCATGCGCTATGCCCTGGTGCGTCCCACGGAGCGGGAGGAAGACCACGGCTTCCCGCTGTCTCTGGGTGTCAGCGGCCTTCTTGGCGGCCATTCCGGCAGCGACATCGACAAAGAGCGCATCAACGCCGTCAAGCTCATGGCCCGGGTGCTGCGGCACCTGACTGCGGGAACGGACTGCCGCATCATCTCCTTTGACGGCGGCAGCAAGGATAACGCCATCCCCCGGGAGTGCACCGCCTCTGTTCTCTATCCCACGAAGGCAGCGCTTCACCAGGCTCAGGAGCAGGCCCAGGCCATGGGCAAGGCCCTGGCGGAGGAGATCCTCCCCACCGAGCCCGCCTTTGCCTTCGCCAGTGCAGCAGGGGAGGAGGCCACCTGTTCCGTCCTCACCGCCCAGGCTGGCTGCGCCTTGGTGAACGCCGCCTGCCTTGCTCCCAACGGCGTGCGCCATCGTAATCCTAAGGAGGGCAACTTTGTGGTGACCTCTTTGAATCTGGGCATCGTCCGCACCGCAGGGGAACAGTTGGAACTGGTGTTTGCTCCCCGCAGCAGCGTGGAGTCCCTGCAGGAGGAGACTCTGGAGGCTCTGGACCTGCTGGGGGAAACCTTCGGCTTCACACCGCATATCACCGGCCGCTATCCCGGCTGGGCCTTTACGGAGCACTCTCCCATCCGTGATGTGTTCTGCGAGAGCTACCGTACCCTCTTCGGAAAAGAACTCTCCATCGAGGCCATTCACGCGGGACTGGAGTGCGGCCTCTTCTCCCAGGCTCTGCCGGGACTGGACGCCATCGCCGTGGGTCCTACCATCCGGGGCTGCCATACACCGGATGAACACCTGCCTCTGGACTCGTTCTCCAGATTCTACCAGTTGCTGACGGACGTGCTGACCAGACTGGCAGAAAAATAAGGGACTTTTTCTATCTTTCGCACAAAATATTCCCATGCTTCATGTTTTTCTTTCATTTAGTGCTAAGATATGATAAAGTAGTAAAGATACTTCGTTAAGATTTTAAACGAAAGCAAAAAAGAAAAAGGAAGGGTTATTTGAATGTCCAACAAAAACAGCGACTTTAAGCCGTATATACCGGCTGACCGTGTGGTCCCGGAATTTACGGTGACGTCCGTCCTCATCGGCATTCTGCTGGCCATCGTCTTTGGTGCAGCAAATGCCTACCTGGGTCTGAAGGTCGGTATGACCATCTCCGCGTCTATCCCCGCGGCGGTCATCTCTATGGCCATCATCCGGGTGATCCTGCGCCGGGATTCCATCCTGGAGAACAACCTGGTCCAGACCATCGGCTCCGCCGGTGAGTCCGTGGCCGCAGGCGCCATCTTCACGCTGCCCGCTCTGTTCCTGTGGGCCAAAGACGGCATCATCGACATGCCCAGCGTGGTGACGCTGGGTCTGGTTGCCCTGGTGGGCGGCGTTCTGGGTGTCATCTTCATGGTGCCCCTGCGCCAGGCCCTGATCGTGGAGGAGCACGGTGTGCTGCCCTTCCCCGAGGGCACCGCCTGCGCCGAGGTGCTGCTGGCCGGTGAAGAGGGCGGCAGCAAGGCAAGCGCCGTGTTCTCCGGCCTGGGCATCGCCGCCCTCTATAAGCTGGTGAGCGACGGCTTCAAGATCTTCCCCAGTGAGATCGGCCATGACATCGCCTTCTACAAGGGTTCCTCCATCGGCATCCAGGTGCTGCCCTCCCTGGTGGGCGTGGGCTACATCTGCGGTCCCAAGATCTCCAGCTATATGTTCGCCGGCGGCACCCTGAGCTGGTTTGTCATCATGCCCATGATCGCCCTCTTCGGCGGCGACGCCATCGTGTTCCCCGGCTCCACTCCCATCAGCTCCCTGGCTCCCTCTGATCTGTGGGGCACCTATGTCAAGTACATCGGCGCCGGCGCTGTGGCTACCGGCGGCATCATCAGCCTCATCAAGAGCTTCCCCCTGATCGTGCGCACTTTCCGCCAGGCCATGAAGGGCATGAAGAGCGCCGGCAAGGCCTCCTCTCTTCGCACCGAGCAGGACATCCCCATGCCCGTGCTGATCGTGGCTATGGTGGTCATCGCCGTGGCCATCTGGCTGCTGCCCGCATTCCCCGTGAACCTGCTGGGCGCTTTGATCGTGGTGGTCTTCGGCTTCTTCTTCGCCACCGTGTCCTCCCGGATGGTGGGCCTCATCGGCTCCTCCAATAACCCGGTGTCCGGCATGGCCATCGCCACCATCATCATCACTACCATTCTCCTGAAGGCTACCGGCACCGTGGGTACCACCGGCATGACCGGCGCCATCTGCATCGGCGGCATCATCTGCGTCATCGCCGCCATCGCCGGCGACTGCTCTCAGGACCTGAAGACCGGCTTCATTCTGGGCGCCACCCCCAAGAAGCAGCAGATCGGTGAGATCATCGGCGTCATTGCTTCCGCTGCCGTCATCGGATTCGTGCTGTACCTGATGAACGCTGCCTGGGAATTCGGCGGCGAGGAGATCCCCGCTCCCCAGGCTACCATGATGAAGATGCTGGTGGAAGGCATCATGAACGCGGAGCTGCCTTGGGCTCTGATCCTCACCGGCGTGGGCGTTGCCATCGTGGTGGAGATCGTGGGCGTCCAGGTGATGCCCTTCGCCGTGGGCATGTATCTGCCCTTCAGCCTCAGTGCCGGCATCATGGTCGGCGGTATCGTCCGCTGGTTCATGGAGCGTCGTAAGAACGTCTCCGACGAGGAGCGCCGGGCCGGTGTGGACCGCGGTGTTCTGTACACCTCCGGCCTCATCGCAGGCGAGGGCCTGATGGGCGTCGTTCTGGCGGCTCTTGCCGCCGGCAAGGTCAATACCGACTTCTCCGGCATCGTGGACCTGGGCAGCTTCGGCTCCATCGTGCTTTTCCTGGCTCTGCTGGGCACTCTGGTGAAGGTGTGCCTGGGCAAGAAGAAGGCCTGATCTTTCTTCCCATGCGTTTTCCGGGCACGGCCCGCCCCTGCGGGCTGGCCGTGCCCATCTTTTTACCGGGCCGGTCTCCGGTCCCATCCCACAAAGGAGGCTTCCATCCATGAAAAAGAAGCAGTCCGAAAATTACCTGGAATACGTGCCCCAGCGCACTCCGGAGACGGAGTTTTCCGAGGATGAGACGGGCATCGTCACCCTCACCAAAGAGTGGACCGGGTTCTACAACCGCATCGCCCAGCGCTTTTTCCATCGTCCCCGGGTCAGCCACATCGACCTGGACGGCTACGGCAGCTTCATTTGGAAGCTCATCGACGGGAAGCGGACCGTGTATGACATCTCTCGGAAGTTGGACGAAGCCTATCCCCGCATGGAAAAGTCCCTGTCCCGGCTCATCAAATTCCTGGAGATCCTGCGGGACCACCACTTCATCGTCTGGAAAAACGCGGGGGAGAAGGCAAAATGAACCTGCTGCACTATCTGCCCTATCTCCTGGCCTTCATGGTCATTACGGCGGTGGTTTATGCCTGGGGTCTTTACCGGGCCCAGACCGCGGACCGGGACGACCAGGCCCTGCTGGAGTCCAAAGGCGCGTCCCGCATCCGGCGGGCGCTGCGGAAAAAGGGCCCTATGACCCGAGCCCAGCTGCGTCCCGTGGTGGAGGGGCTCACCGCCAGCCGCCCCTTTTCCCAGCGGCGCATTGCCGTCACGGACCCGGACCAGTTTCTGGATGCGCTGCTGCCTTATCTGGTAGAACAGAGATTTGTGTCCGTCCGGAAGGAGCGAGGCACGGAGCTCTACGAACTGCGTAAATAATGGTTCAGCCGCCCGGAGTGGGCGGCTGTTTTTTTGTGTTCTCGCCGCCTCTTGCCGCATAAGCTGGTGAGAAAGGGGAGGGGAGACCATGCGCTTTTTACAGGATTACGACCGTAAGGCCGCCGTATTGTACGCCCACGCCTGGGCCTATGGACGCAACCCGGCATTTTACGACTACGAACAGGTGGGGGGTGACTGCACCAATTTTGCCTCCCAGTGCATCTTCGCCGGCTGCGGTATCATGAACTTCACACCCACCTACGGCTGGTACTACATCACCGCCAACCAGAAAGCTCCTGCCTGGACCGGGGTACCGTTCCTGTGGAACTTTCTCACTCGCAAGACCTTCTCCGTGGGACCGGTAGGGGAAAGTGCCGCCCTGGAGGATCTCCGGCCCGGAGACATCGTTCAGCTCTCTTTCACCGGAGACGGCACCTTCCAGCATTCCCCGGTAGTGGTGGCCACCGGCACTGTCCCCACATTGGAAAACACACTCATTGCTGCCCACAGCTACGATGCTGACAACCGCCCGCTGTCCACCTATCAGTTTCAGGACATTCGTTTTCTCCATATCACCGGTACCATCCGTCCTTAAAGGAAATTCATAATTTGTTCACATCTTCCCCGGGGCAGATGGTATCATGAAAGCATCACAAAAGAGAGGGTGGTTCCCATGAAGAAGTTCCTCTGCGGACTGCTGTCGGCGGCGCTGGCAGTCAGCCTCACGGTCCCCATGGCTGGCGCGGCCTACACAGACGTCCCATCGGAGAGCACGCTGGGCGGGGAAGTGGAGAAGGCCGTCCGGTACGGCCTCATGAACGGGTACAGCGACACGACCTTCGGCTACGGCGATTCCATGACCCGGGCCCAGTTCGCCGCCGTGCTGGTGCGGATGATGGGCTGGGAAACAGTCACACCCGCCACGGCAGACTTCACCGATGTGCCGGTGAGCCACACTTGGTACGGTGCGGTGGAGACCGCAGCTGCCCATGACGTGGTGGACGAAGGCGGTGCATTCCGTCCCGGCGACGCCATCACCCGGGGAGAGATGTCCGAGATGCTGGTGCGGGCCCTGGGCCTCAAGTCCACGGCGGAGATGGTGGAGACCAGCTGGACGGACCGGCGGAGCGCCTGGTATTTCGCTTCGCCCTTCAGCGATGTCTCCGGCGACCAGTCGAGCTACATCGCCGTGGCTTATACCATCGGTATGACCAACGGCACTTCCGACCAAACCTTCAGCCCCGACGCCACCGCCACCCGGGCCCAGGCGGCGGCCATGCTGGTGCGGATCTATGAAAAGCTGCACCAGGAGACGGATTTCACCCACGGGTTCTACGCCATCTCCTCTTACAGCCAGCTGGATCTCGTCCGGCAGATGGATGCGGTCAGCGCCGGCTGGAGCCGCATGACCTGGGACGGCACCGCGGCGCTGCTGTCCACCACCAACGCCAACGGCAATGAGTACGCCGTTCCCAGCGGTTATGAGGAAGTAGCGGACACGGTGACCTCCGCCGGCGGCGCGCTGAACCTGAGCGTCTACATGGATACCGGCGACGGCGTCCGGGACCTGCTGGCCTCCGCCGACGGCCGCAGCCAGGCGGTGGATCAGATCGTAAACGAGCTGACCGTCACCTACAAGACCCTGGGCCGCAATCCCTACGACGGCGTGACCATCGACTTTGAGGGGCTGCGTAGTGAACAGAGAGCGGACTTCACCGCCTTTTTGACGGAGCTGGCGGACGCCGTCCACGGGATGGACAAGACGCTGTACGTGTGCGTGTCCCCGGTGCTGCTCTCCGGCAGCTACTACGACGGCTATGACTACGGCGCCATCGGCGCTCTGGCGGACAAGGTCATTCTGATGGCCTACGACTACGAGGCCCGGGACATGAGCGACTTCGTGGGGACGGAGTACTACAAGACCTCCGCCACGGTGCCCCTGGATCAGGTGTTCCTGGGGATCTCCGCGCTCAAGTACCAGGGCGTGGCCGCCGACAAGATCGTGCTGGGCCTGAGCTGCAAGAACGTGGCCTGGAAGATCGACGGGGAAGGGAAGATGGTCTCCGGCGCGCCGGTGACTGTGTCCAATGAGACGCTGCACCAGCGGCTGGCCCAGTCCGATACAGTGAAAGGCTGGTCCGACACTTATCAGCAGTCCTACGCCGTCTACACCACCGAAGACGGCAGCCGGTACTTTGTCTGGTATCAGGACGACGAAAGCATTACCCGGGAACTGGAGACGGCAAAACTGCTGGGTATCTCCGGCGTGTCGCTGTGGCGGCTGGGCACCATCCCGGCGTACAGCGACTGGTCCTGGATCAGCGCGCTGTGACCGTCCGGCATTCCAAATCAAAAAAGCCACCCCGACCGGGGTGGCTTTTTTTAGCTCTCGTTTTTCTTTTTTCGTTTGATATGTGACAAGGGATTTGCCTTTGCAGCTGTTCGCAGCGCGTCGTTATCGATGTGGGTGTAGATCTCGGTAGTGTTGAGATGGTCGTGGCCCAGCACCTCCTGGACCGCCTTGACGTCCACGCCGTTTTGCAGCATCAGCGTGGCGGCGGTGTGGCGCAGCTTGTGAGAGGAGTACTGGGTGCTGTCCAGTCCGGCCTCCCGCAGCCGCTTTTTCACCATGGCGTGGACCGTGGAGCGGCTGATCCGCTCGTTCTGGGAGGACAAAAACAGCGCGTTTTCATCCCGGCCCCGGATGGGCCGCCGCACCGCCAGATACCGCTGCAAAGCATCCTGACAGGTCTCATTCAAATAAACGATGCGCACCTTGTTGCCTTTGCCCAGAATTCGCAGGGCGTCGTCCTGAATGTCGTTGAGGTTCAGCCCAACCAGCTCGGAAATCCGCAGCCCGCAGTTTAGGAACAGCGCCAAAATACAGTAGTCCCGATCTTGATTCTTACCGTCCACAGACTCCAGCAGATGCAGACTCTCATCCAGCGTCAGATATTTGGGCAGCGTTTTCTTCAGCTTGGGAGAATCCATATCTTTGACAGGATTTTCACGAAGTAAATGCATCTTGTTGGTGAGGTAATTATAAAAGGAGCGGATCGTAGCGATCTTGCGGGCTCGTGAGGCCGCGTTGAGGCCGTAGTCGGGATTGCGGCTGTTTTGGTTGCGGACCCGGTCACGGCTGAGATAGGCCATGTAGCCGTAGATGTCCGTCAGGGTGACGCTGGCCACAAAATTCAGATCGACGTCCCGAATGTCGATCTCATCCAGCGCAAGACCGGCAAGCGACGGGTCCCGGGTCTGCTTGAGATAGCGGAAAAAATTTCTCAGGTCCAGGAAATATTCGTCCACTGTGCGCTTGGAGTGGGCTTTGATCGTCTCATGGTACGCCAGAAAATCACGTAAAATCTGTGGAGCTTCCGTACGATAATCAGCCATAGGTCATCCATCTGCAGGAACCGCCAAAACCGCCTGAAAACGGCTTTTCCCGGGGGAGCCTCTCCTCCGAATTGAACAAAATTTTTATTTTGTTCAATTTTATGTGTCCCGCAAAATCCTCCTTCCTCTCTTCCCGATTCGGCCTGCCGGCAGTTTATCGGCAGGTACGCGGCATGCGCCGCTTGTTTGTAATCATCGTCCCGCGGCGCGGTGTCTGCCGGCCGTGGGACTTGTCCTGATAAAAACGGCCATTTCAGGCCATGCTAGATGTAAATCTCTTTGCAGAAACGGATGGTGCTTATGAGTTTGATTCCCTGTACCAGTGCCTGCGTTTATCAGCAGGACGGCCTCTGCACCCTGGACAGCGCCGCTGCAGCAGGAACGCCCTCTCTGGGCGGTGCCTGCGTCCACTTCATTCCCGCCGCTGGAGAGCGGCTCGGATCGCCTCACCGATATTGCGGGCCGGGATCAGCCGCAGACCTTCCGGGGCCTTCAGCGTATCCGCCCGATGGGCCGGGACCACACACTGCTTAAAGCCCAGCCGATGCACCTCGGAGATACGCTGAGACAGCTGGTTCACCGACCGCAGTTCTCCTGTCAGACCTACCTCGCCGATGGCCACCAGGTCTCCGGGCACCGACGCGTCCAGATAGCTGGACGCCAGGGCGATCACCGCCGCCAGGTCTGCGGCGGGCTCGTCCAATGAGAGGCCGCCGATGATATTCAGATAGGCGTCGCAGGCAGAGACCCGCAGCCCTCCCCGCTTTTCCAGCACCGCCAGCAGCATGGCCGCTCGGTTGTAGTCAAAGCCGTTGCTGGTGCGCCGGGGATTGCCCCCGGCAGAGGTCACCACCAGGGCCTGGATCTCCGCCAGCACCGGCCGCACGCCCTCCATCACGCAGGTGACGCAGGTGCCCGGCGCGTCATCCGGGCGGCCGGAGAGCAGCATCTCCGAGGGATTCTCTACCTCCGCCAGGCCCTGGTCCTGCATCTCAAAGACGCCGATCTCATTGGTAGCGCCGAAGCGGTTTTTTGCTGCCCGCAGGATGCGGTATGTGGTGTGCTGGTCCCCCTCGAAGTACAGCACGCAGTCCACCATGTGCTCCAGCACCTTGGGACCGGCGATGGAGCCCTCTTTGTTGACGTGGCCGATAACGAACACCGTGATCCCCTGCCCCTTGGCCAGCTGCATCAGCGCCATGGTGCAGTCCTTCACCTGGCTGATGCTGCCCGCGGGAGAATCCAGAGCGTCGTTGTAGAGCGTCTGGATGGAGTCCACGATCAAAATGTCCGGCTGCTCCGCTGCCACAGACTCCATCAGATCCCCCAGACAGGTCTCTGAGATCACATAAAGGTTGCTGTTCTCTACGCGTAATCGTTTTGCGCGCAATTTCAGCTGGTGCTCAGACTCCTCCCCGGATACATACAGTACCTTGGACGTTTCGCAAAGCTTGCTGCAGATCTGCAGCATCAGCGTGGACTTGCCGATGCCGGGGGCACCGCCCACCAGCACCAGCGAGCCCTTCACGGCGCCGCCGCCCAGCACCCGGTCCAGCTCCCCCATTCCCGTGGGAAAGCGGATCTCCTCTGCGGTCTGCAGATCCGTTACCGGGCAGGCCCGGCGAACGCCCTGAGCTGCCCGGACTGCCGCCTTGCCGGAGGTCTTTCCCCCAGCGGTACGGACTGGCTCCGGCTGTTCCACTACGGTGTTCCAGGCGCCGCACGCCGGGCACCGCCCCGCCCACTTGGGCGTCTCATTGCCGCAGGCGGTACAGTAAAACATGGTCTTTGCTTTCATGTTGCTCCTTCTTCACTGCCCCACCGCAGATACCCTGTGGTGATGGCCGCCGCCAGCAAACGCTGGTGGGGCGGCTCCTCCAGCCGAGCAGTCTCTGCCTGGTTGGATAAAAAGCCACACTCCACGATCACGCCGGGGGCCGTTGCATTCTTTAAAAGGTAAATGGTGTCCGCGATCTCCTTGGCCTCTTTGGGCCGCTCGGGATTGATGCATTGGTTCAGCGCCTCCTGCATCTCCCCCGCCAGATCTTGGGCACCGGGCTGCTCATTCCAGAACACCTGGGCACCATGGGTCGACGGAGACGAGGGCAGGCTGTTTTGATGGATGCTGACCAGCACGGCGTTTTCCGTGCCGTTCACCAGCGCCACCCGGTTTTTCAGATCCGAGACCTTTCGCTGCCGGATAGTGCCACCCTCAGTGTAGGTGGACACGTCCTCACTGCGGGTCATCACCGTCTCCACTCCGGAAAAAGTCATCAGGTCCCGGACCCGCAGGGCAATCTCCAGATTCAGCCCGCTCTCCGTCACCGCGCCATCACCGGAGACAGCGCCGCCATCCTCCCCACCGTGGCCTGGGTCCAGTACCACGATCTTCCCGGACGTCTGTGTCTGGGGCGCGAACACCTGGGCAACTCCGCCGTGGCCCTCCACAAGTACTGCCCCAATCAGTGCCACACAAAGCACTGCTGCCGCTGCGATGTGGCGTTTTCGTATGATGAAGATCATCCCGCATCCCCCCTGCCAGGAGGGTATGCCCCACCGCTTATCCCATATTCCCGATGTTTTGATTATACTGTCTTCCCCTCTGAAAAGCAAGGTCAGGCTCCTCTTTCCCTCCTGCGGCATACACTGGACTGAGCGTCGCGGCCCTGCGGACTGCGATGCCATCCCTTTCAAAGGAGGATTCCACTCAGATGGAAAACAATCCTGAAACCAATAAGCCCTCCGCGCCTCCTGCAGCCCCCAATGGCTGCGGCGCCGGTCAAGGATCTCTCCCCGGCCGCTGCGGTGCGCTGGCGTTTCCCTTTGTAGCCATGCAGGAAAACAACCCCGTCCGCTTCAGTCGGATGGAGGCACTCCAGACCGGAACACTGTTTCCTGGCCTGGACCTGCCTTTCAAGGCCGCCATTCAGGCCAAGACGCAGCTGAAAAACACCGCCCTAGTGGAGCTGATGGCCCTGGACTTTGCCATCGATGAACTGGGGCTCTATCTTGTCACCCATTCCCAGGATCAGGAGGCTTTGCAGCTGTACTGGTCCTACATCAAGCTGGCCCAGGAGGGCCGGCAAAAATACCAGGAGCTCTATGGTCCTCTGCTTCAGACGGATCTGACCCCCGAGGACGGATACGCCTGGCTGAAAGATCCGTGGCCCTGGGATGAGGGAGGGAATGCCTGATGTTTGTCTATGAAAAAAAGCTCCAGTACCCGGTGAAAATCAAAAATATCAATCCCAAGCTGGCCTCCATTATCATCTCCCAGTACGGCGGGCCGGACGGCGAGCTGGGAGCTTCCCTGCGCTATCTGAGCCAGCGGTACTCCATGCCCTACCCGGAGCTCAAGGCTCTGCTGACGGACATCGGCACTGAGGAGCTTGGGCACCTGGAAATGATCGGCACCATCGTTCATCAGCTGACCCGAAACCTCAATGAAGATCAGATCCGCGCCGGCGGCTTTGAGCCCTACTTTGTGGATCACACCACTGGCGTGTACCCCACCGCCGCCTCCGGCTCCCCCTGGAACGCCGCCGGCATGGCGGTAAAGGGCGATCTGATCGCAGACCTCACCGAGGACCTCGCTGCAGAGCAGAAGGCCCGGGTTACCTACGACAACATCCTGCGTCTTTCTGACGACCCGGATGTCAACGACGCCATCAAGTTCCTCCGGGCACGGGAAATCGTCCACTTCCAGCGCTTCGGCGAGGGACTGCGGCTTGCCAAGGACCGCATGAACGAGAAAAACGTCTATCTGGTCAACCCCTCCTTCGACCAGTGACAGCCTTCCCTTCAAGACAACAACCCCCGCCGCCGGATAATTCCGGCGGCGGGGGCTTATTGATGATTCAGGATGTTCGGGTCTTCAGCCGGCCTGAGCGGCATCGCTGCTCATCAGGTCCGCCACCAGGTTCATCAGCCGGGCACGGTCTTCACGCCGGTCGGCGAACAGTTCCAGATCATCACCCTGCTCCTCGATGAGCTGGCCCACCGCGATATAGCGGGAGAGAGAAGACTTCAAATTGAAAATGTCTCCCTCTGGGCTTTGCAGGTACACACCGCCCTCACAGGATTCCACAACTTTCAAAAACTCCTGGACATCTGCTTCGGAACGCAGTCTCATTGGAAAGACATCCTTTCTTTCTAGATTTGCGGTCGGGGCTCCCGACTGCGTCTATAAAATATCACGAGACAACGCTGGCTGTCTATGGAAGATATGGATAAGGTTTCCCGCTTCACCGGCGTTCTTTTTTTGCAACCCGCACAAAAACAAGCAACTTTTTTTCTATTTTGTAACATATGTAATCGTTTTGCTTTTTAATAAATGCAATTTTTAAGGTAATATCCTTCTTTTTTGGACGGCAGGCTGCTCAGAGGCTCCGGCATAGAAAATCCCGGAGGGCGATGAGCCCTCCGGGGAAATGCAGATTCGTTGCTCGCCTTTTGGTACCTTACAAAACCGCTCTCTCCAGCGTCTTCATCAGCGGCTGGAACCTTTTGGTGATCTGGCCCACCAAAAGGGCGGCCGCCACTGTGCCTTCCCGGACACCGTCCAGCTGGCCCAAAAACGATAGCGACAGCACGATGGAGATGCACACCAGTGTGATGTCAAAGGCCATCTTCATATTGCCGAACTTTACCGGCACCACCTTGCAGATGGCCAGCACGATCCCCTCGCCCGCCGTGGTGACCAGATTGGCCATGACTTCCACACTGACCCCAAGAGCAATGAAGAAAATACCTGCGGCACACAGCAGCCACTGCTGAGCATAGTTCCCGGCGGGAAGGGGCGCAAGCACCGCCTCCGCCACGTCGATCATCACGCCGAACAAAACGGCGGCTGGAAACTGCAGCAGTTGGAACCACTCGTATTGACGGCGCAAAATGGCGATCTGGATCAGTACAAAAAGGAAGTTCATGATGATGGTAGTGGTGCCTACGGACAGCCCAGAGATCCGCGCTGTCACATAGGGGACGCTGGAAATTGGCGAGGTCCCCAGCGCCGCTTTGATGGAAAACGCCACACCAAATGCCATGATGATGAGACCCGCACTCAAAAACGCCAGCCGTCGCGCCGGATGGGACCACCGTTTCCCTAAAGATTGCGTCATGTCTTGTTCTTCTTCCCTTCATTTTGTGATTCCATTGCTGTACACAACTTGTCCAGCAACTCCCGCAGCCGCGCCTCTTCTTCGTCGCTCAACTCCGCAGAGGCGATCGTTTCCGCATCGTGAAAGACGCCCGTCATGCGGTTCGCCGCCTCCAGGCCCTTCTCCGTCAAAGAGACATAGAGAGAGCGCCGGTTCCCCGCCTTCTGCCGCCGGAGGATCAGTCCGCCCTCCTCCATCCGCAGCAGGATGCTGCCCACTGTGGCCGGCTCGATCTCGCAGTAAGCCGCGATGGTCTTTTGATCGCTCTCCCCGTGGTGGAGCAAAAACTCCAGCACCTTGGGCTGGCCAGGCGTCAGGCCCAGCTTACCCGCCTCTGACAAAATCCTGCGGGAAAGCATCGCATTGGACTTCATCAGCAGATAGTGAAGACTCTCCATAAAACCGCCTTAATAATAAGGATCATTATAATAACAAAGCTTATCATATTCCCTTTTTTCCAAATGTCAAGGCCTTCCCCCGCCGCTGCGGCGCAAAAAGCGGCAGGCCCGCGTCCCCGAAGAGAGGCAGACCTGCCGGAAACGATATTGAGATCTGAAACGGGGCGCAGCGGTTCAGGGACCATCCCTCAATCCTGGGGGCGGAACAGCGACTCCACGGCCGCCGGGTCTCCCTCTCCCTCACCAATGAGGGTCAGGAACTGGGCCTCGTCGATCACCGGCACCCCCAGCTCCTGGGCCTTGCGGAGCTTGGAGCCGGCGGCCTCGCCGGCCACCACGCAGCTGGTCTTTTTGGACACGGAGCCGGACACCTTGGCTCCCAGGGCCTCCAGCTTTTCTCCCGCTTCCTTCCGGGAGTAGGCGGAAAGCTCCCCCGTCAGCACGAAGGTCAGCCCGGCGAACCGGTCGCCCACCGGCTGGGCGGTGCTCTCCAGATTCACCCCGGCCTCCCGAAGCCGCCGGATCAAATCCTTGGACTGGTCGGCGGCCAGGTACTCCACCACATACCGGGCGGTGATGGGACCCACATCTCCCACCGCCGTCAGTTCCTCCTCTGTGGCGGCAGCCAAGGCGTCCAGACTGCCGAAGTGGGCGGATAGGACCTGAGCCGCTTTGGCGCCCACCTGGCGGATACCCAGGCCGTAGAGGAGCTTAGCAAGATCGTTGGCCTTGGAATCCTCAATGGCCCGGATCAGGTTCTCCGCGGATTTTTCGCCCATGCGGTCCAGCTTCGCAACGTCTGCGGCGTGGAGACTGTAAAGGTCCGCTGCATTTCGGACGAGGCCGCTGTCCACCAGCTGCTGCACCACTGCCGGGCCCAGGCCCTCGATGTCCATGGCGTCCCGGCTGGCAAAGTGGGTCAGGTTCCGCAGCAGCTGTGCGGGGCACTCCGCGCCGGTGCATCGGATGGCGGCGCCGTCCGCGTCCCGGCTCACCGGCGCCCCGCACACGGGGCAGGTGTCGGGGAAAACGAAGGGCTCAGCGCCTTCGGGCCGCTTGGACACATCCACCTCCAGGATCTCCGGGATGATCTCCCCCGCCTTCTGGACCAGCACGGTGTCTCCCACCCGAATGTCCTTCTCCGCGATATAATCCTGGTTGTGCAGCGTGGCGTTGGTGACGGTGGTGCCTGCCAGACGCACCGGCTCCAGCACCGCCTTGGGGGTCAGCACGCCGGTGCGGCCCACCTGGATCACGATGTCCAGCACCTTGGAGGGCTTCTTCTCCGGCGGATACTTGAACGCCACCGCCCACTTGGGAAATTTAGCCGTGGAGCCAAGTTTTTCGCGGTCTGACAAGGAATTTACCTTCACGACTGCGCCGTCAATATCAAAGGGGTATGCCATCCGCTCGTCGTTGATGCGGAAGATCTCCGCCTGAACGTTGCCGATACCGGTGATGGTCTTGTGTGGAATGACCTTGAAGTGCTGCGTGGCCAGATAGTCCAATGTCTCGGAGTGGGACAGGAACTCCTTCCCCTCCGCCAGCTGAAGGTTGAAAACTTGAATGTCCAGCTTTCGTTCCGCGCAGACCTTGGGGTCCAACTGCCGCAAAGAACCCGCAGCGGCGTTCCGGGGATTGGCCATCAGGGGCTGGCCCCGCAGCTCCCGCAGTCCGTTGAGTTCCTCAAATACCGCCCGGGACATATAGACCTCCCCCCGAACGATCAGCCGGGGCAGCCGCTCCGGCAGCGTCATGGGGATGGAACGGATGGTCCGGAGGTTCTCCGTCACATCCTCCCCTACCCGGCCGTCACCCCGGGTGGCGCCACGGACGAACACGCCGTCCCGGTACTCCAGCGCCACGGACAAGCCGTCCACCTTGGGCTCCACGGAGTAGGCCGTGGCGCCGCCCAGCTCACTGTCCATCCGCTCGCAGAACTCCGCCACCTCTTCATCGTTGAACACATCCTGCAAGCTCTCCAGCGGCACCGGATGGGAGTAGGTCTGGAACCCCTCCAGGATCTTGTCGCCCACCCGCTGGGTGGGGGAATCCGGGGTGATCTCCTCCGGGTGGGCCGCCTCCAGCTCCTCCAGGCGGCGGTTGAGGCGGTCGTACTCGTAGTCCGGGATGACCGGCGCGTCCAGCACGTAGTACAAATAGCTCTGCTGGTTCAAATACTCCCGCAGCTGTTTCATTTCCTCACGGTAATCCATGGGTTTTCCTCCGTTAAGCTCCATTGAGAATATAGTCCTTGGTATCCTCCAGATACGTGTCCGGCTCCGTGGCGAAATACGTGTAGGTATCCGGTACAGACCCCACAATTACAGTCTCCGCTACGATGAAGGAGTTGGACACCTTCGTGGCGGTGGTGAAACCGGGCAGCAGGATGCTCACCGACACGTCCACCGTCAAAATGATCTGATGCTTGGTCTGATTGATGCCAGCGGAGACGAACTCATTGTGGAAGTTGGCCTCCGAAGAGCCCACCGACTCCATCCGTACGCTGATCCGGGGGCCCCGTCCCGCCAGCAGGCTGAAGCCCGTCAGCGTCCCCACGGGGATGGACAGCTCCCGGGCGGACACCTGGTCGATCCGGGTGAGAATGGTGTCTAAAATATCCGCCTGCAAGTGGTTGAACGCAGCCATATTGCTGCGGACCGCCGTGATCTGTCCCGTCTCATCCTTTTCAAAGGTGACCAGCCCGTCATAGCGGATCTCCCCGTCCTCGATGGCCTGGTACACGGCCTCGGAGACGATCCGGGTGACGGTATTGGATACTTTGGTGGTGGCAAGGCTGGCCAGCAGCGGCCGCATCTGCACGGCGGCGGTGATGACCAGCGTCAGCACGCCCACCACCACCGACAGCGCCAGCGCCCGGACCAGCATCCGCCGGTCCAACCGGCGCCGGCGGTAGAAAAAGCCGGGTCCCATGGGCCTCCCCCCTTTCCCGCCATCTTATGCGGGAACAGGTTGACCTCATGAACGGCTCACGGCAGGGCGTTGACAATCTCTTTAAACACCCGGCCCCGCTCCATGAAGTTTGCAAAGCGGTCAAAGGAAGTGCTGGCCGGTGAGAGGATCACCACGTCTCCTTCCACGGCGCGGCTGTCGGCGATAGAGACGGCATCCTGATAGTCTGCCACGTCGATGATCTCCAGGCCGGCGTAATTCTCCGCCTGCTCCACCGCCTGCCGGATCACGCCGGCAGTAGCGCCGCACAGCAGCAACAGCTTCACATGCTCGTTCACCACTGGGCCCAGCGGCGCATAGGAGATGCCCTTGTCCTTGCCTCCGGCGATGAGGATGACCTTTTCCGGGAAGGAGTTGAGCCCCGCAATGGTGCGGCTGGGGCTGGAGGCGATGGAGTCGTTGTACCAGCGGACGCCCCGGCGGGTGCGGATCAGCTCGATCCGGTGCTCCACGCCGCCGAAGGTCCGGGCGAAGTCCCGGATGATGTCGTCGGGCACCAGGCCATCCACTGTGGCGATGGCGGCCAGGTAGTTTTCAATGTTGTGGACCCCCGGCAGTTTAATGTCCCCGGTGTCCATCACCGTCCGCTCCTGCCCGTTGCTGCGGGCGATCACCGCCGTGCCCCGGAGGAACACGCCGTCGTCCACCTCCCGCTTCCGGGAGAACAGCCGCACCCGGCCCGGCGCCTTGGCAGAGAGGGCAAGCGTCTCGTCGTTGTCCGCGTTGAAGACGGCAATATCCTGTGCCGTCTGATGTGTAAAGATATTTGCCTTTGCAGAAATATACTCTGCATAGTCCTTGTGGACATCCAGGTGGTTGGGTGAGAGATTGGTCATCACGGCAATATGGGGGCTCTGGGTCATGGTCATGAGCTGGAAGGAGCTCAGCTCCAGCACCGCCACGTCCTCCGGGGCGATGGTACCCGCCTCCGCCAGCAGCGGATGGCCGATATTGCCTCCCAGGTGTACCGTCCGCCCAGCCCGCTTCAAAAGCTCGGCGATGATGGTGGTGGTGGTGGTCTTGCCGTCGCTTCCCGTAACAGCAATCATCGGGCAGGGACACACCTGGAAAAATACCTCCATCTCAGAGGTCAGCTTGCTGCCTCCGGCCACGGCCGCCGTCAGGCCAGGAAGGTCCGGCCGCATCCCAGGGGTACGGAAGATCAGGTCCTGGCTCAGTCCCTCCAGATACCCCTCGCCCAGGTGCAACCGGCAGCCCTTGGTCTCCAGCTCCCCGGCGATGTCCCCCAGAGCCTCCCGGTCCTTCTTGTCGCATGCGGTGACGTCCACCCCCCGCTCCAGCAGCAGCTGGATCAGCGGGCGGTTGGAGACGCCGATGCCCATCACGGCCACCGTCTTGTCCCGCAGGGAATTCAGATACTCCTCGAACTTCATGGAATCGCTCCTTATCGGCTCCGCCTTCCGGCGGGAATTTTGCATACGTTGAAATTATACCGCAAGCGGCGGGAAATTACAACGCGGCGGGCCAATTTTCCGCCGTTGACATTTCCCCCGCCTTCCTGTACAATAAATAGGCATGAGTAAAACAGACAGTCGCGTGGGCAGGCCGAAAGGCCGTCCATGAGGAAAGTCCGGGCTCCACAGGGCAAGGATAACGGGTAACGCCCGCCGAAGGCGACTTCAGGAAAAGTGCAACAGAGAGATACCGCCGTCAGGGCTTGCTCTGGCGGTAAGGGTGGAAAGGTGCGGTAAGAGCGCACCCGACGGCTGGAGACTGTCCGTCGATGTAAACTCTATCCGGAGCAACACCGTGGTGGAAGCACATGGCTGGCCCGGCCGCTTCCGGGAGGTGGCTTGAGCGTACCGGCAACGGTACGTCGAGATAGATGACTGTCAAATACAGAACCCGGCTTACAGTTTTGCTCGTGCCAAGACATGGTCCCGGCTGCGTGATCCGCAGCCGGGGCTTTTTCTAATCTGTTCCGGGGCGTACGACATCCCCCCGCCGTAGATCACACAGCATCCGCCCTCTGCCGGATGCACGTCCACTTGCAACTTCCGCAGAATTTTATAAAATTTGCCCGTTGATGTCAATGTTAGTGTCATTGCCGCAGGTCCTTCCCAACCCGGTCCTGTATGACGTCGCCCGGAATCATAATTCAACAAAACCAAACTTTTGTTGAATTATGATAATGAACAAAGTCAAACAAAAAGCGGAGACGGTTTCCCGTCTCCGTTTCTTGTTATCAAGCAGATGCTCAGTCGTTGTCCCAGTTGTGCCAGACGTTCTGGACGTCGTCGCTGTCCTCCAGCATATCGATGAGCTTCTCCATATTCTTCACGTCGCCCTCGGTCTCCAGGCGGATGTAGTTCTGGGGCACCATCTCGATCTCCGCGTTGACGAAGCTGTACCCCTTGGCCTCCAGAGCCTTGACCACGTCGTTGAAGGCATCCGGATCGCAGGTGATTTCCAGCGCATCCCCGTCGGCCTCGAAGTCGCCGGCACCGGCCTCCAGAGCGTCCATCATGACGGTGTCCTCGTCCAGCTCACCCTCGGAGTTGTCGATGACGATGACGCCCTTACGGTCAAAGGACCAAGACACGCAGCCCTGGGCACCCATGTTGCCGTTGCACTTATCGAAGGCGTGGCGGACTTCGGGAGCCGTCCGCTGGCGGTTGTCGGTCAGGGCCTCCACGATGACGGCCACGCCGCCGGGGCCATAGCCCTCATAGGTAACAGCCTCGTAGTTCTCGGTGCTGCCGGCGCCCAGGGCCTTGTCGATGGTGCGCTTGATGTTGTCGTTGGGCATGTTGACAGCCTTGGCCTTGGCAATGACGGTGGCCAGGCGGGAGTTATTGTTGGGGTCGCCGGAGCCGCCGCCCTCTTTCACGGCCACGATGATCTCCTTGGCGATCTTGGTGAAGGCGGCGGAACGCTTGGCGTCCTGTGCGCCCTTGGTCTTTTGGATGTTATGCCATTTGGAATGTCCGGACATGGTTGTTTACTCTCCTTCTACGTAATACTGGATGACTTCCCGGTGGGAAGCGGATTTTGTGACCTGCAGCTCCGGGAAATGCTCGCTGAGGTACGCCAGGAGTCTGGCGCAGACGGGGTCCTCCGTGGGAAAGTGGCCCGCGTCGATGAGGTTGATCCCCTTCCCCGGCGCGTCCAGGAACTGATGGTACTTCAAATCAGAGGTGACGAAGGTGTCGCACCCGGCGGCCAGAGCCGCAGCCTCATACTCGCCGCAGGCGCCGCCGCCCACCGCCACCCGGGACACCATCCGTCCCGCGTCGGCGTAGCGGACGCCGTTAGCGCCCAGCGCGCGGCAAACAAAGGCGGCAAACTCCGCCAGAGGCATGGGGGCGGGCAGCGTACCCACGCGGCCGATCCCGTCCCCGCTCAGTGGCCCAGGGTCCTCCAGCCGCAGCACCTGGGCCAGGGCATCGTTGACGCCCCCCTGGGCAACGTCCAGGTTCGTATGCATACACACGGCCGCCACATGGTTCTGCAGCAGCGTCAGCAGCAGACGGCCCTGGGGATCGTCCGGCCGGAGGGTCTGCACCGGATTCCAGTTGCAGTTCATCACCGGATGGTGGGAGACGATCAGCTGGCAGCCCGCTGCCACGGCCTCCTCCGCCACCGCCTGGGTGATGTCCAGGGCCACCAGCACCCGGGAGACCGGAGCCTCCGGGTCCCCCACCAGATGACCCACGTTGTCCCACTCCATGGCGCCCGCTTTGGGGGCCAGGGTGAACAGGGCTGCTTCAATTTCCCGTACCGTTGGCATGGCGCCACTCCTCTCTCATGAACAGCAGTGCGGTCAGCACGTCCCGCAGTCCGTCCGCTTTTTCCCGGTCCTCCGGGCGGCTGGAATGGGCCAGGCCCGCCACCGCCCCCTGGAGCCGGAGGATCTTCTCGATGAGGTACCGGTCCCCCAGGGGGTCCCGGGTCAGACAGGCGCCGCCCCACAGCTGGCCCACGGTCAGCGTCTGGCATCCCGCCGTCACCTCCATAGCAGGATACAGCGTGCCCCGGTCCAGCACCAGCTCCTCCCGGACGATCCGATAGCCGTGTTCCGAGAGGAACTGCCGTAGCGACTCCGCCCGGCTCTGGGGTTGGAGCAGCAGCGTGTGTCGTCCGTCGGCAGTCCAGGGGGCGGCGGCCAGGATGGCGGCGATGTTCTCCCCGCCCATACCGGCGATGACCACCGTGTCGCACTCCTCCGGCCCAACGCCGGAAAGGCCGTCGCACAGCCGCAGATCCAGCCGCTTCGTAACACCCCAGGCCTCGGCGTTCTCCCGGGCCCGGTGGAGGGGGCCGGGCCGCAGGTCGCTGGCAATGGCAGAGCTCACGCCGCCGTGGAGCATCAGCCACACCGGCAGATATGCGTGATCCGTGCCAACATCAGCGAGCTTTGCGCCCGGACGCACCCACGACGCCAAAAGCCCCAGGCGGGGCGTCAGTTCCAGGTGTTTTGCCATGGGGCTCCTCCCTTCGCCGGTCGGTTTAAGGACGCATACGGGCAATGTGCCCGTATGCGTCCCGGTTGCCGTGTTGTGACGAGTGTCACTGGGCCTTGTTGGCCTCTTCGTTCACCAGCGCCAGCAGCTTGTCCACGTCCACGCCGTGGACCATGCAGGCCTCTTCCACGGTCTCGCCCCGGGAAGAGGGGCAGCCCAGGCAGTGCATGCCGATGGACAGGAAAATGGGCGCGGTCTGGGGGGCCACGTCCAGGATGTCGCCGATGATGGTATCCTTGGTAATGGTAACCATAAGAGAGATTCCTCCGTTTTCAGAATTCAACGGTGGTATTATACCCCATAATACCGTCGAATTCAATATGGAAAACACTCTTTTTTCCCGTCCGGCAGCATCCGGGCACAGAAAAGCGGCGCCTGCATCCAGCAGACGCCGCTCTTTTGCAAGAGACACGCTTTTGAAAAACGCTGTTTATCTCTCCTGCTCCCGCATCTTCGCGAAGCACTCGCTGCAGTAAACGGGACGGTCGGACTTGGGCTCGAAGGGAACCCGTGCCTCGCCGCCGCAGGCAGCGCACACAGCGGTGAAATACTCACGGGGACCGCGGGCGGCAGCCTTACGGGCGTCACGGCAGGCCTTGCAGCGCTGGGGCTCGTTCTGGAAGCCGCGCTCTGCGTAGAACTCCTGCTCACCGGCGGTGAACACGAACTCCTTGCCGCACTCCTTGCACACTAACGTCTTGTCTTCGTACATGATGTTACCCTCTCTTCGAAAAGAAAAATATATTGCGTTCAGCTGTCGCTGAGATCGCCGGAAAGAAGCTGCCGCGCCACTTTGCGCCGAATGCGCTGCACGGCGTTGTCCACGGACTTTGGGGGCCTGCCTACCGTCTCGGCAATTTCCCTGCATGAAAGACCGTCTAAATAGTACCCCAAAATCTTCGCTTCAAATTCGGACAACTGTTTCCGGACACCGGCTAAGAGGGCTGCTGTGTGCTCCCGATCGATCAAGGACTCCTCGGGATTTTGCTGCGCCAATTGACTGGTACCAGAGGTGTAGGAATTGCTGTCAAAGAAGGGTGTATCCAAAGGAACCGACTGATTGAGCGCTGCGTGCTTATCCCGCGCCGCGGCGCGGAGAACGGAATACAGTCGGCTGCGTATGCAGATTTCCGCGAACGTCCGGAAAGAGGCCGCCTTGGCGGGGTCGTACTCCCGGACCGCTTTGATGAGGCCCACCATGCCCTCCTGGGTCAGATCCTCGCTGTCACCGCCGATGAGAAAGAAGGGGCGGGCGCAGGTGCGCACCAAACGGTTATACCGGGTGACCAGGATCTCTTCCGCCTGCCGGACACCGGAGGCGGCCAGGGCGCAAAGTGCTTCGTCGCTTTGCCGCTCCAGAGGGGGTTGTGAGTTCTCATGTAGTTTGCACATATTGTATTATACCTGTGTCCTACTTGAAATGTCAAGGGTTTTTATAGAAAACGCCGGGAAGATCCGGTCAGAATTTCATGGCTTTTATGAAATCTGCCAGTTTAGAGGCCACATCTTTGGCTGTTTCAGCAGTCTTGGCCTCCACCATCACCCGGATCAGCGCCTCGGTGCCGGAGGGGCGCACCAGCACCCGGCCCGTGTCGCCCAGGGCCTCCTCCTCCCGCTTCACCGCTTCCGCCAGCTCCGCGGAGGCCATGATCTTCTCCTTCACGCCGCCGCTGTGGGGCACTTCCACGTTCACCAGCTCCTGGGGATAGGTGGCGCAGCACCCGGCCAGGACGCTGGCCTTCTCCCCGGAGCGGGCGAGGACCTGCAAAAACTGCAGCGCCGTCACCTCGCCGTCGCCGGTGGTCTCCAGTCCGGTGAAGATGGTGTGGCCGGACTGCTCGCCGCCGATGCGGTAGTCCATCTCCAGCATCTTCTCCAGCACGTTCCGGTCGCCCACGTCGGTGCAGATGAGGCCGATGCCCTGATTGCGGCAGAACTCGTGGAGACCCAGGTTGCTCATGACGGTGGCCACGATGGTGTTGCCGTTGAGCTTGCCCCGGCGCTTCATGTCCAGGGCGCACACCGCCATCACCTTGTCGCCGTCGATGGTGCCGCCCTTCTCGTCCACCAGCAGGCAGCGGTCGGCGTCACCGTCGAAGGCAACGCCCACGTCGTAGCCGCCCCGGACCACGGCGGACGCCAAGTCCTCCAGGTGGGTGGAGCCGCAGTGGCTGTTGATGTTGACGCCGTCGGGGGCGTGGTTGATGAAGTCCGTGTGGGCCTTGAAGCGGCCGAAGAGCTCCGGCGCAGTGGCGCTGGCGGCGCCGTTGGCGCAGTCCACCAGGATCTTCAGTCCCGCCAGGTCCGACTCCACCGTGGAGGCCACGAAGTCAATATAGTCCCGCTTGAGCTGGCGCATGCCGTGGTGGCGGCGGCCGATCTCCCCCCGGGTGCGGACCTTCATGGGGGCGTCGGAGAGGATCTTCTCCTCGATGCGGCGCTCCACGGCGTCGGAGAGCTTGTAGCCCTGGCCGCTGAAGACCTTGATGCCGTTGTGCTCGTAGGGGTTATGACTGGCGGAGATGACGATGCCCGCGTCCGCCCGCTCCTGCTGGCTCAGATACGCCACGGCGGGGGTGGGGATGGTGCCCAGGGGCTTGACGTCGCCCCCCACGGAGCAGATGCCCGCCATCAGGGCGGACTCCAGCATGTCGGAGGAGATGCGGGTGTCCTTGCCGATGACCACCGTGGGGCGGCTGCCCTTCTCCTCTTCCAGGACGGAGGCGATGGCCTGTCCCACCCGGAAGGCCATGTCGGCGGTGAGGTTCTCCCCCACCACGCCGCGAATTCCGTCCGTACCAAACAACTTACCCATATCGTTTTACCTCGTTACTTTCAAAATCGTATTTCAAAACGCTTACAGCGTCAGCTGGTCCATCTCCGGCGGCGGGGCCGTCAGCCCGCCGGGCACGCGCAGGTGCAGGTGCTGGTAGGCCTTCTGGGTGACGCACCGGCCCCGGGGCGTCCGGGTCAGAAAGCCCAGCTGCATGAGATAGGGCTCGTACACGTCCTCCAGAGTCACCGCCTCCTCGCCGATAGTGGCCGCCAACGTCTCCAGGCCCACGGGGCCGCCGCCGTAGTTTTCGATGATGGCCCGAAGCATCCGCCGGTCGATGGGGTCCAGGCCCAGGTGGTCGATCTCCAGGGCGCACAATGCGTGGTCCGCCACCTCTTTCGTGATGACGCCGTCCGCCTTCACCTGGGCGAAGTCCCGCACCCGCCGGAGCATCCGGTTGGCGATCCGGGGCGTTCCCCGGCTGCGGCAGGCGATCTCATAGGCCCCCTCCGGCACGATGTCCACGTTCAAAATCCCGGCGCTGCGGGTGACGATCTCGCTGAGCTCTTCCGCCGTGTAAAGCTCCAGCCGCAGCGTCACGCCGAACCGGTCCCGCAGGGGCGCGGAGAGCTGGCCCGCCCGGGTGGTGGCCCCGATGAGGGTGAACTTGGGCAGGTCCAGCCGGATGGAGTTGGCGCTGGGGCCCTTGCCCACGATGATGTCCAGGGCGTAGTCCTCCATGGCGGGATAAAGGATCTCCTCCACCGAGCGGTTGAGCCGGTGGATCTCGTCCACGAAGAGGATGTCCCCCTCGCTGAGGTTGGTGAGCAGCGCCGCCAGGTCTCCCGGCTTTTCAATGGCCGGGCCGGAGGTGATGCGGATGTTCACCCCCATCTCCTGGGCGATGATGCCCGCCAGGGTGGTCTTGCCCAATCCCGGGGGGCCGTGGAGCAGCACGTGGTCCAGCGCCTCCTCCCGCTTCCGGGCGGCCTCGATGAAGACCGAGAGGTTCTCCTTGGCCTTCTCCTGGCCGATGTACTCCTTCAGCGTCTTGGGCCGGAGAGACCCCTCCTGGGCGTCCTCCTGTAAGAAGGTCTTGGCCACGATGGGCTCTTCGTAAATATCATTTCCAAAATCGATGCTCATGGATTTCCTTCCTTCTCAAAGGCCGTCCGCCACCGCCCGGAGGGTGTCCAAAAAGGCCTCTTCCCCCCAGGTGTTGATCTTGAAGAACACGGCCTGGCTGCCGCCGGAGGTGATGGCGGAGAGGAACAGCTCCCGCCCCCGGCCCACCAGCGTCAGGCTCATGCTGACCCGGTTGCCGCCGGACCAGCTGTACCGCTCGTACACCCGGACGGCACACCGCACGTCCCCGGCGGCATAATCGCTGCCGTCCTCATAGCTGGCGGAGGAACTGCCGTCCAGGACCCCCTGGTGGAGCCGGTCCAGCACGTCATCAAAATCGCCGGTGATGGTACGCTCAAATTTTGCCATAGAGGTCTCCTTTCCGTCTCGCTCTCAGGCGGGCCGACGACGCCTCACTTCACCATCTTCTTGAGGCTCTGGCGGATGATCTCCTCCAGCGGCAGGTTCTCCACGTCCACGCCCTTGAGGGCCTGAGCCACCTCGGCGCTGGTGTATCCCAGCACCGCCAGGGCCTGGGCCGCCTCTGTCGCCTTGTTTGTAAAGGCAGGTACGCTGACAGCTCCGGCACCGCTGGAGAAGTCCAGCCCCGTGGCGGCGGACTCCTTGGCCAGCTTGTCTTTGAGCTCCAGGATGATCCGCTGGGCGATCTTCTTGCCGATGCCCGGTGCCGCCGTCAGCGTCTTTTCGTCTCCGGTGATGATGGCCATGGCCAGCGCGTCCGGCGTGCCGGTGGAGAGGATGGCCAGCGCCGCCTTGGGACCCACGCCGGAGACCCCGATGAGCAGCTTGAAGGTGTTCAGCTCGCTCTGGGTGGCAAAGCCATAGAGATCGAACACGTCCTCCCCCACGTTCAGATAGGTGTACAGCTTCCCCCGCTGGCCCTTTTTCAGGTGGGCCAGGGTGTTGTTGGTGGTTTTGCAGGCGTAGCCCACGCCGCCGCAGTCGATGACCGCCAGGTACGGCAGCACTTCCGCCACCGTGCCGTCCAGATAGTAAAACATATCCCCGTCTCCTCAGATGGTCTCTTTCACGCCCGTTGTTCGCGGGAGCCGTGAAGTATAACTCCTTGCATGGCAAAGCGCCAGGGCCAGGGCATCCGCCGCGTCGTCCGGCCGGGGGACGGCCTTCAGGTGCAGCAGCCGGCGGGTCATGTCCATCACCTGCCGCTTTTCCGCCTTGCCATAACCGGTCACCGCCAGCTTCACCTGCCCCGGCGTGTACTCGAAGAGTGGCACGCCGCACTTTTCTGCGGCGCAGAGGATCACGCCCCGGCCGTGTGCCACGGCGATGCCGGTGGTGATGTTAGTGTTGAAGAACAGCTCCTCAATGGAGATGACGTCGGGCTTCAGCTTGCCGATGAGTTCCTCCATGTCCTGGCTGATCTGGTAGAGCCGCTTGGACAGCGGCAGCCCCGCAGGGGTGGTAATGGCGCCGTAGGTCACCATATGCACTTGTGCCCGCTCCGCCTCCACCAGTCCGAAGCCGATGGTAGCAAAGCCGGGATCGATGCCTAAAATGCGCATACCGTCCTCCCGATTCACATTCTTTTTGAGTATAACAAATTTGACGGCGATACGCAACAGCAAAAAAGCGCGCCCGCCCCCGAGGGGACAGGCGCGCATGCAGCGGGAATCCGGTGATATGGGACCTGCCTCACCGGATAGGGATCGTCACTGGCTCCGCCGCCGTGGTGGTGCGGGAATCCTGGGCCTCCAGCCACACCTCCCCCGCCGTGTAGCCCGGCAAAGGCAGCGTCAGCTCCACCCCGTCATCGTCGGTGACGGTCATGCCCATGCGGCCCATCTCCCAATCGTTGCCTTCTGCGTCGTGGAAGGTCATGGAGAAGGGGCTGGAAAGACCGCTCTCCAGGCGGAAGGTCAAAAGCCAGCCGCCCGCCCGGCGCCGGGCGGAGGTGAGGGTGACGCCCTCCGGCAGCCAGGGGGCCGTGCCGTGCTCCAGGTCCACATAGACCCGCTCACGGCCCTTGTCCAGCCACCGTGCCCCGGTGATGAAGAGGGTCAGATGGTCGCTGTGGGAAAAATAAGGGCTTTCCAGCCGGAAGGAAACCATGGCGGGGCTATCCGGATCCCCGCTGGCGGTGACGCCGTTGGTGACGGTATCGAACCGCTCCCCGTCCTCATTTTCCAGGTAGAAGTCCAGGCCCTTCAGCCAGGCGGTATTGGCCGGGTCCCCCGCCACGTTCAGCCGCAGGTGGGTGGGATAGAGCTCCGCCTCCGTGACAGTGAGGGTCTGGCCGTCCAGGGTAAAGGTCTTGTTCACCGGGATCACCTCCCCGGCGGCAGTAAAGTCGGGATCAAAGCGAAGGTCGAAGGTAAACTCCGCCAGGATCTCCGGCTCCGCCTCCGGGCCGGGAGCGAGCAGCTCCTCCTCATAGGCCCGGTCCGGGGCGGCGGGGGCCTCCTCCGCCTCCTCCCGCTCTCCCGTGACGGCAAAGGTCATGGCGAAGCCCTCTGGCACGTCCTGGTCCACGTAGTCCAAGGAGAAGCGCAGCAGCGTCCCCGGCGGCTGCCGAAAATCCGCCCCCATCACGGCGCACACCTGCTCCGGGGAAAACGCCGGCATCTCGGCAGAGAGACTCTCGTACCCCTCCCCCTCCAGGGTGAAGAAGAGGTTCACCTGCTTCTGGTCCACGATCAGATACTGGATGGTGGCGGTGATTCCGTTTTCTGTCTGAGAGAGGCCCATGGGCTGCACAAACTCGTTGTCCACCGCGGCGGAAAGGCTGGGGGACCAGGCTACTGCCTTGGCCAGCTGCCGCAGCAGCGGCACGTTCCCGCAGGCGGCGGCGAAAGGCGGAAACAGATTCACCAGCAGCACAAAAACTGTAAAGCAGGCGGCCAGACTCCCTGCCGGAATGCCCAGCACCCGCCAGCGGCGCCGGGAATCCTTTTCCCGTTTCACCGCCCGGTCCACTACAGTCTCCAGCGCCGGCGGCACAGACTCCAGCTCCGCCAGCAGCGCCTGATACTCTTCGTTTCGGTTCATGGCGTCTCCTCCTCTCCCAGTTCCAGACGCAGCAGCGCCAGCGCCCGCCGCTGCCGGGTGGCCACGGTCCCCTGGGGGATCCCCAGGGCATCGGCAGTCTCCGCTTGGGTGCAGCCGGTGAAAAACCGCAGGATTACTACCTGCTGCAGCTCCTCCGGCAGCCGCCGGATGGCCTCCCGCAGGGGCAGTCCGTCGTAGGCGTCCGGCCCGGCACTCTCCAGCAGGGACTCCTCCCCCGCCAGCCGCCGGCGCCGCCGCAGCTCCCGGTGGCACTGGTTGAGCAGGATCCGCATCAGCCACGTCTCGAAAAACGCCGGCTGGCGCAGCTTTTTGAGCCCCCGCAGCGCCTGATACACCGCCTCGTCCACTGCTTCCAGGGCGTCCGCCTCACATCCCAGGTACAAATATGCGGTCCGGTACAGCCGCGCCCGGATCGCCTGGGTCCTGGCGGCGAATTCTTCGTGGTCCATGGGCGCCCTCCTTTCTTCTTTCTATGGATTAGAGCCCCGGCGAGGAAGTTTTATTCTCGCGGCGGAAAATTTTTTCTTTCCCCCTCCGAGACCTTCCCCGGCGGCAGGAACAGGTGCTTCTTCCACAGCTAAGCATTGCAGAAAAAAACAGCACGGCGCTTGCCGTGCTGTTTTCTCATGCTCTGGGATGGGCCTTCTGATAGATGTCTTTGAGCTGGCGCTTGACCACGTGGGTGTAGATCTGGGTGGAGGAAATGTCCGCGTGACCCAGCATCTCCTGAATGGACCGCAGGTCCGCTCCGTTTTCCAGCAAGTGGACGGCAAAGGAATGGCGCAGAGTGTGGGGCGTGATGTCTTTTTCGATGCCCGCTTTCTCCTGGTAATGCTTGATGATCTTCCAGAAACCCTGACGGCTCATCCGCTCGCCGTTCATGTTGACGAACAGCGCTGTCTCTTCGCTGTCGGCAATAAGCTGGGGGCGGATGTTTTTCGTGTAGTCCCGGATAGCCGTCACAGCGGCGTGGTAGAGAGGGATGATCCGCTCCCGATCCCGTCCCCGGCAGCGGATGAAACCCGCAGCCAGATTCAGATCCTCCATGTCAAGAGAGATCAGCTCGCTGACCCGGATGCCGGTGGCGTAAAGCAGCTCCAGCATGGCGTGGTCCCGGTAACCCTTGGCATCCACGCACTGAGGCTGCTCCAGAAACAGCTCCACCTCCTTGGAGGTCAGGATCTCCGGGTACTTCCGTTCCACCCGCTGGGCGGTGATGCCCTTGGCAGGATTTGCCTCTATGGTACCGGTAGAAAGCAGGAACTGGTAAAACGACTTGACAGAGGCCAAAAACCGGGTGATGGAAGCGGCGGATTTGCCCTGCCCCTGCATCCAGCCCATGTACTCCTGAATCATCTGGGAAGTGGCCAGGTGTACCTCGCAGTTCTCGTGCTCCGTCAGATACTCTGCAAACTGCGCCACATCCCGCAGATAGGAGCTGATCGTATTGGGTGAGGCATGCCGCTCCCCCGTCAGGTAAGCCCGGTATTCAGCAATGGAATCGGAAGCCAAGCCGCTCCCTCCTTTCCCGATTGTTTTATGACAGCACCCGCTCCAATGCCAGACGAAGCAGCACCGGAGAAAGAGCATGATCGGCACACACGCCTGCCAGCAGCACTGCAGCCGCGAGGCCTGCCCGCAGCCACCACACCCGGCCGTAGACCACCGGGGCACAGCGTTGTCCCCGTCCCAGGGACAGTCCGGCCAGCGCCCAGGACGTCTGCCAGGAGGGCACAGCCAGCAGGAAAAAGCAGGGCAGTGTCAACGCACACCGCAGCCCCGAAACCGCAAGCGCCAGCAAAACCCCTTCCCCGCCGAAAGCCGCTGTAAAGCAGCTGACGGAAAAGGAGAGAAAAAAGCCGAATGCAACAGCGACCACCGGCAGCAGCACCACACCCACGGAGGTGAAGCCCAGAAACACCGCCAACAGCGGGTACCGAAAATAGATCACCACCGTCTCCCAAAAGGCGCGGCCCTCCGGCGCCGTCTGTCCGTAGAGATACACATAATCCGTCAGGTATCGGGTCAGCTCGTCCCCGGTGCCGTCCGGCACTTTCCCTGCCAGGACCTGTCCCAGCAGAATGCCCCCCAGGAAAAACAGCGCCAGAAACAGCAGGCGGGACACTGACACCGTCTGTCTGGGGTACTGGGCCGCCTGTCTGCTCCCGTTCAATCCGCCTCACCTCGTCCCATCCCTATGCGGGGGACCGGAGATGTATGAATCGGTTGACGTAAAGTTTTCTTTTTTTACTATAAAGCAAATTTTCCGCTTGTGCAAGGAATTTGGAGAAAATTCCCGGTTTTTGTCATTTATGCCTAAATGTTATGTTAACTGTATTATGTAAACTTTGTAAAACAATATGAAAAACAGGCCCCTTTTTCCGGATTTTCCGGCAAAAGGCCGTCTTCTGCTCCGCGGCCACCCCCCTTCCCTGCCGCCTCCGGCGCCGGAACCCAAAAACAGAAAAGAAGGCCTGCCGGACCGCAGCCGATCCAGCAGGCCTTCTCCCTTATTTCCGGCGGAGTTTCTTCTGCACCCGGCGTCCGCCACGCCGCCAGCCCAGCAGGCCGGCGAGCAGCCCGCCCCCCAGGACGCAGGCCAGCAGGATGCCGCCCCGGCCGGTCCAGGTAACACCGTCAGTCCAGCAGAGCAACCCCACCGCCGCCAGTACCGCTCCGAATCCAGCAGCAGCCGCCATGGCGCCAGGCAGCGCCCCCCAGGGTACCCGCCGGGCGCAGGCCATCCCTCCTGCCAGTGCGCAGACGCCGCAGCACACCGCCAGCACCGGAAAAAGGCTCTTCTCCGGCATCACGCCTTTCACCGCCAGCAGCGCCAGTACCACCGCCGCCAGCAGGTAAATTGCCAGGGACACCAGCACCCCCTGCAAAACCACCATGCCGGCAGGCGTCTTTTTTCGCGCCGTTCCGTTTCCCATAAAAAATCCCCTCCCCGTCTTGCTTTAAACAAGCATATGACGGGGAAGGGGGATTTTATGAAGGAATCAGTTCTTCTCCTCTTCGGGAGCAGGAATCTCGTCCACAGGCTCCTCTGCGGGCTCTTCCTCCTTGGCGGGCGCCTCCACAGCGGGCTCTTCCTTTTCCTTCTTCTTTTTATTGTCCTTATCCGCAGCAGGCTGCTCACCGGTCTGCACGCCGACCGTAGACACGGCCCACTTGGTCAGTTCCATCCGCACCCGGTCATCGCTGGTCTCGATGACGATGGTCTCGTTGTTCACCTGAACGACCTTGCCGACGATGCCGCCGATGGTGGTGATCACGTCACCCTTCTTCAGGCTGTCACGCATCTCCTGCGCCTTTTTCTTCCGCTTGTTCTCGGGGCGGATCATCAGGAAATACATGATCGCAAAGAGAACAACCAGCATGAGGATCGTAGACGTACCCTGGTTCATGTTGTTTAGAGCTCCTTTTTCTTCAAAATCAAAGTGACCCCATTATACCAAATTTCTGGGAGATTGCAAGATTTTCTTTTTTGCCGGATCATTTGGCCCCGGAGGCAGCCCGCTCCGGCCGCTTCTCCGCGGGGACCGGCAGCTGGGCCAGCACCACAGCCGCCAACATCAGCACACATCCGAAGTACTCCTTCCCGCTCATCTGATCGTGAAGGATCAGTGCGCCTGCCAGGGTCGCAAACACAGACTCCAGGCTCAAAAGCAGCGACACCACCGTGGGGTTGGAGTCCTTCTGCGCCAGGATCTGGAGTGTGTATGCCACGCCGCTGGAGAAGATGCCCACATACAAAATGGGCCACAGGCAAATAGAAAGTGCCTCCAGAGAGGGATGCTCCGTAGCCAGCATGCCGATACCGGAGAGCACCGTGGTCACAAGGAACTGAATACAGGAGAGTTCCACCCCGTCCACCTTCTGGGTGAAGTAATCGATGACCAGGATATGGGCAGAAAAACAGAACGCACACAGCAGCACGTAGAAATCTCCGGTGGAAATGGTCAGGTCCTCCGTGATGCACAAGCAGTAGAGGCCCGCCACCGCCAGCGCCACGCTGAGCCAGATGATGCGGGGCGCCTTCTTCTTCAAAAAGATCCCGGCGATGGGAACGATGACAATGTAGAGAGCAGTGATGAAGCCCGCCTTTCCGGAGGTGGTGGTCTCCAGGCCCTTTTGCTGGAGATTCGTAGCCACCGTCAATGCCACGCCGCAGCAGATGCCTCCCAGGATCAGATCCCGCCGGGAGCCGGACCGGGGCTGAGCGGCGGCATCAAAATCTCGCCGGCGCACCTGACGAAGCACCATGCACAGGATCAGCAGAAAGATGAACGCTACTCCCGACCGGGCCGTGTTGAAGGTAAAGGGCTCCACATAGTCCGCGCCCACGCTCTGGGCCACGAACGCGGTGCCCCAGATCAGCGCCGCCAGCATCGGGAATACATTTTGTCGGACACGATTGATTTTCATTGCTCTTGCTCCCACTTCTGTTGTATGGTATATTAAACCACGTAAATAGCCGCAGTAAAATGGTATTGTAACACCGAGGTGAGAAAATGGCAAGGCTTTCCCGGGAATTCTATCTGGGGGACACCGTAGAGATCGCCCAGGCCCTGCTGGGCAAATATCTGGTGCGTCGGCTTGACGGCGAGATGCTGGCGGGCCGCATCACGGAGACGGAGGCGTACGTGGGCCGTTGCGACAAGGCCTGCCACGCCTACAACTACCGCCGCACCCCCCGCACCTCCACCCTCTTCGCCCCGCCGGGGACGGCGTATGTATATTTGATCTACGGCATGTACCACTGCCTGAACTTCGTCACCGAGCCGGAGGGCGAGCCGGCGGCGGTGCTGCTGCGGTCAGTAGAGGTGGTCTCCGGGTTGGAGACCGCCTGCCGCCTGCGTTACGGCAAAGACTGGGCGTCCCTGACCCCCGCACAGCGGCGGAACCTGACCAACGGCCCCGGCAAGGTCTGCCGGGCCTTCGCTCTGACCCGGGTGGAAAACGGAATGGATCTCACCGAAGACACCCTCTTTTTATGTGACGGCCCAGAGGACCTGGGCCTACCCCCTGCCCCAGCGGTCCGGGAGCGGATGTGCGCCGGCCCCCGGATCGGCGTGGACTACGCTGAAGAGGCCAGGGACTTTCCCTGGCGCTTCTGGCTGGAAAAGGAGACGTGAGCCATGTTTTTCTTCGATCTGGACGGCACCCTCATTGATTCCAACGGCATCTGGAAGGATGTGGACCGGACGTTTCTGGCCCGGCGGGGTCTTCCCTATACCCACGCCTACTACGAGGGCGTGGCCCATACCATCTTCCCTCTGGCAGCCAAATTCACCAAGGAGTTCTGCCATCTTTCGGAGAGCTGTGAGGAGATCATGGCCGAGTGGATGGAGCTGGCGGGGGACCTGTACGCCCACGTCCAGGTCAAGCCCGGCGTCCGGGCCTATTTGAAACAGTGCCGCTCGGAGGGCCGCCGGATGGCGGTGGTGACTTCCAGCGTCCCCGCCCACTGCCGCACCGCCCTGGAGCACCTGGACCTGGCGCGGTATTTTGAGGACATCTTTTTTGCCCACGACCTGGGGCTGGAAAAACGGGACCCGGCCATCTGGCGCAAGGCGGCGGAGACTTGCGGCGCGGAGCCGGAGAGCTGCACCGTCTTTGACGACAGCCTCTCTGCCTGCCGGGGAGCCCGGACCGCCCGGATGCGGGTGGCGGGGGTATACGACACCTTCTTTGCCCAGGATGAATCGGAAATGCGGGGTTTCTGCGACGTGTATATCAAGAGCTTTGAGGAGCTCTTGTGGCTGCCGGAGCAGAAGGCCCGGAAAAAATAAGGAGTGAACAGCATGAATCCCATTCAGGAAAAATTTCAGCGAGGTGAGCTGTCTGTGGGCACCTTCACCCAGCTGGGCAGCCCCATTGCCGTGGAGTGCCTGGGCCGAACGGGCCTGGACTACGTTCTCATCGACACGGAGCACTGCGCCGTGGGGGTAGAGTTCCTCACTGCCGCCATCACCGCTGCCGACGCGGCGGGTATCACGCCGCTGGTGCGGATCAACGAGATCTCCCGCAGTGCCGTGCTCCAGCCGCTGGACTACGGCGCCCAGGGTCTGATCGTCCCCGCCGTGGAGACAGTGGAGCAGGTAGCGGAGCTGGTGCGCTATGCCAAGTTCCCCCCAGTGGGAAACCGGGGTTACTGCCCCACCCGGGACGGCGGCTGGGGCTTTGACGATGAGTCCCTCCAGGGGACGGAGACCTACTTCGCCCGCTGCAACCGCGAAACGCTCTTGATCCCCCAGTGCGAGACCCGGGGCTGCCTGGAGCACATCGACGAGATCACCGCCATGGAGGGCGTGGATGGTATCTTCGTGGGACCCTTCGACCTCTCCATCGCCCTGGGCATTCCCATGCAGTTCGACGCCCCCGCCATGAAGGAGGCCATGGCCCGGATCCTGGAGGCCTGCCGCCGCAACCACAAGATGGCCTTCATCTTCTGCGGCGACGCCGCCACTGCCCGCCAGCGGGCGGCAGAGGGCTACGACAGTGTCACCGCCGGTCTGGACGCCCTGATGCTCACGAACGCCTACCGGGATATGGTCCGCACCATCCGGGGCTGAGCCATTCCCTCAACCAAATCCACAAAAACGCCGCCGGGAAATCCCGGCGGCGTTTTATCATACCTTTTACAGCTTTTCCATATGCTTTCCGGCGGATTTGAGCATCAGCTTCTTAGTGCCCATGTTGTCGAAGGCCACCTCCACCAGCGCATCGCCGCCCATGGGGCGGACGGAGAGCACCATGCCCTTGCCAAAGGCGGCGTGGCGCACCATGTCTCCCTGCCGCAGATCCAGCAGCGGCGCAGAGGCCACGGAGGCCCGGGCGGCAGCCAGCTCCCGCCGGGCGGCGGCAGTACGGCTCTCCCGATAGGTGTGGACGCTGCCGTTTTCCCGGGGACCGCCGCTGGTGTAAATACCGGTGGCGCCGGGACGGGCCGGGCGCTGGGGCGCGGTTTGGGCGGCCTGTCCTGCGCCGGCGGCGGGGTCCACATCCCCCCACCGGCCGCCCTGGCCGAAGCGAGGCTCCGGCTTGCTGAGCCAGTGCATGTTCTCCTCCGGGATCTCCTCCAAAAACCGGGAGGGCCGATTGGCGGCAGTGCGGCCATAGAGCATCCGCTGCCGGGCGTTGGTGAGGGTCAGGTGCTCCTTGGCCCGGGTCATGGCCACGTAGCAAAGCCGCCGCTCCTCCTCCAGCTCCTCCTCGTCGTACTGGGCAGAGGAGCCGGGGAATATCCCCTCCTCCATGCCCACCACGTACACGTCCGGGAACTCCAGACCCTTGGCGGAGTGAATGGTCATCATGGTCACACAGTTGTCATCCGCTGCCACGCTGTCCAGATCCGTGTACAGCGCGATCTCATTGAGGAAACCCGAGAGGGTTGCGTCCTCCGGCTGCTGCTCCAAAAAGCCCAGGATGTTGGACTTGAGTTCCTGAACGTTTTCGATACGGCCCCGACTCTCCATGTCGTTCTTCTCCTCCAGGGCCTTGATGTAGCCGGTCTGCTCACACACCGCGTCATAAAACTCCGGCAGTGCCAGCTCTGCGCCCGCCCGGCGGAGCCCGTCGATGAGGTCCGCGAACTTGAGGAGTTTGCCGGAGGCGCTTTTGAGCTCCGGGAACACGTCCGCGTTGCGGAGGATCTCATAGAGGGAAGACCCCTGCGCCTCCGCCAGATGGGCCACCCGGTCCATGGTGGTGGCGCCGATGCCCCGGGCAGGGACGTTGATGACCCGGCGCAGCCGCAGGTCGTCCAGGGGGTTATTCAAAACGCACAGATATGCCAGCATGTCCTTGACCTCCGCCCGGTCGAAGAACTTCATGCCCCCTACCACTTTATAAGGAATGCCGTTGCGCTTCATGGCGTATTCCAGGGCGTTGGACTGGGCGTTCATCCGGTAGAGCACCGCCGTGTCCCGGAAGTTCCGGCCCCGGTTCAGCCCCGCCAGGATGCCCCCCACCACGTAGTTGGCCTCGTCGCTTTCGTTGTAGGTGGTCTTGATGGTGACGGGATCGCCGCTGCCGTTGTCGGTCCAGAGGGTCTTGCCCTTGCGGCCGGTGTTGTTTTTGATGACGGCGTTGGCGGCGTCCAGGATGTTCTGGGTGGAGCGGTAGTTCTGCTCCAGGCGAATGGTGCGGGCGGCGGGATACTGCTGCTCAAAATTCAGGATGTTTTTGATGTTGGCGCCCCGGAAGCGGTAGATGGACTGGTCGTCGTCGCCCACCACGCACAGGTTTTTCCGCCCCCCCGCCAGGAGGCTTGTGAGCAGGTACTGCATATGGTTGGTGTCCTGGTACTCGTCCACCAGCACGTAGCGGAACTTGTTCTGGTAGTACTCCAGCACCTCTTTCTCCTGCCGCAGGAGGGTCACGGTGTGGTAGATGATGTCGTCAAAGTCCAGCGCGTTGGCCGCCCGGAGCTTTTTGGCGTAGGCGGCGTAGACCTTGGCGATGCGGCTCATCTTCCAGTCGTTCTCGTTGGCATGCTTGGCGGCGAACTCCTCCGGGCTCTGGTACTCGTCCTTGGCGTGGCTGATGACAGAGAGGACGGTCCGGGGCTGGAAGGCCTTCTCGTCCAGGTTCAGCTCCTTGAGGATGTCGCGGATGACCCGCTTGGAGTCGTCGGTATCATAGATCGTGAAGTCCTTGTCGAAGCCGATACGGTCGATGTCTCGCCGGAGGATCCGCACGCAGGCGGAATGGAATGTGGAGGCCCAGATGTCCTCCGCCGCCGGGCCCAGCCGGGCCGCGAGGCGCTCCTTCAGCTCCCCCGCCGCCTTGTTGGTAAAGGTGATGGCCAGGATCTCCCAGGGCCGGGGCACATCCACGGCGCAAAGGCGCACCGCCCGCCGCCGTGTCTCCTCATCCAGCTGCTCCGGGAGGTTTTCCAGAAAGCGGAGGTCCTCCTCCGTGGCCCAGTCGGGCACCTCCTGGCTGTCGCTGCCCCGGCCGTAGGTCAAAAGGTTGTACACCCGCTGGATCAGCACCGTGGTCTTGCCGCTGCCGGCCCCCGCCAGCAGCAGCAGCGGCCCCTCGGTGGTCATGGCGGCCTGGCGCTGCATGGGGTTGAGCCGCCGGAAGTCCCGGGCGATGAAGGCCCGCCGGGCAGCGATGTATCGTTCGTTGAAATCAGTCATATGTTCACCAGTCTCCCTAAAGTCTCGCTGACTATTTTACGGCAAAATCCGGGGCGGGTCAACCGCAAAACCCCGCCGGATTGCGTTTTCTCTGCCGCCGTGCTATATTGGGGAAAAAGATGGCGGATACCGTCCGCCCACATGTACGCGCAGGAGGTGTTTTCATGTACGAACTGATCCAGGCCGCTCCCCGGACCTATTACATCCAGTGCCCCGCCAAGATGGGCTTGTGGGTGCCGGACGGACAGCACGCGGTGCTCATCGACAGCGGCGGCGACAAGGACGCCGGGCGCAAGGTTCAGAAGATCCTGGAAGCCCAGGGCTGGGAGCTTTCCTGCATCCTCAACACCCACGCCAACGCCGACCACAACGGCGGCAACGCCCTGCTCCAGCAGCGGCTCCACGTCCCCGCCTACGCCCCCGGCATCGACGCCGCTATCACCTCCCACCCCATTCTGGAGCCTGCCTTCCTCTACGGCGGCTATCCCCCCAAACCGCTGCGCAATAAGTTCCTCCTGGCCCAGAAAAGTGACTGCCGGCCTCTTACGGAGGAGAATTTGCCCGCGGGCCTCTCCATGCTGCCCCTCCCCGGCCACTTCTTTGATATGTGCGGCTTCCGGACCGACGACGGCGTGTGGTTCCTGGCGGACTGCCTCACCAGCGAGACCGTGATCGAAAAGTACCACGTCCAGTTCCTCTACGACGTGGCGGGGTATCTGGAGACGCTGGACAAGGTCTGCACCCTGGAGGGCCGCCTCTTCATCCCCGCCCACGCCGACGCGGTGTCCGACATCCGCCCCCTGGCGGAGGTGAACCGGGCCAAGGTCCAGGAGATCCTCGGCGTGGTGCTGGCGCTGTGCCGGGAGCCGATTGGGTTTGAGGATCTGCTCCAGAAGGTCTTTACCCACTACCATCTCACCATGGACTTCAGCCAGTACGTGCTGGTGGGCAGCACGGTGCGCTCGTACCTTGCCTACCTGCTGGACCAGGGGGCCGTGACGGCGTCCTTTACTGACAGCCGCCTCCTCTGGCAGGCGGTGTGACCTCTGAAAAAAAGAACGATTTTCCCCCGGCGGCGGAGCAAAACTGCTCCGCCGCCTGTTTTGTCACCGGACTGTCACCAAAATAAGGTTGACAAATGTCTACCAATCTGATACGTTGGATTCAGAAGAAAGGTAGACGTTTGTATACCATACAGGAGGTGACGATATGACCATCAATCTCTCGGACAGTGAATGGAAGCTGATGAACCGCCTCTGGGCCCAGTCCCCCCGCACCATCACGGAGCTGACGGCGGCGGTGCGGGAGGAAACGGGCTGGAGCAAGAACACCGTTATCACCATGCTCTCCCGGCTGGAGGCCAAGGGCGCCGTGACCCATGAGGAGGGCGGCCGGGCCAAGCGGTACGTTCCCCTGCTGCGGCGGGAGGACGCCGCCCGGGCGGAGACGGAGAACTTCCTCTCCAAGGTCTACGGCGGGAGCCTGGGCCTGATGATGAGCGCCATGGCTCAAAGCAAGGCGCTGACGGAGGAGGACATCGCGGAGCTGTCCGCCATTTTGGAACGAGCGGGAGGTGCGCAGGCATGAAGGAGATCCTTCTCACATCCTCGATTTTGATCCTGGCGCTGCTTTTGCTGCGGGCGCTGTTCCGCAGCGCCGTCCCCCGGCGGGTCCAGTACGCCCTGTGGCTGTTGGTGCTGGTGCGGCTGCTGATGCCGGTACATCTGCCGGCAGTAAACTTTTCCCTGCTGACGGCGGCGGAGCCGGTGGGACAGGCGGTGACAGAACAGCTGGATCGCCAGCAGCTCTACATCCCAACAGACCGGGAACCGCTGACAGACCATCCGGAGGCCCCGGACCTTGCTCCCAGTGCGGCGATCGCTCCATCCGCCTCCCAGGTCTGGGTCGTTCAGGACGATGAAACAGCGGTGCAGTATCGGAAATTGTCCCTGGTTGATTTGCTGCGCTATATCTGGTACGGCGGCATGGCCGTCATGGCAGTCTGGTTCCTGCTTGTGAATCTCCGCTTCCGACGCAAGCTCTATAAAGCAAGAATTCCTTACAGGGTAGACGGGTGCCGGTATCCGGTGTACCTGGTGGCGGAGGGGCTGCCCTCCCCCTGCCTCTTCGGGCTCATCCGTCCAGCGATCTACCTGACCCCCGCCGCCGCGGCCACGCCGGAGCGGCTGCGGCACGTGCTGGTCCACGAACAGACCCACGCCCGCCACGGGGACCCCTGGTGGGCGCTGCTGCGGTGCGTGTGCCTCACGGTATACTGGTTCGATCCCCTGGTGTGGGCGGCGGCTGCCGTCTCCCGGACGGACTGCGAGCTGGCCTGCGACGAGGGCGCCCTCCGGCAGCTGGGGGAGGCGGAACGCATCCCCTACGGCCGGACGCTGCTGGCGCTGATTCCGGTGCAATCCCGGCCGGGAAATCCCCTCCTCTCCGCCACCACCATGGCGTCGGGCAAGCGGGCCCTCCGGGACCGGATCACCCGCATCGCCGCCAGCCGTCAGACCCGCTTCGCGGCCCTCTTCGCCGTGGCCGCCCTGGCGGCGGTGGTGTGCGCCGTCACCTTCACCGGCGGAACGACCTCGTCCAAGGCCCGGCCCCTCACGGGCGAGGAGCTGGCGTACTTTAACGAGGAGTTCTTCAACAACGACACCGTGGGCTCCACCGTGGGCCTCAACATCCACAACCAGTTTCTGGGCAGCATTTATGAGCGGCCGGAGGACATCGACCTCTATGAGCTGTTCTACTGCGGCACCGGGATCTCCGAGACCATGACCGAAGCCGAGCGGCAGCTCACCGGCAGCTTTGACGGAAACGGGGAGCCCATCTGTCCCACGGATAAGCTGTCTGTGGACGCCATCAATACTGTGCTGCTGGAAAACACGGGGCTGACGCTGGAGCAGACGGCCCAAAAGGGCATGGAACAGTTCCAATACCTGCCGGAGTACGAATCCTACTACCATTCCCACGGGGACACCAACTACTTCCACAGCGTTCAGATCGCCGCCGGAGAGCGGCAGGGGGACACCATCCGCCTGTACTATCCGGATCTCTACGCCCATTATGCGGACTGCGACTGGCTGTGCGTCACTCTGGAGAGTCAGGAGGACGGCAGTTACCGGTTCGTGTCCAACCTGCCCGCCGAAAAGCCCACCATCACCACCGTGTACCCGGAGGGAGATCCTGTGCTGACCATTTCCCTGGAGGATCTGAAGCCCCTCGAGCCGGAGCCGGCCACCGTGACCCACCGGGAGAACGACTGCGCGGAGCGGGGCTATGGCATCGGCATCACCACGGAAAACGGTGAGGTGTACTCCTTCCGGCCCTACCGCTCCACCGACGGCAATGTGTACGCCGCCCTCATCTACGATGAAGCCGCCGGCAATGGGGGCATGTTGGAATGGGATGCGGGGTGCTTTTTCACCTACCCGGCGGGTTCGGATGTGAAGCAGCTGACGCTGGAGAGCTTCTCCCTCTTCGGCTATACCGGCGTGGTGGTCTCCTATGACGACTACATCACCGGCAGCCCCGAAACCGGTGGATACATCGGTACCTGCTGCGACTACTACACCGTATCCGATGACGGTGCCCTCGCCTTTTTGTTCCAGGCTTACAGCACGCAAACGCCCCAGGCCGTGGACCTGGACGGCGACGGTACCGATGAGCTGACCGCCGCCGACAGCATCACCGCCCAGCTCTTTTTCCAGCGGGATGAGCAGATCTACGAGGCAGACATCGCCCCGCTGCTTCAGGACACCTGGCCGGAGGTCACCCATCTGGAATTCAACTGGTGGGACATGAGCCGCCGGTGCCTGTCCCTGTGGGCCGGTGTGCCGCTGGCGGAAGATTCGGATCGACCCGGCACCGCCTTCCGTTGGATCTACTTTGACGGGGAGAACCTGCTGGTCTACAAGGACACCACCCCCTACACTGACCACGCAGCCGACGACATCGACGCCCCGGCATATGCTCTGGCGGCGGCCAAGGCCGAAACGCTGGAGGCACTGGACTGGTGGCAGACCCACACCGGCGTCACGGGTGTGGTGGACGGTGTGGAGCAACAGGTGGGCACCCAGGCGGAATGGGATGACTGGCACATCACCGGCCTTTCGCAGATCGCGCTGGGGGAACCCTACACCTCTCTGGGCCTGGAGATCTACTCCTTCGGCTACGAGCTCCACTCCCCCACCCCGGAGCTGGTGGAATCCGCCGGCGGTATGTACGTCCAGGAGGACGGCTGGGTGGGCGGCTTTTACGTGGAAAATCCCTTCGTGGTGTTCCTGAACGACGGGGACGGGGAGCCCACCCTTCTGGACGCCCAGATCCCCAGTGATGTGGGCCGGGAGATGACCTCTCCCCTCTTTGCGGCGGCCGTGGCCCAGATCGCCATGGACAACGGACTGCTCTCCCCCTCGGAGGTGGACGCCCGGACGCTCCTCAACGACTTCTCCGCCAACGGCATCTCCTTCCTCAATACCATCGGCACCTACCCGGCGGCGGAGCGGACAGCGGTAATCGAGGCCCTGGCCTCCTTCCACAACCAGGGGCTCTTTGACGAGGAGGGCGACCTGCGCCACACCATGCAGAATATCGCCTGGTCCCAGCGGAGCCTGACGGAGGCGGGCGCCGGGGCCTGGCGGGAGCTGTTGGAGCGCACCGGCATCTCCCCCGGCGGCATCGGCGGGTCCTATTCCGATCTGGACGAGGCCATTTTGCAGTCCATCCTGGACCACCGCCAAAACGCCTCCGCCCACAAGGATGACTTCTACGCCGCGGCCTACGATGTGCTGGACACCCGCCGCTCCGGCAATACCTGCACGGTGTATCTCTATATTGCATTCGGCTCCTATGACCTGACGGAGGAGGGCTACGTCCTCCAGACCGGCGGCGAGGACCCGGCGGCGCTGACCTTTGCTACCATCAACGGCCTCTACCAGCTGACGGAGTACTGGACCCCCGGCGGCGGCGCCCACTACGAAACCGACCTGCGGACCGCGTTCCCGGCAGCGGCGGCGGAAACCGTCTTGGCCCGCACCGGCTGGAAGGACCTCTCCGCCCGGCTGGATTCCGCGGCGGAGGAACAGTATCAATCCCTGCTGGAGGAGACCGATTACCGCGCCCGGGCCGCCCAGGTGGAATTCACCGGCCAGGCGCTGGACACCACGCCCGACGAGATGACCTATACCCAGCGGCTGGCCTGGTGCCAGGACGGCGGCCAGCAGGAGAATGGCTATCACTTCTCCGTCCGGACCTCCCAGACAGACAACACCTATCTTCTCTACACCGGCACCTGGACCTCCGGTCCTGCGGATACCTCCGCCCAGCCCCATCTGTACCTCCGCTTCCCAGACGGCGCCCTGGCGGACCTCCCCTTGCCTCCCGGCACCCCCGCAGATGCCCCCCGTTCGGAGGACATCCTGCTCTCCGGCGATACCCTGACCTACGCCGTCACCTTCCCGGAGCCGCAGACGGACGAGCGGAGCGGCGCGCTGATTCATCTCCAGGGGACCTACCGCTACACCGTGGACCTGCAGGCCCGGACCATCTCCCTCCGGCTGGAAAACAACTAATTCTTCCCTTTTCCTCCTGTTTCGGGTATACTGTCACCAGTAATCCGAAACAGGAGGACATTTTTCCATGAAACAGCTCATGTATCTGGCGCTGGTGATCGTCTGCGGCGCGGCGCTGCTCAAGTGGGTCAGCAGGCGTTCCGTCCCCACCGGCGGCGCCTGGAAGACCCTGACCCCAGAGGAGGCCAAGGCCCGGCTGGATTCCGGCGACGCCTTGACGCTGCTGGACGTGCGGACGGAGGCCGAGTACGAGGAGAGCCATATCCCCGGCGCCGTATGCCTGCCGGTGGAGAGCATCGGCACCCAGCCCCCGGCGTCTTTGCCGGACCCGGACGCGGAGATCCTGGTCTACTGCCGCTCCGGCCGCCGCAGCGCCCAGGCCGCCGGGAAACTGGCGAAGCTGGGGTACACCAACGTCTCGGACTTCGGCGGCATTTTGAACTGGCCCTACGAGACCACCACAGGCTGAACATCCCACAGCAAAAGCGCCCCGGCCAAATGGCCGGGGCGCTTTGTGTTGTTTTCTTCCGGTTCACTGGGTCAGCAGCACCAGATTCCGGTCCGTGATGAAGTTGGGGACGCTGTAAAGCACCACGATCTCGTCGATGCCGTTTTCCGCCGCGTACTGAGCCACCGGAGCCCGGTAATACCGCAGGTCCAGCAGGTGTACCTCGGAGAAGGACTGGGCCAGGAAGGGCGCCAGGGAGTCGGAATAGGAATCCCGCACCAGCAGGATCTTCCCGCCGTCGGGGTTGTCCTCGTTTTTCAGCACGCACAGCGGTTGGTTGCCCCCCAGGAAGGAGGAGTACTTGTCCTTCTTGTCCAGGTAGCTCCTCTCATACAGCGCCGCCAGTTCCGGGCTGCCGGTACGCCAGGAGGTAACGGAGATGCCGTCCTCCTCCACCCAGTACTCCATCTCGTCCGGCGTCAGCCAGTGGATGCCGGAGGTGGAGTAGAGGGTGCCGTTGAAGTCGTCGCTGACCACCTCCGGCGTAAAGTCCGCCCGGTCCAGCGTGGGACGGCCCAGGGCGGAGAGTACTGCGTTGGCACCGTAGAACGCCCCCAGGGACGTCCAGTGGTGGTCCGTCCGATAGAAGATGGGCTCGTCGGCGTGGGCCGTCAGGGCCCCGGCGAAGTCCACCGTGGGAAGGCCCGTCTCCTCCGCCGCCCGGTCCAGGAAGGCGGTCTGGTCCCAGTTCTCCGCCCCGGCGGGCAGCTTATCCCGCCACACCTCCGCCGCGGAGGGGATGAACCCCAGATAGACAGGCACGTCCGTTTTTTCCGCCAGCCGGGTAATATAGGAGAGGTTATTGGTCACCAGCTCCTCATCCGGTGTATCCACCTTCGAGATCAGAGTATCGCCGCAGAGGTAGACTCCGTGGAACTCCGTCTTGCCGATGAGCTGCTCCGTCCGGGCCTTCAGCCCCGTCCAGGCGTCCCGCAGGGGGAACTGGTCGGCGAAGTACTCCTCCACGGCGGCGGTGTAGCTGCCGTCCTTCAAAGATTCCCAGGAGAACTCCGGCCACTGGGCCAGTGTCCGGTTCTCCACGTCGGAGCGCTCCCGGTCCGGCAGCAGCACCTGCCAGACCATGAGCCCTCCCAGGAAGAGGCAGAATAGCGCCGTCAAAAAGCGGCTGTATGCTTTTGTCATGTCTGCTCCCTCCTCTCAGAACCGGAAATACAAAAACGGATTGTAGCTGCCGTCCACCAGATAGGCGGTACACAGCAGCAGCGACGCCAGCATCAAAACCGGCGTGGCCACGGCCGCCGCCCGCCGGGGCAGACGCTCCCAGCCCCGTCTGCCCAGCGTGGTGGAGGCCAGGATCAGTGCCAGGAAGGTGATGGCGTAGCTGTGCAGGGTGTAGAGGTCCGCCGCCCGCCACAGCGGCGCGCCGCCAAAGCACGCCCGCAGATAGCCGCCGCAGACGCTCAGGTCCTCCATGGCGAAGATGCCCCAGCCCACAAACACCACCAGGATCGTATAGGTGTGCTTGATCCAGCCGGGGGTCCGGGCCAGGACCGACCGGAACACGTACTTTTCCAGCACCAGCCACACGGCAAAGTAAAGGCCCCACAAGATGAAGTTCCAGCTGGCCCCGTGCCAGAAGCCGGTGCAAAACCACACGATGAAGATGTTGCGCAGCGTCTTCACGGTGCCGCCCCGGTTGCCCCCCAGAGGGATATAGAGATACTCCCGGAACCAGGTGGTCAGGGACATATGCCACCGCCGCCAGAACTCCGTCACCGACGCGGCCAGATACGGATAGTCGAAGTTTTCGTTGAACCGGAAGCCGAAGATCCGTCCCAGGCCGATGGCCATGTCCGAATAGCCGGAGAAGTCAAAGTAGATCTGGAAGCCGAAGGCGAAAAGGCCCATCCAACCTCCCAGCACCGTCAGCTCCCCCGCCCCCTGGGCGGCCAGGCAATCCTCCCACAATGCACCGATGGCGTTGGCCAGCAACACCTTCTTGGCAAGACCCACACAGAACCGGCGGGCCCCCAGAGCGAAGTTCTCCGAGGAGTGGACCCGGCGCACCAGCTCCGCCGCCACCGTTTTGTATTGCACGATGGGCCCGGCGATGAGCTGGGGGAACATGGTAACGAAGGCACCGAAGTCCACCATGTTCCGCTGGACCGGGGCGTCCTTGCGGTAGACGTCGATGGTGTAGCTCATGGTCTGGAAGGTGTAGAAGGAAATGCCGATGGGCAGCGGCACGTTCCGCAGCGGGATCGTCAGTCCCAGCAGCTGCACGCTCTCCGGGATCTGGATGCCGGTGAGCAGATACAGGTTGTCCGCCAGGAAGGTGCCGTACTTGAAAAAGCCCAGCAGCAGCAGATTGAAGATCACCGACTGGGCCACGAACCGCCGGGCCTTTTTGTCATTGTCCCGGTACTTCTCCACCAGGATGCCGTGGGTGTAATCGATGAGGGTGGACAAAAACATGATGGTGATATAGACTGGCTCTCCCCAGCCATAAAAGATCAGACTCACCACCAGCAGCACGGCGTTGCGCCAGCGCAGAGGCGTGATAAAATACGCCAACAGCGTCAGCGGCAGATAGCCGAACAAAAACGGGAGACTGCTGAATACCAAGGCCGTCTCTCCTTTCTCTCCTTAGAATTGCGCATCCGTCCGGACAAACTCAGCGGGACCGCCGCGGCCGCGCCGCAGCGATCCCGTCTTTGGATGCCCGTCGGGTGCCTTTACGCGAACAGCCCCTCAAAGGCGTCCGCGATCTCCTCCTGGTGCTCCGCGGAGGCGATCATGGCCACATAGGTCCCCTCCTGGATCACCTGTCCGCGGCCCCAGGCCTCCATGGACTCCGGGTACCACGCGCCGCCGGCCGCCTGGTCGTCGATGCGCTTTTGGAGGATCTCCGCAGCCTTTTCCGCGTCCTCCTCGGTCTCAGCCTCCAAAAACACCAGCTCGTTGACCACGGAGGACATCTGGGGGGTCATGGCGATGAACTGCTTGGTGGGGATGTCCCCCAGGCCGGGGTAATAGCTCTCCAGCAGGTCCCCTTCGATACTTGCCATATAGTTCTCGCCCCACTCATACTCTTCCGCAAGGCCGTTGTAAAACTCTGTCAGATCCACAGACTTGATCTCTTCCTTGGTGCTGCCGCAGCCGGCGGTCAGCAGCAGTGCCAGCATGGCCGCCAGCACCATCATCATGCGCTTCTTCATACGATTCTCCTTGTTTTTTCATAGTTGTTCTGATGTCAAGACGGGCCAGTCCGTCAAAAAGTTCCCGCTTTTTCAGACAGTTTGGACCGCTTTGTCAAAATTTATTGTCCCGGGTCTCTCTGCCTTTATACAGGAACGCTTCGGGAAATTCAACTTCAATTTGTTACTTTTCCCCACTTTTTTCGCCGTCTCTTCCCGTTTGGGGCCTACGTCTCCTATGTGCTTCCTGGAATCGAATTTTTGTTCGATTTTCCCTTGACAGGAACATCGGTTCGAGTTACAATGCATATAGAACATAAGTTCTATCAAAGGAGGAATGGATGATGACTGGTTGGACGTTCTTTTTTATTTTGGTGGGGATCGTATTTGTGACCTCCCAGCTGTTCCGGGTCATCGACGCCATCGAGCGCCCTGCCCGGCGGAACTCCCATCGGATCCGCTGATAACGCCATGGATGTTCTGGACAAGCTGACTATCCTGACAGACGCCGCCAAGTACGATGCCGCCTGCACCTCCAGCGGCGGAGACCGAACCGCCAAGCGGGGGTATCTGGGCAATACGTCCTCCTCCGTGGCCGGATGCTGCCATACTTTTTCCGCCGACGGGCGGTGCGTGACACTTTTAAAGGTACTGCTGACCAACCGCTGCGTCTACGACTGCAAATACTGCGTCAACCGCCGCAGCAACGACACGCCCCGGGCCGTCTTCACTCCGGAGGAACTGGCGGACCTGACCATTCAGTTTTACCGGCGAAACTATATTGAGGGGCTCTTCCTCTCCTCCGGCGTCTACCGCAGCCCGGATTACACCACCGAGCTGATGATCCGCACATTGCGCCTCCTGCGGGAGACCTACCGCTTCAACGGCTACATCCATGCCAAGGCCATTCCCGGCACCTCGCCGGAGCTGGTAGAACAGCTGGGGATGCTGGCGGACCGGCTGAGCGTCAATATCGAACTGCCCTCCGAGGCGGGGCTCAAAACCTTGGCCCCGGACAAGACCAAGCAGGCCATCCTTGCCCCCATGCGGCAGATCCAGACCCGCAGCCAGCAGAGCAAAGAGGAACTGGTCAAGTACCGCCACGCCCCCCGCTTCGCCCCCGCCGGCCAGAGCACCCAGCTGATCGTGGGAGCCACGGCGGACTCCGACCTCCACATCCTGCGGCTGACCCAGGGGCTATACGACCGGTACCAGCTCAAACGGGTGTTCTATTCCGCCTATGTTCCCGTGGTGGAGCATGCGTTGCTGCCCGCCCGGGACGTGAAGCCGCCCCTGCTGCGGGAGCACCGGCTCTATCAGGCGGACTGGCTGCTGCGGTTTTACGGCTTCCGGGCAGAGGAGCTGTTGGACGCGGATCACCCGGACTTCGACCCCCGGGTGGATCCCAAGTGCAGCTGGGCCCTGGCCCACCCGGACTTTTTTCCCGTGGAGGTCAATACCGCGGACTATGAAACGCTGCTGCGGGTCCCCGGCGTGGGGGTGGTCTCCGCCCGGCGCATCCTCTCCGCCCGGCGGGCGGGGCGGCTGCACATCGACGATCTGCGCAGGCTGGGCGTGGTGATGAAGCGGGCCCAGTATTTTCTCACCGCCTCCGGCAAGATCGCCGAGGGCCTGCGCTTTACCCAGGACACCCTGCTGCGCAGTCTCATCGCCGCAGAGCGTCCCCTGCTGCCCCAGGCGCCCATGGAGCAGCTGTCCCTGTTCGATTCAGCGGTCTGACCCTTCCGGCGGACCGCCCCGTCCGGAGAATGCCATGTCCCAGGAAATCACCTATTGTTATGACGGCAGCTTTGAGGGGTTCCTCTGCTGCATTTTCGAGAGCTACCGCAACAAAGAAGTCCCCACCGCAATCTGCTGCGATGAGGACTTTGTGCCGACGCTGTTTGCCGTTCGGGCAGTCACCACAGACCCGGACCACGCCCGGCGGGTGCTGCGGAAGCTGACCATCTGCTCCCCGGTGTGCGCAAATCTGGTGCGCCGGGGCTTTCTCACCTGCCTGCCGGAAAAAGAGCTGTATCTCTACCGGCTGGTAGCCAAGCTGCTGCGGGAGGGGGCCGGCTTTCTGCAAAACTTTTCCGATGAGACACTCCACCCGGTGGCCAAGGCGGTACAGCACCTCAATAGTGAGGCCCATCTTTTGAAGGGCTTCGTCCGCTTTTCCGAATTAGGCGGCGTCCTGGGCGGAGAGATTGCCCCCAAAAACCGAGTACTGCCTCTGCTGCGCAGCCACTTCTGTGCCCGGTATCTTAACGAGTCCTTCTTCCTCTATGACCGCACCCATAAGGAGGCGCTGTTTTACACCGGCGGCCGGGCGGTGATCCGTCCGCTGGAGGAATTTCAGATGGCGCCGCCGGACGAGACGGAGGCCAAGTACCGGCTGCTGTGGAAGCGGTTTTACGACACCATCGCCATCCGGGAGCGGGAAAACCCCCGCTGCCGGATGACCAACATGCCCAAGCGCTACTGGGGCACCATGACGGAATTTCAGGACGCGTCCTACTTTATATCTCAAAGCTCTCCCGCAGCCGTTTCAGCCCCCGGTGCTCCAGACGGGAGATCTGCACTTGGGATACCCCCAGCACCCGGGCCGTCTGTTCCTGGGTCATGCCCCTGAAATAGCGCAGCAGGATTGTCATCCGCTCCTTTTCCGGGAGCTGGTCGATGGCCTCCCGCAGGGCGATGCGCTCCACCAGCCCCTCCTCCGGGGCCTCCGTGCCCAGCATCCCCTCCAGCGTCAGTCCGTCCGCAGTCTCCCGCTGCAGCGATTCCGGCGCGTCTGTGGCAAGCTCCACCTGGGCGATGTCCTCCGCCGTCATGCCGGTGGCCTCCGCCAGTTCGCTGAGCACCGGCTCCCGGCCCAGCTGATGGCGCAGCCGCTCCCTCACGGTGTAAAGCGTTTGTGCTTGCTCCCGAATGCTGCGTCCTACTTTCACCGCACCGTCGTCCCGCAAAAAGCGCCGGATCTCCCCGGCGATCTTGGGCACGGCGTAGGTGGAAAAGCACGTGCCGTAGGAGAAGTCAAACCCCTGGATCGCCTTCAAAAACCCCAGGCATCCCAGCTGGTAGAGGTCCTCCGGGTCCACCCCCCGGCCGCAGTAGCGGCGCACCACGCTCCAGATCAGGCCGTTGTTTTCGATCACTGCCTGTTCGCAGGCGTCCCGGTCTCCCTCCTGGGCCGCCCGGAGCAGCTCCATGGCCCCGCTCATCTCCCCGCTTTGACCCGGGGCGCCAGCCGCTTGCGCAGCACCACCGTAGTGCCCCGCCCCGGCACCGAGCGCACCGTCAGGCGATCCATGAAGCTCTCCATGATGGTAAAGCCCATGCCGCTGCGCTCCTCGCCGCCGGTGGTGAACATGGGCCGGCGGGCCTGCTCCACATCCGGAATGCCCCGTCCCCGGTCCTTGATGGTGATCTCCAGCACGTTGTCCCGGCAGATGCGCCCCTTCACAACCACCCGGCCGATGGTATCCGGATAAGCGTGGACGATGGCGTTGGTCACCGCCTCGCTGACGGCGGTCTTGATGTCCTCCAGCTCGTTGAGCGTGGGGTCCATCTGGGCTGCAAAGCAGGCTACCGCTGACCGGGCAAAGCCCTCGTTGCTGCTGCGGCTGGGAAATTCCAGCGTGAATTCATTGTCGGATGTCTTGGTCCTCATATGTAATCCCCTCCTTATCGTATGGTCACCAGCCGACCGATCCCGGCGGCGTCCAGGACCCGTTTGGCCTGGGCCGGCACATTGCACACCAGCAAACTCCCGTCCAGCAGCTGCATCCGCTGCTGTGCCCGCAGAATCAGCGCGATGCCGGAGCTATCCATAAATGTGACACCCCCCATGTCCAGCACCAGCTTCTTGGGCAGTGCCGCGTCGATGGCCCGCACCAGCTCTTCCAGCGCTTGCCGGGCCCCGTGGTGGTCCAACTCGCCGCTGAGCTCCAGCAGCAGGTTCCGGTCCGCGCTCTTTCCCCGTATTTCCATGATGTCTCGCCTCTTTCGTTGATGGTCCGCCGGCGCCGCCGGCAATCTTGCAAAGAAAAAACACCGCAAGGTATTTCGCCTTACGGTGATGATAGCATGTCCGGATTCTGCATTCTGTCGAAACCCTGTTCCTCCCTGGAAAAAATCCCCCAAAAACAGCAAACGGCCGCCCTTTTGGGCGGCCGTTTTTCCAAGGTTACTGGCAGCAGCAGAAGTTCTTGGTCTCCTCATAGTTTTCCGGTTTGCGCACGCTGTTGGGCGGAAAGAACTCGCCCACCGGGAAGGCGATGTTGTGGAACACGCCGCAGGGATCCTCCGTGCCGGAGCCGCAGGAGCATTCCTTGTCGGGCATGCAGTAATCGTACACCGGCACCAGCAGCTGGGTGTCCCGCTCCAGACGCACGATGGAGAACTGGCCCAGAGTCACATAGACCCGGCGGCAGTCGTCACCGCTGGAGAGCTCGCCGTTGAAGCACTGGCTCACGAAGGACGGCACCTCGCACAAATCGCAGTCGCACTCCCGCTTGCCGCAGCAGTCCAGGATCCGGGCGTCCAGCACGATGGGATCCACCGCCTCCACCACGGCAATAGGCAGGTTGCTCCGCTTCATCATCTGCACATCCGGCTCCCCCACCCGCATCTTGGAAGAAAAGATCTTGGCGTTGCCCTCGCTGCCGAAGAGGATGGCCCGCTTGTCAAACACGCACAGACCCTCCACCGTCACCGGCGCCGGGCAGCTGAGATACGCCTGGAGCGTCACGTTGTAGAAAAAGCGCATATCCACGGTGTAGAAGCCCCGGTTGAAGCTCACCGGCTCCACATCCACATAGACATACAGCAGCGTGGCAGACCCGCCCTTGACGGACAGGGCCCGGTTGATCACATCCACGCATTGCAGCTTCGGGTAAAAACGCAGGTCCTCAATGCAGTCTTTATCGTAACATGGAGCGGTTTAAAACTATTTATCTTGCCCGGCAGCATCATCTACATTGCTTTTCAGCGTCTCGATCATCTTGGAAAGCCAGGAAGGAATAGGCGCACCCAAAGCGCCGACGTTTTCGATAATACTTCCTGCTTCAGTGAGAATATACCAGATAACCACCAGGGGGCCGAGGAGCACGCTGTACGTAAAAGGGAGCGTAACATTAGGAATATTGGAAATGATGGTCGAGATCACCATATCCAAAATTGCTGCCACGACAACGGCAACGATAGAACCCACTTTATGCCAGATGCCGTCTCTGGCTACAGAACTGGACCACTCCCCTGCCCGCAGAGCAGCGGCAGAGCCCGTCAGATAGTCGATTGCCATGCAGGCAATCCAGGCCACAATAATCCATCCGAACCATCCCCACAGGGCTGTCATGGCCGCCAGAATGGCCGTAATAGCTGCTTTGAATGTATTGATGTTCTCCATATTGCACCTCCGGACCGCTGAACGACTGTTCAGTCTTCCTCGTAAATAATGTTAAGCCCGTAGGCCACAGCCGCCTCGTGTTCGATGCGGCAGCCTCTTGCCTTCTCCCAACCCTTGCAGAAGTAGGCTGCATGGCAAAGAGACATATTCTCCAGAGACTTGGCCAGGAAGCAGAGCGGGATTTGTACGACGCCTCTCTTCTCCATCTTCTCGTTGCTGTACCACTCGTCCGTAAACAGGGTATTCACGATCTCATATCCCTGGGCTTTCAGAGCAGAAATAGCCCGGTTCCGGGTCTCTATGATCTCCTCTTCCGTCTTTCCCGCCATCGGCTGGGACAGCATCGCCTTTTTCATTGTGTGTTCCTCCTCATTTGATCCCGTGGACCGCCGTCTGGAGCAGGAACCCCAGCAGCATCCACACCTTGTCCTTGATGTGCTTCAGGCAAATCTGAGCGCCCAGGTCCTCGTCGTAGTTCTCCGCGCTGACGCAGGCGCTGGACTCTACGATTTCAAAGCCGTTGCGCAGCACCGCCCGCACCACGGTGGTCTTGTTCCCCAAGGTGATGACCTGGGTCTCTTTAATGAAATCGTCCACCATCTCCTGGCTGATGCTGGGAGCATCCGTGCGCAGCTCTTCATTGACGGTCACTGGAAGAAGGTACGCCGCCTCGAACACGTCCTTGGGGCTCCAGCTCACGTATCCGTCAGAGTATCGGACCCGGTAGCCGTCCCGAGCAGCTTCTTCTGCGCTCAGCATATCAAGACCTTCGAAGCACTCTCCGCGCTTCGCGGGCTCTGCCTCGATGATCTTCGTTCCAATGTACTGTTTCATAGTGATCCTCCTTACTTCAGGCCAGCGGCTTTCAGCTTTTCATCAAACCCGCCTCCCCGGTACACAAACACCAGCGTGCGCACTTGGTCATGGCTCAGGTCGATGACGTCATTGTTTCCGTCGGGGTCACTTCCATCCCCCAGCAGAATTCCCGCATCCATCAATGCCTTGATGGTGGGCTGGAATGCAGTCGGAATATCTTTCAGACGCTGATAACGAACCACCGTCTCCTCCTCCAATCGTTCCTTGAATTCCGCCCATTTTCGGGCGTTGATCAAATAGCTGGGGCAGTGCTTCCCCGTCACATCAAAGTGCCGGTATACGTTGGAAAGCGGGATGGCGTACTTTTCCATCAGTTCCCGTCCCAGCACCGCAGCGTTTTCCAGGGTGGCCTCGCTGGCCTGATAGACTCCGTTGCGGATCGTGTCGCACATCTCAATGGAGATGCTGTTGGTATTGGTGATCTTGCCATACATGGTGCCTCCGCCGGTGGCGGCGGCGTTGGGGTATTTGCTGCCCCCCACCGCCCAGGCGACCCGCAGATCCGGCACCGACCGGTACACGCAGGTATCGTCCACAAAGTAGTGGGCGCTGGCTTTGACAACATTGTTCCGAAAATACGCAGCATTGTTGGCCGCCTTGTCTCCGTCGTTGCCGGTGTAGTGGAACACCAGGTATTTGATTTGAGAAGCCGCCCGGGAACCACCGTAGTTCCCGGGCGCTGCCAGCTGATCTACCAGCTTATAGCTCATAGGGCATTACTCCGCGACTGTCTGCAGCTCCGTGCCGATCAGCTTGTACTTCCTGCCGCCAATAAACACATAGGCCAGCTCGCTGCCCATGTCCACGTTGACGGTGTGGCCACCTACCACCTGCACCTTCTCCATGCAGCTGGCGCCATGGTCCATCAGACCCCAGCCGTTTGCCTGGGCGGGCGTGTCGCCCACGGTGGTAGCTGCCAGCTCCTCAGCAGTGATGGCGTTGCGCTCAGGGTCCAGCCGCAGATTAGATTCTGCTTTCTTGAGGGCCTCGTTGGTGTCCTCCAGGCAAACCTCACCGGAAGTGTACTTGTTCAGGATTTCAGTCGTCTTACTCATAATACGGTTCTCCTTTCAAAAGTTGGTACTTTCATCATTGCAGAAAAAAATGCGGATTGCGTCAAACAATCCGCATTTTTCTCATTGCCACCAGTATTTTTTGTTGCTACCGGCGGCCCAGGGGTTATTTTTGTCGCTGTCGTACACGCTCTGGAACAAAAGGCTCCTCTGTTCATCGGTCAGCCCCTCGATGGATTCAATGCCGGCAATCACCTTCTCCTGCTTGGATCCAGAAATCGTATCGCCGTCTTCGTCCTTGTCGGAGGTGGCATTGGAGTAAATGCTGTTGAACTCCGCCACATCTGCCGGGGAGATGCTGCCGTAATCGTAATCCGCCACAATGGGAGCTCCGATCCGGCGCAGCACCCGGTTAGTGGCCTGCTCCTTGGCGGTATCCTTAGCCTCCTTCAGGAGGGATGCCCGCTCTGCGGCATTGCCCGCATCAGAGAGGACATCCTCTGCGATCTCCCAGTACAGGCCCAGATACTCCGTCTGGAACTCAACATACTGCACATCGGAGAGCGTATGCTGGACGTCGTTCCCATCCTTCACCGTGGTCTGCATGACCCCGGGGAGATAGTCCGTGCTGTTTTTCTCCCGGCAGATGGCATACACCGCCTCCTGCGCCCTCGTGGTGCTGTTCAGATCATAGGCTTTCTGGTATTCCCGGATCATGTCCAGCACCGTCTGCCGGGTGGAACGGTGGGAAACCGTGTCCGGCTGATCCTTAGAGAGGGCGTAATACCGGGAATAGAAACTGGTCATGTTGGCGTCCATCTTCTTCTCGATGGCCTTCTCCATGTTGGCGGGATCCGAGTTAGACGCCTGGGCGGATCTCTCCGCCTGGTCATACATCCAATTCACCAGATCCAGGGAATATTGGTTGTCCTTGATGTAGGTATTCTGAACGCCCAGGGTGAGATCCACATTCTCCTTTCCCACGGGGAACAGGGCCTTTTGTGCCTTCCAGAAGCCGCCCAACACACTGTTGAAGAAATAGTCGATCTTCTGGGGGCTGATATTAAAGGCCTGTCCCACGGCCTTGGCAATCTGACTGGTGCGGGACGTGTATCGGTCCTTGGGCTCCAGGTTGGAAAGGCCGCTGGATTCAATGGGGCGTCCCAGGAAGTCCCGGTTCGCATTGATCTCTGATAAGGTCCCAATGAAGCCCAGGGAGCCGAGTGCGCCCCACACGTCTCCCTTTGCAAGCTCAGAGAGGACCGGAGGCAGTCCGTTGTCCGTCAGATAGTCCCAGAATTCATCAAACGCGTGGGAGTTCTCTCCCACAAAAAACTCCGTCGCCGTCTCAAAGAAGGAGGACAACACACCCAGCTCCCGGGGCTTGGGGATTGAAAAATACTTACCGTCCCCAAGCGGGACCAGCCAATAGGAGTTTTTTGTGAAGTTGGAGAGCTGCTGATAGTCCGCCTCCATCTCCTCATCCCGGTTATTGAGCAGGTAGAAGGTTGCGGCCAGGGCAGCGGAAGCCGCGAGATAGGAAATCATTCTGGATTTCAGAACTTTAGTCCTCTGCATCGGAGGAACATCCGTGGCTCTGATCCATCTGGAGAACTTATCGAGGCCCTGCACGCTGGCGTTGAAAAACGGAACGACTTTATTTACCTCACGGGCCATTTTTCCTCCCCTCCGGAAGTTGACGGTGATGTCCATGGCTTCGTAGAAGGCGTCCTGCGGGCTCATTCCCTTCTCCCGCATCATTTTGTAGGTGGCAAACCGGGGGCCCATTTCGATCATGTCCGACGTAAAGGATACCCATTCCATTGGGTTCAGCCAATACGCCTTACTTCCAGACATTTTCCTGCGTGCGGTTTTTGTAAGATTTCGGTCAGCGGAGTATACCGAGGTCTGACCGCCGCCCATAGCCAAAAATTCCATGTAAAGCGGGTCCGCATTGTTCCCCTTGATCTTGTTAGCATAGGCAGCCCCCATCCCGCCGAATACATGCATGGGATTTTTGTCCTTGGAGTAAGTGAAGAAGGTCATGAGATCCCGGGGGGCGTTGGAGAAGATGGACCACAAGAGGTTCTTTCCCGTGATGTTTCCGGTCATGAACCGGGACACAGCCCCATAGGCGTCCAGAATCCCATCCAGCTTTCCGGGGCTCATATTGGTGATGGACTGAAGCAGGAGCGGGTCATTGATCTTCCAGAACTCCTGTTTTCCGCCCTTCATCACGGTAATCACATCGCCGTAGGCTTTCCCCCTTCCATACTGAATCAGAATGTCATCCAGGTTGACGACGATCTCCACCATCAGATCCTTGTCCACATCGGAAAGGCCGCTGTCCAGGATGGATTCCGTCAGGCCCTTTTTCAGGTCCTTGGCATCGAACTTCTTCTGCTTCAAAGGTACCGGGACCTTTTCCAGAAACACGGCGTAGTCCTCTGACCGCTCCGCCGCGTCGGTGATCCGGCGCATGACATTGTTTCGGACACCGGCGTTCACCATAGCCACCATGTTGGCGATGATGTTGTCCACCGGGTGGATGATGTCACGTCCGCTGCCACGGGCCCGCCGGATGGTGCTGCTCTGGTTGGCAAATCCCCGCCGGGCGCCGCCGAGCAGCTGCTTGTCATCCATGGCCCGGTTGAAAGGCACATAGAACTTCCACCGTTTGCCCCACTCTTCGGCGCTTTTCGCGGAGACAAGCCCCGTATTCACGCCCCAGGTCTGCAGGAGCTGCCGCTGGAAATCATAGAGTCGGTCGGAAACCTCCCGGAAAGACGGGTACTGAACTTCCAGCTCATGTTGCCGGTTCTGCATCCACCGGGAGCTGTTTTTCCGATCATCGGCATAAACCCGCATTCCCTCTTTCAGCCGTTCCGGCCCGTGCCGGACGGTCAGGTATTCGCCGAAGGCTTTGTACTCCGCCTTGTCCCGGAGGTTAATCCCATGCAGAACTGTGGAGAGGCCAGGGCCCACATAGGTGCCGTCCGCGTCCCGCAGCTCATGCAGGATGATGTTGGCCGCCATGGCGTCGGAATAGGCCGCATTGGTGGCCAGCTTGTAGGTATCCGCTCCCACGGCCTCGTCAAAGAGTTTGATTCCATGGTTAATGTCCACCCACGCCTGATACAGGCTGTCGCCCTTATCCCGGATCTTTTCAGGAAGAGTCCGGGCATCCGGCCCGCGCTCTTCCCGCAGCCGGATGGAACTGGCTGCGGAGTCTGCTCCCAGAGAATAGTATGCGTTGATCTCATCGGCCAACTGGTCGAGGCTCGCCGCATCCTTGCCGGAGAGCTTTCCCATGAAGTATTCGGTAAACTTGGGATAGTCGATGGCTGCCACTTCCCGGTTTTGGAGGAACTGTCGGACATACTCCGCCAGCCCTTCCGTCCCCCACTTCTTCTGCGGATAAGCGTTTCGCATATTTGCGCTTAGGTGATCGATCAGCTCCTTCACCGCATCGCGGCCGGCATCCTTTGTCAGACTGTAGGTGTTGTCCAGGTGATGCCCCAACTCATGGGAGATCGTGGGAAGATCATTGTGGATCTTCGAACGGATTCCCTGGCTGCGCCGATTATAGGTACCCAGGGTCTCCTTCCCGCGAATATGTCCTGTGGTGATGTTCAATCCGAATGCGTACCGGATGTCCTCCACGATCTCAGAGAGGGACTTCGGCGTTTTATCCCGGCTTCCCACCCGGTCTGCGGTCCACTGGTCTGCTCTCCCGCTCCCGGAAGGCGCCGCCATGCGGTCCTCCTCCGGCGCGCTGTTTCGGATCTCCACAACAGGATTGTTCTTCATGATCTCGGAAAGGATCCGTTCACCAGCCTCCCCAGTGGGAATGAAATACCGATACTCGAAGTTGATCCGTTCCGTGATGATCCCCGGATACTGCCGGGCCAAGTACCAAATGTTTTGTCCGGTAATTTCCAGGCGCCACTCTCCGCTGACCCGGCGGCGGATAATCTTCTGACGGTTGTCCCGGAGGATTGCCTCCCTGCCCTGCCCCAAGACAGAATCTTTAATCTGTCCCGGGGTGTAGGTTTCCATGGTCCGGTTTGCGCCCAGGTTCCGGAGAACCCCATCGATCTGCGTGGGAGCGATCACCCGGCCCAGATATTGCCTGCCGTCAGAGGCCACCACACGCATCACGCGGGTGTTGTCCGTAGGCAGGCGGTTCCAGATGGGAAGCAGCGTGCCGGTCAGCATATGGAGCCGGGTCTCTGTGAATTCGGGAACCTTTGCCAGCTGCTCATCCCAGGCCGCTTTCCATTCTTTTTTGGGAATGTCGGTGGTCTTGTTGTTCAGGGTGTTTTCTACATAGATGCTGGTCTTGCCGATCTGGGGACTTTGCAGTTTGAAGCGGCGCTCGATCTCCCCCTCAGAGTTGGTCCTGGAGGAGATCTCGTAAACCGCCCGGACTTCTCCGTCCTCCATGCGCACCAGCTTTCTAAAGTTGTTGGAAGCGGTGGAAACCCGATTATAGGGAATGGTTTCCGGCTTCCGGTAGGCGATCATCTGAACATACTTGGTGTCTGCTCCGGTATCGTCCTTACGGATCACCTTCTCGTCCACTACGTCGATCTTCTCTGCCCGGTAGTTCTCCAGGCCCATGTCCACGGTACCGTTGGCAATGGCAGTGTCCAGCATCCGCTCAAAGGTATCGTAGAATCCCTGGAACACCTCGTTCTGCTCATCCACCTCCAAAGAGAGAATCCGGTTGAGGAACTTGCTCACGTTCCGCAGGTCCTCGGCGCTCTCGTTGACCCTGCCGTTCTCGTCATAGATCTTGTCATACAAGCCCAGCTTTTTGAGCACGGACTTGTCCACACTCTTGTAGTACACGGAGAGTGCGTCCATGGCGATGGGGTTTTCCAGGTTGTCTTTCTCGCTGAACACACCGCTGCCCGCCTGCCGCTGCCCCTTGGTAAGGGCGCCCAGCTGATCCAGGCGGCGGGCGATGGTGGAAGTAAATCGCTTCTGACCCATCACATTGGTGGTGACCAGGCGGAAGATGGGCGCGCTGGCCTGGTTGCTTCGGTGGGTCCGGCCAAAGCCCTGCACGGCCTTGCTGGCATTCCATCCGGCCTGCAGCAGGTAATGGACCCGCTGCTGCTGGTTTTTGGCCCGCAGATCCGCGTGATAGCTTCTGCCGGTTCCGCCGGCCTCGGAAAAGACCAGGATCCGCTTCTTGCCGTCCTGAAACAGCTTGGTGTCCGCGGTTCCGGACGTGGGTCCCCGCTTTTCGTGGACTCGATGCCGGACTCCGTTGGCATCCTGCTTCTCGACGATCCGCTGCGTTCTTCCGGTGACCTCCGCCACCTGTTCCGATCCGAAGGCGTCAAAGAGCATTTCCAGGGGGCCGTCCGGGACCTTCATCTGGGAGAGCTCCTCAATCAGGGCATCCCGCATCCGGACCGCTTTCCGGTCAATCACCGGCTCCCCGTTGGCGTCCAGTACCATTCTGGATCTGGTTCGGCCCTCGTCATCGGTGTATTCCTCGTACAGGGTGGTGGGGAAAGATTTCTCCAGAAGATCCCGAAGTGTCTCCGACGGGGTCAGGTCAATATCGTCCAGATCCCCGCCTTCCGCCTCATTCTTGGCAATGGCCCGGGCGGCTTGGGCCTCGTTGGTGTTGGTCAGCTGAAGGACCACACTGCGGCCGGCGGCCAACTCCTTCTTCATGTCCTCGATGACCGTGGGCATGGACATCGACGTCAGAATCTGGTTATAGAACCGCTGCTGCCCACTGAAAATAGCGCTGTATGCGGCGCCCCGGGCCTGCCCATTCTTGTCGGCACCGGTGATTTTCAGGGCCTCGTTCACATTCTGCAGGACCTTCTGCCATGCGCGGCTCATGGTGTTGTAGATCTCTGTCTGCATAGGGGTGAGATCGTGCTGAATCGTGTCGTACTTCACATCGTCATAGGAGATGCTGCGGGCCATATAGACACCCATGGCCTTCATGTCCCGGGCCACCAGTTCCATAGCCGCCAGACCGCCGTTGCTGATCTTCTCAATGAAGTCGTTCAGATCATTGAACGCCGTTCCTTTCCCCCAAAGGCCCAGCCGCTCCAGATAACCATACTGGGAAATGTCCGTGGCACCAGTGGCGGAGGCGTAGACCACCCGGGCATTGGGGAACGCCCGCTGGAGGTCGATGCCAGCCAGGGCCTGGGCGGACGGCTTGCTCCGTCCTCTGCCCTTCTTAATGGAAACGCTGTTGCCCATGTTGTGGGCCTCGTCCAGCGCGATCACACCGTCAAAATCCTTTCCCAGCCAGTCCGTCAGCATTTTGAGACGGGCTTCCTTCTGGGACCGGAGCGTGGAGTACGGCCCGAATACGATGCCGCTGTCCGCCTGGATGCCAGTCTTGAGCAGCTTTGCGTTCTTCAGGTCCATAATATCATCAGGGTTCCCGCCCAGGTCCTTCCAGTCCCGTCTGGCATCCTCCAGGAGCGAAGCCTTTTCGGAGATCCAGACCGCTTTCTTCCGGCCCTGCAGGAAGTTGTCCATGATGATACCTGCAATCTGGCGTCCCTTGCCGACGCCGGTGCCGTCGCCGATGAAAAATCCCTTGCGCCGGCCGTCAGCCAGCTTCTGACTGTGGGCCTGCCCCGCGTACACCACATTCTCCAGCTGCGCATCGGAGAGGATTCCACCCTTTGCAATCCGTTCCGGCAAAGCCGGGGTGTAGGTGGGATCCGGCGGCTCCACAGCGGCCATGGCGGCACTCTCCACCAGCTTGGCAGGGTGGGGCCGTGCACCTTTGATATGTACCTTGCGGGGCACATACGCAGCATAGGTGCTGTCGGGGTTCTCCGCCGTTACGGCAGAAGATCCTCCGTCCACACCGGCTCCAGCGCCTCCAGACAGTGCCATCCGAGGTCCTGCATTGCCCGGGACCAATCCCCTTCCGTCCGTGCGTTCTCCACTGCCCGGAACAGGCTTTCGGTCTCCTCCGGATCCAGGGCGTACGCTGTCACGCTTTCCTCTCCCTGTCCCGTCAGGAGCGCGCATACTACCTGCGCTTCCCTGCTTCCCTGCTGCCAACTGTCCGGCAGAAGCTCCTGCAGAATGTCCAGCAGCTGCGCCTCGTGCAGGGACAGATCCTGCGCCGACAGTTCGTTCAGGGACAGAAGTGCCGTTTCGTACAATGTCTTTTCGTTCATTTCTGATGCCCTCCATCAATCCCGGGATTTGGGAAAGGTCCTTGTAGGTGCCGGTCAGAGTCTCCCCGCCGGTGGCCCCGGTCTTGTCGATCACCACCAGCTGCACGTCGAAGTTCGTTCCGTACTTCTTGTAATTGCTGCCGTCCAGCTGGATATTGGCCAGGACGTTATATTCCCTCTTGAGATCCGCCCACCAGGATTTGAAGGAGGCGGCGTCCTCGCTCATACCGCGGCCTAGGATGGCCACCAGGCGCCCGCCGGGTTGGAGCCGCTCCAGCGCCTGCTCGATATGGCGCTTAGCGTTGGCGGTCTTATTGGTGCTGGTACGTCCCGCCGTAGCAGAAAACGGCGGGTTCATGATGACCACCGTGGGCCGGATATTGTCCGGAAGCAGGTTGTCAATCTGCTCGGCGTTGAGGTTGAAGGTGCCGTCCAAACCCAGCAGATTCAAAAATTCCAGTCGGCGGGGAGAGAGCTCATTGGCATACACCGTAGCGCCCCACACCTTGGGCCAGAGTGCCAAACCACCAATCCCCGCAGAGGGTTCCAGCACCACGTCAGCGGGCTTCACATTGGCCGCCCAGGCTGCCAGATATGCGATATTGGGCGGCGTGGAAAACTGCTGGAAGCTCTCCATTTCTGCCGTCCGCTTCGTCTGGGTGGGAAGCAGGGAGAGCAGCCGTTCCATCCGGGAGAGGAACGTCACCGCCTGTGCAGCGCTGCCGTTGGCAGACTTCGCCGGGCCGTTCATCAGATACTGATTCACGGCCAGCTCCATCCCATCATAGGCGTCCTTGACCGTATAGGTCCCCTCCGCCATGGTCCCGCCATAGGCCTTGTCCGCAATCTCGAACAGGCGCGCCGGAGAGAACTGCATCCCTTTGTCCAGGTAGTAGCGGACCTTGTCCGCAATCTGCTGCTGGGAGCTTACTTGTCCTTGCTCGGATGATAGTCCGCCGGCATGAAGGGATCCGGGCTGCCGAGGCGGTACGCGTCCGCCTTTTGCTTGTACTCTCGGCCTTCCTCCGTCCCGAACATCCATTGTGTCAGCGTCATCCCGGTTTCTCTCTCCGTTTCCTTCAGGGCTTGCATCATTTCTCCCCACGTCTTGAACTGTTTCTGGTTTTCCAGAATTTCCAGATACGATTGTGCCATGTGCGGATGCCTCCTTTGCATAAATCAGAACATTCCCGTCATTTGCTGTAGCAATGCCGGTGACTTTCAGCTGTACTCCCGGAAGGAAAATCACTTCCTGCTGTTTGGGCGTGGAATATGTACCGCTCATATCGTGGCCGGATACGCCGTCGATGATCATGTGAACGATATTGTCCCCACCCACAACATACCCGTTCGGATCCTTGGAGGACGATGTGAAGGCTTTCAGCGTCACAACCTTCCCCAGACCGTATTCCCGCAAAAAGGAGTCATAGCCCTCCCTTGTCTGAAAGGTCAGATTCCGGTAGGTCGTTCCCTGATAGACTGGCAGCTTGCGGAGCCCTTCCGTCGTAAAGAAAATCGCATGCTTAACGAACTCACTCCAATCAGATTCCGGCGTCGTACGCTGCAATTCGGTCCATTCATATGCATAACCGGCAACGTAAAACCGCAGTCCGGCGCTTTCATCGTCGGAAATTCCGTACTTCTCCTCCGCGGCCTTGATCTGGGATTCATACTGATCCGGGTCAACATTCTCAAGGGGCGGAACTTCATCGGAAGACAGGTAATGCGGCGCCGTGCCATCCTCCGTACCAAGCGGAGCCTGCGCACCTGCGGAGCCTGCCTCATCTGCCTGATACACGACTACCTGATCGTGTCCGAACACATTATCCAGGGTTTTGACGATTCCCCCGGTCTTAATATTGATGTCCCCTCTGTGGGCATCGTCGTACTGGATCACCAGGCCGTCATGCCCGGAGTCAAGCACATACGCCCGCATGGCATCCGCGGCGGCAATAATGTCCTCTTCGCTGCTGCCGAACATATTCGGGTACTTCCATCCGGCAGCCTCGGTCACAGTTCTCCACTCCGAATCATCCCGCACCACAAGGGGATTTTTCAGGGTGATGTCCTCAACATCAACCTGGGCACCGTATGCCTTGGCCTGATTCTGGGTCATGGCGAAATAGCGGCCCTTTCCGGCGACAGGATATTCTACGCCCGTGTAAATCTCTGAAGGATCCGCGCCGGAGCCATGATAAAGGGTGGCGGTAAACGGCTTTCCGGTCTCCGCCTCCGGCATTGGAGCGGCCTTTCCGGCAGATTTCCGGGCAGATGCAGATTGGGGCGCAGAGCTGCTGCCTGCAAAAAGGTTGTTCCGCTCCGCCACCGCGATCAGATCCTCAATGGACTCCGCCCTGGTTTTCATGGGGGAGCCTGTGTAAACGGAGGATCTGGCGTCGGAAACCATGCCGTTCAAGCGCTCCGATCCTTCCCGGGTGATGGTTCCGAAGTAGGACTTCGAACCGGGATTGTATCGGACGCTGAAAGAGAATCCGTTTTCCGAGACGGTATTCTGCGCACGCAGACCATTTCTGAGCGCATCCGCCCCCCGAAGCCGTGCCGCCGGGGTGTTCCGCGCTGTCTGGGGATTCTGCGCCGCAGCCGCTGCTTTGGCATCGTTCTGTCCAGCAAAATAGGCCGCAACAGCGATGGGCTCACTGATATACCGGGGAGTAGGGCGATCCGTTCCGTTTCTTCCTGAATTGTATGCCTTGATGAAGTCCTCAGCATAGTCCGACGCCTGGATGTCACTATCATAAAAGGCCGTCATAGCCTTCCGGCCGCTCTCCCCCAGGGTCTTTGCCAGCGGTTCCAGATCCGCCGCGCTGCCGGTGGGGATCGTCATATCCGGTGTCTCCGGCTCCGGCGCCGGTTCCCGCTCGATGTCTTCATAATACGCCGGAGGAAATACTTCTTCAACGGGTTCTTCTTCCGTTTTTCCGCGCATTTCCCCAGAAGATGCTTCAGCGGGTTCCTGGGGACGCTGTACCGGGTTCGATTCAGAGGGAATCCCGGAACTTGCGAGAGAAGGAACCGTGGCGGCAGGAGATTCAGAAACGGCCGCAGCAGGCGCTTTGGGATTCGGGCGTACAGCGGGTGTCGGTGTGATAGCCGCGCCCTCTGCAGAAGGAACTACAGGAGACGTAGGAACCACGGGGGCATTGGCAGTGCCGCTGATCACACCGGAAGGTCTCGCGGCTCCATTCTGGAGGTATTGCGCCATTTCGGCGTCAATGCTGTTGAGGAAAGATTTGACACTGTCCACCTGCTTTTGTGCCCCCACAAACTGCAGATTGTCCAGGGCGCTGCGCAGGCGATCCACGCCGTCCATGACGGAGGCGGCCCCCTGTGCCTTCTGCTCGGGGCTTCCGCTGCGCATGATCTGCTTCACCATGGAGTAGCGTTTCTGCACCTCCTGGTTCAGCTGGCCCACGTACGCCTTGTTCTGGCGGCTGGAACGGGCGATCTGAATGGCGCTGCCGATCGCGCCAAAGGCAAAGGCCGCCACCGCATCCGTGCCGATCTGGTTCCAGTCCGGCTCATAGTTCTCGTCCGCCAGCGCCTTACTCAGCTCGCTGGCGCCGGTCATGCCGGCGGAGAACCCAACACCGGAGAGGCCGCTGGTAATGATATTGGGCAGGATCTTATTCTGCGCGCCAGCATTGCGCATCACGCTCAAACCGGCGGTGCCAACCGCCTTGGAAAGTCCTCTGCCTGCCAGATACCCGCCCAATCCAAGGGCAGCGGAGCCAAGGGCCTTTTTCGGATCATATTCCTCCCCTGCCAGAGAGCGATATGTGCTGGCCGTAGCTCCTGCGGAGGATGCTGGAACACTGACTGTGGGAAGAAACGGCGTAACCGCAGCCTCCAGCCCAAACTGTGCAATGCCGGTACCAACATCAACCGCCGCAGATCCCAGTTTCCCAAGCCCCTGCTTGGCATTCTCCTGCTGTTTCTGGGCGTATCTGGCAGCCTCATCTGCCGCCTGCACCGCGGTGTTTCCAATTTCCCGGTTTGCCCTGACGGACTGCTCATAGGTGTTTTTCTGGCTGAGCAGCTGGTCCAAGTCCTGCTGGATATACCTCCGCATGGGATCATCGGCGGACGCCTCCCGCAGCTGCTTTTCCGCCGCTGCGATCCGCAGATTGATGGACCTGAGCTGATCTTCATAGACATCCTGCATGGCGGTTCCACCGGAATTCTGGAACAGTGTACCCCACGCACTGGCAGAATTGGAAGCAGCCCCCGAAAAAACAGACTTTGCCGCGCTCCCAAGGCGTTCCAGAAGCCCCGGGCGGTCATCCTCCTCTGCGCTTTCAGTAGAGGTATTGGTTTCCCGCTTCTCTCTTTCTCTTTGAACGAAGGAATCATACCGGCTTTGTGCCTGTTCCTTCTGATCGCTGGTAACCGCCGGACGGCTCAACTCCGGTTTCGGATTATAACGGATTCGCTCTCCTGTGGAGATGCGCACCAGGGAACCACTGCGCTTCGTGGTCCCCTGGGTGGATTTGGATTGGTTCTGACCGCCGGATGTAATTTTTTTCAGAGTTCCCATAAAACCCTCCATCAACTGGCGTTATATTGATACCCGTATTTCTTCAAAAGGTTCTGAATACCCGCCTTCTGCTCATCATTCAGCTCGTCCCATCTGGAATCAATGTTTGCAATCGCAGCGTTTTCCTTACCAGAACCCAGCTGAGCGGAGATCGAACTTCCGAATGCTCGATAATGGTCCGGAGACATCCCGCTCCCGGAACTGGAATTGTCAGACTCTCCACTCTCCTGGAACGGTTCACCATAGTAGTATTCATAAGCGTCCAGAACTTGCTGGGACCGCAGCCCGTTTTCCAGGGCGTCCAGCGTCTGCGCCGCAGTCAAGCGTGGCTTGGAACTTCCGGAAGAACTTCCGGATGACGCACTGCTCCGCTTCGAACTATTCGAAGTCAGCTGAGATCGATATGCTGCCTGCATTTGCTGGATCTGGGCGTCAGAGTAGCCCAGAGCCTTATACCCGGAGAAATCTCCGAAGGATGCCAGCGTCTCCGCCTGCAAAAGCGCCTGGGAGTATTCTGTCTCATCTTCATACCGCTGATCTTCCACAGCATCACGCCCCAATTCATATTCCCAGTTACGGTTGTCCAGATACTGGTTATACGCAAAATTCCGGTCCGTGTTCCACTGATCCAGCTCGTTGAGATACCGATTGTAATTGGTGTTCTCGGCGTCTGTCAGAACACCCAGGTTCTGAAGCTGTTGGTTCAGCTGATCCTGATACATGGCCCGAGCGGCGTCTTCCAGCGTGGTCATATAGTCGTTGTAGGCCTGCCCAGCCGCATTCGTTGCATAACTGGATGCGTATCCGCCCGTACGGGCCGCAAGCTGCCCCAGGACGTCCTGCATGGCCTCCTGACCTCTGGAGGAATACTTGTCATAGAGATACCGGTAATCGCTCCCCTGCTGGAAATCCGAATAATTGGAATCAAGGATCTGCTGCAGAAGGGAATCAATGTCATCCCCATATGCGGAGTCATAGGAGGGTCTGTCCCCATATCCCGTTTGGATTCCGGGCAGATACTGCGCATACAGGTTTGTCGGCTTCTGACTCCCCGTATAAGTGGGAGAGTTGATTTTGTTGTTCCGGTTCTGCTCATAAATGGCGGCGGAGACATAATCCCCTCTGGACACGGCGTCGTTGATCATTGCCTGCCAGTCCACATTCATCATGGATCCGCTGAGAGCAGGAGATCCGGAAGTGGAATTACCAGCCCCTCCAGAACGGCTTCCAAAATCCTTGCTCATGTAGGTGGTGTAATCCGTTGGATTAAAATGGCTGCCGTCGGAGCCTCCGCTGTATCCGTACTGCGATCGAATCCGGTTCGCTTCCCAGTTTGCCTCATCCCAGCTCATAGCGCCGGAACTGGCCAGTCTGCGCAGCTCATCAATGCCGGCCAGTTCATTGTCAGAGAGATACTGCTTGTCATAGCTGGAGCCGCCGTAGCTGTCCCTGCTGCCGCTGGTGGAAACATCCGCGCTGGGAGCTCTCGTGTCTCCCTTATCGACTTTTTTGGACCGCACCACATATCCATTTTCATTTCTGGTAACATTCCGCCCGTTTTCATAAACGGTCTTTCCGGCGTTCTGTGTGCTTTTCTTGGGGGAATCCCGCCTGATTGCGGGGCCTGAATACGCCATAATCTTCTCCTTTCTTACGGAGCATTTTCCAATGCCGAAACGCGCTGCTCAATGCTTTTAAGTTCCTGTTGCAGGTTCCCAACAGTTGTATTGATACTGCTGATGGTGGAATTCTGCGCATTGAGTGAGCTGCTCAGGGATTGCACGGCAGCGGCCAACTGTAAAAAATTTTGCTCGCTGACCGCTCCGCTGATCTGGTTTTTCTGGTTGGACAGCGTAAAATCAATGACCTGCAGCACTTCGACCATGTAATCTCGAAATTGACCCAGGGATTCATTGAGATTCTGGGGATCAATGAACGGAGCACTTTTTGCAATAATGTCCATCTGTCTCCTCCATTACTTGGTTGAATTCACCAAAAATTCCCGAACCAAAGACTTGATGACACATCTTCCCTTTCCCGAGAGTTTCAGTTGGAAGGTGTCGCATCTCCCTGGGAACATGGTGGCCAACACCGTCTCCCGATTTCTGTTGCTCCAAAGTCCCACCTGTCGGAACGGGCCTCCATCCTGGGAGATCTCCGCTTTCATCCAGGCGCCCTGGGAAAGTTCCAACTTTGCCCAGAGTTTGGAGTATCCGCGTTTTCCATACAGCGTTTCATCAAACGGATAAAACACGGCTTCCCAATAAAGATCGTCCTCTGCAACATCGTCCAGTTTGTAAACGGCCCCGTCGGAGGCCAGCGCATAGAGATCCGTGTCCTGCCGTGTAAAGTCCAGGATGTGAGAGGAATCTTCCCGGAGCCAAATCCCGGAAGAGGGATCAAAGGTGTAGAGATCCCACGCCCCGTCCCCTTCTTGCGTCTCTTCCTGCATACAGATGTAGTAAATGGTCCCGTCCGTTCCTGCTCTGGCATTTTTGAAACGTCGTGTTCCGAAATTGTCAGAGATCAGCGCCGGGGCAGACCCGGAAAATGAGTAAATCCCTGCAACGCCTTTGTAGAACAGAATCTCGTTAATAACCTCCATAGACTTCTGGGATCCCTCCTGGACACCGGGAACCGTATAATCGTAAACCCGGTAATCAGAAGGCATTGTTCCCAGCACCTTGTGAAGAGCGTTCTCCTTGAAAAACAGCACATTGGAGGAGTAACTGATGCACCCGGTAAAGTCTCCGTCGGTGCCGACGGCAACGGCAAAGGAGTCCGTCGCCAAACCATCATAGTTGTAGAAAGTGAGGGGATCTCCCTGGGCGCTGGCCCAAATGGTCTTCCCCTCAGCCCCCCAGAGACGATTCGCACTCTCGCAAATGCACACCAGATCCGGAATCTTTCTCTCCACATTGATTGTCCCGGATTCTCTCCGTTCGGAAAAGGTGTTATCTGAGAATGTTAGTGTGTCTTCGGAAACTCCCCGGATTACCGCGGTCTTGTTGTTTGCAGAGATACTGGACCCGCTGATTTCAATTCCCTGCCCGACAGAAAAAAGTTTGGAAAGATCCCCACTTCCGCTGATCCTCAATGTGTTGGTTCCCCACTCCACGTTTTGATAAGCAACGGTGAGCTTCACATCCATAGTGCCAAATTTTTCAAGCTCTGTATCGTAATACTCCTTGTCAGGAAAAATCACGATTTTGGAGTTTACCGCACAGATCATTTTTTCCCCTGGAATGACAGTACCAACCTTTTTTCCATCGAACAGAACATCCGTCCCGTCAATCACCAGGAGCTTCCCGTTTTTGGAGTAGAGTGCTGTTGCGGAGGAATAGGTCTTCTCCAAACGGCGTCCCCCGCGCTGAGACAGGGACGGGAACTGACGTGCGGAGAGGTTTGTGCTCTCGGAGAACTCCCCATCACTGCCTCCCCTGCTGTACCGGATACCGCCGAAGGTGACAATCTGCTGTGTGCTTTTCCGCCCGGAATATTTCATCAGCGATACAAATGACATGGAATTCTCCTTCACATTAACTGAATATACTGTGGTTCCGGCGGATGCTCCCTCCGGTACGCCTTCCGGAACTCGTTCATCGCGTCGTTATAGGCCGTGGCGGTGTTGTTGAACTGCTCATAATCCTTCCGGTAGAAGTCCATTTTGAGCTGGGCGAACAGCTCATAGATTCCATCATAGGGCGGTGGAACCACCAAAGGCTTTTCAGAGTCCTCCGGCCATTTCAACGGCCGGTCTACCGTCTCCGGCATATGGAGTTCCAGGAACATCTTCTGGTCCAGCTCCAAAATCCAGTCGGCAATGTCCCGGTCCTCCACCGCCCCGGGTGAAAGTCTGCTTACCTTTTCAATGACCTGGTTGATGGTCATGGCGTCGCCTCCTTTAAAGCAGCTTGTACTTGGGCCACGGCCCCCGACCGGAGCGGTATGCCATCAGGTCGAACATCACGATGGCCGGCACAGCCATCAAACACCACAATGCCCAGTATTGCGGGCAGATCTGCCCCAATACATTGAGCGGTAGATCCGAATAATCCCACACGCCCCAGCCCAGCCAGAGGTTCACGATACAGCCGGTGATGAACTCCGCCGCCGTGATGATGGTGCCGCCGATGATCGCCTGGAGCCACAGCGGCGTTTCCCAGGGAATCACCGTGTCATTGGCAATATCCAGCGGGACAGAGATGACCGCCGCCAGCAGTAGCATGGTCCAGTGCGTATATCCGCGCCACAGAATCTCCAGTCCCCCATACATGACCCCGAAAAAGCACCATCCCAGCACTCGCAAAACGGTAATCTGCACTCCCCTGGCCGCTTTCCTGCACGCATTCGCAATACCTGCACTGTTACGCATCGGAACCGTCCTCCTCAACGATGACGCCGGCATAGTCAATGACCACGGCCTCCACCGCTTCCGTCGTTTCAGCGGCATAAATGGCGGCTTTGACCTTTTCCTGATAACGGCGGTATGGATACACATAGTCGATGATGGCCAGCAGCAGCGCTGTATACTGCTCCGGTGTAAATGTATGGCACTGCTTTTTCTGGGTATGCCATTCCAGATTGACCGATCTGCCCGCCGCTACCTGTACCTGATACTGCTGGAGGTTCAGGGACATCTCATTTTGATCCTCCTCGGTAACGCCGTAGACGTTGCCGTCCGTCCATGTCAGCGGGTGCGCCGCCAGCCAGGCGGCAAGGGCCGCTTTGTTTTCCTCCTGGCGGACCGACTGGATCTCAGACAGGGGGCGGGGGTCAGGAACGTCTACCACGGTGACATCCCCCTGATAGGCATCGGAGAGTGCCATCTGATAATTGGCATCTGTGTAGGGCATAGATACCTGGTGAAAAACAGTCTCAGTAACGGGAAAATCTTCTGTCCCTCGATTGATTTCGGAGGCGATTTGATATTGAATCTCTTTCATGCGTTCTCCTCTTAATCCGACTTAATCCGATGTCTTTGTATATTTGAGCAGCACCTTAGCCGTTAAGCTGGATTGATCCACACTGGATTGACAAACAATAACGGAATTGTTTGCTGTAAAATTTGAACCAGCCAATTCCATATCATTCATGATTGCCCCGTTACTTGTAGTTGCCGCAATGTCCACAATACTCTGAACATTTTGGATATTATGAGAAATTGTTTTTCTTGAAATGTTTGGGAGTGATCCAAAATCAATTAACTTAGCATACACCGGCTTTCCGTTCCACCGCTCTGTGGTGCGGTACTCTATTCCAATTTTCATGGTCGGATTTACCCACTCCCACGGCTCCCAGTTTCCGTTTGTTTTAAATCGGCGGATAACTGAATTGTAAGATGCTGGCCCACTTGTAAAAGGAGTTAAATATGCTGTTTGCTGTGCGTAATTTGCATTCCATTTAATGTGAGAAACTAAACTGAAACCAAAAGAAAAACCTTCTATTACAGGAATTCCAACACACCATCCGCTTCCGTCAATATTGTCAAGATCACAATCGGGAGATCCTGTGTAGATTGCACTAGTTCCTAACCCAAACCCATCCGGAGCCGCCCCCACGTCCGACGCCGTGTAATCCCCTTTTTCCGGCATAACAGATCCGGTGCGCCCGTTGAAAGACACCACCCCGCCGCCAGCGGCCATATGGGCCTGCTGTGCCCAATACCGGGCATTGTCGGTGTTCTCTCCTTCCCGGGTTCCGGTATCACCCACTGCCCAGGACTGAGAGAGGATGGCACTGTCCTTTGCCACACCCGCACTCTTATCCGCTGCCGCCTTGCTTCCGGCTGCCGCTGCTGCGCTGGCAGCAGCAGATCCTGCGGAAACAGACGCGGATTTTGCGCTTTCGGAAGCGTCTTTTCGGCTTGCTTCCGCCTGCTGGGCGTAGTACATTGCGTTATCGGTGTCCTCACCCTCTCGACTTTCTGTTCCGCCAACAGCCCAGCTCTTGGACTCCTTTGCATAGGCGCCCACCGCCTCCTCATTCTTGGCGATGGCATCCAGAATCTGCTGGGATTCGCTGGGTGTCGGCTCCGCCGGGGAATTGGCCCCGTCGTTTTCCATGACCTGGAGCACGTCCCGCACGCTGAACATAGCAGAAGCGGTCTCCGCGTCCTGAAATCCCTCCACAGTGAATGAGCACCAGCCGGGCAGAGCCAGAGCCTCCGCCGGAATTGGGGTGTCATAGGTCAGCGTATCTGCTGTCCCGGCAGCTGCGGCGGCAATCAGCACCACCGCAACGGGGTTTTCTCCCTGTGCATTTCGCCAGATGACCCGCTTTCCGTACCCTTTCCAGGTTTCATCGAATGTGATATGCAGCTGTGTGGCGTTTCCCTCTCCCTGGACTCCGCCGTTTTTGCAGTCCTTCTGGACAAACATCCCGGTGATATTGACATGGATCGTCCGCATCAGGCACTACCTCGCTTCCTGTTAGATTAAAAACGGCACAGGCATCCCGGGAAGAAGGACGCCTGCGCCGTGTCGCAAACCGATTGCCGTGCCTCGCGGTTATTCACTTTCCAGGCCAAGATTCTTGGTTTCCGCCGTGAATTCAGCGGCCAGACGGGCCTGCATGAGTCCCGCCTTCTTATCCTGAGACAGGGAGTGATCCAGTGCTTCGGCGTATTTGCGCTTGATCTTCACGGGCTTTCCCCGGGGGACCATGATCTTCACGCCGTTGACGATCACCGGCACGGGCTCTTTGTACTTGTCACCGTCGTAGAACAGCTCCACTTCCACCAGTTCGTCGCCGCGGCGGATCTTCTCCTCCTGCTCCGTGTCCTGGGTGGGGTCCTGCTGGGTGTCCTGGGTGGGGTCCTGTTCCAGGCTCTCGGTATTCTCGGTTTCGCTTGCGGTAGTCTTCGTCTTAGGCATATGTTCCTCCTTATTCCGGGAGCCGCCCCCGGAAGGGGGCAGCCCAATCAGTTGGCGATATGGTCGTTGCTGCTGCTGGTGGTCTCAATGCGGACCATATACTCCTCCACCAGGCGCACAGCGGTCTTCATCAGCTTCCAACCGGCGGTGGCGCGCTGGTTCAGGGGGTCGGCAGTACCGGCGCTGCCCAACTGCTTAACAATGGTCTGGAGGCCGCCACCGGTGACCTCCGTCACGCCGTAGGCATTGGCGCCCAGGATCATGGTGGCATAGACATCCCGGCTGGACGCACCGGCGGAGGTAAACTTCTTCGCCTCAGTGGTTTCCACGAACCGGACGCCGCCCACCTCGCCGATCTCTTCGGCATAGAGGTGGCTGGTGTCCTTGTACTGGTGGGGATACTTCCACTCGGGGTCGCTCATCAAGTCGAAGGACACATCCGGATGGACGATGCCCACATAGGAATTGCCGATCCGTTTGGCGTTCTGATTCTTCAGGGTGCGGGTAGCCATGCGGACAGCCCGAACGGTCAGGTTCATGTTGTCCTCTTCGCTGGTATACGCCAGATCCGCGCGGCTGTCCACCTGGCCTTCGGCGTACTGCACGTTGGTGCCGGCCACCATAACTTCCCGGGTGATGGTGTCGGAGGTGCGGGCCGCCTGAGAGGACAGCAGGGTAATTGCCTCCATGAGGTTGTTGTCGATGGCCGTCAGCATCAGCTGGTCGGACAGGGTGATGTAACCGCCGTACTGCTTGACCGTTGCCTCGATGGTGGTCACGGTCAGCTTCTGGCCATCGGGCGTAACGCCTTCCGTCAGCTCCGTCAGCTGCTTGGACAGGGGCGTGTACTTGCGGAACTCGATGGTCTTTCCGCCGTTCTTGGGGATGGGACGCTTCTGAGCAAACTGGTCGTGGACCAGCTCCGGCTCGGCAAGGCGGATCAGCGCCTTGTCGTAGAAGGTCTTCATTTCCTTGCTCAGGCTGCCATCGGTCGTTACATTGGTGTTGGGATTCTGGTCGGCGAACATCTGCAGCATGGCAGGCATATTCTTGTGCGTATCAAACATAGGTAGTCTCCTTTCCTTCCGGCAAAGAGACAAGAAAAAGCGTCAGAAAGAGATCTGTTCTCCGCGTTGTACCCGGCGGATGATCTCGTCGATGTCGTCGTTGGTGAGATCTTCTACCTTATCCTTCACCAACACACCGGGCTGCTGGGCAGCCCCGTTTTCCTTGGGACGGCGGCCCTTAGAGCGAATGTTGTTCACCACATTGCTCTCCGCCTGCCGGGCGGCCCTGCTGGCTGTGTCCTGCATGATGGCATCCCGGTTGGCGTACTCGTAGATCATCCGCATGGGGACATTTCGCTTGAGATACTCCACGTTCTGGGGGTCCCGGACAAACTCGGCAAGATTAAAGTCCGGGTAATCCTGCTGAAGTTCCATGGCCTCCCGCTGCCAGGCCTCCACCTGCTGGCGGGATTTCTGGGCCGCCTGCATCTGCAGAAGCTGTCCCTGCATCTGGGCATTGCTGCGGCGCATCTGCTCCACCATGCGGTACTGGTCCACACTCATGCCGGCCTCTTCGGCCGCCGTCTCCCACATGGCAGCATCCCCGTCCAGGGCTTTCTGGAGGGCATCCATATCACCGGGCGCTGTGTGATAGCGGGAGGAAAGCTGATCCAGGATTCCCCGCTGGCTGTCCAGCTGCTCCCGGAGGCCCTTGGTCTCCTTGAAGCGCCGGTCAATCATGCGCTGCGTGTCCTGCTGATACAGATCCTTGAACTCCCCGCTGATCAGTTCCCGATACCGGGCCTGCCGCTCTTTCTGTGTCTCTTTGCCGTCTTTTCTGTCATCTTCGTGGGTTTCGCCTCCGGCGTCGAGGCCTTCCGTGGATACATCCTGCCTGCCATAAAGCACAGCGGGCTGTTCCCCGCCCGAATTGTCCGCCTGGCCGCTGACGGACCCGCCAAGGGAACCGGCCACCCCGCCGCCATCACCGGAACCGCCGCCGTCTCCGGCGAACAGCTGCAACAGCGCAGGGAGAATGTGATTAACCTGACCCATATGGGCCTCCTTTCCGCGGGCGTTGTCCCGTGTCCAGTAGGTTCGGAGTTCGGATCGGGATGCCCTCCGCCGCCTTTCGGCTGTGCGGAGAGCTTCGATCCGTGAAAAAGAGGAACAAATCTCCGGCTACAAAACCAGCGTATCAATCCCGCATCTAAAAAGCGTCAAATTTCCTGAAAAATTTTTTCAGTACTGGATCTCCCAGTCCAAGCGCACATGATCCGGGTACTCCACCGCAATGGAGGAAAGGCCGGAGGATACCACCTCATAGGCCGCCCGGGAAGCCGTCGTCCTGCGAAAGAGGAACCGGGCGCTCCCGTCTCTGTCCCGGCTGGCCCACAGGCAGATTTCCGGGTGCGCGGCCAGCCAACCATGAAGGGCCAGTGCCAGGGCGGAAACAGCGGCGCACACGATGTCCTGTCCCTGGGGCGCATATCCTGCGTGCCCATGGATCTCAACGGAATAGGCGTCCTCCGTACGGTCCCGGGATATATTCACGACGATCATTTAACTGCTACCCCCGAAGAGCGGCTCATGTCAGGACGAGACCGATCCATGAGCACCTGCCCATAAGGCGTGGTATCGGCTCCGTGGGCCGTCTGGGCGGCTTTGGCAGCGCCGCCGATGGTCTGTCCGCCGCCAGTGGGCAAGCTGCCGCCGGCTGTTCCTCCGGTAGGCATCCCGTCTCTCACTCCCAAGGCACTCCGAAGCGCATTCAGTTCCATGTTTGCCTGCTGCAGCAGATTCAGCAGCGTCTGTCCCTGCTGAATCTGCCGGACCATCTGATCCCGCCCGTCAAATTCCATCATTTGCAAGGCGGAAAGGCTTTCCTGCGCCCGTTCCGGGTTGAAAAATCCCATCTGGTAAAACTCCTTCGCCATCTCGTTCTGGGCCATCTGAGAGAATGGAGACCGCTTCTGGGCCTTGATGTCGTAGTCGAAGATGGGGCGCCGGAACATGGGGACATATCCCTCCATGTTTTCCGCCCCTGGAACCGCAGGCGGCAGCTCCTGGTCTCGAATCGACTTGTTGGAAAACCGCTCAAAGGTTTGTTCCCCGTTCGGACCCACAATGCGGAAGGACCGCTCTACATCGTAGAACTGCCGCATGAGTTCCACCACCATGGAGTCGATCTTCTTGTACGTCCGGTAGCTGCCGGAGATACTGTCACGACTGGTCTTGTTCCCCGCCTCCTGAAGGGCGGCAATGGCGGCAGCCGCGGTGACGCCGGATGTGGTCCCGCCGGAGTTGTAGTCCCGGTTGGCAGTGGTCTCCTTCAGCTCGTTGATCTTCATCTGCAGAACGTCCAGGACATTGCCCGGAACCTGCTGCACCTCAATCTGCCGGATGCGGGTCTCATCCAGTCCGGATCCCTCCACATCCACGATGTCCTGATTCCAGTCCTTGAACTGGTCCATATTGACACCGGTCTGGGCGGACTTGAAAAACCGGGGCTTTGCGCACATGACGGCGTTCTGGAGCACCGCGCCGGAGAGCTTATCGATGTAGAGCTGGGGATCTTTGGCGATGGCAATGTACCCGAACCCCGCAGGGGAATCCTTATCTGGGAACAGCACATCAAACTCCACCGGGTATCGCCCATGATCGTAAAGTCCGCTCTCCCGGAACTCCGGATCGTCCTCCGTGGCCTCCAGCACCGTGTCCCCCACAAACTTGCAGTAATGGAGGATGGTCTTGCCGGTGGGACTTTTGACCTTGTAGTACCAATCCACCACCAGGGCCTTGTCCGTGGTGTCGATGTTCTCATCGTGGACGTATTCGCTCAGGGTAATCACCTGTGCGTCCATGGCCCCTCTGGCCTTCGGGTATTGCTCCAAGAGCAGGTCCTTGTCCACCAGGGACGTGATAAAGAGGTTCCGGCTCTTCTGGATGTCCCGCTTCCCGGGTTCCCAGAAGATGTTCAGCAGGTCGATGTCCCGGACCACCACATCCCCCAGGCCGTTTTCCTCGTCGGAATCCCAGAAAACGCCGTAGACGGCGGTGCCATGCTTGAGTTTCTCCCACCAGTTGTCATTGTAGACCTGCTCAAAGTCCGTCCGCTCCAGCACTACCGGCAGCACATCGGAGAGCAGCCGTGCGCTCTCCTGATCGCTTTCCTCCCGGGGCAGAACCGCCGGAATCGGGAAATTGTCCATGGCATCGGCGTGTTTCTGGGCAATGGAATCGAACAGCCACGCAGATGTGGGCTCCGGCGCCCCGGCGTTTTTCTCCTGCCTGCGCCGCAGATACTCCCAGTGCCGCAGCTTGTACCACTGCTCCTCCTCAATCAGGCGGTTTTCCAGCGCTGCCTTGCCCTCTTTGTATTTGGCCAGGGTCTGCTGCGCTTTCTTGATCCGATCCGGAGTCATAACCATGGATTGCCCGCTCATTCTCAACGATACCCCGCTTCTCATCCCGGCGGGCTGATTTCCCGCCGCAGGGGCTGAAATCCCATTTCCGGGATTCCCCTCAAACCGTTCCATCATCATCCGAGCCTCCTGTAAAATTCGTATGGGTCATACTGTTCGGTGTCCGTGTCCAGCGGATTGTAGGGCTTGACCGCCGGCGGCTTGCGGACCGGCATCGCCACCGGGAACTCCATGCAAAGGTACCGCAGTTCGTCGTAGATGTGATCCTCGCCGTCGGTGTCCACGTCCTCCACATCCGTCTCCGAGTAGACCAGAGCCGGAATCGTGCGAATGAAGTGACGGCAAGTGGAGAACACATAGAGCATGGGCCGTCCGTGCCGGTCAAAGGCCAGCCGGTTGTGGATCTGCATCTTCCCGTTGAGGCGGTCATGGTTGCCCGCCTGCCAGTAAACACCCCGCCGCTCCATGCTGGCGGCCACGCTCTCCGTCCCGGCGTCCGAGAAAATAGCCGGGTCCGCCACACCGATGATCCGCCGCCCCCGCAGATTGGGGTCCTCCCGCTCAATGCGCCGGATCTCATCAGCTACCCGGTCCGGGTACCACTTGACGCCCACGTTGGGCTCTCCGGTACATCCGTACAGCTCCCGGATGCGGTAGAGGCGCTTGTCGTGGTCCACGGCATACCACCCGACGGAAAAGGGCCGGGAATAGCCCCAGTCCATCGAACGCCACACGGCCCATGTCTCCGGGATCTGAAAAGGGTCAATGACGTGGGTGTGCAGGCGGTCCTTGTAGTGATCCCGGTCGTTGCGCCACTCCATGAACACCTGTCCGGCAAAGCTGTCCCAGTTTCCGTAGAGCAGGGCGTCCCGCTCCGCCGCCGGCAGCGAGCCCAGGCGGTAGATATAATCCGGGTCGTTTGCAAGCAGCGCCTGGTTGTCGAACACGGTAGAGGGAACAAAGATGCTGCTGCGCCACTTGGCCCGGGTTGTCCCGTCTGGTTCCTGGATCTCCACCCGTTTCCAGACCGTCTGCATGGGCGGCGCCGCATTGATGAAGAGATCCTTCACCCAGGCGTGGCCCACGCCGCCGGGGTTGGCCGTGGCCCGGGCATACACCCGGGTACCGGGGCCATTGGGCCGGTTCCGGGAGTGGACCAGGTAGTCGTAGATCTCATAGGGGAACTGGGTCAGCTCGTCCAGGCCGATGAAATCATAGGGCTTGCCCTGGTAGTTGTACTTGTCCTTGATGTGAGGGACAGAGCCGAAGATGATGACGGCGCCGCTGGGAAACTTCCAGACGTGTTTGGAGTCGTTGAATTTCGCCCCGGGGAATGCCTTGGGGTAGAGCCGCAAGGTCTTACCGATGAGATCCTCCAGCTGGGGATAGGTCCTGCGGACGATCAGCCCCCGGTAGTAAGGGATATGCACCTGCCGGGTGGCCTCCATCACCAGGGCGTCGGACTTGCCGCCCCCCGCCGCCCCGCCGTAGAGGGCCTCGTCCTCCGCCCGGGACATAAAGATGGCCTGTTTTGCCTGTGGCCGCCAGATCACGTTACGTTCCATTCTGCCCACTTCCATCCTCTGCCGGCGGCTCCAGCGGCGCCACGGCGGGCAGCTCTACCACACCGGTCTCCGTGCCGCTATCATCGCCGCCGGGAGCACCATCCGGGTGGTATTTCCAGCGGTCCCGCCGCCGGTTGGTCAGCCAGAACATCGCGCTCGTCGGGTCAGGCGGGACCATCTTGTTGGTGGTGGTCACCAGCTCGATGACGTTACCGGCTTTGTCAATTCGCTGCTCCCGCTTGGTTTCGACATACTCAAACCCGCAGGCCCTCTTGTACAGGGCCGCCTCCACCTGATCGTCAGCCTCCCCGCACGCCTGCGTAAAAGCATCCCAAAGCGCCGCATACTGCTCGTCCCCCTCGCTCCCCTGGTCCAGATACCTGCGCAGCGTAGAGTAGGAAATGCGCAGCTTCCCGGCGATCTCCTTTGCTGTCGCCCCCGCCGCCGCCCACTTCGAGATTTTCTTGAGATTGGGTAGCACATGGGTCTCGTATTTACTTTTCGCCATGCCTGCACCCCCTCCGTTTTGTATCCACGATAGCACAGGCGTTTTCCAAATGCGTCAAACCCGGGCGGGAATTCAAAAGCGGAGGCAGCCGGATGTCCCGAAGAACGCCCGCCGCCCCCGCCGCAGTAAGAAACGTATTCTATTTCATCCATACCATGGAGGTCCCTGCCCTCTCTCTCCTATCCCCCCTACCCCCCTTTCCTCTCTCCCCCATAGAGGAGCAGGGACATGAAAAGGCCCCAGGGCCGTTCTCTTGCTCATGCTATGCTAAAGCACACCATGAGCATATCAGATGATGAACAGAGAAGCATCTCTGGCAGAAACAAGGAACACCGTTGCACGCAGAATAACTTCGTCTCGCTCTATGGCCTCCTGGCTCTGGAAAAGAATCATGTCACGCTTGAGCATTTCGGACGCAATCATATACGCCATGCTGTTTCTGGCGTGCAGGACCTCGTCCCTGAAATAGTCCGCATTGCGGATGCAGTCCCTTGAAATCCGAACCTCTTGCCTCACTCGAACAGGCTTCAAGTTCACGATTTTATTGGAAACGCGCGTCGTGAAGATCTGCTGCCGGTCATACCCTCCCAGCTTCCGAATGAGCCAGGACCGTATGTGCCACAGGATATTTTTCATTCCTCTACCCCCTGAAAGCTCTCCCAAACCCGTCTGCCCCGTATGATAAACTCCACAGTGTGGTACCTGCCCTTGGGGTGGATGTATACCACGGTCCCCGTCAGGGCCGGACGTGCCCCCGGCCCTGCGTGCTCCGGCTCCATAAATGTTTCCGGTATCCGTGTGACTCTGTCTCCGATTTTCATTCAAACCTCCCGCACGTGATAGCCGCGCTCTTCCATGAGTTTCTTCTTGATCTTGTATGTCTCCGTGCGGGCGCCCTTGACGTCCTCGACCACAAGGTTCCATTTGTCGTCCGGGCACTGCTCCTCGTACCCCCTCCAGAAGGCCGGACGCTCCTCGTAGGTGAAATCCGCCTTGTAGGTGATAGCCCGCACCGTGTCCCCGCTGCTGGAGACATACGCCTCCTGGAGGGTAAACGTCTGTTGGAGCCTCAGATCCCGGATCTCCCCGGCCCGCAGCCTAGCGGCCAGCTGGTCATAGCGCCGGGCCTCCTTCTGGCTGTCGAAGCGCCGGAGCTTCCCGTTTGGCATGAGCCGCACGGCCTTTTGGTTGTGATATTTGCTGTTCTGTGGTTTGATCACCAGGACCTTTTGCAAGATCTGCCGCTGGGCATCCGGCCCCAGCCTGTCAATGTCAATTCTCATCGTTATCTCTCAACCGGTTAAATTCGTCTGCCCGGCTGCTCAGCGGGTCCAGCTCGTCCTGGGCGTAGGGGTGGTCGCCCAACATGGCAAGGTGTCTCCTGATATGTTCCCGACTCATGCCGAGGAATGCGGCCAGATCTTTGATCCGGTAGCCCTCCCGGTAGCGTTCGGCGATCCATGCCCACTGTGCATCCGTGTACGGATTCTGCTTTCCGCGGCTCATTCCTCATTCTCCGCAGCCTGTATGTATTTCTTGCACGCCTTCCGGGATTGTGAGGGCATAAACGTCCCCCGGCCAGGCTCGATCTCCCCTCTTCTGGTTTTGTAATAGGCCTGCTCCCCACAAGTCCCAAGGCTCTTTCCTGCAATTCTCCGGAAATGTCCGCAGGAGCCGCACGTATTTGCTTCCGGCTTCGGGAGGATCTTAATTCTTCCCAGCCGGTCAGCCTCCACCAGCTCACTCAGGCGGTCTGTCGGGATCTCCCGGATCAGCTCCAGTCGTTTCGCAGATTCGGTGCGCAGGGATAAACCGCGACCATACGCATCCCGAATGCGTTCAATCTCACACGGCTCCAGTCCGGTGTCCTCGTAATCGGCGAGGCGATCCATTACCGCCAAATACGGGCATTTTCTGTCCCTGATTTTTTTGCATTTGTAAGCATATGAACAAAAATTTTCGTGGCAAAGAAATCCCTTTGGCTTGCTGGTAAAATATACATGATCGTTTCCTTTTCCTCTTTGCGTCAACCGCTCCACGTTCATTCCTCCCAGCTCTTCAAAATCTGGTGTTTCCGCTGCTGACACCAGGCAAAAACGGGAAATTCAAAATTTCTGTCTCTCGCGCACTGTTTGAGAAACGCGCATTTGTCGCACTTCCCACTTGCAACAGCTTCAGAAATTGCAAGGCCCTCCGCCTGCTTCTCTCTCGGGTATGCCCGGTCAAAGATGGTGATGTGCTTTCCCATGTCAGTCCACCTCTTTGGTAGCCCCCTCCTTTACCCCTGTAAGCGTCCTAATCTCGTCCCACAAAATTGGGTGTCCACAAGCGTTACAATAGTTGGCATTTTCTCCGCTGACGATCACTGATCCGCACCATCCACAGTCCCAAATATGTTTCGCCCCCTTTTGCAGTCTCGGCTTACAAGGTAAATTCCGTTCAAATTCGTACTCCACCCGGTTCACAGTCCGCTGGTACTCGTCACAGAACTCATCGTCCCGCACTTCTTCCGGGATATTATCGGGCAGCCAGACCTTCAGAAATTCCAACGCTTTTTCTTTACTCCACATAAGGCCATAGCTTCTGCTCATACCCATCTTCCTTTCGTATTGACTTCATCACACCGCCACTTTCCTTTCCAGCTCCGCCATGGTTCGGATCTCCTCCCCGCACCACTCCGGCAAATTCGCACGAACCAGGGCCGTTGCAAAGGGGGGCGGCACAGCGTTTCCACAACGGGCCACCTGCTTGCTTTTCCCGTAAACATTGCCCTTGTAATCCCGGTCAATTTTGTAATCGTCCGGGAATCCGTTTGCCCGGTACAACTCCCGGGGCGTCAGCATCCGCAGGCCAATGTCCGCCATGAAATACCAGACGCCGCCAATCTGGAACAGGATCACATCCTCCGGCCCCAGGTCATATCCGCAATATGTATTCAGCAGCTCCCGGATTTCCGGCCAATGCGCCATGTCCACGCCTGATTCCGCCTTTGCTATCACTGTGGTGACGACTCCAAAGTGGCCGCCGCCGGCTGTGATGGTCTGCACCGGCTCCGACATGGGGCCGCCCAGGTTGGTCCCCTTCATTTTGACCATGTGTGTGGCCACAAGGCCCTGGTGGTCATTCCCCAGCGTTGTGGCCACAGGCTCTCCCATCTTGGCTCCAATGCTGGCGCCATGGTATTCCGTTATGTGTGCTGCCAGGACGCCCTCCCGGTCCTTTGCGGTTATAGTGTGCAGTGGGTCCCCGGCACTCTGGCCGTGCTGGTCGCTCCCGTAGTATTTGATTAGGCTGGCCGCTGCCAGACCATACCGGTTGGAGGCGTCAATGGTCATAAGCGGGTCCGCCACGCCCTGGCCCCGTACCCTCTCGGACTGTTCAGTGTGATACTGGATCAGGGCAGGAGCCACCACGCACTCCTCCGCTTTTGAAACTTGAGTATGGGTCGGTTCTGTCACGCTGCGGATTCTGTCTCCGCCGCCCGTCTGACCGATTGCGGCCAGAGCGGGAGTGATCAGCATTTGGTTCCCTGCTGTCGTTACGGTATGGACAGGATTTCCCGCTCCACTCCCCACGCTGTTGGATGTATTGGTGACTGTCAGCGGCGCCATGACAGGAGATGCCACGCCATATCCGTGCTTTGCTGTCACTGTTTGGAGCGGCATATCTGCGGCTTGTCCCCGGAAGTTCCCCGTATGGTTCACCACCACCAGGAACGGATCCGGTTTCTTGATAGCGAACTTCTCCACTCCCCGGATTACCCGCCGCATGGTGTTGGGACGGAGTGGCCGCTGGGCGGAAAGGCCGTATTTCTCCCGGATGGTCTCCCGCGTGTCAAAAATGGACGGGCAAGGCAGACTCCAGTCGATGATTTCCGCCGCGCTCCGCCAAGGCAATTTCTTCCCGCTTTTTACTTCCGGGCTATCCTTCGGTGCGTGTGTCGGCTCGGGCCATACAATGGGCCGGCCGTCACACCTAGCAATCAGGAAAAAACGCTTGCGAGTGGTGGGGGCTCCGTAGTCTGCCGCCACCAGTTCCCGCCATTCTATGTCATATCCAAGGGCCTCCAGCTGCCCGGTGAATCTCCGGAACGTCTGCCCAGACTTTGCTTTCACCGGATGGCCCCGCCGCACAGGCCCCCAGGTCTGGAACTCCTCCACGTTCTCCAAAATAATCACGCGAGGGCGGACCATTCCGGCCCAGCGCAGAACGATCCAAGCAAGTCCCCGGATCCGCTTGTCAACCGGTTTTCCGCCCTTGGCTTTGCTAAAGTGCTTGCAGTCCGGCGAGGCCCAAAAAAGTCCAACCGGCCGGCCGCGGCATACATCCCTTGGATCTACGTCCCACACACTGGCTTGGTAATGCTCCGTGTAAGGGTGATTGGTTTTATGCATGAGGATGGCATCCGGATCGTGATTGATGGCGGCATCCACCGGGCGCCCCGTTGCCAGTTCGATTCCGGTGGAGGTTCCGCCGCCACCCGCGAAGCTGTCCACAATAATCTCCACATCAAGACTCGTCTGGCCGATGTTCGTCTTCCTCACTTCCCCAGCCCCCCCATCTGAAGCGCCAGCATCCGATCCCGCACCAGCTTGTCAATGATATGTCCCGGTGTCGTGCCCTCCATCCGGGCCAGCTTCTTGACGTGCCAGTCCGTCTGGGCGCTCACAAGCCAGCTCACCCGGCGCAGGTTCTTTTTGTTACGCATCGGCTCCCGTCTCTCCATCAGCCTCCCCAGCGGCGATCAGTCTGCAAACGATCCGTCCATCATTCTGAACCTGCAGGAAGAGGGTCTTCCCGGAAGCCTGCGCCGTGTAGGGGTCGATCGTGATCGTTTCCCTTTCATCCATGGCGGCCACGATCAGCATCTCGCACATGGATGTCACATCCTCCAGCGCCTTCTCAGACGCCTCCCGGACGTTCCGCACCTTCTGGTGCAGTCTCTGGATCTCCTTGACGCTTTCCCGGTTCTTCTTCCGCAGCTGTTCCAGTTCCCGCTGCTCGGCTCTCTGACGCTTTACCCAGTTTTTGTTCATTTCACTGTTCCTCCGTCGATGTTGATTTTTCGTATTGATCCGTACAGAATCGTGCCAGTGTGCAGTCCCTCCAACCGGTGATGCTGGAGCAGTTTTTTTCCGCGAATGCGGCGAAACTGGCGTGATCCGTAAATCGCAGCTGCGCCATCTGACAGACAATGCAGCGTTTCTCCTCCCGCACCCAGTACGGGCATGTCCATGTTCTCGGCATCTCACGCCTCCCCGCATACCCGGGAATCCGGCTCCAGCGGAAGGATGTCCTCTCCGAATACCGCGCGGCACGCAGCAAGCCATTCCAGCCACGGAACGCCCCTTTCGGAAGCCTCCCTCCACGTCTCAAGGCCGGCAGCGTGCAGCTGTTCTCTGCACCCTTCGGCGATCCGTCCGAAGGTCCTCTGCACGTATGGGATCATCCACTTCGGGCACATCCGCCGGTCCTCCCTGTCCAGCGCCGGATCTTCGGCATCCTCCGCAAGCTGTTCGGGGATCAGATTCCCCGTAATATCCGCGATGTCAGGGAAAAATTTAGTTTTTCTCGCCCAGCACATGGAAGCGTCCACCACATCGTCCATGGCGTAGGGCTCCAGCGCCACCTGCCACGCCTTTCTGGTATTTGCGTTCTTCAAGCGGGAGGAGGCGGCGGGAAACAGCGTTTGGTACAGATTCCAGATTTTATCAAACTCCTCGGTCTGCATATGTAATCCCTCCTATCGGTAGGATGGAACGCATCGTTTTCCTCCGTCCTCCCGGTAGAAGTACAGCGTTCCAAGTTATATGCTACGTAGGTTAGGTACTGTTAGGTTCGGTACGGTTACGAGTGGATTTCCAACGGACATCCAACGGACGTCCGTTGGAAATGAAGAGGAATTTTCAAAGAAATTCAAACGGAATTCCTTCTCATTTCCGCCTTTCTTCTTCGGTCACTTTCACGCTTTTCCATCAGCTTCCCCGCGTAGTCGTACCAGTCATGGATGTAGTAGGAATTCCCACGGAATTCCAGATAGCCGCTCTCAACCAGGGCAGAAACGGCAGCCTCTCCTTTCTTCCCGGGCGGAAGATCCAGGGCGGAGGCAATGTCCCCGGCCTCCAGTCCCGTCAGCTCCCCGTCCTTCCGGGCGGCGGTAAGTCCCCAGGAGAACAGATCGTACAGCAGCCCAACGGCGTAGCGCCGGTCCACTTTCAAAAGGCGTGCCAGCTTCAGTGTCTTCGGATGCCTGGGCATGGTGTCATGTGCCTCAAACCACGCCATATCAATCCCTCCTGAACAGAGGGCGCATTACTGCGCCCCCGTGGCATCTGCAGGATTTTCTGCGCCGCTCAGGACCTCACCGGTGGCCTCGTCCACCTCTACGCCCTCTGCCTCGATGATGGTCTCATCGGGAAGCGAGAACATATCATCGGAGAGAACGGTCTTGATGGTCTCATCCGCAGCAGCCTGCCGGACAAACTCCGTAGACAGAGGAGCATACTTCAGGCACCGCTTCAGAACGGTCTTTTTGGCCATCTCCTCGAAGTGGTTCTGCCAGGGACCGTTGCTGTACGCCTTGGAATACTTTTTGGCGTGGGTCCGGACCTCTTCCATGCTCATGACGGAGAATCCGTAGCCGCCGTCCTTGGTCTGGAACATAGCCCATACGCTGACCGCATCTCCACGTTCTCCGGTGAGCAGGGGCTTAAAGGTGAGACGGTCATTGGTTCCGTATTCCACCTCGAACACGTCGTTCTTGTGGACCACTTCCGCCTGGATCGTCTTAACATTTCCGGAGCGGTAGGCCAGATCGATGAGGCCCTTGTACCCCAATTGGAACTGGCATTCCATCACACCATGGTTTCGATAGGGGATCAGGTAGGCTTGTCCCAAAGGTGTGTTGGGTTCCAGCCCCAGTTGGGCTGCGGTCATCATGGCCCCCAGAAAGCTCTTGGGGGTGCACGTTCCCAGTGTGGGATTGGTTGACAGGGCGGACAGGGTAATTCGAGTGAACCGTTCCGGCGTCAGAACAGAGGGCAGCGCCTTGGCGATCTCCCCCTGCATGACCTTGATGTAATCCTGGATAGTGGACGGTCCCTTTTTCCCGGCAGCGGCGGTGGCCGCCTGGATGGCGTTCTCTTTCATTGACTGCTTGCCTCCTTCTTGATTTTGAACGGCCGGCTGATGCTGGCCTTGTAGTACGCGGAAAGATCCATGCCCGGGTGGTCCTTGGCAAACCGATTGGCGTCAAAGAGCATCCGGGTCTGGTTTTTCCAGGTGACGGAGAACCCGTCGCAGGAGCCGGTGGACGCCTGCCCAAGATCCTCCATGATGGTCTGCTTAATGAGATCCATCTCTTTTGCAATACGGTCTGCGGCAAATTTCAGGTCAAAATACTCCCGGAACAGGCCTTCCCGGCCCAAGAGCTGCACCTCTCCGCCGTTGTCCTCGGCGTAAATCGTCTCCATGGCCTTCGTGGTGGCGCTCAGACCATCCACAGGCGGCGGGGAATCCTGCTCCACATAGCTGACCCAGAAGTGTTCTGCCGCCCTGGTAAGGGCTGCGATCTCCTCCGGTCCCACATAGGTGCTGCTCTCGCACCACGCCGGTACCTCGTCCTCCGGTACCGTGGTCATCTGGTAGATCTGGAATCCCTTGCCCAGGATCAAAACCGCCAGATACCACCGCCGGTATCCGGTGACGGCCAGATAGGTCACGCACTGGCAGTAGTAGTTCTCCGGGAAGTCCCCGCCGGCAAACCGCCGGGAGGAAAGAGCGCTGGCCGTCTTGCACTCCAGGCCCGAGTCCTCCCCCACCACGTCCCGGTCGATGTTGGCATGGAGATGGGGGTATTCATCATTCCGCAGAATGGCGTTGAGCCGACGGACCTTTTTCCCGCTCTTCTCCATGAACCGCCGGGCCACATAGTCCTCCAGGTCCCGCCCCTGACGCATGGCCTCGTTGTCCTCCTCATCCGGAAGACGGCCGGTCTTCTCCGCCCATACAGCATAGGGGCTGGAATAACGGTGCATCCCCAGCACGGCCCCCATATCGGACCCTCCCAGGCTCTTGCGGCGCTCCGCCAGCCACTCCTTGCGGGACATCCCCAAGGTTGATGTTTTATGAATCATTCCCGATCCTCCTCTTCCGCTTTTCCAATGTGGGGGCTTTCACACCACGGGCAGACGGTCTGTCTGATCCGCTCCCAATGTCCTTCCCCGTCCAAATCCTCTTTCCGGCTGATCGTCAGAGGATTCGCAAACACCTCCCCGCAGGTTCTGCAGAGAAACATTTCCTTTCACCTCCTCTTTCCTTCTTTTCAGCACTCGCCCATAGCGAAATGCCATGTCCTTGAGCAACCGGATCTCAATCTCCTCATTGGTCTCAGCCATCGGTTATGAATTCACCCACCAGACGGTTGCCATCCGGTGACCAAGCGCATCGGCCTCCTCATGGTCGCCGACACACAGATCGATGTGGTTGCCCGTGACAGACCCGCCCACATCATCAGCCCGGTAATAGTGAATCTCACCGTCTCCGTAGTCCACCAGCACGTCAGATCCCAGAGGGATCACAGCGGGGTCAACGGCCACAGTCACACCCGGCGTGGCTCTCACGCCGCTGGCGGTGATTCCATCGGTTTTTCCGCAGCACTCCGCGCAGCAGTCATAATGGGTAACGGTCACGTTATCAATGCGAGTGGCCCGGGCCAGCAGCGCCGCCTCGATCATCTCGTTCTCCGCCGCCTCGGTCTCTTCCGGTGTCAGATAACACCGCGTCAAAGCGGGCACACTGTCGCCCATCAGTCTGCCATCGTCGGGCAGGTACTGGACTACCGGCCCGCCCTGCGGCGTTTCCTCTTCCTGTGCGGTCGCATAAACAACACAGCAGGCCGCCGTCAGCCCCAGCAGGATCAGCGCCAGCGCCGCATTCACCTTCCATCTGGCAGCTTCGCGTTGGGCAGCGGCCACCGCATGGCGATGGCGCTTGCTTTCGGACTGGAGCAGGCGGGAATAGTTCGTGTCCAGATTTCTCAGTCCGCGGGTGAACAGATCACTGTCCGTCTGCCTCCGCTCCAGGTCCATTATGCGGGTCTCTACAGCCTGAACCCTGGCCTCGACGCTCCGGGCATACTTCTCTCCTTTTTGGCTCATCCTTCTCCTCCCTTATTGATTAATTCATCAGGCCCCGGCGGATCAGTTCCTCGCACTTGCGCACAAGCGCCTCCCGCCGCTTCTGCTGGGCCTCTTCGGTGATGCAGGGATCGTAAACCGTGACCTTGGCCACTCCATTTTTCGGGCCGAAGTCCACTCCGTATGAGGTCACCCGATAGGGCTTACCGTCTTTCATGATGATGTTGTCTTCCAAGGCCCTCACCTCCCCTGCATCCTATGGAGATCCGGACTTGTCCGATACCTCCATGTCAAATGTCCTGCTCATCCAGACCGAGGATCACCGGCGTTTTACACCTGGCTGAATTACCTGATCCGGTACACCTGTAAAAGGTAAATACTTTATGCCGCTATCCATGCTAGTCCAACGAAATATCCGCTGATATGCGTCTCGGTCCGGAATTCTAGTGCCAAACAGATCCTGACCCCTAACCTGGAATACATCCAGAAACCGCAGAACGGTTTCATACCGTGGAGCCTTTCCGTCCAGGAGCCACGCATCCAGCTCCTCACAGCTGATTCGGAGAAGCCGTGCCATGGTATATTTCTTCATGCGATAACCTTTCATGGTCTGACGCACCACGCTGACAGATCTTTGGTACGCATGTACCGGGTCGAACTCCCCCCGATTTTTCATAAGATTCCCTCTTTCCGTCCCAGATTGGGTTTTTAGCTTGGATCACTCATAGAACCGTGTCCAATCGAACCCCAGCACCCCGGCGATTGCCTTTGCAGTTTTTACTGCGGGGTTTATTTCGCCTTTTTCAATATCGCAGTACGATGACTGGGAAATACCGGACTGTTCGGAAACCCGTTTCTGGGTAACACCAGCTTCCTTTCGAATTGCAACCAACCAATCTCTCACTAAACACCCCCCCTTTCATAAAATTAGGTATAACCTAATGTTACTTGAGATCACGCTCAATGTCAATAGGTTATACCTAATTATTTTTTATTGAATTTTATAGCTATTAACTATAACCTAATATTTAGATAGAAAGGAGTGACTATAATGGAAACCAATCTAAAGGCAGCAAGAAAAGCTGCTGGTTTAAGTCAAAAATTTGTAGCACTTTCATTGAAGGTATCTGCCCCAACTGTGTCCGAGTGGGAAAACGGAAAGATATATCCTTCTGCCACAAATTTAATACGTCTTTCATATCTTTACGGTGTATCTATTGACTATTTGCTTGAAAATAGAAGTTCATTTTGTTCCTATATCAAAATGCGAAAAAAAGATATGTCAAATGAAAAATTTGCGCATATGTGCGGTGTCAGCATTGATCTAGTCAATGACATCCTGGACAAATGCTCAGAAAATCCAAAAAGCACCGATCATTCTCTCAAGATAGATGACGAAGAAATGAGAAGTATTGCATCGGCTTTAAATGTTGATAAGGAATACCTATACTGCCTTTATAATTCTGTGTTCCCGCAGGATGTAGAGAACGTAAAAATACCGGCAGATGATTGTGTTAGGTTCGGCTACCGGCTCAGTGACGATGCTCTTCAGTTGGCCAAAGACTATGATTCGATGAATCCATGGGGGCAGGAAAGCATTAGAAACTTAGCGAACACCGAGCTTTCCAGAATGGAATACGATGGAAAAAATACAGCCAAGGAGCAGAACGCATAAGTGCATCATTTATAATTTTAGAGATTATAAAAAAATATAATTTCTTAGAAATTAGGGGTGTTTCGCATGAAATTATTCAGGAGAAAGCGGAAGGATAAAGACAAATATGATTCCGTCGTTTTGCTGGATGAGATAGAGCGAAGAGAAAATTTAAGACGTGCGCCAAAGATGGTCTGGGATATTACAGCTTTCGGAATTGTTGCATTGTGTGCGGTAAATGGGATGACCCACCTTTTCTATTGGTGTGATACCATAAGCCCGTTTATTGGGAAACCTGTAGAAACTGTGGTTGTACTTTCATTCTTTTATATGATATTCCAGCTTTGTACGCACCTATCATCCTATTGACGGGAGGCGATCCCATGACCCGTGAAGACCTGAGCGCATACCATGACGCCGGCCGGCCGGTGATCTCCTCCATGTACCTGCGCAAATCCCGGGCAGAGGAGCACATGAGCCTGGAAGAAACCTTGTCCCGACACAAGGCAGCCCTGCTGGACTATGCCAAGAAATACGGATACCTGGTGGCGCCGGAGGACATCTATGAAGAGGTGGTATCCGGAGAAAGTCTGTTTGCACGCCCACAGATGCTCCGCCTCATGGAAGCCGTATCGAGCGGAAAATACGAGGCCGTCCTTTGCATGGATATGCAGCGACTGGGGCGCGGTGGTATGTATGACCAAGGGTTTATTCTGGATACCTTCAAAGCCAGCGAAACGCTGATCGTCACGCCGGAGCGGCTGTATGATCTCACAAAGGAAATGGACGAGCAGGCCGCCGAAATGGAGACCTTTCTCTCCCGGGGAGAGTACCGTATGATCACCAAGCGCCTCCGCCGCGGCACTCTACAATCCGTGCAGAACGGCGCTTATATGGCAAATCCCCCCTTCGGGTACCGGAAGATCCGTATTGGACGCCTGTCCAGTCTGGAGATTGTGCCGGATGAAGCAGAGTGTGTTCGGAAGATTTTCCAGCTCTATGCAGATGGAAATGGCTGCACCCGTATTGAACAAGCAGTCAATGCCATGGGATACCACGGCAGGCGCGGCAGCCAGTTCAATCGGAATACCATTCGGCTGATTCTGGATAACCCCGTTTATATTGGGAAAATCCGTTGGAACAAAACCAGCACTGTTAAAGTGGGAATCGGATCAGAGAGGACAAAGAAGGTCATCTATAATACGGCAGATAAGATCCAGATCATAGATGGGAGACACCCCGCTATCATCTCACAGGATCTGTGGGACACCGTTCAGGCCCGCCGGAAGTCCAGGTACTTCTATGTGGACAATAAGCATATTGCTTCTCCCCTGGCGGGCTTGGTCCATTGTTCCAAGTGCGGCCGCCTTATGAATATGATGGGGAAAAGCAAAGGGGTCCCCTACTTGCTATGCCCCACAAAGGGTTGCAGCGCCGGCGCGAAGTTTGAGTATGTGGAACAGGCCGTGTTGTATCAACTGGAGCAGATGGCAGCCGGTTTGGAGATTCAAGTAAAAGACGGCGCAGCACCGGACACCTCCGCCCTGGACTCCGTTCATGATAAGCTGGAAGCACAGTTGGCAAAGCTGGAAGATCGGAGAAACCGCCTCTATACCCTTCTGGAGGACGGAACCTATTCCAAGGATCTGTTCACCGAGCGTATGCAGGTTCTCACATCAGAGGAAAACCGCCTGCGGGGGGCCCTGAACGATGTGGAAGAAGATCTCCGCGCCGCCAAGTCGCAGAATCACAAAAAGCAGCTGGAGCAGTTGCAAACCGTTCTGGCCCACTATCAGAAATCCAGCATCCCTGCCAGAAAAGCCCTCCTCCAATCCATCATAGCGGATATTGAATATACCAAAGAGAAAAAGACGAAGCCCGCAGACTTCGCCCTCTCTATCTCTCTTATTGATTTTATTTAATAACAATCCTTTAAACCGCTCCATGCTGTTCACGGCAGGAATCGAAGATCTTCCTGGTATGGATGCAAACCGCCTCTCGGATGCCGCGGGAGTCCTCCACGGGACCGGGCACAACTTTTTCGGGCATATTGCAATACCTCCTAATAAGTAACTGGTGAAAGCACGGTGCTTTCACTCCAGTCTATGCGCCTGGTGCCAATCGGTGCAAAAACGCGGCACGCCGACTTGGCGTGCCGCGTCAACGGGTCATTCTGTATAGCTCAAGGTACTGGTACGGGGAGACATAATGCACACGTAGCTCGTCCCCTTCCCCAGTGCCAGCGGTGTGCCGTCGGCCCGGTGATAGACCAGAGGACTGTTTCGATCCGCCTTGCTCCAGGTGATGGGCACGGCCTTTCCGCCGCAGAAGTAGGTGCCCTCACCGCTGCCGGTCAGCTTAACAGACAGCCGTCCCGCCGTGTCGCCGGAGATCACATAGATGGACGTCTCCAGCACCAGCAGGTTGGTGACCCCCACCTGTTCCCCGGTGTTGCCGTCGGTGTAGGCCGCCCCGTACTGGCTGACCAGATACCGGCCGCTCTCGGCGTCGTAGTCGAACTGGCCGGTCTTGTACTGGGAAAAACGCAGCGTCACATGGGCTGCCGGCGCGCCGTCAGAGGGCGTGCCGTCCTCCGTGAAAAGTTGGGAGGTCTCATAGCCCTCTTCGTGCTCCGTGCGGAAGTGGCCCTGGTCCAGATACGCCAGGATATTCTCCCCGGAAGTCAGCAGGCTGTGCTCGTACCCTGCGTTTTTACGCCGTTCCGCATCCCGCCAGAAAATCTTGGCATCGGAGCCGCCGTTGACCCCGTCCATGTTGTCCACGTCCCAGGCAGAGATGTCCCGGTATGCCTCCGGACTGCCCCCGGCGTGGACGAACAGTGCGTCGTGTCCCAGCGCCAGCTCCAGGTAATAGGGCCGGGCGGAGCGGATGCTCCCCAGGTCCCCCACCCCCTCCAGCGTCTGGAACACCCCCAGCATCCGGGTGATGCCGCCCTCGGCGGGGACCTCGTAGATGATGTCCGCCTGGGACACTCCCAGCTGAGGCTGGGCCGCCTTCAGGTTATTGAGCATCACCGCCACCGGGCGGTTTTTTTCGTACACCGGCTCCATAGGCATCCCGGTAAGGGGATTCGTCCCGGCGGGGACGTAGGGCTCCGGCTCCACCGGTTCCACCGGCTCCTCTACCGGCGCCGGGTCCGGCTCTTCCTCTTCCACCGGCGCCGCGCCGCACCCTGCCGCCGTCAGCAGCATCACCGCCGCCAAAAAGATCGCCCACAACCGCTTTTTCATCCCGTCGCCGCCTTTCTTTTCAGGTATCTTCATGATACCAGCGGCACCGGGAAGCGTCAAGGCGGAATCCGACGGGGTTCGACATCACATCTCCCGCTGATAGCGGGCCATGAGGCATAGCTCCAGAACGGACTTGGCGAGAAACACCCCCACCGCCGCCAGGGTCACCCACAGCGGCGCCCCCAGTCCGATGGCAAGCCACGCCGCCGCCATGACGGCCCACTGCAGCACCTCGCCGGATACCGCCTGGGCCCGGCGGCGGATGGCCACGTTGCGCTCGTCCTTGGCCTCGATCTCCGCCTGACGCATGACGGCGGGGTCTTTTTCTCCCGGTGCCGCATCAAAACCTGAGAGCCGCCGAACCCCATGAGACCGCACCCTGCGCCCATAAACATCCCGCCTATCGAATCGCTGACGTGGCCCTCCAGCACCAAAGAGAGCACCATCAACGCGACGCCGCAGGCCAGCAGCCCGCCGTAAAGAACCTCTCGCTTCATCGTTCGTTCCTCCTTACATCTTCCGCCGGTAATAGAGGGTACAGCCGAACTCCACCCCGCTGAGGAGCAGCAAAATCCCGAACAGAAGCACCGCGAGCTGACGGGACGAGTCCCCCGCAGCTGCCCAAACCACGCCGGCCATCAGCCCCACCCGCAGGATCTCCAGCGTTTTGGCGCTGGCTTTTCCCCGGATGGCGGTATTGCGCTCGTCATGGACCGTATGATCGTGCTGCCGGAGGACGGGATCGCTCTCCAGGCAGGCGCGCCAGAACAGTGTCCCCAGGGAACCCAGAAACAGGATCAGCCCCACCCCATAGAGCGGAATCCACAAAACCGTGGGCAAGAACACGCCCTTTGCATACAGGGCCAGCGGAACAGCCCACAGTACCAGGCCCACTGCCGCCAGGACCCAAAGATACGGCCTCTTCCCCTTCATTTCGCATCATCCTCCTCGTAGATGAAGATCTCCTCGATGGTCAGGCCAAAGTACCGGGCGATCTTGAACGCCAGCAGAATGGAGGGATTGTACCGCCCGTTTTCCAGCGAGCCGATGGTCTGGCGGGACACCTCCAGCGCCGCCGCCAGCTCCTCTTGTTTGATCCCCCGCGCCTTGCGCAGTTCCTCCAGCCGGTTACGCACCGCGTCCCGCCTCCTTTCCCTCCAAATGGAAAGTATCCTTTCCATAGTTTCAAGCTATCACACCGGCTATAAAATGTCAAGCGTGCTTTCCATTTTTGCAGTTCCGTTCAAAAAATTGGATTTGAGTCTGTACAAACCCACAAGATGTAGGGTATAATACAGTTGATTTCAAGCAGGAGGTGTCCCACATGGCAGGTCGGGGGTTCATCCACGACAAGCTGGAGCTCAAGTTTTTGATCCTCTATATCACAGCCCGGGTCATCGAGCCCATCCCCTTCGACACGGTGCTGGATCTGACGATGTGCGATGACGCCATCGACTATTTTGACTTCTCCGAGTGTCTTGCAGACTTGGTGCGGACGGAGCATCTGTCTTTGTCGGAGGACGGTCTCTACTCCATCACGGAGAAGGGGCTGCGCAACAGCCGCATCTGCGAGTCCAGTCTGGCCTATTCGGTCCGGCTGCGGTGTGACAAGAATCTGGCCAAGTGCAACCGCAAACTCCGCCGCAAGAGCCAGGTGCGGGCCTCCACGGAAAAGCGGGACAACGGCACGTACACAGTGAATCTCGCTTTGGATGACGATATGGGCAACGTCATGGAACTGAAGCTGGCCATTCCCCGGGAGGACATGGCCAAGATGCTGACGGAACGGTTCCAGAAAAGTCCGGAGCGGTTGTACAGTGAGATCATGCGGGTCCTGATGTCCTCGGAACCTCCGGAGGACGGGGAGCGGTAATCTCCCCCATTTTGAAAACGGGAGGATTGCGGGATGCTGGTATTGTTGATGCTTTCCATCGGCAGCGCCATGGTGGGCTGCGGGCTGCGGTATGTGCTGCGGGGCCGTCGGTTTGCCTGGATACTGACACTGGGTTGTCTCGCGATGACGTTTTGTATCTGGCTTCGCTATTGGACCCAGTCTCCCGGCAACCACGGCGCATTTCTGCGGCTGCTGATGGCTACTTTTTTGACCATGGGCACTTTGGGCATCGAGATCGCGGACCGGATCGGATAATCCCTGAAAACAGTAAAAGACCGGCGGGAGATTCCCGCCGGTCTCTTTTTCTCTATTCCTTCATTGTCACGGCCAGGAGGCAGATAATCACTCCCAGCACTGGGCACAGCGCTCCCAGGAGTTCCAGTCCGCCGCTGCCAAAAAGGGCGCTGGCCAAAAGACAGCTGATCCCCAGCAGCATGCATGCGATGCCGAAGAGCATCCATTTGATCGCTTTCAATCGCGTGCTCCCCTTTCCGCTCACTTCACCACCACGTTTTCTTCTCCCAAGGTCTCCTTGGCCTCCTCCACCAGCGCCCGGTGAAGCAGGGCGTGGGTGCCGTAGACCTTCCGGGTGTCCGCCATCACCATCTTCACCGGCGTGGTGCCGGGGAACATCTCAAAGACCAGCTTCATATGCCGCACCGCCGGGTGGTCCAGGCTGGGGAATTTCAGATACAGCACCTGACCCTCCAGCATCTTGCCGCCCTCCGCTTTGGGCGGCGGCGCGGCGCCGGTGTCGCTTGCCAGGGGATACACGGAGTCGCACAGGATCTGGGGCGCTTTTTCATCCCGGACGGACAGACGCCCCTTCACCACTACCGCCTGGTTCTCCTTGAGATAGGATCCGCAGGTATCCAACACCCGTGCAAAGCACAACAGCTCCATGGAGGCGGTGTCATCCTCCACCGTCACATAGGCCATGAGGGAGTTGTTCTTCGTGGTCTTGGTCTTGCTGGCGGTCACCACACCACAGATGGTGATCCGCTGGTCGTCGGCGAACCGGACCGGCCCGCCCTCCTGGGCAAAGTCCTCCAGAATGGAGCCAATGGTGGGGGCCCCCAGCTGTGCCACCGCGTCCCGGTACTGGTCCATGGGGTGGCCGGAGAGGTAGAGCCCGGTGGTGGCCTTCTCCATGAGCATCAGCTCCTGGGGGGTAAACTCGTCAATATCCGGCAAGGGAATTTCCTTCACATCCTGCTTCTCAGAAGTGCCGGCGGCCATGGAAAAGAAGTCCATCTGCCCGTCCAGGTTCTGGCGGTGGCTGTCGGCCACCGCATCCATGACAGACTCATAGACGTGGATCAGCTGAGACCGTTTGGCCCCCAGGGAGTCGAAGGCACCACTGCGGATCAGGTTCTCAACCGCCCGCTTGTTGATGTCACTGCCCATCATCCGGTCACAGAAATCGTAGAGGGACGTGAAGGGCGCCTGCTCCCGCTGGCGCATCACCGCCTGGATGAAGCCCCGACCGATGTTCTTGATAGCCACCAAGCCGAAGCGGATGCCTCCCTCCTCCACGGTGAAGCGGTCGGCGGAACGGTTGATGTCCGGCGGCAGCAGCGCGATGCCGCAGTCCTTGCACTCGTTGATGTACCCCGCCACCTTGTCGGAGTTGTCCAGCACGCTGGTCAAAAGCGCCGCCATGTACTCCTTGGTGAAATGGTACTTGAAATAGGCCGTCTGGTAGGCAACCACCGCATAGGAAACAGCATGGGCCTTATTGAAGGCGTAGTTTGCAAAGTCGTAGATCTCGTCGTAGATGGCCTCCGCCGTTTCCGCCGGAATCCCGTTTGCTACACAGCCTGTAATGTTTCTTTCCTTGTCACCATGGATGAAGGCGTCCCGTTCCCTTGCGATGTCTTTTGCCTTTTTTTTGCTCATGGCCCGGCGGACCATGTCGGCCTGGCCCAGGGAGTAGCCCGCCAGCTGCTGGAAGATCTGCATCACTTGCTCCTGGTAGACGATGCAGCCGTAGGTGATGGAGAGGATGGGCTCCAGGGCCGGGTGCTTGTAGGTGACGAGCTTCGGGTTATGCTTGCAGGCGATGAACCGGGGAATGGACTCCATGGGGCCGGGACGGTAAAGGGCCACAATGGCGGTGAGGTCCTCGATGGACTGGGGCTTGAGCCCCACGCACACGCCGGTCATGCCCGCCGACTCCATCTGGAATACGCCGCTGGTCTTGCCCGCCGTCAGCATGTCAAACACCGCCTGGTCATCCTCCGGGATGTCCTCCAGCCGGAAGTCCGGATGGTCCTTCTGGACCATTTTCACCGCGTCATCCAGTACCGTCAGGTTCCGAAGGCCCAGGAAGTCCATTTTCAAAAGCCCCAGTTCCTCCAGGGTGGTCATGATGTACTGGCAGACCACGGCGTCGTCGTTTTTCGCCAGGGGCACGTACTCATACACCGGCCGCTTCGTGATGACCACGCCGGCGGCGTGTGTGGAGGCATGGCGGGGCATCCCCTCCAGGGCCTTGGCGGTGTCGATGAGCTTTTGTACCTGGGGGTCTGTCTCGTACAGCTCCCGCAGGGGCTTGCTCAGCCGCAGGGCGTCGTCCAGGGTGATGTGCAGCGCCCCGGGGCCGCCGGGGACCTGCTTTGCGATCTGGTCCACCTCGGCGTAGGGAATGTTCATCACCCGGCCCACGTCCCGGATGACGCCCCGGGCGGCCATGGTGCCGAAGGTGACGATCTGGGCCACGTGGTCATCGCCGTACTTGCGGCGGACGTAGTCCACCACCTCCCCCCGGCGGGTGTCGCCGAAGTCCATGTCAATATCCGGCATGCTCACCCGCTCCGGGTTCAGAAAGCGCTCGAAGTAGAGGCCGTACTGGATCGGGTCGATGTCGGTGATGTGGAGGCAGTAACTCACCATGCTGCCCGCCGCGCTGCCGCGGCCAGGGCCCACAGGGATCCCCACGCTTTTTGCGTAGCGGACGAAATCGGAGACGATGAGGAAGTAGTCGGTAAAGCCCATCTTCTCGATCATGTTCTGCTCATACTCCAACTGGGACCGGCGGGACAGATCGTCCCCATACCGCTCCCGGTAGCCGTCGTCGCAGAGCTTTTTCAGATAGGAGAAGCTGTCGTACCCCTCCGGCAGCTGGAATTCCGGCAGGTGGTACTTGCCGAAGGTGAATTCCAGGCTGCACATCTCCGCGATCTTCCCGGTGTTCTCCACCGCTCCCTCAAATGCGGAAAAGAGGTCCTCCATCTCCTCCCCGCTGCGCAGGTAGAAGTTCCGGGGCTCGTAGCGCATCCGGTTCTCATCGTCCAGCGTCTTGCCGGTCTGGATGCAGAGGAGCACATCGTGGGCCTCCGCGTCCTCCTTGCGCAGGTAATGGGCGTCGTTGGTGCAGACCATGGGGATGCCTGTCTCCTGGTGGATGCGCAGAATCCCACGGTTCACCTCCACCTGGTCGGGGATGCCGTGGTTCTGGAGTTCCAGATAGAACCGGTCCGGTCCAAAGAGGTCCGACATCTCCAGGGCGTAGGCCTTGGCGTTTTCATACTCGCCGTTCCGGAGCCGCCGTGGGATCTCCCCCGCCAGGCACGCCGAGAGGGCGATGAGTCCTCCACTGTACTGCCGCAGCAGCTCCTGGTCAATGCGGGGCTTGATGTAAAAGCCCTCCGTCCAGGCGGCGGAGACCAGGTAGGAGAGATTCCGGTACCCCTCCTCGTTTTCGCACAGCAGCACCAGATGGCGGCTCTCGGCGTCAAACTCGTGGACCTTGTCGAACCGGGTGCGGCCCTGGGGCGTCACGTAGACCTCGCAGCCGATGATGGGCTTGATTCCCTCCGCCTTGCAGGCCCGGTAGAAGTCAATGACTCCGTACATGACGCCGTGGTCCGTGATGGCGCAGGCGGTCTGCCCCATGGACTTCACCACGCCGGGCAAATCCTTGATGCGGCAGGCGCCGTCCAGAAGGCTGTATTCCGTATGGACGTGTAAATGGACGAAGGACATAGCAGGTTCCTTTCCGAAGTAATGGGGTCAGAGTTTTTTCCCGCAGTGGGGGCAGTAGCCGGGGATGGTGGAGGGCAGGCGGGGAAAGTCATAAAGGGGCGCCCCGCAGTGGGGACAGACCACGAACCGCAGCCCCAGGACCCAGCCGCCCAGCAAAGCCGCAACCCCCGCCAGCACCAGCACCCCCGCCAGCAGCCGGGGCCCGTCCCAGTAGCCGACGCCGCAGCCCAGGAGGGCGCAGCCAAATCCGCCGTAAATCAGGGCATCACTCACCCGCAGCGCACGAAAACAATCCGGCCTTTTCCATGGACGCTTCATCCCGCATCCTCTCCCCTCGTTTCATCCGCCTGCGGCAGCGCGCCTTCTTTTTTCGGGACTCAGACCTTGGCCGGGTCCTCCGCGAGCATCTGCTCCACGATCTCCACGGCGGTGACGATCATGTTGTCACAGTGAGCGGTAACGCCCAGCCGCTGGGCGGCGGGGTTTTTCTCCGTCACGCCGGGACGGGCCCGGAGCAGCTCTCCGCACCGGGTCAGAGCAAAGACCTCCTGAAAGCGGCGGCGGAACTCCTTTGCCTTGGCATACGCCTGCATCTTGCCCGCCTTGTCTCCGCCTTCAGTGTGGGGGTACAGAAGGCTCAGTACCAGCACGGCGCCGCTGACAGCGCCGCACAGCTCCTCATGGCTGCCGCCCACACCGCCGCCAAAACCACCGGCAAGCGCCATCAGCTGCTCCTTCGTCAGCCCCGTCAGATCTTCGAAGGCGCCAGCCACCGACTGGGCACAGTTATATCCAGCTTTATGATATTCATAGGCGATTGCACAGCGATCCATTGGTCAATTCCTCCAATTTTAATTGTAATCCAATATGTGTATTGTGTTTTTACTTTACAGTTTTTTCGACAGATCCACCAGCTTGCGCAGCCGGTGGTTCAGACAGGACTTGGTCACGGGCGGGTCAAATTCCTCCGCCAGCTCTGAAAGACTCAGCTCTGGATTGGCTTGGCGCAATGACGCCGTCAGCTTCAGCTTGTCCGGCAGTGTCTCCAGCACCCCCGCCTCCTCCAGCCGCCGGATGGCCTCCAGCTGCTCCTGGGACGCCTCTACCGCCTTATCCAGATTGGCGCTGTCGCAGTTGAGGCGGCGGTTGACGCTGTTCCGGAGGTCCTTCTCCATCTTCGCGGACATCACCTTCATGGCCGCCACCGGCGCGCCGATGAGGGTGAGGAAGTCCTCGATCTGGTCGCTTTGCTTAAAGTAGGTGATAAAGCTCCCGTTGCGGCTGACGCTCTTGGGCGGGAAGTGATCCTCCCGCAGCAGCGCCTCCAGCTCCCGGCTGGCTTGGAGATGGGATGTAGCCAACTCCAGGTGGTAGCGCTTGAGGGGATCAGTGATGCTGCCGCCGGCAAAAAACACCCCCCGCAGGAAAGATGCCCGGCAGCAGGCGTCCTCCAGCAATCCGAAGTTGATGTGCAGCACCAGGTTCTGCCGGGGATCGTACCCCAGGAGATTGATGATGTGGTCCAGCTTCTTGCGCTCCGTGATCTGGAAGATCTGCTTGCCCGGCTGGTCCGGTTCCGGCTGGCGGTCAAAACGCAGGTTGAACGCCCGGTGGAACAGCCGGGGCAGCCGGGCGGCCAGATTGGGGTTTTCCGTGATGATGCGCACCTCTGTAGAGCTGAAGGTATTGCAGTAGAGCAGCACACCATAGGCCTCCGCCCGAGCACAGCAGAGCTTCTGCACCGGCAGGCGGCACAGTTCGTTTTTCACTTCAAAGGAAAAGGACATCAGGGGATTCCTCCGTTATGGGTTCCAAGGCGCTCCCCCAGGGAGAATACGCCGTGTTTGGTCTTGTCCGCTTGCTCACGAGTCCTCCTCCACCCGGTAGGTATCGTCCCGGAAGTCGAAGCTGTCTCCGGCGATGCGAACACTGCGCTCGGCATGGAGCAAAATCAATTCCCGGGCCAGGTGGCCGGGATGGTGGCGGACGAAACCGTTTTCTACCGTGGCCACCGGGCGGTTGACGATCTCCACCCCAAGGCGGGCGCACTGCTCCCAGTCACAGCGGATCAGCTCCGCCCCCTCCTGGGCGTATCGGGCGGCCACGCCCTTGGGGATGGGTGAGGAGTTGGTGAGGCACAGGTCGAAAAGCCCCGGCACCGAGTGCTTGAACAGCGCCGAGATATGGTCGGAAACGGTGTAGCCCTCCGTCTCCCCCTCCTGGGTCATGACGTTGCACACGTACACCTTCAGTGCGTCGGAGGACTGGATGGCCTCCACGATGCCCCCCACCAGAAGGTTTGGGATGATGCTGGTGTAGAGGCTCCCGGGGCCCAGGACGATCATGTCCGCATCCCGGATGGCGGCCACCGCCGCCGGCAGGGCCTGGGGGTGCTCCGGGATCAGCCGCACCTGGCGGATGCGGCAGTCCTCTCGCTTTTTGCAGTAGAAGATCTTGGACTCCCCCACCACGCTGGCGCCGTTTTCAAACTCCGCCTCCAGCTGCACGTCCGCCGTGGTCACCGGCAGCACCCGGCCGGTGATGGCCAAAACCTCGCTCATGCGGCTCACCGCCACGTCGAAGGAGGGGGAAATGCCGTTGAGGGCCGCCAGGAACAGATTGCCGAAGCTCTGTCCTGCCAGCGACCCCTCTGTAAAGCGGTAATGCAGCAGCTCCCGCATCACCGGCTCGGTATTGGCCAAAGCCTCCATGCAGTTCCGAATGTCACCGGGGGGCGGCATACCCAGGTCCTGCCGCAGTACCCCGGAGCCGCCGCCGTCGTCCGCCACGGTGACCACGGCAGAGAGATTTTCTGTATACTGCTTGAGCCCCCGCAGCATATTGGAAAGGCCGTGTCCGCCGCCGATGACGGTGACCCGGGGCCCATGAGCCCTGGGCATCCGGTAGGACGGCCGCTGCTTCTTCATGGCCGCCATCTCAAACACCCCGGGCAAGGTCCCGGTGGTTCTCCGTCACCGGATAGCCCTGCTGATGGATAAACTCCGTCAGGGCGTGGGTCACCGCCACAGAACGGTGGTGGCCGCCGGTGCAGCCCACGGCGAGGGTCAGCGAAGTCTTGCCCTCCTCGGCGTACAGCGGCAGCACGAAGGCCAGCAGGTCCTCCAGCCGCTTCATGAAGTCCTGGGTCTGCTGGAACTTGAACACGTACTCATACACGTCCCGGTCCAGCCCGGTCTTGGGCCGGAGGGTCTCGATGTAATAGGGGTTGGGCATGAACCGCACATCCATCACCAGATCCGCCTCCATGGGCAGACCGTATTTAAAGCCGAAGGAGGTGACATTCACCGTCATGCCGGCCTTCTCCCCGCGGGTGTCAAAGAGGCGCAGCAGTTCGCTGCGCAGCTGGGCAGTGGAAAGCCGGGAGGTATCCACCACGTAGTCCGCCCGGTCCTTCACCGGCTGCATCAGCGCCCGCTCCTGGCGCACGGCCTCCTCCAGAGAGTCCGCCCCGTCCCGCAGAGGATGGCGGCGGCGGGTCTCCTTGTAACGTTTGATGACAGTCTCCGGCGAGGCCTCCAGAAACAGCATCCTGCACTGGCAGTCCATGGCCTTGAGCTTATCCAGCACCTCGAAAAACTCCGTGAAGGAGTTGGCGGTCCGCACATCGTACACCAGCGCCACCCGGTCGTAGCGGCCATTGCTGACGGTGCAGAACTCCGCAAATTTCAAAATCATGGCGGCAGGCATATTGTCCACGATATAAAAGCCCATATCCTCCAGGAAGGAGGCCGCCTTGCTCTTCCCCGCGCCGGAAAGGCCGGAGATGATCAGGATTTCCATGCAAACGCCCCTTTCGCTCACGCTTCCACGATGCGGACCTCCGGCTCCAGCCGGACGCCGGTCTCCGCGTATACCCGCTGCTGCACCTGACGCATCAGCTCCGTCACGTCGTCAAAGGTGGCGCCGCCCCGGTTGATGACAAAGCCTGCGTGCTTCTCGCTGACCTGGGCGCCTCCCACCGTGAGGCCCTTGAGGCCGCACTGGTCGATGAGGGTCCCGGCGAAGTGGCCCGCCGGCCGCTTGAAGGTGCTGCCGGCACTGGGGAACTCCAGGGGCTGGCTGGCCTTGCGGCGGGACATGAAGTCCTGCATCTTCTCCCGGATCTCCTCCGGGGCACCCTCCGTCAGCGCCACCGTGGCCCGAAGCACCACGGCGTCAGGATGATCAGAGAAGAAGCTGTGGCGATAGCTGAAGTCCAGCTCCTCCGCCGTCAGTGTGCGGATGCCCTCCTCCGGGAACAGAGCCGTCACCGAGGTGACCACCTGCTTCATCTCTCCGCCGTAGGCGCCGGCATTCATACACACGGCGCCGCCCAGAGTTCCGGGGATGCCGTGGGCAAATTCCAGCCCCGCAAGGCCCTCCCGGCAGGCAAAGTCCGCAAGACGGGCCAGCGGCACGCCGGCCTCCGCCGTCAGGATATTCCCCTCCGACCGCTCCATCTGCCGCATTCCCGTGGTGTCGATCACCAGCCGGTCCAGCCCACGGTCGGAGACCAGCAGATTCGTGCCGTTGCCCACCACCAGCGGGATGGTCCCCGCCTCCCGGGCAAAGCTCATCAGCAGCACCAGCTGCTCCCCCCGCTCCGGCAGCGCCAGCCGCCGGGCAGGCCCGCCGATGCGGAAGGAGGTGTGGCGGCTCATGGGCTCCTCCTTCAAATAGGTCAGATCCGGCAGATACGCCGCCACCTGTTCATCCAATGTTGTATACCAATCCATGCCTGGACCTCCCATTTTATGCGTTACTGTGCGCGGCCCAGCAGCGCCGCGCCGATAATGCCGGCATCGTTGCCCAGCTCCGCCCGCAGCACCCGGGTGCAGCGGCCGCCGTGGCAGCCGAAGCTCTCCCGGGACACGATCTCCCGCAGCGGATCCAGCAGCAGATGGTCCGGCGCCGCCGCCACGCCGCCGCCGATGGCCGCCACCTCCGGCCGGAGGATGTTGATGAGGCTCACCAAACCATCGGCCAGATAGGAGACGTATGTACGGCAGACCGTGAGCGCCGTCTCATCCCCCTGCTGCGCCGCTTCAAAGGCCGTCCGGCCCTCCACGCCGCCCTGAGTGGCCAGGGCATGCAGAGCACTTTCCGGGTGGGCCGCCATGGCCTCCCGGGTCAGCCGGATGAGGCCGGTGGCGGAGGCATACCGCTCCCAGCAGCCCCGGCGGCCGCAGTTGCACGGCTCACCGTCGTGGCAGATCACCAGGTGTCCCGCCTCGCTGGAGGCAAGACCGCCCCGGAGCTTTCCATCCAGGATGATGCCGCCGCCGATGCCGGTGCCCAGCGTCACCACCACGAAGTCCCTGGTCCCCCGCCCGGCGCCGCAGAAGAACTCGCCCACGGCAGCACAGTCCGCGTCGTTGCCCAGCAGCAGCGGCAGATCCAGCGTATGGCGGAAAAGGGCCTCCAGAGGAACGTTTTCCATGGGGATGTTGGTGGTGTACACCACGTCTCCCCCGGACACGGCGCCGGGCAGCCCCACGCCCACATACTCGACCTGGGAAGGCTCCGCCCCGCCGGCAGCCATCACGGCTCGGGACAGCTCCGCCAGCGTGGCGGCAAAGGCCTCCGGTCCCCGAAAATCCAGGGGCGTCCGCTCCACCGCCAGGATGCGGCCCGTCTCATCCACAAGGCCCGCCTTGAGGTTGGTTCCGCCTACGTCAATACCAACATACATGTCCGCTTCCTCCTTACATCCGGCCGCCGTCAGCACGCAGGTCCACCCGACGGGCCAGCTCCTGGGCCGCGTTGACACCGTAGCGCCGCTGGCGGTTGTTCATGGCCGCCACCTCCACGATGCTGGCAAGGTTCCGGCCCGGCCGCACCGGGATCACCAGGTAGGGCACCTGGACGTCCAGGATCTGGGTGAAGTGTTCCTCGATGCCCAGCCGATCGTAAAACTTCGTGTTGTCCCACTGCTCGAAATGGACGATCAGGTCCAGGGGGGACTCCGTCTTGATGGCTCGCAGGCCGAAGAGCTGCCGCACGTCGATGACACCAATGCCCCGCAGCTCGATATAGTAGCGGATCACCTCCGGCGCGGTGCCGATGAGCTGATTGGAGATCCGGCGCAACTCCACCGCGTCGTCCGCCACCAGGCGGTGGCCCCGCATGATCAGCTCAATGGCGGACTCGCTTTTGCCGATGCCGGAGTCGCCGGTGATCATCACGCCCTCGCCGTAGATGTCCAGCAGCACGCCGTGGCGGGTGACGCAGGGCGCCAGCACCCGGTTGAGGTGCTCGATGGTGTGGCTGGTGAAGTCCACCGTGGTCTCCTGGGTCCGCAGCAGCGTCTTTTCATGCTCCTGGGCACTCTCCAGGCACTCCGGGAAGCAGTCCAACCCCCGGGAAATCACCAGGGCGGGAATGTCATACAGGAACAGATCGTCAAAGCACTTGCGGCGGCGCTCGTCGCTCAATCCCTTGAGATACGTCACCTCCGCCTTGCCGATGACCTGCAGGCGGCGGGGGTCAAAATAGTCGTAAAAGTCGTGGAACTGAAGGCCGGGACGGTTCACGTCCGTGATGGTCAGCTGGGCGGTGTCAAAATCGCTGCCCTTGTTGAGTACCTCCAGATTGAATAGCGAGACGAACTCCGTGATTTTCAGGCCGCGTTCCTGCATAATGATCCTGTCCTTTCCGGCGGGGCAGCGCCCGTCCTGTTGATCCTCCGGGCACGAACACCCGGCTGTGCGGTCAAAAATTCCGCTGCACGTACAATTCAATTTATTATATATGATTTTCCCCCTTTTCGCAACACCCATGCCTGCCGCCGCCTGAAGCAATCTGCTCTTTTGCCGCCCCGCTCGGCCGCCGCCTTGACGAATTCTCCGCAATATGATACCGTGACCGTAAGCTTGGATGATCACTTTTTCGGGAGGCAGGCAAAATGAGCGATCTGGCGGAACTGCTCTTGGGACTTTTCTGGGATGGAGCCATGACATTTGTAAAGGGACAGTGGCTGCCCCGGCCGATCCGCATATTGGTAGGAGGTCTTTTCCTGCTGGTGTTTCTGGGGCTTTCCGGTCTGCTGCTTTTGGTGGGCATCGACACAAAAAACTGGGGACTGGTCCTGCTGGGGATCGGGTTTTTGGCAGTACCTGGTGCCTCTCTTTTCCGCGTATACAGGCGCCGGAGACCTCCCCGCTGACCCGGCTGCAAATTCCTTGAATTTTTTTGAAATTTTTGCTTGCATTTTTCTTTCTTTTCTGTTATTATATCACCTGTGCCTGTGAATAGCCGGCACGCAGTACGCAACAGCAAGGAGGTGCAACGGATGGCTAAGTGCGAGTTCTGCGACAAGGGCGTAACCTTCGGCATTCAGGTCTCTCACTCTCATCGGCGTTCCAATCGTCCCTGGAAGCCCAATGTGAAGCGTGTGAAGGCAATCGTCAATGGTTCCCCCCGCCATGTGTATGTTTGTACCCGGTGTATGCGTTCCGGTAAAGTCACCAGAGCGGTCTAAGTTGTACAAACTTCAATCCCGGACCTTTCGGTCCGGGATTCTTGTTTTTTCGGAGCGGTTCCATCCGAAGCGATCCAAAAAAAGAGAGCGGGGTCTCCCCCGCTCTCTTTTCATTTGAAAGGAATGCGCCAGCACTTACAGCCACGTAGTCTCCAGCAGTTCGTCCTTCTTGGCCCGGGTCATCAGCTCCGTGACCACACCGCGGACGTTCTTGTTCTGGTAGAGCACCTCGTAGGCGCAGGTGCAGATGGGCATTTCCACGCCCTCCCGCGCCGCCAGCTGATGGATGCTCTCGGCGGCATAGTAGCCCTCCACCACGGCGCCCACTTCCGCCATGGCCTCCTGGGGCGTCTTGCCCTGACCGATGAGGATGCCAGCCCGGTTGTTCCGGGAGTGCATGGAGGTACAGGTAACGATCAGATCCCCCATGCCGGCAAGGCCGCCGAAGGTCCGCCGGGTGCCGCCCAGCTGCTCGCCCAGGCGGGTCAGCTCCGCCATGGCCCGGGTCATCAGCAGCGCCTTGGTGTTGTCCTGAAAGCCCAGGCCCGTGCAGATGCCGCAGCTAAGGGCCACCACGTTCTTCAGCGCCGCCGCCAGCTCCACGCCCACGATGTCGTAGCTGGTGTAGATGCGGAAATAATCGTTCATGAACGCGTCCTGGACGAACCGGGCCGCTGCCCGGTCCGGGCAGGCGGAAACGCATCCCGTGGGCATCCGGATGCCCACCTCTTCCGCGTGGGAGGGGCCGGACAGGGCCACCACCCGGCAGAGGTGATGGGTCTCCTCCTCGATCACCTGGCTCATGCGCAGATTGGTGTCCCGCTCGATGCCCTTGGAGACGGACACCAGGATGGTCTCCCGTTTCAGGTAGGGCGCCATCTTCCGGGCGGTTTCCCGGACGGCGAAGGAAGGCGCCGCGCTGACCACCAGGTCCGCCCCCTCCAGGCAGGAGAGGTCACTGGTGATCTGCAGCGTCTCCGGCAGGATCACACCCTTGAGCAGGGGATTTTCCCGGGTCTTTTGCATCTCCGCCGCCTTGGCAGCGTTATGGGACCAGAGCCAGGTATCGTGTCCGTTGTCGCAGAGGACCTGGCTCAGGGCCGTGCCCCAGCCGCCGCTGCCCATGACCACAGCTTTCATGTCTTTCCCTCCCGTTTCGGATGCAGACTGAATTTATTTTCGTTTCCGTGGAGCAGCCGCCGGATATTGCCCCGGTGCTGCCAGACCACCAGCCCTCCAATGATAAAGGCCAGGACCACGATGGAGAAATACGGATAACAATACCAGGAGACGAAGGGGAAGCTGGCTCCCGCCCACACGGATCCCAGAGACACGTATCTGGTCACGATGGCCAGGATCAGGAAGCCGCCCCAGACCACCAGGGCGATCCGCCAGTCCATCATCAGAGCGATGGTACCGCCGGAGAGGATGCCCTTGCCGCCCTTGAAATGGAACATGCAGGGGAACATATGGCCCAGCAGGCAGAACAGCGCGGACCAGTATTTCCCCAGAATCGTGAAGTAAGGCACCCAGGCGACGTCCACAGCCATACCGCTGAACAAAGAGGCGCCCACCAGGATGGCCACCACCGCCTTGAGCACGTCCGTCAGGATCACCACGAAGGTCAGAGGACCGCCGAAGGTGCGGTAGAAATTGGTCAGACCCGCGTTGCCGCTGCCGTGGTTGCGCACATCGTCCCGCAGGATATACTTGGAGACGATGACGGCGCCGTTGAAGCAGCCGCAGAAATAGGCGATCACCGTAGCCAGCAGGACCAGGATCAGGGGATTGCCGTCGATCGGTATAGGCATGGTCTCACTCCTCCTTATCGCCCTTTTGGCGAATGGAGAGGATGATGGGAGTACCCTCCAGGCCAAAGGTATTGCGGATACAGTTTTCCAGATACCGCTGGTAGGAGAAGTGGAAGAGCCGGGCGTCGTTGCAGAACACCACGAAATGGGGCGGCCGGATGCCTACCTGGGTCATATAATAGATCTTCAGGCGGCGGCCCTTGTCAGAGGGCGGCTGCACCCGGGTCTGAGCGTCGGAGAGGACGTTATTGAGCATGCCCGTGGTGATGCGGGTAGAGGCCTGGTTGGAGACGTAATCGATGAGCTCGAAGAGCCGGTCCACCCGCTGGCCCGTCTTGGCGGAGATGAAGAGGATGGGCGCATAGGTCATGAAGGCCAGGCCGTTCTGGACCTCCTGGCGCATCTTGTCCATGGTCTTGCCGTCCTTTTCGATCAGGTCCCACTTGTTTACCACGATGATGCTGGCCTTGCCGGCCTCGTGGGCCAGGCCCGCCACCTTGGTGTCCTGCTCGGTGACGCCTTCGGTGGCGTCGATCATGATGAGGCACACGTCGCTGCGCTCGATAGCCATGGTGGCCCGCAGAACGCTGTACCGTTCCACGTCCTCCTCCACCTTGGACTTCTTCCGCATGCCGGCGGTATCGATAAAGACGAACTTGCCCTTGTCGTTTTCAAACCGGGAGTCGATGGCGTCCCGGGTGGTGCCCGCCACGTCAGAGACGATGGTACGCTCCTCCCCCAGGATGCGGTTGATAAGGGAGGATTTGCCGGCGTTGGGCTTGCCGATCACCGCCACCTTGATGGCGTCGTCGTCCTCCTCTTCCTCCTCATCCTCCGGCGGGAAATACTGCACGCAGGCGTCCAGCAGGTCGCCAGTGCCGTGGCCGTGGACGGCGGAGACGGCGATGGGGTCTCCCAGTCCCAGATTGTAAAATTCGTAAAAGTCCGGGTCCGGGACTCCGGTGGAGTCCATCTTGTTCACCGCCAGGACGATGGGCTTGCCGCTGCGCAGCAGCATGTTGGCCACCTCGTGGTCCGCGGCGGTGAGGCCGGTCCTGATGTCTGTCAAAAACACGATGACCGTGGCGTTGTCAATGGCGATCTGGGCCTGCTGGCGCATGAACTCCAGCATTTTGCTGTCGGTCCGGGGCTCGATGCCGCCGGTGTCCACCAGAATGAACTGCCGGCCGTTCCAGTCCGTCTCCCCGTAAATCCGGTCCCGGGTCACGCCCGGGGTGTCCTCCACAATGGAAAGCCGCTTGCCGATCAGCTTGTTGAACAGCATGGACTTGCCCACATTGGGCCGGCCCACAATGGCAATGATGGGTTTCATCGGCGCTTACTTCCTTTCTCTCTTTCAGCCCCCCGCAGGGGGAAACATCATTTCAGACTGCCGCTTTCCGCACAGGCGGCAATACGCCGAAAGCGGCGGTGCATCCACCGCCCGCGTTCAGGCTTATTATACCCGCCTGCATACAGGATAGCAAGGCAAAAAGCAAGGAGGGAAGATCGTCTCTTCCCTCCTGAAGCATGCATGTTCCTTATTTCGCGGCAACGGACTTGACGACCTTGACCGTGCGGCCATTGTAAGTACCGCACTCCTGGCACATTCTGTGAGGCAGGTGCAGCGCACCGCATTTCGGGCATGCGACGAGACCGGGAGCCTCCAGCTTCCAGTGAGAGCTGCGGCGCTTGTCGCGTCTTGCTTTGGATACTTTTCCCTTAGGTACTGCCATTGTGACACCTCCTTGATTTCAAAGGCGCGGGAAGTCAGGCCCGTCCTTATTTGTCCTTTATTTGTTCTCCAAAAGCTTGGCCAGGACGGCCAGGCGCGGATCCGCTTCCTTTTTGCAGGAGCAGGGGCCGAGGTTCAGATCGGCGCCGCACCGGGGGCACAGTCCCTTGCAATCTTCCGAACACAGAGTTTTGGTGTCCATCCCGAGGATGAATGCGGTGCGGGCCAGATCGCCCACATCCACTTTGCCGTCCTCCAGCAAAACGATCTCGTCGCTGTCCCCGTTTTCCAGCGTCTGAGCCAGCAGGCAGCTGTACGTGACTTCCTTGTCCTGGGCAAACGCCTTGCCGCAGCGATCGCACACTGCGTCCAGCGTAGTCCGGGCCGTCAGCTCCAGCTCCAGGACATCGGCGGTGTTCCGCACGCATCCCTCCACCTCAATGGGGCGGCTGGCTGGAAAGCGTCCTGAGAACTCCACATCGGAGAGATCCAGGGTGAACTGGAAGTCCAACTGCTTTCCGGGGGTATAAAGGATCGGTTTTACATCAAAAAGCATATACTACCTCGCAACGACACGAGTAGTATTATAATAGATACGCTCGTTCTTGTCAAACAGTTTTTTCAAATTTTTTACTCTTTTTCTCAAGGGTCCTGCCGCTCGTCCTTGGGCGGCTGCATGGGGATGCCCATGATGGCGTAGCGGAAGCCGCTGTTGATGTCGGCATAGGCGGCGGTCTGGTAGGGGTCCTTGGGCCAGCGGGCGGCCCAGCGGTCCCGCAGGATCTGGGCAAACTCCGGGCACAGCGGCTCCTCCAGCCCCAGCAGCAGCGGCGTGAGAAAGCTCACCACCATCTGCTTTTCATTGACCCGCACGGAGCTGCGGTTCCAGAACCGCTGCCGGCGCCAGCCCTGCTCCAACCCCTCCAGAAAATGATCCGCCAGAGCGGTCAGTGCCGTCTCCTCCCCCGCCGTCTCCCGGACCGCGGCGGTCCAGACCGGGGCGAATCGCTCCGCGTACTCCCGGAACGCCAGCGGATATTCCTTCCGGGTAAACCGGCTCAAATAGGCCGGTGCCTCCTGTACGGCGGCACACAGGATCTGCACGTCCATCAGCGCTCCTCCTCTTCGTCTTCGAAAGCCTCGGGCGCCTCATCCACTTCTCCGTCTGCCTCCTCGGCTTCCGGATCGTCCGCCTCCTCCAGGCGCCGGCGCCGGCGTTCTTCCTTGGCCCGGCGGTCATTGCGCCACTCCCGCCAGATCATGCCGATGCCGCAGACGATGAACACCACCGCACCCACAATGCTCACACCCACCATCTCCGTGGTGCCGTCGTAGACCCGCATCAGCATGCTCACGGCAAGGTAGAGCAGGTAGCAGCCTCCCATTACCCAGATCCAGTTTGCCCCGGCAGGCGGCTTTCTATCATGTTCCTGGTTCATATCCGAGCCTCCGCTCCTGAAAAATTCCTCCCGCGGCTTTACATTCCCCCCGCGAACAGGTATGATAAGGGCACTTCCATCACACCATACGGAGGATCGCCATGCGGGAATTTACCATTGGAAAAAATGACGCCGGACAGCGGCTGGACCGCTTTGTCGCCAAAAATCTGCCGCTGTTGCCCCCTGCCCTGCTGCAGAAGTATATCCGCCTCAAGCGCATCAAGGTCAACGGCAAGGGTTCCAAGCGGGACGTTCGGCTCAACGCCGGCGATATTCTTCAATTATATATCAACGACGAGTTCTTTGACAAGCCCTCGGAAGAAAACATGTTCCTGACGGTGTTCCAGCCCAAGCTGAACATCGTCTATGAGGACGAGAACCTGCTGCTGGTGGATAAACGGCCCGGCATGGTGGTCCACGCCGATGAGACGGAAAAGGTGAACACCCTCATCAATCACATCCAGGCCTACCTCTATCAGAAACGGGAGTGGAACCCCCGGTGGGAAAATGCCTTCGCCCCGGCCCTTTGCAACCGCATCGACCGCAACACCGGCGGCATCGTCATCGCCGCCAAAAACGCCGAGACGCTGCGGATCCTCAACGAGAAGATCCGGGACCACGAGATCGAAAAATCCTACCTCTGCATCACCGTGGGCCGGCCCAATCCCCCCCAAGGCCGGATCGAAGGCTTTCTTTTAAAGGATGAGGCCAAAAAGCAGGTCTCCTTCTACCGCCGCCCGGTCCCTGGGGGCAAGACCGCTGTGACGCTCTATGAGACCCTGGAGACCCGTGGTCCCCTTTCCCTGGTGGAGTGCCGCCTGCTGACGGGCCGGACCCATCAGATCCGGGTATCCATGGCTCAGATCGGCTGTCCGCTGCTGGGAGACGGCAAGTACGGCAACGGCTCCGTCAACCGTTCCTACCACGAGACCCGCCAGGCGCTTTATTCCTACAAGCTGGCCTTCACCTTCCCCACCGACGCCGGGATCCTCAGCTATCTCCGGGGCCGGGAATTCACCGTGTCCGAGGTGCCCTTCCGGGAAAAATATTTTTCCAAACATTTATAAAGTATTTTACCTTGATTGCTTGACTTTTTCCAACGGTTCCGATATAGTTCATAATTGCTGAATTTCGACGAGAAAGGTTCCCCCTCAACAGAGAAAAGAGGCGTTCGTTTTCGAAAAAATATTATGACGAAATGGGGGAGGATACATGGCCAAGGAGTTGATTCGCCTGCAGGATCTCTGCATGGCGTTTGACGACGAGCCCGTACTCGACAATCTGAATCTTTATATCAATGACAAAGAATTCCTCACACTGCTTGGACCCAGTGGGTGCGGTAAAACCACCACACTGCGGATCATCGGCGGCTTCACGACACCTACGTCTGGAGACGTCCTGTTCGACGGTGTGAGGATTAATGACGTTCCGCCCTATAAACGCCAGATCAACACGGTGTTCCAAAAATACGCCCTGTTCCCGCATCTGAACGTATTTGAAAACGTGGCTTTCGGCCTGCGGCTCAAGAAGGTGCCCGACGCCGAGATCAAGGAACGTGTTATGGAAATGCTGGAGGTAGTGAGCCTCAAGGGCTTTGAAAACCGCAAGCCCGACGCTCTCTCCGGCGGCCAGCAGCAGCGGGTGGCCATCGCCCGGGCCCTGGTGAACCGGCCCAAGGTGCTGCTTCTGGATGAGCCCCTGGGCGCATTGGACCTGAAGCTGCGCAAGGACATGCAGATGGAGCTCAAGCGCATCCAGCAGCAGGTGGGCATCACCTTTATTTATGTCACCCACGATCAGGAAGAAGCCCTCACCATGTCCGACACCATCGTGGTCATGGACAAGGGCTCCATCCAGCAGATCGGCACTCCTGAGGACATCTACAACGAGCCGAAAAACGCCTTTGTGGCGGACTTCATCGGCGAGTCCAACATCATCGACGGCATCATGGTCCGGGACAAGGTGGTGAAGATGTACGGCCGGGAGTTCCCCTGCCTGGACGGCGGCTTTGCCGAAAACGAGCCTGTGGACGTGGTCATCCGCCCCGAGGACATCGACATCGTCCCCGTGGAGCAGGGCCAGCTGGTGGGCACCGTTACCGGCGTCACCTTCAAAGGCATGCAGTACGACATCATCGTGGACTTCCGGGGCTTCAAGTGGCTCATCCAGACCACAGACCACTCCCCCGTGGGCGCCCGCATCGGCGTGAAGATCGACCCCGATGGATTCCACATCATGAAAAAGAGCCAGTATTCCGGCATGTTCGGCGATTACAGTTCCTATTCTGAAGAGTATGACGAGCTTTCCGACGTGGAAGCCCTGGACGAGGAAGAGGCCCAGGAGGACCGGGAGGAAGGCTATGAGGAGTAAGGGCATCGCCATTCCCTACGTCGTGTGGATGGCCATTTTTGTGGTGGTGCCGCTGATCCTGGTGGTGGTCTACGCCTTCACCAACCGCAGCGGCGGCTTCACGCTGGAGAACTTTGCCTCCATGTCCCAATACGCCTCGGTGTTCGGCCGGTCCTTCCTGCTGGCCTTTGTGGCCACCGTGGTGTGCATCCTTCTGGGCTATCCCATGGCCTACTTCCTGGCCCGGGAACGGGGCCGTCTGCGGCAGATGGCCACCATGCTCATCATGCTGCCCATGTGGATGAACTTCTTGCTGCGCACCTACTCCTGGGTGTTCCTGCTGGAGCGCAACGGCTTTTTCAATACGCTGCTGGAGACCATCGGTCTTCCCAAGCTGGACATCATCGACACCCAGGGCGCCGTGGTGCTGGGCATGGTATATAACTTCCTGCCCTTCATGGTGCTGCCCATCTTCTCCGTCATCGAGAAGATGGATCATCGCCTCATTGAGGCTGCCCAGGACCTGGGGGCCAACTCTGCCGAGGTGTTCCGCCGGGTGATCTTTCCCCTGTCCCTCCCCGGCGTGCTCTCTGGTGTCACCATGGTGTTCATCCCGTCGGTGTCTACCTTCGTCATCTCCCGCCTGTTGGGCGGCGGCAAAAGCCTCCTTTTGGGCGACCTTATTGAGATGCAGTTCCTTGGCTCCGCTTACAACCCCCATCTGGGCTCTGCCATCTCCCTGGTGATGATGGTCATCGTCCTGGTGAGCATGGGGATCATGAACCGCTTCGGCGAGGGTGAAGGGGAGGCGGTGGTCCTGTGAAAAAGAACGGTTTTGTTTCCAGACTTTTTCTGGTCATCATGTTCCTCTTCCTCTACGCTCCCATCTTCGTACTGATCGTCTTTTCCTTCAATGATTCCAAGTCCAACGCGGTATGGGGCGGCTTCACTCTGGACTGGTACCTGGAACTGTTCCAGAACAGGACGGTGCTGGACGCCCTCCAGACCACGCTGCTGGTGTCCATTCTGGCCACCGTCATCGCCACCATCGCCGGCACCGCCGCGGCCCTGGGCTTTTCCTCCATGCGCCGCCGGGCCCGCACCGCATGCCTGACGGTCAACAACATCCCCCTGACCAACGCGGACATCATCACCGGCGTTTCCATGATGCTGCTCTTTGTCTTTGCCGGTCAGGTGCTGGCGGACCTCTCCGCCTGGCTCAACGAGCTTTCCGTGGTGGAGAGCGCCAATTTGTGGTTCGATTTTGAGTTCAAGCTGGGCTTTGTGACCTTGCTCATCGCCCATATCACCTTTGACATTCCCTACGTGATCCTCTCTGTGCTGCCCAAGATCCGTCAGTTGGATCCCAACCTGGCGGAGGCGGCCCTGGATTTGGGAGCCACCCCCATGACGGCGTTCCGCAAGGTGGTGCTGCCGGAGCTGATGCCCGGAATCATCAACGGCGCCCTCATCGCCTTCACCATGTCCATCGACGACTTCGTCATCAGTTACTTCACCGCCGGCAGCCAGGTCTCCACGCTCTCCATGGTGGTCTACTCCATGGTCCGCCGCCGGGTGAGCCCGGAGATCAATGCCCTCTCCACGCTGATGTTCGTGGCGGTGCTGGCATTGCTCATCATCATCAACCTGCGCCAGGCCCGGCAGGAAGCCGCCCGGGCCCGAGACCGCCGCATTGCCGGCCGGTCCTGATTTCCGGTTGCCCGGTCCCCCGCGGGGCCTGGTGATACAAGCGGCGTCCGGACTCCCCCGGCGCCGCCAGTTTCAAAAACCGAAAGGAGACAAAGAAAGAAATTGAAAAAGACTCTGGCACTCATCATGAGCCTGACCATCATGGCCGGGCTGCTGTCCGGATGCGTCAGCACCCGGGAAAGCGATTCCACGGACACCGACGGCTCCGGCGCGGAAGCCACCGGCGGTGTGGTCAACGTGTACAACTGGGGCGAGTACATCGACGAGTCCGTACTCACAGACTTTGAGGAAGCCACCGGCATCAAGGTCAACTACCAGATGTATGACAGCAACGAGACCATGTACTCCAAGGTTGCCGCAGGCGGCGCGGAGTATGACGTGGTGATCCCCTCCGACTATATGATCGCCCGTATGATCGAGGAGGACATGCTGGAGCCCCTGAACTTCGATAACATCCCCAACTTCGCCGACATTGACCCCAACCTCCTGAACCCTGCCTACGACCCGGAGAACCTGTACTCCGTGCCTTACATGTGGGGCCTTCTGGGCGTCATCTACAACAAGACCATGGTGGATGAGGCGGATCTGGGCAGCTGGGATCTGATGTGGAACGAGAAGTATGCCGACGACATCCTGATGTTCGACAACTCCCGTGACGCCATCGGCATTGGCCTGAAGATGCTGGGCTACTCTTACAACACCACCGACGAGAACCAGATCAAGGAGGCTGTGGACCTGCTGGTCGAGCAGAAGCCCCTGGTTCAGGCCTACGTCATGGACGAGGTGTTCGGCAAGATGGAAGGCGGCAACGCCGCTGTGGGCACCTACTACTACGGCGACTATCTGACCATGGTGGAGAATAACCCCGACCTGGGCTTCTACATCCCCGAGGAAGGCACCAACACCTATGTGGACGCCATGTGCATCCTCAAGGGCGCCAAGAACAAGGAGAACGCCGAGGCCTTCATCAACTACATGTGCTCCACGGAAGCCGGCCTCAAGAACTGCGAGGAGATCTGGTATTCCACGCCCCTCATGAGCGTCCGGGAGGAGCTGGACCCTGAAGTGGCCAACGATCCCTACGCCTATCCCGATGAGGAGATCATGGCCAAGTGCGAGAGCTACGCCGGTCTCCCCCAGAACATTCTGGACCTGTACGACAGTGAGTGGACCCGGCTCAAGTCCGCCACCTGATTTTCCCAAACCCTGATGCAGGAGGGGTCCGCCGGGAGCCCGGCGGACCCCTTCCCTTTTTAGAAGGAGGTTATTTTATGATCGTCATTGGAACCAAGTGCCAGCTGGCCCAAACCGTCACCCCCGAGCTGACCGCCGCCCATGTGGGCTCCGGCGCCCTGCCGGTGTTCGGCACGCCTTACATGTCCGCCCTGATGGAAAATGCGGCCCAGACCTGCCTGCAGGCTTTTCTGGAGGAGGGCCTTGGCAGTGTGGGAACCCACATCGACATCACCCATGACGCCCCCACCCCTGTGGGCATGAAGGTCTGGGCGGAGGCAGAGATCACCGCTGTGTCTGAAAACGGCAAGATGGTGGACTTCGCCGTCAAGGCCTGGGACGAAAAGGGTCCCATCGGCGCCGGCACCCACACCCGTGCCATCATCAAAAACGAGAAGTTCCTCGCCAAGTGCAACGCCAAGCTGGAAGGCTGAGTCCTTCCTCACAGCGCCGCAGGCTGCTTGCCTGCGGCGCTGTTTCGTATAGAAACCAGCTTTTGGGCTGCCGTTTTTTGGTTTCTCCGCCAGTTGACGGCATCTTTTTTTCAATGCTATAATGTAGTGATTTAGCACGTAAAACTGCTAATTGGCTATTGTGTCAGGAGGAAAATTATGTTACTGCAAATCATCACTGCGATCTCCGACTTTCTCTGGGGAACGCCCATGACCGTGGCCCTGGTGGGAACAGGGCTGTACCTGGGGATCCGCTTCGGATTCCGCTATAACTTCCGCAAGGTAAGATTCAACTTCCGCAACACCTTCGGCAAGATGTTCCGAAAGGGCGAAGGCGCCGGCACCGTCTCGGGCTTTGCCGCCGCCTGCACCGCCATGGCCAACACCATCGGCGTGGGCAACATCGGCGGTGTGGCCACCGCCATCGTCTCCGGCGGCCCCGGTGCCGTGTTCTGGATGTGGGTCTCCGGCCTTCTGGGCATGTCCACCAAGGCCTGTGAGATCATCCTGGGTCAGCGCTACCGGGTCAAGTACAGCGAGTCCATGGACGAGTACATGTGCGACCGCTCCTTCGTGATGAAAAACGCCCTGGGCTGGAAGAAGGGCGCCGTGGTGCTCTCCATCGCCTGCTTCGTGCTGGGCCCTTGGACCTGCTGCGTGCAGACGGAGTCCGTCACCAGCTCCCTGCAGGAGGGCTTCGGCATCGATCCCCTGATCTCCGTCATCGTGCTGGGCGTCACCTGCTTTTTGACCATTGCCGGCGGCCTCAAGCGCATCTCCTCCATCATGGAGAAAGTGGTGCCCATCATGGCCCTCTTTTATGTGCTGGGCGGTCTGGGTATCCTGATCCTCAACTGGTCTGAAGTACCCGCTGCCTTCGGCCTCATCTTCAAGAGCGCCTTTACCCCCATGGCGGGCGTAGGCGGCTTCGCCGGCGCCACCGTCCGGGACGCCATCCGCTACGGCATCGCCCGGGGCCTGTACTCTAACGACGCCGGCACCGGCTACGGCATCATCGCCCATGCCTCCGCCAAGACGGACCACCCCGTCCGCCAGGCCTCCTGGGGCTGGGGCGAGGTATTTCTGGACACCATCGTGGTCTGTTCCGTGACGGCCCTGTCCCTGATCATCACCAACGCCTACATCGACTACCCCGACGTGGACAGCGCCCAGCTGACCACCGTGGCCTTCAAGGTGGCCTACGGCAACTTCGGCGGCTGGTTTATGGCCATCGCCATTGCCATCTTCGCCTGGACCACCATCATCGGCATGTATTACAGCTGCGAGAAATCCGTCAACTACGCCTTCGGCGACACCAAGGCCAACCGCCGGGCCACCTGGGTGTACATGGTCTACTACATGCTCCCCTGCGTCCTCTTCTACAACATCGAGGCGGACACCCTGTGGGCCATGACGGACCTGCTCTCCGCCATCTATGTTATCATCACCCTGCTCTTCATCTACTCCAAGCAGCGGGAGATCTTCCGCCTGTTCCACGACTTCTGGGACCGTTTCGTGCCGGCCCAGGAGCGGGGCGAGAACCCGGAGCCCGTGGTCTACGGCACGGTGGATGAAAAGGCGAAAGGAGAATTCTGATGCGCATTTCCCTGAAGGAGACACTGGAAAAGACCAACATCATGGTCATCGACGGCTCCATGTCCACTGCCCTGGAGGCTCTGGGCTGTGACCTCAACGACTCTCTCTGGACCGCCAAGGTCCTGGCAGAGCAGCCGGATCTGATCCGCCAGGTGCACCTGGGGTATTTCCAGGCGGGGGCCGACTGCGGCATCACCGGCAGCTACCAGGCCACCATCCCCGGCCTCACCGCCAGGGGCTACTCCCGGCAAGAGGCGGAGGACTGCATCGCCCGGTCCGTGGAGCTGTTCCGGGAGGCCCGGGAGAGCTGGTGGGCCCAGGAGGGCCGGGAGAGCGGACGGGCCATGCCGCTGTGCCTGGGGGCTGTCGGGCCCTATGGGGCGTACCTGGCCGACGGGTCCGAGTACCGGGGCAATTACGGCGTCAGTGATGACGTCCTCCGGGACTTCCACCGCCGCCGGATGGAGATCCTCTGGGAGGCCGGCTCCGACCTGCTGCTCCTGGAGACCCAGCCCTCCCTCCATGAGGCCCTCATCGAGGCGGACATCGCCGAGGAGCTGGGAGCCGACTACTGGATCAGCTTCTCCTGCCGGGACGGCAGCCACATCCACGAGGGGGACCGGATCGCCGACTGCGCCGCCGCCCTCTCCCAGGGTCACCCCCACCTGCGGATGATCGGCGTCAACTGCACACCGCCCCAGTTTGTGGAGCACCTCATCGGAGAGCTGAAAGGTTCCACTTCCCTGCCTATCGCGGTCTACCCCAACAGCGGCGAGGAGTACGATCCCGCCACCAAGACCTGGCACGGCAGCCGGGACGGCGTCACCTTCGGGGACTACGCCCACCGGTGGATGCGGGCGGGAGCCAAGGCCGTGGGCGGCTGCTGCCGCACGGTGGACTCCCACATCCGGGAGGTAGCGAAAGCCCGGGAGATCTATCTGAAGCTGGGCCGCTGAGCCTGTGTGCAAACCGCAAAAGAGACGCACTCGTTGAGAGTGCGTCTCTTTTTTGTCCCATGTGTCAGGCCCAGCCGTAATATACGGCATAGCGGAAGGGCCCTATCTGACGAACCTCCCAGTTTTGCCCCGGCGTACCGGTCAATTCAAAGTAGGGCACAGATTCGCTGATGCAGTAGAGAGTGGACTTCGGCCCTGTATCGTCGTGGTATCCGACTTCCTCCGCCGTCTGAGCCCGGAGGCAGATTGCCTCCTTGGGATGGCCGGAGAGCGCCACCCCCAGCCGCAGCGCGCCCATGGGCGTCATAAACAGATAGACCGCCATCAGCACAGCGGTGCCAAACAGGCCCCATTTCAGCACTTTTTTCCGTCTCATTCCCAGCCCTCCTTTTTTGTCATGCTATCAAATCCAAAAGGAGAAAACATCACAAAACGGCAACCAAAATGTCCGGGCTTTCCGCCCGGACATTTTTTCAAAACAGCGTGATCTGGCTGGTCTCCGCCATACCGGCGAAGGCCCCCAGAGCCTTGAGCTGTTCGATGTGGGTCTTGGAGAGCTTGTTGCAGCACATGGCGAACTCCTCGATGGAGATGAACTCCTTCCCTTTGCGCTTTTCCACCGTATCGATGGCCGCGGACTCGCCCAGGCCGTGGACGGAGGTAAAGGGCGGCAGCAGTCCGCCCTCCGTCACCTTGAACTTGGTGGCGTCGGAGTCGTAGATGCTGATGGTGTCGAAGTGGAAGCCCCGGAGGTAGAACTCATAGCACACCTCCAGCGTGGTGAGCAGGGACTGCTCCACAGCGGTGGCGTCCTTGTTGTTCTCGATCTCCCGGATCTTCCGCTTCACCGCTTCCTTACCGGCGCAGCAATACTCCGCGTCAAAGGCCTTGGCCCGGACGGAGAAGAAGGTTGCGTAGAAGGCCAGGGGCTCGTGGACCTTGTACCAGGCGATGCGGAAGGCCATCATAACGTAGGCCACCGCGTGGGCCTTCGGGAAGAGGTAGCCGATCTTGGCCAGGGAGTCGATGTACCACTGCGGCACGTCGTGTTCCTCCATGGCCTCCACCCAGCCGTCGTCGAAGCCGGCCTTTTTCACCTTGCCCTTTCGGACCTTCTCCATGATCTTGAAGCTCATCTTCGGGTCCAGACCCTTGGAGATCAGGTAGAGCATGATGTCGTCACGGCAGCCCACCGTCTCCAGAACCGTAGCCGTGCCGCTCATGATCAGGTCCTTGGCGTTGCCCAGCCACACATCGGTGCCGTGGGAGAAGCCGGACAGACGCAGCAGCGTGTTGAAATCCTTGGGCTGGGTATCCACCAGCATCTGCCGGGTGAAGCGGGTGTTGAACTCCGGAATGGCCACGGCGCCGGTGGGACCCAGGATCTCGTCGTTCTCGTACCCCAGCACCTTGCTGGAGGTGAAGATGGACATGGTGTCCGGGTCATCCAGTGGAATGTCGTGGGGGTCCACCCCGGTGAGGTCCTGCATCATGCGCACCATGGTGGGGTCATCGTGTCCCAGCATGTCCAGCTTCAGGAGGTTTGCCTCCATGGAGTGGTATTCAAAGTGGGTGGTGATGGTGTCGGAGCCATCGTCGTCCGCCGGATGCTGGACCGGGCAGAAGTCCTCCATGTCCAGATCGTCGGGGACCACCACCAGGCCGCCGGGGTGCTGGCCGGTGGTGCGGCGGGTGCCCACGCAGCCCAGCGTCAGCCGGTTCTCCTCCGCCCGTCCGGCGGTGATGCCGTTTTCCTCCAGGTACTTCTTCACAAAGCCGTAGGCCGTCTTTTCCGCCAGAGTACCGATGGTGCCCGCCCGGAACACCTGGGTCTCACCGAACATCTCAATGGCGTGGCGGTGGGCCTTGGCCTGGTATTCGCCGGAGAAGTTCAGGTCAATATCCGGCACCTTGCCGCCGCCGAAGCCCAGGAACGTCTCAAAGGGGATGTCGAAGCCATCCTTGACGTACTTGGTGCCGCACACGGGGCACACCTTGTCCGGCATGTCCGCGCCGCAGCCGTAGGAGCCGTCCTGGATGAACTCCGAGTGCTTGCACTTGGGGCAGCGGTAGTGGGGCGGCAGGGAGTTGACCTCCGTGATGCCGGACATGTAAGCAACCAGGGACGAGCCCACGGAGCCACGGGAGCCCACCAGGTAGCCGTTTTCCAAGCTGCGCTGCACCAACTTCTGGGCGGACATGTACACCACGTCGTACTTGCCCAGGATGCCGCCCAGCTCCACGTTCAGCCGGTCCACGATCAGCTGCGGCAGCTCGTCGCCGTAGAGCCGGTGGGCCTTCTCCCAGACCATCCGGTTCAGATCCTCCTTGGAGTTTGCAAGGCGGGGCGGGAACAGCTCCGCCGGCAGCAGCTCGAACTGCTCCACCTGATCCGCCACCAGGCGGGTATTGGTCACCACCACCTCGTAGGCCTTCTCCTCTCCCAGGTAGGAAAACTCCTTGAGCATCTCGTCGGTGGTCTTGAAGTAGATGGGCAGCGGGGCGTTGGCGTCCGGGAATTTCTTGGAGGCCAGCAGGATATGGCGGTACGTCTCGTCCTCCGGTTCCAGGAAGTGGACATCGCCGGTGGCGCACACCGGCTTTCCCAGCTCCTCGCCCAGGCGGACGATGGTGCGGTTGAAGTCCTTCAGCTCCTCCTCCGACTGCACGTCGCCGTTGCGCAGCATGAAGGCGTTGTTGCACAGAGGCTGGATCTCCAGATAGTCGTAGAAGGAGGCGATGCGCTTGAGCTCGTCCCAGTCCTTGTGGTCCGTCACCGCCTTGAACAGCTCTCCCGCCTCGCAGGCGGAGCCCACGATGATGCCCTCCCGGTGCTCCACCAAAAGGCTCTTGGGAATCGTGGGCACCCGCTTGAAGTACTTGAGGTTGGAGGCGGAGATCATCTGGTAGAGATTCTTGAGGCCCACCTTGTTCCGGGCGATGAGGATGATGTGCTTGGGGAAACGGTTGGTCTTGCTGCCCAGAGGCCGGAGCTTTTCCATCTCCTTGTTCACCGCCTGGAGGGTGTGGATGCCCCGCTCGTGGAGCATCTTCCAGAAGGGGATGAGCATATAACCCACGGTGGCGGCATCGTCGCTGGCCCGGTGGTGGTTGAACGCCGGCAGGTCCAGGGCCTCCGCCACGATGTCCAGCTTGTACTTGTGCAGGTCCGGCAGCAGGTTCTGGGCCAAGATCAATGAGTCCACGTAGGTAGGCTGGAAATCCAGACCCACCTTTTTGCAGCCCGCCCGGATGAAGCCGATGTCAAACTCCGCGTTGTGGGCTGCCAGAGGCCGCCCGTTCACGAACTTCAAAAAATCCGTCAGCGCCTGCTTGAGCTGAGGGGCATCCTTGAGCATGTCGTCGGTGATGCCGGTGAGGCCGATGATCTCCGGCGTCAGGCGGCGGTTGGGATTGACAAAGGTCTGGAACCGCTCGCAGATCTCGCCGTTTCGCAGCACCACGGCGCCGATCTCCGTGATGGCCTCCCGGTCCACCTTCAGGCCGGTGGTCTCGATGTCGAAGCACACGAACTCCCCGTCCAGCGGGCAATCCTGGGTACCGTGGACCACCACCCGGTCGTCGATGTTATTGACAAAATACCCCTCCACGCCGTAGAGGAGCTTGATCTTGTCCCCGGCGGCGTGCCAGGCGTCCGGGAAGGACTGGGCCACGCCGTGATCCGTGATGGCAATGGCAGGATGGCCCCAGCGGATGGCGGTCTTTACCGCCTCCTTGGTGTCTGTCAGGGCGTCCATATTGCTCATTTTGGTATGCAGGTGCAGCTCCACCCGCTTTTCCTTGGCGGTATCCTGCCGGGAAACATGGTCGATGACGCTGATGTGATAGGGATTGAGCTGGATGTCCTTGCCGTCCCAAGTGGGTTCCATCTTGCCCTGGACCATCAGCCACATCCCCGGCGCGATGGCGCCCTCCAGCTGCTGGGCTTCCTTGGTGGTAAGATTCTTCTGGACGGTGACGGAGTTGGTGTAATCCGTCATGTCAAAGCTCATGCGCCACATGCCGGGCCGCCGGGTCTCCCGGCACTCGAAGGCAAAGACCTTCCCCGCCACGGTGGCGTTGCCCATTTTCAGATCCAGGTCCCGCATGGGGCCGGGCCGGGTCTTGATGGGCTTGCCCATCAAAATCTTGGAGGCTTTGACGGCGCCTCCCTTCTTCTCCCCGTCGGCGGGGGCAGCAGCATGGGACGGCGCGGCAGCAGAGGCGGAAGGACTCCCCACCGGCAGCTTGCACGTCACCTCCACGTCCACCTTCCGGAAGCCGTACACCCCCATCAGCAGCCGCTTTAGCTCTGCCAGGGCATCCTCCCCCAGCTCCGCCCGGGTGGTCAGACGCAGCCCGATGGACATGTCGGACTGATCGATGCAGGCGCCGGTCAGCACGGCTCCCGCCAGCTTCAGCCGCAGCTCGCCGGAAAGCTGCAGTTCCGCGAACATTTCAAAAAATGGGATGTCTCTTGACATGGTTTCCTCTCCAAACAAGTATACAGCCGGCAAAACGCCGGCTGTGGTGGTGTCGTTCCTTCTTGCGGCACTCGGCCCCTTCCGGGGCGTCTCAGAGCTTGTCGATCTCCTCCATCAGCTTGTCCACAAGCTGCTCCTGAGATACCTTGTAAAGGATTTCTCCCTTACGGAAAATCAGACCCTCTCCCTTGCCGCCGGCGATTCCGATGTCCGCCGCCGCGGCCTCACCGGGGCCGTTGACGGCGCATCCCATCACCGCCACGGTGATGTTCTTCGTACAGTTCGCCAGCCGCCGCTCCACCTCTTCCGCCATGGGGATCAGGTCGATGCGGGTACGGCCGCAGGTGGGACAGGCGATGAGGTTCACGCCCTCTTTCCGAAGGCCCGCCGCCTTCAAAATCTTCTTGGCAGCGTAGATCTCCTCCACCGGGTCGGCGGTCAGCGTCACCCGGATGGTGTCGCCGATGCCCATACACAAAAGGCCGCCGATGCCCATGGCGGACTTCACCAGGCCCATGGAAGGTGTGCCCGCCTCGGTGACGCCCAGGTGCAGGGGATAATCTGTCTCCTCGCTCAGCAGCCGGTAGGCCGCCATGGTCAGCGGCACGTCGGAGCATTTGACGGAGATGCAGATGTCATCAAAGTCAAACTTGTTCAAGAGGGCCACATGTCCCATGGCGCTCTCCACCAGGGCCTCGGCGGTGACACCGCCGTACTTGGCCCGCAGCTCCTTTTCCAGAGAGCCGCCGTTGACGCCGATGCGGATGGGGATGGACTTCTGGCGACAGATGTCCGCCACCGCCTTCACCTTCTCCTCCCCGCCGATATTGCCGGGGTTGATGCGGATGGCATCGATCCCCCGCTCTGCGCACATCAGGGCGTATTTGTAGTTGAAGTGGATGTCCGCGATCAGGGGGATGGAGATCTGCTCGCGGATCTTGTCCACCGCTTCCGCCGCTGCCTGGTCCGGGATGGCCACCCGGATGATCTCGCAGCCCGCCGCCTCCAGGGCGTGGATCTGGGCCACGGTGGCCGCCACGTCGTCGGTTTTCGTATTGCACATGGACTGGATGGACACCGGGGCACCGCCGCCCACCGCCACCTTACCCACCATGAGACGCTTGGTCATGCTTGTTCCTCCTTCAAAAGGGCGTAGAGGCAGCTGTCCAACAGCTGCCCGTTCTTATAGATTCCGCAGTGCCGGACACCCTCCAGCGCAAACCCCGCCTTCTCCAACACGACCTGGGAGGCTTTGTTGGGGGCGTATACCTCCGCCTGGATGCGGACGAGATCAAAGGCGGCAAAGGCCTCCCGGCAGATCTGCCGCACCGCCGCCGTCATCACGCCCCGGCCCCAGAAAGGCCGTCCCAGCCAGTAGCCCAGCTCGCCGTTTCTGCAATACACATCCTGCCCCCGGGTCACCGTGATGCAGCCCACTGCCTGACCGCCGATCATAACGGCCCGGCTCAGCTGGTCCCGGCTCTCCCGCTCCAGGCAGTCCCGGATAAAAAATTCCGCGTCCGGCCGGGTATAGGGGCTGGGGAACACATCCCGGAGATTGGCGGCAATACCGGGGTCATCGGCATAGCGGACCAGGGAGACGGCGTCCATCTCCCGCCAGGGCCGCAGACAAAACGCCGTCATCTCCCCCGCCTCCTTATGTCACCAGTTTGAATACGTCGTGGAAGGTCACCAGGAGCATAAAGCCCATCAGCACCACGAATCCCGCCGTGTTCACTGCCGCGGTGTACCGCTCTGGGATCTTCCGCTTGAACAGCAGCAGGCACACCGCGTCCACCAGCAAGAAGAAGATTCGGCCGCCGTCCAGAGCGGGAATGGGCAGCAGGTTCATCACCGCCAGGTTCACCGCCACCAGCGCCGCAAAATAGAAGATGCGGAACCAGGCCACTCCGGCGCTGGGAGCGTCGTTGCCCACCTCGGTGATGGCGCTGACGATACCCACAGGGCCGCTGAGATCCTGCATGGTGGCCCCGCCAGTGACCAGCTGGGCAAGACTGAACCACACCAACTGCACAAAGTCCAGCGCGGTGTACCAGGTGTACTGGAGCTTCACCGGCAGCGTGGCCTCATGGGCATAGGCGCCCACTGTCAATCCGAAACCCACATAGCTGCTGCCGTCTGCCGCGGTGTAGGTCTGGCGCCGGAGATCCTCGATCAGCACATGTTCGCCGTCCCGGATGACCTCCACGTCCACAGTATCGTCGGCGTACTGCAAAAACAGCGCCGCATCTCCTGCCAGATACGTCCGGTATCCGTCCACCTTGTAGATGAGATCCCCCTCCTGCAGCCCGGTCTCCTGCTGGGCAAGCTCCGGGGCTAGGCCGACGATCTGGTCGGTATTTACCGCCGTCACGTTGGCATACAGCGCCAGTAAAATCACTACGCCGGTCAAAAAGTTCATCAGTGCACCGGCGGCAAAAATAATGAGCTGCTTCCAGAAGCCCTGCCGGGTGAGGGACCGCTCGTCACCGGTGTCTTCATCCTCTCCCTCCATGGCGCAGTACCCGCCGATGGGCAGCGCCCGCAGGGAGTACTGGGTCTCTCCTCTCTGCCGGGTCCAGATAGCCGGACCCATGCCGATGGAAAACTCATTCACCCGCACGCCGCAGAGCTTCGCCGCCGCGAAATGGCCGAACTCATGAACGGCAATGAGAATGCCGAACATGAGGATCGCCGCCAGAATAAACACAATGGTCATGCAAAAACTCCTAGTTTGATTTGCGCAGGACGCTCTCCCGGGCCAACCGGTCCGCCTCCAGAATGTCCTCCAGCGTGGGGGACGCCACCACGGCCACCTCCGCCCGGGCCTGGGCCACCAAATCCGGGATGTCGTGGAAGCCGATCCGGTCCGCCAGGAACAGTCTCACCGCCTCCTCGTTGGCACCGTTCAAAACGGCACAGGCAGTGCCGCCCTGAGCGGCCGCCTCCTCCGCCAGACGCAGGCAGGGAAACGCCGTCCGGTCCGGCTGGGCAAAGGTCAGCGGCGGGCAGCTGAGCAGATCCAGCGGCTCCGCCGGGTTCTCTCCCCGGTTGGGATAGGTCATGGCGTAGCGAATGGGCAGCCGCATATCCGGTGTGCCCAGCTGGGCCAGCACGGCGCCGTCCCGGTACTCCACCAGGGAGTGGACGATACTCTGCCGGTGGATCACCACCGACACCTGGGAAAGCGGCAGGCGGTAGAGCCGCATGGCCTCAATGACCTCCAGGCCCTTGTTCATCAGCGTGGCGCAGTCCACAGTGATCTTGGGACCCATGGTCCAGTTGGGATGGCGCAGGGCGTCCTCCTTGGTCATTTTGCCCACTTCGTCGTAACTCATGCCGTAAAAGGGGCCGCCGGAGCAGGTCAGGATCAGGCGCCGGATCTCCCGGCGGTCGGCGCAGCCCTGGAGGCACTGGAAAATGGCGGAGTGCTCGGAGTCCACGGGAACGATCTCCGCTCCCGCCTGCTCCGCCGCGTCCATCACCAGCTCGCCGGCACACACCAGCGTCTCCTTGTTGGCCAGGGCGATCCGCTTTTTCTCCCCGATGGCGGCCAGCGTGGGCCTGAGACCCACCATGCCCACCACCGCGGTGACCACGGTGTCCGCCTGGGGAAGCGTCGCCGCCTCCATCAAGCCTTCAAAGCCGCCCACCACGGTGGTGTCCGTATCCGCCACCCGGGCACGCAGGTCCCGGGCCGCCGCCTCATCGGTGAGGACCGCCAAAGCGGGGTGGAACTGGCGGATCTGCTCCTCCATCCGTTCAACGCTGGCGTGGGCGGTGATGGCCGCCACCCGGAGATGCAGCTGCTGCGCCACGTCCAGCGTCTGCCGGCCGATGGAGCCGGTGGAGCCCAAAATGGAAATCGTCTTGCTCATAATCCTATCCTATTCCCGAAAGCTGAAAATAATCTGCATTTCTCAAAGCACCTGGAGGCACCGCAGCACCAGCCACACGGCGGGGGCCGCGAAGGTCACGGAGTCGAACCGGTCCAGGATGCCGCCGTGTCCCGGCAGGAGGTTGCCGTAGTCCTTGACGCCGAATTCCCGCTTGATGACGGAAAAGCTCAGATCGCCGATTTGGCTGATGATGCTGCCCACCACGCCGAAAATCAGCACCTCCTGGGGGCGCATAAAGGCATCCTGGAGCACCCAGGCGCCCACGAACATCATGATCACCATGCCGATGACGCCGCCGATCACACCACCCACGGCACCTTCCACCGTCTTCTTGGGGCTGACCCGGGGGGCCAGCTTGTGCTTTCCAAAGAGCATCCCGGCAAAGAGCGCGCAGGTATCGGAACCGAAGGAGATGCAAAGAGGGAAAAACACCAGCAGCATTCCGATGGCGGGCACCATCCGCAGCCGCAGCAGACAGGAGAGCATCAGCGGGAATACCAGGGCGCCGAAGATGGCCGCGGTGACCGCGGCAAAGGGGATACCTTTGTCTCCGTCATAGCGGTGGATGGCCAGCACGAACACCAGGAACACGAACACCGCCCCCAAGATGCCCGTCAGGGGAAGCTCCGCCGTTTCCACGGACATCTCCAGGCACACGCACACCGGCACCAGCGCCGCCGCCAGCACCGTCAGGGGGATCAGGGGCTTCCCCGCCTCCCCGGCTACGGCGTGCATCAGTTCCCAGGCACCCACAGCGCACATACCTGCCAGCAGCACCATGGTGGCCCACGCAGGCGCCCAGCTCAGCACCAGAATCAGAAACGGTACGCCCACCACGGCCACCATCACACGTTTGAACATCAAAAATCAGTCCTCTTCCTGTAAAGGGTTATTTCTTCACACCGCCGAAACGACGGTCTCTTGTCCGGTATGCCGCGATGGCCCGGTCCAGCTCCGCCTCGTCAAAGTCCGGCCAGAGCACGTCGGTGAAGTAAAACTCCGAATAGGCGCACTGCCAGAGCAGGAAGTTGCTCAGCCGCAGCTCCCCGCTGGGACGGATGATGAGCTCCGGGTCCGGGATGCCGGCGGAATCCAGGTAGGAGGAAAAGAGGCCCTCCTCCAGTTCCTCCGGCTTCCGCTTTCCGGATGCGCAGTCGGCGGCAAACTGCCGGGCCGCACGCAAAATCTCGTCCCGACCGCCGTAGTTGAGGCAGACGTTGGCCTGGAAATCATCCTTGGAGAGGTGCTCCGTGATCTCGTCGGTCTCCTTGGCCAGAGCCCGCAGCTCCGGTGCGATGGGGGTCATGTCTCCGAAGAAGTGGAGCCGGATGTGGTCTTTCTCCATGGTGTCCACCGCCTCCAGCAGATACCGCTTGAGCAGCAGCATGATGGCAGAGACCTCGCTCTCAGATCGCTTCCAGTTCTCCGTGGAGAAGGCGTACACTGTGAGGTACTTCACGCCGATGTTTTTGCAGTAGGTGGCGATGCGGCGGAACGTCTCCGCCCCCGCCTTGTGGCCGGCGGTACGGGGCAGTCCCCGCTTGGTGGCCCAGCGGCCGTTGCCGTCCATAATAATCGCAATATGGCGAGGCAGATCTTTCATCTGCCCCGCCGTATCGGTGGTTTTCAAAATCTCAGCCATCAGACCGCCAGCAATTCCTTCTCCTTCTTGGCCAGCAGCTCATCGAGCTTCTTGCAGCTCTCGTCCGTCAGCTTCTGAAGGTCCTTCTCCGCCTGCTTGAGGTCATCCTCGGTGATCTCGGAAGCCTTCTCCTTCTTCTTGAACGCCTCCATGGCATCCCGACGGATGTTGCGGACGGCCACCTTGCCGTTTTCGGCATACTTATGGATCTGCTTGACCAGCTCCTTACGGCGCTCCTCCGTCAGCTGGGGGAAGGTCAGACGAATGCACTTGCCGTCGTTCTGGGGATTGATGCCCAGGTCAGAGTTCTGGATGGCCTTCTCGATGCTCTTGAGGGCGGTGCCATCCCAGGGGGAGATCACCAGGGCCCGGGGATCGGGAGAGGAGATGGCCGCGATCTGCTGGATGGGAGTGGGACTGCCATAGTAGTCCACCATGATGCGGTCCAGCACAGAGGCGTTTGCACGTCCCGCACGCACGGAGGCAAAGTCCGCGGAGACAGAGTCAATGCTCTTCTTCATTTTCTCTTCGTAAATCTTGTATTCCTCTTTCAACATATGGGGGTCCTTCCTTTCACTTTGCGTATTGGGAGGCGCGGAAATGCGCGGTTATTCCTTGACGATGGTGCCCACGTTTTCGCCGCACAGGGCCCGGATGATGTTCCGGGGGTCCTTCAGGGCAAAGAGCAGCACGGGGATGTGGTTGTCCATGGAGAGGGACGTGGCGGTGGAGTCCATCACCATCAGGTGCTGGGCCAGCACGTCATCATAGCTGATGGTGTCGTACTTGACGGCGGTGGGGTCCTTCACCGGGTCGGCAGTATACACACCATCCACGTTCTTGGCAAGCAGGATCACATCGGCATCGATCTCCGCCGCCCGCAGCACTGCCGCGGTGTCCGTGGAGAAATAGGGGTTGCCGGTGCCGGCGCCGAAGATGACCACACGGCCCTTTTCCAGATGGCGGATGGCCCGGGAGCGGATGTAGGGCTCCGCCACAGCCCGCATCTCAATGGCCGTCTGGACCCGGACAGGGATGCCCTTCTGCTCGCACACATCCGCTACGGCCAGGCAATTCATCACTGTGGCCAGCATGCCCATGTGGTCGGCCCGGGTGCGCTCCATGGCGCCGCCGCTGTTCTTAGCGCCCCGCCAGAAGTTGCCGCCGCCTACCACCAGGCCCACCTGAACGCCCATTTCCAGGCATTCCTTGATGACGTCGCAGACCCGACCGATCATCTCAAAATCCAATCCTGTGTGCTTGTCGCCGGCCAAGGCCTCGCCGCTGATCTTCAGCAGGACGCGCTTGTAAACAGGCTTTGCCATGACAAAAACCTCCGTTTTAAAAATGGAATTTATATGGGTCTATTCTATCTTATTTTTCCTTATTTGCAAAGGGGGTAGACGAAAGAATTTCCATGTCTGTCGGTTTTCCTGTGGGAAGGGCCAGTTCCTCCCCGCCGCAGCCGAGATTCGACGCCCGTACAGGGACGTTTTGTCAGGGGAACCTCCCGGATTTTTCCCATGTCCGCCACAGTCTTCCGACTTCTCATCTCCCTGCCCGACACAAAAACCGGGAGAACGGCCATCACCGTTCCCCCGGTTGGGTTATTCTCCGCACTTTTCCGTCAGCAGCCGGATGAGGGTGTCCTTCCCCTCCCCTTTTTCGGCAGAAAAAGGCACCAGGGCGTCCTCCTCCGTCAGCTCCAGCGTCTCCCGGATCAGTGCAAGCGCCGGTTCCACCTGGCTCTTTTTCAGCTTGTCCAGTTTGTTGGCCACGATGATCTCCGGGCAGCCGGTCTGGCGGAACCAGTCGTGCATGGTCACGTCGTCCGCCGTGGGCTTGTGGCGGATGTCCACGATCAGCACGCCGGCGGTGAGGATCTCCCCCTCGTCCTGGAAGTAGCTGTCCATGAGACGGCCCCAGCGCTCCTTCTCCGCCCGGGAGACCTTGGCGTAGCCGTACCCCGGCAGATCCACCAGGTAGGCCCGGCTGTCCACCAGGAAGTAGTTGATCTGGGTGGTCTTTCCCGGGGAGGCACCCACATAGGCCAAGTTCTTCCGGCCCAGCAGGCGGTTGATCACCGAGGACTTGCCCACGTTGGACCGCCCCGCAAAGGCGAACTGGGGCAAGCCATCCCGCAGAAAGTGTGCCTTGTCCGCGGCAGAGCGGACAAACGCTGCTTTTTGAAAATTCAGTGCCATAGGGCCTCCTTCACTGCCGCAGGGTGGCTTCTGTTTTTTCCCGGGCAGGGGCAAAGGCCGCCACCGGCTCCGCCGTCTCCTCCCGGACAGAGACGGTCTCCATTCCCGTCAGGGCGGCGGCGAATACCTGGTCCACCGTCTCCACCGGCACGAACTGCAGCGCCGCCCGGACCGTCTGGTCGATCTCCTCCAGGTCCCGCACATTGTCTTTGGGGATCAGCACGGTGCCGATGCCGTTGCGCAGAGCGGCCATGGTCTTCTCCTTCAGTCCGCCGATGGCCAGCACCCGGCCCCGCAGCGTGACCTCACCGGTCATAGCGATGCCGGCATGGATCTTCCGCCCCGTCAGGGCGGAGAGCATAGCGGTGGTCACCGCGATGCCGGCGGAGGGACCGTCCTTGGGCACCGCGCCCTCCGGGAAGTGGACGTGGATGTCCTTGGTCTTGTAGAAGTCCTCCTCGATGCCCAGCACCGCCGCCCGGCTGCGCAGGCAGCTCAGAGCCGCCTGGGCGGACTCCTTCATCACATCGCCCAGATTGCCGGTCAGCTCCAGCTTGCCGGAGCCCTCCATGACGTTGACCTCCACTTCCAGGATCTCGCCGCCGGCCTCAGTCCAGGCAAGGCCGTTGACCACGCCGATCTCCTCCTTCTCCGTGTGGAGCGCCGGGGGGAAGGGCTGGCAATCCAGCAGCTTCGGCAGGTCGTTTTCTGTAACGCTGATTCGCTTTACACTACCTGTCAACAGGCGCATATCCGCCTTTCGGCAGAGGGCCGCCAGGCGGCGCTCCAGCTGACGGACACCGGCCTCCCGGGTATAGTCCCGGATGACGGCCCGGAGTACGTCGTCCCCCACCCGAAGGCTTCCCTTCTTGAGTCCATGCTCCTCCATCTGCTTGGGCAGCAAGTGGCGCCGGGCGATCTGCACCTTTTCCTCGTCGGTGTAGCTGGAGAGCTGGATCACCTCCATCCGGTCCAGCAAGGGCCGGGGGATGGTCTCGGTGGTATTGGCGGTGGTGATGAAGAGCACCTTCGTCAGATCCACGGGGATCTCCAGGAAGTGGTCCCGGAAGGCGTGGTTCTGCTCGCTGTCCAGCACCTCCAGCAGTGCGGCGGCGGGGTCGCCCCGATAGTCGCTGCCCATCTTGTCGATCTCGTCCAGAAGGAGCAGCGGGTTCATGGAGCCGCTGCGGCTGATGGCCTCGATGATGCGGCCGGGCATGGCGCCTATGTAGGTCTTGCGGTGGCCCCGGATGTCCGCCTCATCCCGGACGCCGCCCAGGGAGATCCGGGCCAGCTTCCGGTTCAGCGCCTTGGCCACCGAGATGGCGATGGAGGTCTTGCCCACGCCCGGAGGGCCTACCAGGCAGAGGATCTGCCCCTTCCCCTCCGGATTCATCTGCCGGACGGCGATGGTCTCCAGAATCCGCTCCTTCACCTTCGCCAGGCCGTAGTGGTCCTTTTCCAGCACCTTGCGGGCGGCCTCCACGCTGACGCGCTCCTTGGTGGTCTCCTTCCAGGGCATCTCCAGGCACACGTCCAGGTAGTTGCGGATCACAGCACCCTCGGCACTGCCGAAGGGCTGCTTGGCCAGCTTGTTCACCTCTTTGAGCAGGTGTTTTTCCGTATCCTCATCCAGCTCCAGCGCCACGATCTTCTGGCGGTAGGTCTCTACCTCGTCGTCATCATCTGTCTCGCCCAGCTCATTTTGCAGCACCCGGATCTGGGTGCGGAGGATCTGCTCCCGCTGGCTGCTGACCAGCTGGTCCCGGACCTTGCCCTCCAGTTCGTGCTCAAAGCCTAAGACGTTGTTCTCCCGGGCCAGGAAGCTGTTGAGTTTGCGCAGCCGGGCAAAGGGAGAGATCTCCTCCAGGATCTCCTGCTTGTCGGTAAAGCGCAGGGCCACATTCTGGGCGATGTAGTCCGCTAGGAAGCCGGGGTCCCGGCTGTCCATTACGGTGGTGAGGACCTCCTCGGCGATACCGCCAGCCATCTCCGCGTACTCGCTGAAGAGGTGGTAGGTCTGGCGCAGCAGCGCCTCAGTACGGGGGCTCTTACGGAAGGCCTCGGAGGGCTCTTCCTCCGGCAACGCCTCTACGTTGGCCTGGAGATAGGGCTCCACCTGCCAGAGCCGCTTGAGCCGGGCCCGCCGGCGGCCCTCCACCACACAGCGGACAGAGGTGGGTGAGAGCCGCAGGATCTGACTGATGTGGGACACAGTGCCCACAGCGTACAGATCCTTTTCCTCCGGCAGATTGACGCCGATCTCCCGCTGGGTCACCAGGAAGATCTCCTGGTCCTCCTCCATGGCCCGTTCCAGGGCCGCGATGGAGATGCGCCGCTCCACATCGAAGGTCAAGGTCATATGGGGAAACACCGTCAGGCCACGGAGGGCCAGGACGGGAATATTCCAGTTGGTCAGTTCCATAGGAATTTCCTTTCTTGGGGGAAACACGCGGAAAGGGGGCGCCGAAATACGCGGCGTCCCCTTTCTTTGTTGTTTAAGACGCCGACGCGGGAGTGGAAGAGCCGCTGGCGGGCTTTTCTCCCTTGCCGGTGTTCAATTTCACGGAATAGCTGATCTTGTTGGGGTCCCGGGTCAGTTCCGGCTTCCCGGTGCCCTCCACACATTCTTTGGTGATGACCACCTTGGAGATGGTGGGGTCGGAGGGAACGTCGTACATGATCTGGGTCAGCATCCCCTCCATCACGGCCCGCAGGCCCCGGGCGCCGATGTTGCGCTCGATAGCCTTGTCGGCGATGGCATCCAGCGCGTCCTGGGTGAATTCCAGGTCCACGTCGTCGTATTCCATCAGCCGCTTATACTGCTTGACCAGTGCGTTCTTGGGCTCGGTCAGGATGCGCACCAGGTCCTCCCGCTTCAGCGCGTTCAGGGAGGCGATGATGGGCAGACGGCCCACCAGCTCGGGGATCAGGCCGAACTTGAGCAGGTCATGAGGCTGTACCTCGTGAAGGATCCGGCTCAGGTCCTTGTCCTTCTTTCCCTGGATGTTGGCGCCGAAGCCGATGCTCTTCTGGTCCATGCGCTGTTCGATGATCTTCTCCAGACCGTCGAAGGCGCCGCCGCAGATGAAGAGGATGTTCTTGGTGTTCACCTGGATAAACTCCTGGTGGGGGTGCTTCCGGCCGCCCTGGGGCGGCACGTTGGCCACAGTGCCCTCCACGATCTTCAGCAATGCCTGCTGCACGCCCTCACCGGAGACGTCCCGGGTGATGGAGGTGTTCTCGCTCTTGCGGGCGATCTTGTCGATCTCATCCACGTAGATGATGCCCCGCTCGGCCCTCTCCACATCGAAGTCGGCGGCCTGCAGCAGCCGCAGCAGGATGTTCTCCACGTCGTCGCCCACGTAGCCGGCCTCAGTGAGGGTGGTAGCATCGGCGATGGCGAAGGGCACCTTCAGGATCCGGGCCAGAGTCTGGGCAAAGAGGGTCTTGCCGGAGCCGGTGGGGCCCAGCATCAGGATGTTGCTCTTTTGCAGCTCCACATCCTCGTCGCCGCCGAAGAAAATGCGCTTATAGTGGTTGTAAACCGCCACGGACAGGGCCACTTTCGCCTCATCCTGGCCGATGACGTACTGATCCAGCACGTCCTTGATCTCCCGGGGGGTAGGCAGCTCATCGGGGACATCGTCCACCGCGCTGCCGTCCAGATCGTCGAATCCGTCATTGAGAATGCTCATGCAAAGCCGCACACATTCATCGCAGATCCGTACGCCGGGCCCCTGGATCATCCGGCGAACCTGCTGCTCGTGCTTCCCGCAGAAGGAGCAGCGAAGGGTCTTCTTGCCGTCGTCGTTCATGGTATTACCTCAGTTTCTGGAGTTGCGCTTTTAAGATGATTTCTTGGGCAGAATGATCTTGTCGATCAGGCCGAACTCCTTGGCCTCATCGGCGCTCATGAAGTTATCCCGCTCGCAGGCGGCGGTGACTTCCTCCACCGGTCTGCCGGTGTTCTCCGCCAGGATGCGGTTCATGCGCTTTTTGATGGTCTCCAACCGCTTGAGGTGGATGGCCATATCGGTGATCTGGCCCTGGGTACCGGCGGAGGGCTGATGGATCATGATCTCCGCATTGGGCAGGGCAAAGCGCTTGCCCTTGGCACCAGAGGAGAGCAAAAACGCGCCCATGCTGGCGGCCATGCCCACGCAGATGGTGGAGACGTCGCACTTGACGTACTGCATAGTGTCGTAGATGGCCATGCCGTCGGTGACGGAACCGCCGGGGCTGTTGATATAGAACTGGATGTCCTTATCGGGGTCCTGGGCCTCCAGGTAGAGAAGCTGGGCGACCACCAGGCTGGCGGTGGTGGCGTTGACTTCCTCGCCCAAAAAGACGATCCGGTCGTTCAGCAGACGGGAAAAGATGTCGTAGGACCGCTCACCCCGGTTGGTCTGCTCCACTACGTAAGGGACTAAGCTCATTGGTATAACCTCCTTGGCTGGCCGCGCTTTGCGGCCGTTGACAGATTTGTCCTCCCAAACCCGATGCGTTCCGCTCCTGCGGGCAGGTATGGCAAAAGCGCCCCGCTCCCGTGAGGCAGCCGGCGCCTATGCCATACCACGCACCTATCCTAATACAGGTGCCGTGCTGAAATCTGTCAAAGCGATGTAGAAGCACGGGCCGGCAGAGCCGCTTTACACGTTACCGGCCTGCCACAGTACAGTATACCCGGAATTACTTGGATTCAACGGGCTCCTCGTCCTCTTTTTTCACCGCTTTTTTGGTGGTCTTCTTCGCGGGCTTCTTCTCCTCGCCTTCCTCAGCGGCAGCATCGTCGGCCTTCTTGGTGGTCTTCTTGGCCGTCTTCTTCTCCGGCTTGGTGGCGGTAGCGCTGTCCACCACCACGGCCACGGCCTTGCGGCTGATGACCTGGTCGCGGATCTGCTCGGGCTGGAGATACTTCTTCACCATCTCCAGATCCATGTTGTACTGGTCGGCCAGCTTCTGGAACTCGGCCTCCACTTCCTCATCGGTGGCCTCCAGGTTCTCGGCCTTGATGATGGCGGCCATGGCCAGGTCCATCCGCACCTGACGCTCAGCAGGCTCCTTGGCGTCGGCGAGCAGCTTGGACTCCTCCATGCCAGTCATCTTCAGGTACTGGTCATAGGGGATGCCCTGCTGGGCGATCTGCATCTTGAAGTTGTCCAGGAACTGACGGGCCTGGTTCTCCACCATGGCATCGGGGATGTCGGCGGTGATGTTGGCGGCCACCTGCTCCATCAGGGCGTCCTCAAAGGCCTGGTCGGCGGCCTTCTGGCGCTCTTCGGTGATCTTCTTCTTCAGGTCAGCCTTCAGATCCTTGAGGGTATCGAACTCACTGACGTCCTTGGCGAACTCGTCGTCCAGGGCGGGAACTTCCTTCTCCTTGACCTCGTGGACCTTCACCTTGAAGACCACGGCCTTGCCGGCCAGATCCGCGTGATAGTCCTCGGGGAAGGTGATGTCCAGATCCTTCTCGTCGCCGGCCTTGGTGCCCACCAGCTGCTCTTCGAAGCCGGGGACGAAGCTGTGGGAACCCAGCTCCAGGCTGTGGTTCTCACCCTTGCCGCCGTCGAAGGGCTTGCCGTCCAGGAAACCCTCGAAGTCGATGACCACGGTGTCGCCTTCCTTGGCCTCGCGCTCCACGCTCACGAGACGGGTGTTGCGGTCGGAGAGCTCCTTGAGGCGCTCGTCCACGTCAGCGGCGGTGACCTTCACCTCGTCCTTGGGGGCAGAGAGGCCCTTGTACTCGCCCAGAGTGACCTCGGGATACACGGGAGCAGTGGCCTTGAAGGTGAAGCCGTCCTTCGTGCACTCGCCCACCATCTCCACAGCGGGATAGCCCACGACCTGGAGCTCCTGCTCCTTCACAGCGGCCTCATAGGCATCGGGGAACGCAATATTGATGGCTTCCTCGAAAAACACCTCTGCGCCGTACATGCCCTCGATCACCTTGCGGGGGGCCTTGCCGGGACGGAAGCCCGGGACATTGATCTTCTTGCGCATCTTCTGATATGCCTTTTCGATGGCAGCCTGAAACTCCGCCGCACCCACCTCGATGGTCAGCGCGACCTGACTTTTTTCCAGTTTTTCACAGCTTTTGACACTCATTTTGTTTACTCCTCCGTTCATCACCAGTCAAACGCCGGTGCGAATTGATATTTTATCAGAAAAATCTTGAAATTACCAGCCTTTTTTCGTTTAATCACAAATTTTTTTTGGGACAAAACCCAGATAGTCCGCAGAGATCAGGGAAAAGGCCGTGTTTCCCCGCTCTCCTTCGATGCGCCGGCGGATCACCGGGCCGTGGAGATGGCCGTAGCAGCACTGCTCCACAGGGTATTTTTCCAGCACCTCCAGGATCTCCCGGCACTGGTACCCCTGGTACAGGGGCGGATAGTGGAGAAAGCACCAGATGGGCTTTCCCTCCGCCGCCTTCAGCGACGTCTCCAGCCGCCCCACCTCCCGGCTGAGGACCTTGGCATTGTGGGGCTTCTGGTCCTCCTCAAAAAACCATCCCCGGGTACCGCACAGGGCGTGCTCTCCGTAGAAATGGCAGTTGTTGTGCAGGAAGTCAAAGGTGGTGAATCCCTTCTCAGCAAAGAAGGCACTCATCTTGGAAACAGTGGACCACCAGTAGTCGTGGTTCCCCTTGATGAGAAGTTTTTTGCAGGGGAACTGTTCCAGAAAGCGGAAATCCGCCTCCGCCTCCCCCAGGGACATCCCCCAGGAGGTATCCCCTGCCAGGATCAGCACGTCCTCCGCCGTCAGCTGGCTCAAGGACGACTCAATGCGGCTGACATAATTTTCCCAGGCAGGCCCGAAGACCTCCATGGATTTGTTCACCGCCAGGGAGAGGTGCAGATCCCCGATGGCATAAAGGGCCATAAGCGCCCCTCCTTTTCATTTTGGTGTCTCTCCCGTTACTTCAGGAAGTCCAGCACCACGCTGTCCATGGCTGCCTTCTCGCAGGCAAGGTCGAAGCGCCGGGCCTTGCCCTTCAGCGCCGCCAGGCGCCGGGGGACCGGCGTGCCGGTGGCGTCATGGAGCTGGTCCAGCAGCTCCAGCCCCTCCCCTGCCGGGGGCTGGCCAATGGCGGCAAGTACATGGTCGCAGAACTTGTAGGGGGATGCGGTGGAGGCAAACACGGTCACCGTCTTATCGCCGGTGGCGGCGCGGTACTGCTCCATCACGTTGGCCGCCACGGCGGTGTGGGTGTCGATGAGGTATCCGTAGTCCTGGTAGTAGCGGCCGATGGTGGCGGCGGTGTCCTCCTCGCCGCAGAAGCCGCCCCAGTACTGCTCCTTCAGCGCCGTCTTGATGGCATCGGAGACCTCGTAGCGGCCGTCCCGGGACAGCGCCTCCATATAGCCCCAGACCTCCGCGTCGTTCTGGCCGGAGAGGTCGAAGAGCAGCCGCTCCAGGTTAGAAGAAACCAGGATGTCCATGGAGGGGCTCATGGTGGTGTGGAAGGGACGGTTGCGGTCATAGACGCCGGTGCGCAGGAAGTCCGTCAGCACGTCGTTGCGGTTGGAGGCACAGATGAGCATATGGACCGGCAGGCCCATGCGCTTTGCGTAGTAGGCCGCCAGGATGTCGCCGAAGTTGCCGGTGGGGACGCAGAAGTTCACCTTCTCCCCCATGGTCAGTTTTCCCTCCCGCACCAGATCGCAGTAGGCGGAAATGTAGTAGACCACCTGAGGCAGGATGCGGCCCCAGTTGATGGAGTTGGCGGAGGAGAGAAAATAGCCCCGCTCCGCCAGAGTCTCCCGGATGGACACGTCGGAGAAGATCCGCTTGACCCCGGCCTGGGCGTCGTCGAAATTGCCCACCACGGCACACACGCCCACGTTGGCGCCGTCCTGGGTCAGCATCTGGGTCTCCTGGACCTGGGAGACGCCGTCCTTGGGATAGAACACCAGGATCTTGGTCTGGGGCACATCGGCAAAGCCCTCCATGGCGGCCTTGCCGGTGTCGCCGGAGGTGGCCACCAGGATGCAGGCGGTCTTGGGTTCCCCGGTCTTGCGCAGCGCGGCGGAGAGCAGCTGGGGCAGCATCTGCAGCGCCATATCCTTGAAGGCGCTGGTAGGGCCGTGCCACAGCTCCAGACAATAGGTGGTCTCATCCAGGGTGCGGACCGGCGCCACAGCGGTGGTATCGAACTTGTCAGGACCGTAGGCGTTGTGGGCGAAAGACGTCAGCTCCTCCTCCGTGTAGTCCGTCAGATACAGACCCATCACCTTGGCCGCCCGCTCCTGATAGGACGCCGTCAGCAGCCCCTCCAGAAAGGCCCGGTCGATCTGCGGGATCTCGGTGGGGGTCAGGAGGCCGCCGTCCCGGCTCAGGCCCATTTTCACGGCCTCAGCGGAGGCGTAGCGCAAAGAGCGGTCCCTTGTACTCAAATACTTCATTGTCTGTTCCTCGCTTTCCTGGCATTTCGGCTTTTGCAGCCGTTATGTGAACGCATCCTCCAGGTAGACCACGTTGGGTGCGCCGTTTTCCGAACAATAGACCTCCGCCACGTCGAACCGGGCGGGGGCGTCGATGTCATGGGTGCTGAGATACAGCGCCGCCGCGGTGCGCAGCCGCTCCTGCTTGCGCCGGTCCACCGCCTCCCGGGGCAGCCCGTGGGCGGTATCGCTGCGGAGCTTCACCTCCACAAAGCAAATCGTGCCTCTCCGGTCCCGGGCCACCAGGTCCAGCTCCCCGAAGCGGCAGCGCCACTGACTGGCAAGAAGCGTGTACCCCTTCTTCCGCAGGTACCGGGCCACCTCCGCCTCTCCCCGGTTCCCCAGGGCTTTCGCGGTGCTCATGGTCTCCGGGCCTCCCACTTTTTCAGGAAGGTCCGCCGGTGCTCCGGGCAGGGGCCGTACTGATCCAGCATTTCATAGTGGAGCTTGGTACCGTAGCCCTTGTGCTTGGCAAACCGGTACTGGGGATAGCGGCTCTCCAGCTCCGTAGAGACGTACCGGTCCCGGCTGACCTTGGCCAGGATAGAGGCCGCCGCGATGGAGGCACTCTTCCCGTCGCCGCCCACGACGCAAAGATGGGGCGCGGTAATGGCCACGGCGCTGCCGTGATCCCGGTTGCCGTCGATGAGGCACAGCTCCGGCGTGAGATTCAGCCCTTCGATCGCCCGGTTCATGGCCAGCATCCGGGCGTTCAGGATATCCATCTCGTCGATCTCCGCTGCGGAGACGGAGGCCACACAGTACGCCTCCGCCTGGGCGGTAATGAGGTCGTACAGGGCCTCCCGCTTCTTTTCCGTCAGCTTCTTGGAGTCGTTGAGGCCGGGGATGTCCAGTCCCCGGGGCAAAATGACGGCGGCAGCGTACACCGGCCCCGCCAGGGGTCCGGCCCCCGCCTCGTCCACGCCGCAGACAGTTTCATGTCCCGCAGCCCACTGTTCCCGTTCATATGTCCAAAGGTCCATGGTCATCGCTCCTCCAGTTTCCACCCCTTGGCCAGAATCCGATAGACACCGCCCAGAGTCTGCTGCTCATACAAATGATACGCGGCTGGAGATACCTGCTCCAGCGGCTCAGAATGGTTGAGAAGCTCCCCTGGATCGTCCTCCTGTATCTGATATCCGGTCAAAAGGAAGTCCCGGCGTCTGCGGTCAAAGTTCTCCCGCAGCAGCCGCATCTTTTCCTCCTCATCCTCCAGCTCATACAGGCCGCACAGCTCCGAACCGGCGGGGTTATCCAAGTAATTTACGGAAAAACCTACCGCAGCCACACCGAAAAACTCCAGTTCCCCAGGAACCAGCTGATCCCCCCGATTCCAATACCGCGTATGCAGCAATACCCGGGTATCCCGACAATCCGGCAGCACCTCCAGACGGAACATGGTCCCGTCAAAGTTCGTCAGCAGCAATTTTGCGCTCATATGCCCTCCGGCAGCTCCAGTGTAAAGCGACCAAGCTTGCCGCCCCGGAACTCGTCCAGCAGGATCTTTGCCATCCGCTCGGTGTCCACTTCCCCGCCGGAGATCAAGAAGCCCCGCTTCTTTCCGGCGGCGCAGAGCAGCCGGTAGCCCCAGGCCACGTCATTTTCCTCCGCCTCCCGCTCCGGGATGCCGGGGAGCTTATAGGCGGCAGTCAGGGCCTCCGGATAGTGGGTCCCCAGGTAGGTCATCAGATGGCAGCCCAATGTCTCCACGTCCAGGATGTCGTCCTTCACCGCGCCGGTGTAGGCCAGGTTCAGCCCCACGCTCTGGTCCTCGAACTTGGGCCAGAGGATGCCGGGGGTGTCCAGCAGTTCCAGGTTCTTGTCGATGGGCACCCACTGCTTGGACCGGGTAACGCCGGGCCGGTCCTCGGTCTTGGCGGTTTTCCGGCCCGCCACCTTATTGATAAAGGTGGACTTGCCCACGTTGGGGATGCCCAGGATCATCACCCGGACCACCCGGCCCGCCTGTCCTTTTTCCGCATAGGCCAGGAGCTTGTCCGCCAGCAGCTCCCGTACGGCGGTGGCAAACCGGGCGGTGCCCTGTCCCCGCTTGGCATCGGACTCCAGCACGGCGTAGCCCTTGGCCCGGAAATAGGCGGCCCAGCGGTCGGTGGCGGAGCGGTCCGCCTGGTCCGCCCGGTTCAAAACCACCAGCCGGGGCTTCCCCGCCGTCAGCTCGTCCACATCCGGATTCCGGCTGGAGATAGGGATCCGGGCATCTAAAATCTCGCACACTGCGTCCACGTTTTTGATCTGCTCGGCAATCATCCGCCGGGTCTTGGTCATATGACCGGGATACCATTGAATATTCATGCGTCCACGCCCCCGATCAGGCCGATGCGGCCAAAGTCACGCTTGCCGGTAGTCTCATCCTCCCCCGGAAAGGCCAGGATCACCGCCCGGCCGATGACATAGCGGGTATCCACCGTGCCGAGACTTGCGTCCCGGCTGTCACTGGAATGGTTGCGGTTATCGCCCATGACGAAAATACTGCCCTCCGGCACCGTCAGGGGGAATTCCGTTCCCTCCTCCACAAAGGTCAGCTCGTTGATATAGTCCTCCTCCAGCAGCGTCCCGTCCACATAGACCGCTCCGGTCTCAAAGTCGATGTCCACTGTCTGGCCACCGGTGGCGATCACCCGCTTGACGATAGGCTCGCCGCCGGCAAAGCTCCCCTTCTGGATGATCACAATATCGCCGTACTCATAGTCCCCGCTCAAAAGAGACGTAGTCACCAGCAGCCGGTCCCCGTCCTGAAGGGTAGGGACCATGGAGTGTCCGTCCACACCGATCAGCCGGATGCCGAAGGTGAACACCAGCACCACCGTCAGCACAGAGCACACCAGCGCCTGTACCCATTCATAGAGGTACCGGCCCTCTTTTTCCGCAGTCTGCTTGTCCTGTTCGCTCATGTTCGTTCTCCTCAGTTCAAAATTCCCACGCGGCTCCAGTCCCGCTGCTCCGTATCTGCCGTGGGACCCGGCACCGCCAGCAGCAGCGCCCGCCCCAGCACGCAGCGGGTATCCACCGGCCCCAGCGCGGAATCCCGGCTGTCGTCACTGTCATTGCGGTTGTCCCCCATGACAAAAACGCAGCCCTCCGGCACCGTCAGGGGAAATTCCGTCCCCTCCTGTGTCCAGGTGGGCTCCCGGGTATAGGGCTCTTCCAGCGCCGCACCGTCCACATAGACCACGCCGGCGTCAAAGTCGATGTCTACCGTCTGGCCCTCTGTGGCAATCACCCGCTTGACGATGGGCTCACCGCCATAGAAATCATCTCTTTGCAAAATCACAATATCGCCCGGCTCATAGCCGCCGCACAGCCAGTTGTTCAGCACCACCAGCATGTCCTGGTCCTGCAAAGTCTCCCGCATGGACTCCCCCGACACCCGCACGATCCGCACTGCGAATGTAAAAATCAGCACCACGGTCAAAACGGAACACACCAGCGCCTGCACCCATTCATAGGCGCCTCGCCCCGCTGTCTGCTTTTTCTCCGGCATTCCGCGCCTCCCCAGAGCCACTGTCATCTCAGAATAATCTTTTACAGTATAGCAAAGAACTTCTCAAATCACAAGGGAAAGCGTTTCTTTTTTCCGCAGGGTACGAAAAAAGAGAGGCGCAAGCGCCTCTCTTTTATCTGCTTCTTACAGCTTCTCCTTGACCTTGGCACCCTTGCCGACGCGGCCACGCAGGTAGTACAGCTTCGCGCGCCGCACAGCACCATTGCGCACCACCTCGATGGTGTCGATGGAGGGAGAGTGAACGGGGAAAATCTTCTCCACGCCGACGCCGTAAGAAATGCGGCGGACGGTGATGGTCTCCTCGATGCCGCCGTGCTTCTTGGCGATCACAGTGCCCTCGAAGATCTGGATACGCTCACGGGAGCCTTCCTTCACCTTCACGTGGACACGGACGGTGTCACCGATCTGGACGGGAGCAACCTCGTTGCTCAGAGTTTCCTTGTTCAGTTCCTGAATGAGATTCATGGGTGTTTCCTCCTAATGTATAGGCGTTCATGCCGTCTCAAATCTTCGATACAGGGCACCATTCGGCGCCAAGCGACAGAGGACCGCCCTTTGTAGCCTGAATAGGATACCACAAAGGAGTGCGAATTGCAAGTATTATTTCCCTAAAAATAATGTTTTTTCAAGACACCGCCCCAGAATTCCCGCATAGCCGCCGCCAGCATCCCGCCTGCTGCCGGCAGCAGCCACAAGCTGCCGCCGCTGCGGTCCATCACTGCCCACAGCGCCGCCGTACTCAGCAGTGCCGCCGCGATGCCGCTCCACCGGGCAGCCCGCTCTCCCGCCGCCGGACCTGCCGCCCAGGAAACCAGCAGTTCCAGCGCCCGCCCGCCATCCAGAGGGCGGACCGGCAGCAAATTAAAGGCGCACAAAACCAGGTTCGCACCGGCAGGTACCAGCCACGGTCCGCCCAGCCAGGCAAGCAGCAGTCCCCACAGGAGATTTGCCAGCGGGCCCGCCAACACTGCCGCAAGCTCCTTTCCGTAAGAGAGCCCTGCGCTGACGCTTATCATCTCTGCGCCAAAGACCGTCAAGCGCAGGCACGCGGTCTGTACGCCCCAGTGCCGCAACACCAGCCAATGCCCCAGCTCATGGATCGCCGCCGCGCCCAGCACCATCACCAGCATCTGCCATCCATTGGCCCAGGCAAACCATCCCAGCAGCAGCCAGAATCCGCCGGAGGCCCGGACACGTCTTTCAGGAATGCGCCACATAGTAGATCGGATTCAGATAGGTCTCCCCCTTGTGGATCTCAAAGTGCAGGTGAGGCCCGGTTGCCACGCCGGTCTCCCCCACCTCCGCGATCTTTTCTCCCTCCTTCACCGCCGTGCCGGAAGTGACTGTGATCCGGCTGCAGTGGGCATACAGGGTCGAATAGTCCTCTCCATGAGATACCATAACATATTTGCCGTAGCTGCTGCTCTCCCCCACCGCCGTTACCACGCCGTCAGCAAAGCAGCCAATTGCTGTGCCGGTGTCCGCCGCGATGTCCAGACCGTAGTGGAACTTTTCCTCCCCCTCCACCGGGTGCTCCCGGTAACCGAAGTTGGACGTCAGCGTCCCCAGTACCGGGGTACAGTAATCAAACCCCAAAATCGCCTGCTCCATGCTCACATTTTCCGGCAGGTTCTGATCCGAATAAAGGATATAGGCAAGCGAGGCGACCTCACTGGTCTGCTCCTGCGCTTCGGCAGAATCAGATGGCGGTTCCGCCGTCTGGACTGATTCAGAAGCAGTCTCTGCCGTTTCTTCCAGACCGTCCGTTTCCTGACGCAGGGTCTCCATTGCAGACGGCTGCTCTACTGAAACAGAACTCTCCGCCGCCGTCTCCAGTACCTCTCCAAGTTCTCCGGCAGCCTGCGGATGAAAGACAGCCTCATAGACATCCTCCAGCGTTCCATTTACATCAGACTCTCCGGATACAGCCCGCCCAACTGCGGAAAACACCGCCTGGACATCCATATTCTGTTCCATTACGCCGGAGAGCGTCTGATTCCACTGTTTCATCTGATCCGGAAGCAGCAGCTTTGCCGCTACCAACAGCACAAAAATTCCCCCGCAGGCCAAAAGCCGCAGCAAGCAGCGTTTTTCCCAGGCACTCAGGGGCTCACTCTTTCCCCGGGAAACCGCTCTTCTGCTCCTCCGATCTCCCCCGCCGCTTCGCCGCGGCGCTGCGGCGGCGCTGATTCGATGTCCTGCCTGCCGTGAGGTCATGGTGCCCCCTCCTTCACTTGCTCTGATGTCTGCTTACACCCTATGAAGAAGGCTTCTAAAATATGAATTCTCAACCAGGACTTGACATTGCTGCCGCCATCCCGTATAATATCTTTTGCTGCATCCGGGTGTAGCGCAGTTGGTAGCGCGCTTGGTTCGGGACCAAGAGGCCGTGGGTTCAAATCCCGCCACTCGGACC
>CALXDH010000002.1 GCA_944387015.1 uncultured Oscillospiraceae bacterium
GTGGACCGGATCTTCACCCGCATCGGCGCCAGCGACGACCTCTCCGCCGGACAGTCCACCTTCATGGTGGAGATGACGGAGGTGGCGGACATCCTGCGCCATGCCACCAAGCACTCCCTGCTGATCCTGGACGAGATCGGCCGGGGCACCTCCACCTTTGACGGTATGTCCATCGCCCGGGCGGTGCTGGAGTACTGCGCGGACAAGAAGCTCCTGGGGGCCAAGACCCTCTTCGCCACCCACTACCACGAGCTGACGGAGCTGGAGAACACCCTCCCCGGCACCGTGAACTACAACATCGCCGTCAAGACCCGGGGGGAGGACATCATCTTCCTGCGCAAGATCGTCCCCGGCGGCGCGGACCGCAGCTACGGCATCGAGGTTGCCAAGCTGGCGGGACTGCCGGACAAGGTGATCCAGCGGGCCAAGACGGTGCTGCAGGAGCTGGAAGAGGAGAACGGCGTGCCCTACGTCGCGCCCCGGAAGGAGACCGATCAGGTCTCCCTGGACGCCCTGGGCGAGGGCGAGGTCCTGGACGCCATCCGGCGCTGCCAGGTGGAGACGCTGACGCCCTTGGAGGCGATGAACCTCATCTACGGGTGGAAGCAGAAACTCACTTGAGATGGCGTCCAGCCGCGCCGCACGGCGCGTGCAAGCGTTTTGCGGAGCAAAACCTTGAAATGGGCGGGCTTTGCCCGGCCATTTGAGTCCAATGCGGGGTCCCCGCCGGGCCTGACCGGTGGGGTGCCGCCATCCGGCGCTGCCAGGTGGAGACGCTGACGCCCCTGGAGGCGATGAACCTCATCTACGGGTGGAAGCAGAAGTTGACATAACATCAGGGATTTTCCGGGACGGCCGGAAGATCCCGGCGGGAGGTTGTACATGGCAAAGCGAAAACACACGGCCTATATGACGGCGGGGGAGCAGGTGGCCGGGACGGCGTTTTTTGTCATCTATCTGGTGGTGCTGCCCTTTGCGGCGGGGCCGCTGTTCCGCCTGGCGGGGAATCTCCTGGGAATGACCATCAGCGACGGGCTGCAGAACGTGCTGACCTACTACATCCTCTTTGCGGTGAGCATCATCATTTTCCACGGCTTTCTGGCCCGGACCTCCCGGCAGCTGGCGAACAACCTGGGCGCCGCCTGCAAGGCCGTGGCGGGCGGGCTGGTGGCCCTCTACGGACTCAACGAGCTGGTGTACCGCCTGACGAACCTGCTGGTGGGCAACCGCACCAACCTCAACAATACCACCATCTCCGCCCAGATCGAAGCCGCTCCCCACATGACGGTTTTGATCGTGGTGTTTCTGGCGCCCTTTGTGGAGGAGGTGCTCTTCCGGGGGCTGGTGTTCGGGAACCTGCGGGGCAAGAGCCGCCTGGCGGCCTATGTGATCTCGTGTCTGCTGTTCGCGCTGCTGCATGTCTGGCAGTTCGCGGTGGTGGAGCAGGACATCACCTACTTTTTGCTGATGGTGCAGTATCTGGTACCGGGGCTGGTACTGGCGGGGGCCTATGATTACAGCGGCACGCTGTGGGCTTCCATCGGGCTCCACGCGGCGGCCAATGCCCTGAGTGTGTGGAGCATGCTGTAAGGAACTTTTGTGCAGAACGGACCGCTCCGGAAAAAGCGGCGGCCCGCGTGAGATGATCGAATCAAAGGGAGAACGGGAGCCATGAATTTTTGGGATGTATTTGGACAGATGCTGGTGATCCTTACGGCCATCGCCGCCGGGTTCCTGGCGAGCCATCTGGGCTTTTTGAACGCGGAGGCGGACCAGAGGCTGTCCAAAACCGTGCTGAACATCACCAACCCCTGCATGATCGTGGGGGCGGTGGCCACCGGCAGCGCGCTGCCGGAGACCAGTGTGATCCTGCGGATCTTACTGGTGGCGCTGGTATTTTACGTGGTGGAGTTTGCCGCCGTGCTCTCGCTGCCCCACCTGGTGGGCGGCACCCCGGCCCAGAAGGGCGTCTGGCGGTTCGTGCTGGCGTTTCCCAACGTGGGCTTTATCGGATACCCGGTGGCGGTGGCCCTCTTCGGAGAGGATGCCCTCTTCTACGCTGTGGTGCTGACGATCCCCTTCAACCTGCTCTCCTTCACCCTGGGGCCGCTGATGCTGGGCGGCGAGCTGCGCTTTTCCTGGAAGCAGTTCCTGACGCCCTGCATCGTGGCGTCGGTGATCTCCCTGGCGGTGGCCCTGACCCACACCCAGATCCCCGCTCAGATCGGGGAGATGCTGGACATGGTGGGCGATGTGACCGTGCCCCTGGCGCTGATGCTGGTAGGCTCCGAGCTTGCAAAGCTCCCCCTGCGGCAGATGCTGGGCGGTCCCCGGGTGTGGGCCGTGGTCATCATCCGGCTGCTGGCGCTGCCGGTGCTCTTCAGCGGTGCGCTGCTGCTGATGATGGACCTGCCGGAGATGCTCTACGGCGTGGCCGTCTCCCAGATGGCCATGCCGGTGGCGGTCACCGGCACGCTGATGTGCGCCACCTACGGCGGCGACCAGCGCTCCATGGCTCAGGTCACCTTTCTGACCACGGTCATGTCCATTGTCACCATTCCCATCCTGGCGGTGACGCTGATGTAACGGATCCCTCCCGGAAAGGAGATGCAACATGCCTCACATTCAACAACTCGAATCCCATGTGGCGGACCTGATCGCCGCCGGCGAGGTGGTGGAGCGCCCTGCCAGCGTGGTCAAGGAACTGGTGGAAAACGCCATTGACGCCGGCGCCACAGCAGTGGTGGTGGAGATCCAGCGGGGCGGCATGGGCCTCATCCGGGTCACGGACAACGGCTGCGGCATCGCCCCCGGGGAGCTGCCCACCGCTTTCCTCCGCCACGCCACCTCCAAACTGCGCACCGCGGCGGACCTGGGGAAGATCGGCACCCTGGGCTTCCGGGGCGAGGCCCTGGCCGCCATCTCCGCCGTCAGCCGCACGGACATCCTCACCCGGCAGCATCAGGCCCAGATCGGGGCCTCGCTGCACCTGGAGGGGGGCTTGGCCGGCGAGGTGGAGAGCGTCGGCGCGCCGGAGGGTACCACCATGCTGGTGCGGGACCTCTTCTACAACACCCCGGCCCGGCTGAAGTTCATGCGCAAGGACAGCGCCGAGACCGCCGCCGTGGCGGGGCTCATGCAGCATCTGGCCTTGTCCCACCCGGACATCTCCTTCAAATTCATCAAGGACGGGACGGAGACCCTCCACACCCCCGGCGACGGGAAGCTGGACTCCGCCATCTACGCCGCCCTGGGCCGGGACTTTGCCCGGAGCCTGGTGGCGGTGGAGGGCCGGGGAGACGGCGTCAGCGTCTCCGGCTTTGTCACAAAGCCCCTGATGGGCCGGGGTTCCCGGTCCATGCAGACCTTCTTCGTCAACGGCCGATACATCAAGTCCCAGCTTCTCACGGCGGCGCTGGAGGAAGGGTACCGCAACCAGATCATGAAGGGAAAGTTCCCGGGGTGCGTGCTGTCGGTGACGCTGCCGGTGACGGCAGTGGACGTGAACGTCCACCCCGCCAAGACCCAGGTGAAGTTCGCCCGGGAGCGGGAGGTGTTCGACGCGGTGTACCACACCGTCATGGATGGTCTGGACGCCCAGGGCGCCCCGGTCCCCGCCCCGAAGGCGGCGGAGCAGGTGGTCAATCCCCGGCAGGACTTCTTCCAGTCCATGGACGCTAAGACCTTCCGGGAAAAAAACGCCGCGTCCCCCCGGGAAACGGCGGCCCCGGCAAAGCCCCAGGGAGGCCGCCCGGGGTGGAACACGGAGCAGCGCAGCGCCTCCCGGGTGGCGGACAGCCTGCCGGTACGTCCGGTCTATGGAAGCGGGACGCAAAGCATCTCCCGGCCGAAAGCTGCCGCAGGTTTGTCCAGCGCTTTGGGCAGCGCCCCGGCGTCGGTGACGGCGCCCCGGGAGCGGACCGGCGGCGCGCTGGGCGGCGCTCCCGCGTCGGTGATGGCCCCCGGGAATCGGACGGTCAAAACGTCCGGCGCTGCATCCGGTCCGGATACGGCGGCGCAGGGCCGCAGCATTGCGCCCGGCGCTTCGGGAACCCTTCCCGCCTCCGCGGCCCCCGCCCGGAAGGCGGACACACCCGCCGTCCCGGAGCGGCCCCGGCCCGTGGTGCCCGCAATTCCGGCGGAGCGGCAGGCACTGGAGATCCCCGGGCAGACGGCGCTGGAGCCGCAGCGGGAGGAACCCTGGCGGATCGCCGGGGAGGTGCTGCATACCTACATCGTCTGCGAAAGCGGCGACGGGGTGGTGTGGCTCATCGACAAGCACGCCGCCCATGAGCGGATCAATTTCGACCGCCTGATGGCGTCTCAGGAGCCGCCCATGCGGCAGACGCTGCTGGTGCCCGTGGCAGTGGAGCCGGGCCGGGAGGAGGCGGCGCTGCTGCTGGAAAACCTGCCCCAGCTGGAGAAGCTGGGCTTTGCCTGCGAGGACTTCGGCGACGGCACCATTTTGGTGCGGGAGGTTCCGGCGGACATCGATCCGGCGGATACCGCCGCCACGCTGGAAGAGCTGGCGGAGGACCTGCGCACCGGCCGCAGTACTGACGAGCGGCGGGAGAACCTGCTGCACACCATGGCCTGCAAAGCCGCCATCAAGGGCGGCTGGACCAGTGACCCGGCGGAGCTGCGGGTGCTGGTGGACAAGGTGCAAAGCGGTGAGGTGCGCTTTTGCCCCCACGGCCGCCCGGTGGCGGTGAAGCTCACGAAATACGAGCTGGAGAAGATGTTCAAGCGGGCGTGACGTGCCCGGGGAGGTTCGGTGTGGAAAAGAAGCGGTTTGTGAGAACATACAGACAGGGAACTCTGGACGTGATCGAAGTTTTTGTGGACCGGGAGACCGGCGTCAATTATATCTTTCGAACCGCAGGCAACGCCGGCGGGCTGACGCCTCTGCTGGGCAGGGACGGAAAGCCTGTGGTGACGCCGATACTGGAAGAGGAGTGATGAAATGAAGCTGTTGATCGTGGATTGCTGCATCAGCCAGCGGGGGGAGGCGTCCCGTACCCGGCGGCTGCTGCGGGCCTATGTGGAGTCGTTTTGCCGCAGCCATCCGGACACGGAGACGGAGACCGTCACGCCGGAGACGCTGCTCTCCCTCAAGCCCTTTGACCCGGCAATGCTGGATGAGCGGGACGCCCTGGCGTCGGTGCAGGCCTGGGACGCGCCGGTCTACGACCTGGCCCGGCAGTTCCGGGCGGCGGACGCCGTGGTGGTGGCGGCGCCCTTCTGGGATCTGAGCTTCCCGGCGGCACTGCGGACCTATATCGAGTATATCTCCGCCAACGGCCTTACGTATCACTACGAATCCGACGGCTGCCACGGGGACTGCCGGGCGCGGCAGCTGGTGTACCTCACCACCGGCGGCGACGTGGAGCGGGAGGACTCCCTGGGGGCGCTGTACTGGCGGCAGCTTTGCGCCATGTTCGGCATCGGCCGGTTCGACTATGTCTTCGGCGGCGGACTGGACCTGGATCCCGCCAGGACCGAGGAGCTGGTCGTCTCTGCCTGTGAGCTGGCTGCCCGTCTGGCGGCGGAGGCGTGCTGAGCGTGGAAAACCGGGAGCAGAAAACGGCCGCGGCGCCGAAGATCGTCTGTGTGGTGGGCCCCACCGCCTGCGGAAAGACCACGCTGGGGGTGCTGCTGGCCAAGCGGTTTCATGGGGAAGTGGTCTCCGCCGACTCCATGCAGATCTACCGGGGCATGGTGATCGGCACCGCCGCCCCCACGGCGGAGGAGATGCAGGGCGTCCCCCACCACATGATCGGCGTGGCGGACCCTACGGAGCAGTGGTCCGCCGCCCGGTACGCCCAGACGGCCATCCCCATCGTGGATGACATCCTCGCCCGGGGCAAGCTGCCCATTCTGGTGGGCGGCACCGGCCTCTGGATGGAGGCGGTGGTCCGGGGCCACGGGTTTGCCGGAGGCCATGCCGGCGGCGCCGTCCGCCGGGAACTGCAGGAGCGTCTGGAGCGGGAGGGCATCGCGTCGCTGCTGGAAGAGCTGCGGCAGGTGGACCCGGAGGCCGCCCGGCGGCTCCATCCGGCGGATGAAAAGCGGATCCTCCGGGCGCTGGAGGTCTACCGGGAGACGGGAAAGACCATCACGGAGCACAACCGGGAGACGGCGGCCCTGCCGCCCCGGTACGATGCCGTGTGGATCGGGCTGCAGTTTGAAGAGCGGGCGGAGATGAAGGCCCTCATTGACCGGCGGGTGGACGCCATGGTGGAGGAGGGGCTGCTGGAGGAGGTCATGGGCCTGCTCAAAAGCGGCCTGCCCCGGGATGCCACCGCCCTTCAGGCCATCGGCTATAAGGAGTTTCTGGGGGTGGCGGAGGGCACCGCCACCGTGGACCAGGCGGTGGCGGAGGTAAAGCTCCGCTCCCGGCAATATGCCAAGCGCCAGCTGACGTGGCTGCGGCGCAACCCGGAGATCCACTGGATCTGGTGGGGAAAAGAGCGGGATTTTGCCCGCGCCCTGCAAATTTCGACGGAAATTCTGTCCGACGCAGGCGTATCCTAAGCCTGGCGGACGGAAAATGCTGGAAAATCTTCCGACCGATTGAAACAGATAAAAGGAGCGGACGAATGATGCAGACCAAGGCGAATTTACAGGATTTGTTTTTACTCAGAGCCCGGCGGGAAAAGATGCCGGTGACCATGTTTTTGATGAACGGCTTTCAGATGCGGGGCATCATCACGGGCTTTGACGCCTTTGTGGTGGTGCTGGACAGCGAGGGCCGACAGCAGATCATCTACAAGCACGCCATCTCCACCATCGCGCCGCTGCGGCCGGTGGACCTGACGGAGGAGTGAGTTCCTTCGGCCGGAGAGGCGCAGAGAAAGGGACACCATGAAAAACAGCTCACTGGGAACAAAATTGCTGCTGGCGGGGGTGACGCTGGCGGTGCTGGTGTATTTCGGCGTCCAGGGCCTGCGGTATCTGGACGATCCGCTCATGACGAGCCTTGCCTACGAGGACCAGGTGGAGGAGTCCATTGACGTCTCCGGCTACGTGGTCCGGGAGGAATCGGTGCTGCCGGATGAGAGCAGCGGATCGCTGCGGCTTCAGCGCTCGGAAGGGGAGCGGGTCAGCGACGGCGGCACGGTGGCGCTGGTGTATGCCGACGAGTCATCCATCCAGCTGCAGGACCAGATGGACAGCCTCCGGGACCGGATCGAGCAGCTGGAGTATGCCCAGGCCGCGGCCCTTGGGACGGAGGTCTCGCTGAAACTGGACAGCCAGATCCTCCAGGGGATCGTGGACCTGCGGACGGCCATTGCGGAAAACCGCCTGGACCGGGCGGAGGAGCATGGAAAGGACCTGAGGAGCCTGGTGCTCAAGCGGGACTACACCGACGCGGACACCGAGGACCTGGCGGCCCAGATCACCTCGCTGCAGACGGAGCTCAAGACGCTCCAGTCTCAGGCGGCCGCCTCCATCCGGCGGATCACCGCTCCCCAGGCGGGGCTTTATTCCGCCGTGGTGGACGGCTATGAGACCGTCCTGACACCGGAGAACGTCTCTTCTCTGACGCCGTCTCAGCTCAAGGCCGTCCAGCCGGACGAGAGCGTCCAATCCCAGGTGGGAAAGCTGGTGCTGGGGGATACCTGGTACTATGCGGTCATCATGGACACGGACCAGGCCCGGGAACTGGAAGAGGAGGGCAGTGTCACGCTGCGCTTTGCCAAGAGCGCGGATCAGGACTTGTCGGTGACGGTGGACTCCGTCAGCGCGGAGGAAAACGGCCAGGTGGTCGTGGTGTTCCGGGGCACCACCTATCTTTCTCAGCTGACGCTGCTGCGCCAGCAGAGCGCCCAGATCATCCGGCGTATCGCCGAGGGCATCCGTATTCCGAAGGAGGCCATCCGGACGGAAAAAGTGACAGTGGACGAGGAGACCGGCGAGCGCACGTCCACAGCCATGACCGGCGTGTACTGCATGGTGGGCGCCGAAGCCCGCTTCAAGCCGGTGGAGGTGGTGTACAGCGGGGACGACTTTGTCCTGGTGACCTCCACCCTGGCGGAGAGTGCCTCCGCCAGTCAGGAGAAGGTGCGTCTGCGGGCCGGGGATGAGATCATCATCGCCGCGGACGATTTGTACGACGGCAAGGTGCTCAACCGGCAGATCTACGAATAAAGAGAAAATTGCGTAAGAAAGAGGGAGATCTCATGTCCATCGCAGAAAATATCGCCCGGGTGCGGGCCAATATCGCAGCAGCGGCCCGGGAGGCGGGCCGGGATCCGGCGGACATCATTCTGGTAGGCGCCAGCAAGATGAACGACGCCGCCGCCTGCCGGGAGGCCATTGCCGCCGGCATCGACGCACTGGGAGAAAACCGGGTGCAGGAGATGACATCCAAACTGGCCGAGCACGCCTATGACGGCGCCCCGCTGCACTTCATCGGCCATCTGCAGCGCAATAAGGTCAATAAGGTGGTGGGCCACGTGGACCTGATCCAGTCGGTGGGCTCTTTGGAGCTGCTGGATGAGATCGAGCGGGTGGCCGCCGCCCGGGATCTGGTGCAGGACATTTTGCTGGAAGTGAACATCGGCCGGGAGGAGGCCAAGAGCGGCTTTGCCCCGGAGGAAGTCCTCGCCGGTGCCCAGGCTGCCGCCAAGCGTGCCCATGTGCGGGTGCGGGGCCTGATGACCATCCCCCCCGCGGATGCGGATCGGCAGGAAAATCTGCGGTATTTTCAGGAAGTGCAGGCACTTTATGTTGACATGAATACAAAATTGTTCCATAATGAATTGAAGTATCTGTCCATGGGAATGAGCGGCGATTACGCGGATGCCATCCGTGCCGGCGCCACCATGGTCCGGGTGGGCACGGCCATTTTCGGCGCCCGGAACTACACCTGAGAGACGCGGAGCACGGCTCCGATGGGAGGTTTTTGCCATGAGTATTTTGGATGAGCTGAAGAAGTGGACCCACCCCTATGAGGACGAGGACGAGGAATACGACGACTTTGAGGAGCCGACCCGCCGGGAGTCCGCCTTTGAGGACCGCCGGGTCAAGGCGGAGGAGCGCCACAACAAGGTGGTCAACATCCACGCCACCACCCAGCTGAAGGTGGTGCTGGTGAAGCCGGAGCGGTTTGAAAACGCCTCCGAGATCGCCGACCATCTCAAGGACAAGCGGACGGTGGTGCTGAACCTGGAGTCCACCAACAAGGACATCGCCCGGCGGTTGATCGACTTCCTCTCCGGCGTGGCCTATGCCGGCGAGGGCAAGATCAAGAAGGTGGCCGCCAATACATACATCATCACGCCCTATCATGTGGACATCGAGGGCGATCTGATCGATGAGCTGGAGAACAACGGGCTGTATTTTTAACGGAGGGGAGTACGGGATATGCTGACACCGCAGGAAGTTTCCACCCACGCCTTTGCCAAGGCGGTGATGGGTGGGTACAATATGGCGATGGTCGATGAGTTCCTGGACGAACTCACGGATGACTATACCGCCCTCTATAAGGAAAACGCAGCGCTCAAGGCCAAGATGAAGGTCCTGGTGGAGAAGGTGGAGGACTACCGGGCAACGGAGGACTCCATGCGGGCCACGCTGCTCACCGCCCAGAAGATGGCGGATTCCATCGTCCACGATGCGGAGACCAAGCGGGACGAGATCCTGGCCCAGGCCCAGGCGGATGCCAAGGCCCGGATCGGGGAGCTCCATCAGGAGCAGGAGGAGGCCGAGGAGCGGCTGCGGCAGGGTCAGCTGGACCTGGCCCGGTTCATTGCCGCCAGCCGGCAGATCTGCCAGCAGGAGCTGGAGCTGCTGGAGCGGCTGCCGGATCTGCAGGTGGAAGTGGCCGCGGTGCCTACGGAGCCGGCAGTGGAAGAGGAGATCGAAGAGCGGGTCCTCTCTGCCTTTGAGCAGGAGACTGCCGCCCAGGAGCAGCCTGCTCAGGCGGAGGAGACTGCCGCGGAAGAGCCTGCCGCCCCGGTGGAGGATTACCCGGAGGGCGATCCCTTCAGCCGTGAGGAGACGGTCTCCGAGCCCACCCGCCGCATCAATCTCAACGACCTCAAGTTCGGACGGAACTACACCACCGACGGAAAATAATCCGGAAAAGCGGCTCTCAGGAGCCGCTTTTTTTCAAAAAGGGAGGCCGCGCTATGGAGAAGACCCCTATCGTCGCTTTTTTATACGACTTTGATAAGACCCTCTGCACCACCGATATGCAGGACTACGCCTTCATCCCCTCTCTGGGCATGACGCCGGCGGAATTCTGGGCGGAGGCCAACGACTTCGGCCGGGCCAACCGCATCGACGGGATCCTGGCCTATATGTACACCATGCTCCGGGAGGCCCGGAAGAAGAACCTGCCCTTTACCCGGGCGGATCTGGTGGAGAAGGGCCGCAGCATCGTGCTCTTCCCCGGTGTGCAGGAGTGGTTTGCGCGCATCAATGCCTTCGGGGAGCGCCAGGGGGTCCGGGTGGAGCATTACATCATCTCCTCCGGCCTGCGGGAGATCATTGAGGGCTCCTCCATCAGCGGGGCGTTCAAGGAGATCTACGCCAGCGAGTTTTACTATGACGAGACCGGCACGCCGGTGTGGCCCAAGCTGGCGGTGAACTTCACCGCAAAGACCCAGTTCGTCTACCGCATCAACAAGGGCGTGCTGGACGTGTCCGACGACAAGACCCTCAACGACTCTATGCCCGACGATTCCAAGCGGGTGCCGTTCACCAACATGATCTACATGGGGGACGGCCTCTCTGATGTGCCCTGCATGAAGATGATGCGGGCCTACGGCGGCCAGGCCATCGCCGTCTACCAGCCCAGCAACCGCCCCGGCGTGGAGGACCTGCTGGCCAAGGGCCGGGTGGACTTCATCTTCCCGGCGGATTACCGGGAGGGGACCGCCCTGGACACCACGGTGAAAAACATCATCCGCCGCATGGCCATCACGGACCGGCTGGCGGAGGAGAACGCGGAGCAGCTGCGCTCCATCGGCGGCGACCTGCTGCCGGATCAGGTGGGCCTTTTCTAAGGGGCCGGGGCCGTGAAAACTGGAAGGGATGTACAAAGGCAGAGCCATCTTGGCTCTGCCTTTTTTCCACAAAAAGACAGAAAAATCGGGGAGATTCCCCTTTACATCGTGTAGCTATTTTGTTAAACTATACCCTGCGTATTTAAACGAGAACGCAAAGGAGAGAGAAGAAACATGGCTTCCACCACTGAATTTTCCCGCACGCTGTCGCTGCTGCGGCAGGAGCGGGGCGTATCGCAGCGCACGGCGGCGGGGGACCTGGGCATCTCCCAGGCGCTGCTGAGCCACTATGAAAACGGCATTCGGGAACCGGGCCTGGCCTTCGTGGTCCGGGCCTGTGATTATTATCACGTCTCCGCGGACTTCATGCTGGGGCGCACGCTGTCCCGGGACGGCAGCATGCTCTCCTCTGAGGAGGTGCTCAGCGCCGCAGAGCCGGGCAACGTGCTCCAGGGCAGCGTGCTGGCCACCCTCCAGAGCAAGCTCCTCTCCGGCGCCGTGGGCGTGCTCTTCGGCCTTTTGGGCAAGCTGGGGGACAAGGGCGCCATCAATGCCGCCGCGGCCTACCTGGGCAGCGCCGTCTACCAGCTCTACCGCCACCTTTACCGCCACGCCGGGGCCAATGAGGCCTACTTCGCCCTGGATCCCAACGCCTGCACCATGGACGCCGCCCAGGCGGACATGAAGGTGGCGGAGATCCGCTATGCCCGGAGCCTGCGGACCATGGCCGCCAAAAAGGCGGAGTTCCCGGACCTTTCGCCTGACGCCCTCAGCGATGCCTATCCCGGCCGCTGCCAGAGCCTGACCCAGGTGCTCAGCACCGCGGATGCCCGGCTGACGGCCCTGACGACGGAGCGTGAGGCATGAGTTTTCAATCCCTTTCCTTTCTCGCCTTTTTGGCGGTGACCCTGGGGGTGTGCCTGCCGCTGGGACGGCGGAACCTCCGGTGGGGCCAGGCGGCGCTGACCCTTTTCTGCCTGGCGTTCTATGTGCTGGGCGGCGGCTGGGCGGCGCTTTTGGTGCTGCTGGCGGGAGCCGTGGTGACCGTGGCGGCGGTGCGGTATCTGACCTCCGGCGGCAAAACGGAGAAGCAGCGCCGGGCCGCGGCGGCGGTGGCCATCGTGTGGCACGTTGCGGTGCTGCTGGTCTTCAAGTACACCGGATTTTTCACCGGCGGTGCCGTGGACCTGGGCTGGGCGCCTCTGGGACTGAGCTTTTTCACCTTCCAGCAGATCTGGTGCATCAAGGAGGTCTATACTGGCGCCTTCCGGCCGGAGGGTACCGGCAGCTTCCTGCTCTATGACTTCTTTTTCCCCTCCGTTACCTCCGGTCCCATCCTCAAGCCGGAGAACTTCTTTCCCCAGCTGGCGGAGGGCCGCTTCCTGCACCCCACGTGGGAGGATGCGGCGGCGGGCGTGTACGCCATTGCTGTGGGCACCATCAAGAAGGTGCTGCTGGCGGACCCCTTCGGCGTGGTGGTGAACAACGGCTGGGCGCAGCTGGGCGACCTGAGCGCCCCCGCGGCCTGGCTGGTGATCCTGGGCTACACGCTGCAGCTGTACTTTGATTTTTCCGGCTACTGCGACATTGCCGCCGGCCTTGCCCGGCTGCTGGGACTGCGTCTGCCGGTGAACTTTGACTCCCCCTACCGCAGCCTCTCCGTGGGAGAGTTCTGGAAGCGCTGGCACATTACCCTCACCAGCTTCCTGCGGGAGTGCGTCTACTTCCCCCTGGGCGGCAGCCGGAAGGGGACCGTGTGTACATACCGGAATATTTTCGCCATTTATCTCATCAGCGGCTTCTGGCACGGGGCGGGCTGGACCTTCATCGTCTGGGGACTGCTCCACGGCCTGGGCCAGGTGATCGAGCGGATCTGGGGCCCCGGCCGGGACAAGCTGCCCCGGTGGCTGCGGTGGGGCGTGACGTTCCTGTTTGTCAATGTGGCCTGGGTATTTTTCCGGGCGCCGGACTTCTCCGGGGCATTGGAACTGCTGGGCCGTGCAGTGAGCGGCGGCCTTGCCAAGCCCGAGGAGTGGCTGTTATCGGGGCTTTTCTCCAAGGAGATCGGCGCGGTGGAGCTGCTGATCCCCGGTGCTGCCGACTGGGTGAACATCCTCCGGGTGATCGGGCTGTACGGCATCGGACTGCTGGTGGCTCTGTGGCCCCGGAACACCATCACCCAGATGGACCGCTTCCGTCCCACCTTGTGGCGGGGAGCGGTGCTGGTGATCGGGCTGACCTGGTCCATTTTGTCCTTCACCGGCATCACCACCTTTATTTATTCCAATTTCTGAGGAGGCCGCGATGAAACAAGCATATCGACGCTGGGTCTGCGGCCTTGTGGCGGCGGTGGCGGTGCTGCTGGCGCTGTGCGCCGCCGTGGTGTATGTTGTGGATCCCTGCTTATACTACCGGATGCCGGACCGCTGGGAGCCGGTGTTTTTCAGTGAGCGATACCAAGCGGCGGGCCTGGCGAAAAATGTGGAGGCGGATACGGTGCTGGTGGGCACCTCCATGGCGGCCAACTACCGGGCCAGCCAGATCGAGGAGGCCTTCGGCACCTCCGCGGTGCGCATCACCATTCCCGACGGCTATCTCAGCGAGTTCGACAAGGTGATGGACGTGCTCTTCCGCAGCCGGACGCCCCAGCGGGTGGTGTTCGGACTGGATGTGAACATTCTCACCCGGGACGAGAGCGGCGTGACTTCCGCCATGCCGGACTACCTCTACAACGAAAATCCCTTTGACGACGCCCAGTATCTTTTGAACAAGGATACCCTCTATTACAGCGGCTTCGTTCTGATGAGCAACAAAAGCTGGGGTGGCGGCGAGACGCTGGACGAGGGCTTCACCTGGGACGGCGACATCTGGTGGAACCACATGACGGCGCTGGACAACTACGACCGTCCTGACATCCAGCCCACCCAGCCGGTGGAGCCCTATGTGGAAAACGCCAAGGCCAACCTCCAGGTGGTAACGGGCTGGATCAGCCAGCATCCCGACACGGAGTTCGACATCTTCTTCCCGCCCTACAGCATCCTCTTCTGGGACAAGACGCAGCGGCTGGGGGAGATGGACGCGGTGTTCGCCGCCATGAGCACGGCCTGCGAGACGCTGCTGGCCTATGACAATGTACAGCTCTATGCCCCGCTGCTGGATGGGGAACTGGTGCTGAATTTGGACAACTACTGCGACTATGTCCACCACTCCAACGAGGTCTGCCAGCGGGTGCTGGACAAGATGACGGCCGGGGAGGACCGCCTCACGGCGGAAAATTGGCAGGAGACTCTCGCCAACTGGCAGGCGTTTGTGGTAGACTATAACTACGACCAATATTGGGACCCGGCCTTCTGGCAGGCGTGGAACGCAACGCATGTCAGTGCTCCCAAGCCCTGGGAGACCTGAGCGCGGTGCGGGGTCCGGATGAGTGAAATCCCCGGGCGGAGCGCATCCGCCCAACGGAGGTTAACAATATGACAAAGCAATCCAATATCCGCAATTTTTCCATCATTGCCCACATCGACCACGGCAAGTCCACCCTGGCGGACCGTCTGCTGGAGGCGTGCAACGCCGTCTCCGCCCGGGAGATGGAGGCCCAGCTTCTGGACAACATGGACCTGGAGCGGGAGCGGGGCATCACCATCAAGGCCCGTGCCGTGCGGCTCAATTACCACGCTCAGGACGGGCAGGACTACGAGCTCAACCTGATCGACACCCCGGGCCATGTGGACTTCAACTACGAGGTCTCCCGGTCCCTGGCGGCCTGTGAGGGCGCGGTGCTGGTGGTGGACTCCACCCAGGGCGTGGAGGCCCAGACCCTGGCCAACACCTACCTTGCCATGGAGCACGACCTGGAGATTTTGCCGGTGTTCAACAAGATTGACCTGCCCGCTGCCGATCCGGAGAAGGCCAAGCACGAGGTGGAGGACATCATCGGCCTGCCCGCCATGGACGCGCCGGAGATCTCCGCCAAAATGGGCATCAACATCGAGGCGGTGCTGGAGGACGTGGTGAAGAACGTCCCGCCGCCCGCCGGCGACGTGAAGGCCCCCCTGAAGGCGCTGATCTTCGACAGCCAGTACGACAGCTACCGGGGCGTCATCGTGTATTTCCGCATCATGGAGGGCACGCTGCGCACCGGCCAGCAGGTGAAGATGATGGCCTCCGGCGCCACCTATCAGGTCATTGAGTGCGGCCATTTGCTGCCCCTGGGCATGGAGGCCTGCGAGACCCTGGAGGCCGGTGAAGTGGGCTACTTCACCGCCAGCATCAAAAACGTGAAGGACACCCGGGTGGGCGACACCGTCACCGATGCCGCCAATCCCACGGCGGAGGCCCTGCCCGGCTACCGTCCCGTGCAGCCTATGGTGTACTGCGGCATCTACACCGAGGACGGCTCCAAGTACCCGGACCTGCGGGACGCCCTGGAAAAGCTCCAGCTCAACGACGCGTCCCTCTCCTTTGAGCCGGAATCCTCCGTGGCCCTGGGCTTCGGTTTCCGGTGCGGCTTCCTGGGCATGCTCCACATGGAGGTCATCCAGGAGCGGCTGGAGCGGGAGTTCGATTTGGACCTGGTAACGACCCTGCCCTCCGTCATCTACCACGTCTACAAGACCGACGGCACCATGGTCACGGTGGATAACCCCCACAACTATCCGGACCCCGCCTCCATCGAGCACGCGGAAGAGCCCTATGTCAAGGTGAACATCATCGCCCCCAACGAGTACGTGGGCAATATCATGCCCATGTGCCAGGATCGCCGGGGCGAGTTCAAGGATATGCAGTATCTGGATACCAACCTGGTGGAGCTCCACTACCAGATGCCCCTGAACGAGATCATCTACGACTTCTTCGACGCCCTGAAGGCCAACACCCGGGGCTACGCCTCTCTGGACTATGAGCTCTCCGGCTACCGGACCAGTGAACTGGTAAAGGTGGATATGAAGCTCAACGGCGACGGCGTGGATGCCCTGAGCTTCATTGCCCATAAGGACAAGGCCTACCCCCGGGCCCGGCGGCTTTGTGAAAAGCTCAAGGAGAACATTCCCCGCCAGCTCTTCGAGATCCCCGTCCAGGCGGCCATCGGCGGCCGGGTCATCGCCCGGGAGACCGTCAAGGCCATGCGCAAGGACGTGCTGGCCAAGTGCTACGGCGGCGACATCACCCGGAAAAAGAAGCTGCTGGAAAAGCAGAAGGAGGGCAAAAAGAAGATGCGCTCCCTGGGCAGTGTGCAGATCCCGACGGAGGCGTTTCTGGCGGTGCTCAAGCTGGACGAGTGAGTTTTGTCCTTTGGGCGCATTTGATACAGCGGCACGCAAAAGCGCGGCGCCCGGGACATGTTCCCGGGACGCCGCGCTTTTTTATGGTTCGCTCACGCAAAGGTCACCACGGTGCCGGTCTTGCCCTCCAGGGCATCCAGCGCCTTGTCCAGGCTTGTGATGATGGCCTTGCGGTCCGGGTGGGCCCGGACGAACTTCATGGCCGCCTGCACCTTGGGCAGCATGCTGCCCACGCCGAAGTGGCCCTCGTCCACATAGCGGGCCGCCTCCGCCAGAGTCAGGTGGTTCAGGTCCTTCTGGTCCGGCTTGCCCCAGCGGATCGCCACCCGCTCCACCTCCGTCAGGATCATCAGCACGTCCGCGTGGACCTGCTCCGCCAGCAGCTCCGCGGCAAAGTCCTTGTCGATGACGGCCGCCACGCCGGAGAGACTGCCGTCGGGATGTTCCACCACCGGGATGCCGCCGCCTCCGCAGGTGATGACGATGGTGTCCTCCCAGAGCTTCTGCACTGCGCTGATCTCCACGATCCGCCGGGGCAGGGGAGAGGCCACCACCTGCCGCCAGCCCCGGCCGGCGTCCTCCCGCATGGCATAGCCCTTTTCCTGCTCCAGCCGCCGGGCTTCCTCCTGGGAGTAGAAGGCGCCGATGGGCTTGGTGGGGTTCTGAAAGGCCGGGTCGCTCTGCTCCACCACCATCTGGGTGGCCAGGGTCACCACCGGTACGTTCCGGTTGCGCTTGGCCAGGGCGTAGTGCAGGCACTGCTGGATGTGATAGCCGATATACCCCTGGCTCATGGCGCCGCACACATCAAAGGGCATGGGGGGCACCACGTCCTTGGCGGTCTCGCTGGCCAGGACGATCCGGCCCACCTGGGGACCGTTTCCGTGGACCACCGCCATTTCGTAGCCGGCGCAGCTGATGTCGGCGATGCGCTCGCAGGTGCGGCGCACCACCTCCAGCTGGGCCTCGGCGGTGGAGTCGCTGTCTTTGGACTGCAGGGCGTTTCCGCCCAGGGCGATGACGATTCTGGGATTGCAATTCATAGGGATTCCTCCTTGGCAGGTGAACAGTTTTCCATGCTCAGTGTGCCCGGATTCCGGGGCGCTATGCGCAAAGAGCGGCGCCGCGGCAGGTGAAAAGCACCATATTTTGGCGTCCAAGCGGGGCATCGGACCAAAAAAGGTCGGCCTTTGCACAAATGCACAAAAAGTCGTACCTATTTTGCCCGAAAGTCTATGGGAAACTTTGCGCAGAATCGGGGGGAGGGAATTGACTGTTTTGGGAAAAACCGTCATAATAAATGCTAAATGCGTGTAAATTCGTCGGACTGTGACCTGACAGGACAACAGGCGGGAGGAGATCATGAAAAAAGGATATTTGGTGCTTCAGGACGGCCAGGTGTTCGAGGGCGTCCGTTTCGGCGCGGAAGGGGATACCGTGGGTGAGCTGGTGTTCACCACCGGCATGTGCGGCTACATTGAGACGCTGACGGACCCCAGCTACGCCGGACAGATCGTGTTGCAGACCTATCCCCTCATCGGCAACTACGGGATCATCCGGGAGGATTTTGAGGGCGCGTGCTGCGTCAAAGGGTACGTGGTCCGGGAGTGGTGCGACGCGCCCTCCAACTTCCGCTGCGACTGCGACCTGGATACCTATTTGAAAGAGCAGGGGGTCCCCGGCCTCTGGGGCGTGGACACCCGGGAGCTGACCCGGATCATCCGGGAGCACGGCGTCATGAACGCCACCATCTGCGACGAGGTGCCTGCGGATCTGACGCCGGTAAAGACCTACGCCGTCACCGGCGTGGTGGAGGCGGTCACCTGCGCCCAGCCCACGGTGTACCCGGCGGAGGGGGAGGAGCGATTGCGGGTGAGCCTCATCGACTACGGCGCCAAGCGCAACATCACCCGGGAACTGCAGAAGCGGGGCTGCACCGTGACGGTGCTGCCGGCCACCGTCTCCGCGGAGGAGGTACTGGAGGCCCATCCCGACGGCATCATGCTCTCCAACGGCCCCGGCGACCCGGCGGAAAACGTCTATCAGATCGCCCAGATCCAGAAGTTCCTGGGCAAGGTGCCCCTCTTCGGCATCTGCCTGGGCCATCAGCTGACGGCCCTGGCCGCCGGCGGCAAGACCTATAAGCTCAAGTACGGACACCGGGGCGTCAACCAGCCGGTGAAGGAAGTAAACGGCGTCCGCACCTACATCACCAGCCAGAACCACGGCTACGCCGTGGACGGCGAGAGCATCCAGGCAGGCACCGTCAGCTTTGTCAACGCCAACGACGGAACCTGCGAGGGCATCGACTATCCGGGCCTTTCGGCCTTCACCGTCCAGTTCCATCCCGAGGCCTGCACCGGGCCCAAGGACACGGGATTTCTCTTTGACCGGTTTGTGGAAATGATGAAAGGGGGCCGCGCGTAATGCCGTTGGATAAAAGTATCAAAAAGGTTCTGGTGATCGGTTCCGGACCCATCGTCATCGGCCAGGCGGCGGAGTTTGACTACGCCGGCGCCCAGGCCTGCCGCGTTTTGAAGGACGCCGGGGTGGAAGTGGTGCTGTGCAACTCCAACCCCGCCACCATCATGACCGACCAGGCCATGGCGGATGAGATCTACCTGGAGCCGCTGACGGTGGATACCGTCAAGCGCATCATTGAAAAGGAAAAGCCGGACTCCATCCTGGCGGGCCTGGGCGGTCAGACGGGTCTGACCCTTGCCATGCAGCTGGATAAGGAGGGCTTTTTGAAGGAGCAGGGCGTCCGCCTGCTGGGCACCGACGCCGCCGCCATCTCCCGGGCCGAGGACCGGGAGCTCTTCAAGGAGGCCATGGCGGAGATCGGCCAGCCGGTGATCGCCTCCGACATCGCCGAGACGGTGGAGGGCGCCCTGGAGGTGGCCGACCGCATCGGCTACCCCGTCATCGTCCGCCCCGCCTTCACCCTGGGCGGCGCCGGCGGCGGCGCGGCCAAGAACGCCGACGAGCTGCGGGTGATCGCAGGCACCGGCCTGGACGCTTCTCCCATCACCCAGATCCTGGTGGAAAAGGCCATCTTCGGCTGGAAAGAGATCGAGTTTGAGACCATGCGGGACTCTGTGGGCAACGTCATCGCCGTCTGCTCCATGGAGAACCTGGACCCCGTGGGCGTCCACACCGGCGACTCCATCGTGGTGGCTCCCACCCAGACCCTGGCGGACAAGGAGTTCCAGATGCTGCGCAAGGCGTCTCTGGACATCATCACCCACTTAGGAATCGTGGGCGGTTGCAACTGCCAGCTGGCATTGAACCCCGACACCTTCGAGTATGCGGTCATCGAGGTCAACCCCCGTGTCAGCCGCTCTTCCGCCCTGGCCTCCAAGGCCACCGGCTACCCCATCGCCAAGATCACCACCAAGATCGCCCTGGGCTATACCCTGGACGAGATCAAAAACGACATCACCGGCAAGACCTGCGCCTGCTTCGAGCCCACGCTGGACTACATCGTGGTGAAGATGCCCAAGTGGCCCTTCGACAAGTTTGCCGACGCCTCCCGGAAGCTGGGCACCCAGATGAAGGCCACCGGCGAGGTGATGGCCATTGCCCCCAGCTTTGAGATGGCATTGATGAAGGCCGTCCGGGGCGCGGAGATCGGCATGGATACCCTGAACCGCAAGCCCGACCCCGACGACACTGCCTCCATCCGGGAGCGTCTCACCCGGGTGGACGACCACCGGCTCTTCACGGTGTTTGAGGCCATCAAGTCCGGCGTCAGCCTGGAGGAAATCCACGACATCACCAAGATCGACCTGTGGTTCCTCTCCAAGATCCAGAAGCTGGCGGACTTCGAGACCGCCCTCTCCGGGGACCTGACCGAGGAGCAGTACCTCCGCGGCAAGCGCCTGGGCTACACCGACGATGCCCTGGTGCGTCTCTCCGGCGGCAAGCTGCCCGCGCACCGGGACGCTGTGTACAAGATGGTGGATACCTGCGGCGCCGAGTTTGACGCCGAGACGCCCTACTTCTACTCTTCCTATGACTCCGTCTGCGAGTCCCGCTCCTTCCCCCGGTCCGGCCGGCCCGTCATCATGGTGCTGGGCTCCGGCCCCATCCGCATCGGTCAGGGCATCGAGTTCGACTACTCCTCCGTCCACTGCGTCTGGACCCTCAAGGAGCTGGGTTACGACGTGGTCATCGTCAACAACAACCCCGAGACCGTCTCCACCGACTACGATACCGCCGACCGGCTGTACTTCGAGCCGTTGTGCCCCGAGGATGTGATGCACATCGTAGCTGTGGAAAAGCCCATCGGCGTGGTGGTGGCCTTCGGCGGCCAGACGGCCATCAAGCTCACCCAGTATCTGGACAGCCACGGCGTGCGCATCATGGGTACTTCCGCCGAGTCCATCGACATGGCGGAGGACCGGGAGCGGTTCGACGAGCTGCTGGAGCGCTTTTCCATCAAGCGGCCCCAGGGCCGGGGCGTCCTGGGCATGGACGAGGCCCTGAACGCCGCCCACGAGCTGGGCTATCCCGTGCTGCTGCGTCCCAGCTACGTCATCGGCGGCCAGAACATGGTCATCGCCCACAACGACGAGGACGTGCGCACCTACATGGAGGTCATCCTCTCCGGCAAGATCGAAAACCCGGTGCTGGTGGACCAGTACCTCATGGGCAAGGAGCTGGAGGTGGACGTCATCTCCGACGGCACCGACGTGCTGATCCCCGGCGTCATGCAGCATATCGAGCGCACCGGTGTCCACTCCGGCGACTCCATCGCCGTCTATCCGCCCTTCTCCATCGGCGACAAGATGCTCAAGACCATCATCGACTGCTCCGAGAAGCTGGCCCTCTCCCTGGGCACCCGGGGCCTCATCAACATCCAGTACCTCATCTACCAGGGTGAGCTGTACGTCATCGAGGTCAATCCCCGGGCCAGCCGCACGGTGCCTTACATCTCCAAGGTCACCGGCGTGCCCATGGTGGACCTGGCCACCCGGGTCATGGTGGGCCAGAGCCTCAAGTCCCTGGGCTACGGCACCGGCCTCTACCGTCAGCCCCCCTACGTTGCCGTGAAGGTGCCCGTGTTCTCCTTCGAGAAGATCACCGACGCCAACGCCTCCCTCTCTCCGGAGATGAAGTCCACCGGCGAGGTGCTGGGCCTGGGCAAGAACATGCAGGAGGCCCTCTTCAAGGGCCTGGTCTCCGCCGGATACAAGGTGGAAAAGCCCACCCGGGGCGGCATTTTGATCTCCGTCAACCGCCGGGACCAGCCCGAGATCGTGGGCATCGCCCGGAAGCTGGACGACATGGGCTACAAGCTCTACGCCACCGACGGCACCGCCCGGGAGATCATGCAGCTGGGCACCAGCGTGGAGATCGTGGGCAAGCTGGGCCAGGACAACCGGGTCTTCCAGCTGCTGGAGGACGGGAAGATCGACTATGTGATCCTCACCGGTTCTACGGAGCCCCAGTACATCCGGGACTTCATCCACCTGAACCACCGCTGCGTGCAGCTGGGCATCCCGTGCCTGACCTCTCTGGATACCGCGAACGCCCTCACCGACATCCTGGCCTCCCGGTATAACCAGACCAACACGGAGCTCATCGACATCTGCCATCTGCGGACGGAGCGGCAGCAGCTGCCCTTCGCCAAGATGCAGACCTGCGGCAACGATTACATCTTCCTGGAGAATTTCAACGGGGAGATCACCTGCCCCGAGTCCTTGTGCGTCACCTTCTGCGACCGCCATTACGGCGTGGGTGCCGACGGCATCGTGCTGATGGAGCGCTCCCACAAGGCCGACGCCAAGATGATCATGTACAACGCCGACGGCTCCCGGGGCGCCATGGCGGGCAATGCCCTGCGGTGCATGGCCAAGTACCTTTATGACAACAACATCGTCCGCAAGGACGCCATGACCATCGAGACGGACACCGGCGTCAAGACGGTGGAGGTCTACACCACCAACGGCAAGGTGACCTCCGCCACCGTGGACATGGGCTACGCTACCCTGGATACCACGGCACTGCACCTGAACCTGCCGGAAAAGGAGATCGTGGGCTATCCCGTCACCATTGGTGAAAAGGAGTACGCCATCACCTGCGTGGATATGGGCAACCCCCACTGCGTGGTGTTCTGCCCCCGGGTGGACGGCGTGGACGTGGAGCATGTGGGTCCCCAGTTCGAGCATGCGCCCTATTTCCCTGACCGCGTCAACACGGAGTTTATCCGGGTGGTGAACAAGAACACCATCAAGATGCGGGTCTGGGAGCGGGGCAGCGGCGAGACGCTGGCCTGCGGCTCCGGTGCCTGCGCGGCGGTGGTGGCCGCCGTGGCGGGCGGTCACTGCTCCAAGGGCAGCGACGTCACGGTCAAGGTCCGGGGCGGCGACCTGGTGGTCAACTACACCGATGACAAGGTCACCCTTACCGGCGATGCCAAGCTGGTCTACATGGGCCAGGCCGAGTATTAAAGACCCCGCCTGAACCAGGGCGGGATCCGCCGGGGTCTTTCCCAAACGGAGCGGAGGCTTCTCCGCTCCGTTTCCGTGTGTAAAACCGATGATTTGCGGCCGGAGAGCCGCGCCGATCCAGGAGGGGATGAGCAGATGAGACACGATTATCAGCGCTCCGAATCCTTTCGGGCCACTGCCATGCTGGCGGTGGCCGGAGGCTTTCTGGACGCCTACACCTATCTTTGCCGGGGGCAGGTGTTTGCCAATGCCCAGACGGGCAACATGGTGCTGCTGGCGGTCCGGCTGGCGGAGGGCAGCTGGGCCCAGGCATTCCACTATCTGATGCCGATCCTGGCCTTTGCCCTGGGCGTCCTGGTGGCGGAGGTGGTGCGCCGGAACAGCCGCCACGCCGGGCGGTTCCACTGGCGTCACACGGTGCTGCTGGTGGAGATGGCGGTTCTGGTGGCGGCGGCACTGGCACCGGTGGGGAAGTGGGACAGCCTGGTGAATGTGGCGGTGTCCTTTGTCTGCGCGCTGCAGGTGGAGACGTTCCGCAAGGTCCGGGGCTATCCCTTTGCCTCCACCATGTGCACGGGGAACCTCCGCAGCGGCACAGATGCCCTGTTCCACGGTCTTGCGGACCATGACCCGGCACTCACGGCCAAGGGCGGCTGCTACTTTGCCATCATTGCCTGCTTCCTGGTGGGCGCGGCGCTGGGCGGTGTGATTTCTCCCCGGTTCCCCCAGGGGGCGGTGCTGACGGCGGCGGTGTTCCAGGGCGTGGCCTTTTTGTGGATGTTCGGCGTGCGGCCCCAGGAGTGAATCTGTAAAAAGTATTTCCTTGTGCAGCTTCCTGTCGGGAATGTGCCGGCGGAAAGCGCGAGAGGCGGACCACAGGCCTCTGATTCAACAATTTCTCAAACAGGAGAATGGAATATGAAGTTCAACGGCAAGTACCGTCTTCCCGCGGTTGGGATGCGCAACCTGAAAACTGCACTGGCCGCCGCTTTGTGCGCGTTGGCGTATTACTTCCTGGACCGCAGTCCGGCCTTTGCCTGTATCGGAGCGATCTTCGGCATGGGAGCAGACATGGAGGATTCCCGCCGCAACGGGGGAAACCGCCTCTTTGGAACCATGATCGGCGGCCTTCTGGGCATGGCGCTCTTCCGCATCTATCTGCTGGTCCACCCGGACGGGGAATCCTCATTGCTGCTGGTCCCGCTGGTGTTCGTGGGAACCGTGCTGCTGATCATCCTGTGCCAGATCTTCTGGGTGGGGGGTGTCCAGCCCGGCGGTGTGGTGCTGTGCATCCTGCTGTTCAACACCCCGGTGGAAAGCTATGTCAGCTATGCGGTGAACCGGATCGTGGATACGGCGGTGGGCGTCCTGGTGGCGCTGCTGATCAATTCCCTGATCCCCCGGGATCACCTGCCCCAGTGGCTGTTCTTCTGGAGGCGGTCCAAGCCGGAGGCGGAGGAGGCTGCCCAGGCGGAGACGCATCCTGCCCCCTGAGCATTCCGCCGGCGAAACCAACAAAACGAAAACAGGCGGCGATCGGAATTCCGATCGCCGCCTGTTTTTACAAAAAGGGGGGAGAGCGTTGTCAAATGCGGTCACTTACCGCTTGGCGCATCCACTTGCCGCTTTTGACCCGCAGCAAGGACACCACAGAGCCGATGGCCCAGCCGGCGGGGATGGACCACCAGATGGCATTGGCGCCCAGAGGCGTGAGATACGCCAGGGCATAGGCCACTGCCACCCGGGAGAAGAGGTTGGCCATGGAACTGAGGGTGAAGGCGCCCATGTCGCCGGAGCCCCGGAGCATGCCGTTGGAGACGAAGAGCAGTCCCATCAGGATATAGAACAGGGAGACGGTGTGCATGTACGTCAGACCGTAGCCCAGAGCACCGGAGGTGTCGCCGGGATCCAGGAACAGGGAGAGCAGCTGGTCGCCGAAGAGGAAGATGATGACGGTGATGAGCAGGGAGAACACCACCACCATGAAAAGGCTGGCCTTCAGGCCCTGCTTGACCCGGTCATAGCGTCCGGCGCCGATATTTTGGGCGGTGTAGCTGGACATGGCGTTGGAGAAGTTCATGTTGGGCAGCATGGCCAGCGTGTCGATCTTGGTGGCGGCGGTGTAGCCGGCCACCAGCACCTTGCCGTAGGAGTTGACCAGGCCCTGCATCATCATCATGGAGAGGGACACCAAAGACTGCTGCAGCATGGAGGGCAGGCCGATCTGGGCAATGCGCTTGACGGCGATCTTGTGGAAGAGCGGGATCTTTTCCCCCTCTTTGCCGGCCTCGCAGGGCAGGCGCTTCATCCGCAGGAACAGCACCGCGAGAGACGCCACGGCGCAGATGCCCTGGGCGATCAGCGTGGCCCAGGCCACGCCGGCCACACCCATGTGGAACCGGATGACGAACAGCAGATCCAGCACGATGTTGGTGAGGCTGGAGATCATGAGGAAGATCAAAGGCGTTTTGCTGTCGCCCTGGGCATTGTAAATGCCGTTGAGGGTGTTGTAGAGGAAGAGGAACACGGCGCCGCCGAAATAGATCCGCAGATAGGTCTGGGAATCAGCCATGATGTCCGGATCCGTACCCAGCAGCTCCAGCAGCGGTCCGGCAAAAATGGTGCCCAGCGCCATCAGGATCAGTCCCAGCACGCTCAAAGAGATGATGGCGGTGGAGATGGTGGATTTCATCTCGTGGATGCGCCCGGCGCCGAAGAGCTGGGAGACCACCACGTTGCAGCCCATAGAGAGGCCGGCGGCCACCGCCACGGACAAAAAGACGATGGGGAAGGAGGAGCCCACGGCGGCCACGGCGTCCTCACCTACGAATTTGCCCACCACGGCGGTATCCACCATGTTGTAGAGCTGCTGAAAGAGGTTTCCCGCCACCATGGGCAGGGAAAAGAAGAACAGCAGCCGCAGGGGCTGTCCTTCCGTCAGGTTCTTAACCATTGGTGTTTTCTCCTTCCTTGAAGTTCTTTACATTTTCCATGATCCGCATGAGAAAGGTCTCATACTGTGTCCGCTCCTCCGGGGTAAAGCCCTGGAGGCAGATCCGGCGCCACTCATCCAGGATGTCCTGGATCTTTTCCGCCATTGCGGCGCCTGCCGGGGACAGCGATACCAGCTTTTCCCGGCGGCACTGGTCACTGACCTGCCGCACTGCCAGACCGCTTTCCTCCAGCCGGGCCACGGACCTTGCCACGGCCCCCTTGTCCAGCACCAGACGCAGCACGATGTCCTCCTGCCGCAGCTGTCCCTCCCGGCTCAGAAGGCGGAGCACCAGACCGTCCACGCTTTGAAGGCCCAGGACGCTCAGCTGGTCCCGGATGTGCTGCCGCTCGATGCGGCGAAAAAGCTCCACGCGATCGGGCATAAAATGCCTCCTTATCTGTTGTAAAAGTCAACAGTTGAAGTTTACAACAAAAATCCTCCCGGTGTCCATATGCAAAATGACAAAAACCGAAGAAAATCGGGGGAAACTGACAGATTTTGTGCCTTTGCCGGAAATACCGCCTGGAAAACCGCACCGGAGGCTCTTGACAAAGGAGGGGTGGGACCGGTATCATATAAAAGTTAGAATTATAATAATTAGTTTTCTAATAGAACAACAAACGAGGAGAATTCCATATGGAGGAGTCCTTTCACTATTTGCTGATGGCGAGTCAATCCGTACTGCATAAGCGGCTGCTGGCAAATCTGCGGGACACCGGGCTGACCATCGGACAGCCCAAGGTGCTGGAGTATCTGGCCGGGCATGACGGCGCCAGTCAGATCGAGATCGCCCGGGCCTGCCATATCGAGGCGGCCACGCTGACGTCCGTGCTCAACCGCATGGAGGAAAAGGAGCTGATCGAACGGCGCACCCTCCATGGAAACCGCCGTACCTTTTATATTTTTTTGACCCCGCAGGGCGCGGAGCTGGCAAAACAGGTCATCCGCATGTTTGAGCAGCTGGAGGCGGAGGCGTTCGCAGGGGTGACGGCGCAGCAGCGGGAATCGTTTCTCGCGGTGCTGGAGCAGGTGTATCATAATCTCGCGGAGAGGAATGGATAGAGAAGATGGAAAAAGCAAAACGGTATCTGGTATTTTTGGTGGGACTGTTCATCAGCTCCCTGGGCGTGAGCCTGATCACCAAGGCAAATCTGGGCACGTCCCCGATCTCGGCGATCCCCTACGTGCTGAGTCTGAACTTTCCCCTGACGCTGGGGCAGTTCACCATCGCCTTCAGCCTGCTGCTGATCTTGCTGCAGCTGCTGATCCTGCGGAAAAACTTCAAGCTGGAGCATCTGCTGCAGATCCCCATCTCGGTGGCCTTCGGCTATTTCATTGACATGACCATGGGGCTTTTGACCTTCGTGGCCCCCCAGTCCTATCCGGCAAAGGTGCTTTATCTGCTCATCGGCTGCGTGGTGCTGGCCTTCGGCGTGTACCTGGAGGTGCTGGGCGATGTGGCCATGCTGCCGGGCGAGTCCTTCGTACGGGCCATCGTCATGACCTGGAAAACAGATTTCGGAACCACCAAGGTCTGTTTTGATGTGTCTATGACGGTGATCGCGGTGGTGCTCTCCTTCCTGCTGGCGGGCCAGCTGGCCGGCGTGCGGGAGGGGACCCTCATCGCCGCGCTGCTGGTGGGCTTCATCGCCCGGCTCTTCGGACGGGCGCTGTATTTTATGCCCGGGTTGCTCTTCGGCGCTGCCGCCAAACAGGCGGAGCCGGCGGAAACGCCCGGCGGCTATGTCATCGCCATCGGGCGGCAGTACGGCGCCGGCGGCCGGGTCATCGGAAAGCAGCTGGCCGAGAAGCTGGGCTACGCGTTTTATGATGAGGAGATTTTACAGATGGCGGCGGGAACCACCGGATACACGCCCCAGTTTGTCAGCCGGCAGGAGGAGAGCATGGGCAACAGCCTGCTGTACGACCTGGTCAACCAGATGTACGCTTACGCACCGGAGCAGGAGTCTCCGAAAGACGCGGTATTTGAAGCAGAGAAAAAGACCATTCTGGAGCTGGCGCAGAAGGGCAACTGCGTGCTGGTGGGCCGCTGCGCCGACTGGCTGCTGCGCAAGGACCCCCATTGCCTGCGGGTCTGACTCCATGCGGATGAGGACTCCCGGCTCCGCCGGATCATGGACATCGAGGGCGTGAACGAGTCCACTGCCCGCCTGCATATGACCCAGGGCGACCGCCGTCGGGCCACCAATTACCAGTACTACACCCGCCAGGTATGGGGTCTTGCCAAGAACTTCCACATTGCCGTGGATACCACGCTGGGAGACGATTACGCCCTGGAGACGATCCTCCAGGCGCTCAAAGCCCTGAAGGGAAGACAGGAGGCCAATGTCTGACGGCACACGGCTTGAAAAGATAGGATCCGCCCCGGCGCTTTCAGGCGCCGGGGCTTTTTCTGTAAGCAGCAGGCCATCGTTCGTGTGGGAGGTCTTCTCGCCGCTTTGCGGCTGCGCAGAAATTATGCGGAAATGTAAGATCATGGATGGGGACAGCCAAAAGAATGTGGTAAAATGAAAACAATGAGGAACGACAGGCGAGGGGCTTGCCAAAGGCACAGCAGTGGCTGGGACCATCTACAAATGAGGAACAAGATGAAACAAATATGTTTTAAAATGTTTCAAAAAGTTCCAAAAAGAGCGCAAAAAAGAACAGATCTCGTTGGACATCGATGTGTGTATTTCCGTGATTTGCGTCAAAACCAACAGAAATTTTCGAAAAAACAAGGATTTACCGGGAAAATTCATAAAAAAGACTAAAATTGGCACGAAAATTGTATGAAAAACAAAACCGCGTAAAATATTCTGCGCCATCCTGGAGTATGCGCAGGAAATGACATCTGATTGCGGAAGGGGGGAAGAGGCGGCGCGTCATTCCGGGGGGCGCAACTCCCCAAGCGGCTGCGGGATGCAGCCGGAACGAAGCTGAAATCACAAAAGACACAAGAGAGAAGAATACGAGAGGTGAAAAAATGGATCTGGCAGTACTGATCATTGCGTTTTTTGTCCTGCTGTTCCTGGGAATTCCCATCGCCATTGCCCTGTGCGCATCCGCGATTTTGTATCTGGCGCTCTATACGGAGATTCCCTTTATTATCATTGGACAGCAGATGCTCAAGGGTGTGGATTCCTTTACCCTGATGGCGATCCCCTTCTTTGTCATTGCGGGCTGCTTGATGCAAAGCGGCGGTATTTCCCGCAGAATCGTGGATTTTGCCAAGAAGCTGGTGGGCTGGATGCCCGGCGGCCTGGCAGTGGTGGACGTGGTGGCCAGCATGATCTTTGCGGCCATGACCGGCGCCGGCGCCGCTACCACTGCTGCTGTGGGCGGCATCATGATCCCCTCCATGGAGGAAGAGGGATATGACCCCGGCTTTGCCAGTGCCGTCCAGACGGTGGGCGGCGTGTTCGGCCCCATCATTCCCCCCAGCATTCTGATGGTCCTTTATGCCGTGGCCGCCGGTACGTCGGTGGGTGATATGCTGCTGGCAGGTCTGCTGCCGGGCCTGTTCCTGGGCCTGGTGCTGATCGTGGTGGTGGTGATCCAGTGCATCCGCAAGGGATACACGGGCCGCGGCCGGTTCCACCTGGGTGAGGTGGCCAAGTCCTTCTGCCACGCCTTCTGGGCACTGCTGGCTCCCGTCATCATCCTGGGCGGCATCTACTCCGGCCTGGTGACCCCCACCGAGGCCTCTGCCCTGTGCTGCTTCTACTGCCTGATCGTGGGCGTGTTCATCTACAAGGAGATCAAGATCAAGGACATCTGCAAGATCGTCTACGGCGGCGTGAAGAGCGCGGCGGGCATCATGCTCATCGTGGCGGCCACCCAGGCCTTCGGCTGGGTCATCACCCGTGCGGGCATCCCCCAGACCATGGCCCAGACCTTTACCTCCTCCATCACCAATCCGCTGGTGTTTGTCTTTGCGGTGTGCGTGATCTTGCTGGTGGCGGGCTGCTTCATCGACGCTGTTCCCGCTCTGCTGATTTTTGCCCCCATTTTCTGCCCCACCGCGGACGCCTACGGCATCAATATGATCTATTTCGGCGTGGTGATGGTCATCGTGCTGTGCATCGGCCTGGCGACGCCTCCGGTTGGCATCAACCTGTATGTGGCTTCCAGTGTGGGCGGACAGCCGGTCCATAAGATCATTCCCCATCTGCCCATTCCTCTGCTGGCCATTTTCGTCGGTACGGTGATCGTGATCCTGGTCCCCGAGATCATCACGTTCCTTCCCAACGTGCTGTAACACGGCGGGCCAACGGCATATGGACAAATTGAACGCAAGAGGAGAAAACATATGATGAAAAAGAAGGTTTTGGCATTCGGCATGGCCCTGGCCATGCTGTTGACCGCGACGGGATGCTGCGACATCCGGGACGGCGGCAGCGGCGGAAAGACCGAGCTCAACGAACCGGTGGAGGTTCCTGAGGCGGGCCCGGTGGCCTCCGGCGACATCACCGGTGAGAAGATGTCCATCAGCCTCTTTGCCGGCTCCCTGCCGGAGAACATGCCGGTGGGCGGCGCACTGAAGGTGATGGCTGAGTACATCAACACCTATTCCGACGGAACCATCGAAGCGCTGGCCTTTTTTGACACCGCGCTGGGTGACGCCACCTCCATGGTGCAGGGTCTCCAGCAGGGCACGATCGACATCGGCGTGGCGGGCACGGCCTACTTCTCCGGTCTGGTGCCCGAGGTAGAGGTGTTCCAGCTGCCCTTCCTCTTTGAGGATCTGGAAGCGGCGCGGACGGCGGCTGCCGGCCCCGCGGCGGAGAAGATCCACAAGATGTTTGAGGAAAAGGGCATCGTGGGTCTGTCTGTCTGGGAGAACGGCTTCCGGGAGCTGACCAACAATGTCCGTCCGGTGAAGACCCCCGATGACATGAAGGGCATCAAGATGCGGACGCTGCCCGCCGAGGTCCAGGTGGCCACCTGGGAGGCCATGGGCGCCCTGCCCACCAGCATCGACGCCTCTGAGCTCTACACCGCCCTGCAGCAGGGAACGGTCAGCGCGCAGGACAACCCCCTGCACGAGATCGTCTCCCGGAAGTTCTATGAGGTGCAGCCCTATGTGACCATGACCGACGCAGTGTACACCCCGTTGTACATGGGCATGAGCAAGAAGACCTGGGACCGGATGTCCGAGTCTCAGCAGGCGCTGATCCGGGAGGCTGCCGACGTGGCCCGGGAAAAGCAGCTGGAACTGACGGACGAGGCCCAGGCGGAAGCGCTGCAGGTGCTGCTGGACTACGGCTGCGAGGTCGAGATGAACCCGGACAAGGAGGCGTTCCGCGAGCGGGCGCTGCCCACCTGGTCCATCTTCACCGATCAGTACGGCACCGAGCTGGTGGATCTGCTGCAGCAAACACAGGGAGACTGAGAGAGGAGTGCGTCTTATGAGAAGAATCGTTGATCTGACCTGGCCCATTGAAGAGCATTGGCGCTATGGATTCCATGTCACGCCGGTGAAGACCCATGCCAACCACGATCCCTGGCAGTGCATGTCCTATAACCTGGAGTCCCACTGGTACACCCATATTGACGCGCCGCTGCATTTTGACCCCAACGGCGAGTGCCTGAACGACTATCCCATTCAGGACTGGCCATCACCGACTGTCTGGTGCTGAACTTCTCCGACTGCGGAGACAATGCGGCCATCACCGCCGAGATGCTGGAAAAGGCCAATGAGCCTTACAAGGACCGGCACTTCGACAGCTTGCTGATCCGCACCGACCGGGGCCGGAAGGTGGACTGGAAGACCACGGAGTACTGGGATTCCTCCCCGTACCTGACCGAGGATGCCGCCATCTGGATCAAGAATTACCATCCCAAGGTAGTGGGCTATGACTTTGCGCAGGATTATGCCATCCGGCTGCTGCGCAATCTCAAGCCCGGCGAAGTGGTGGAGCAGCCGGTCCATGAGCATGTGCTCAAGCAGGGCAAGATCCTGCAGATCGAGTACATGAGCAATTTGTGGGAGATCGGCGCGGATACCTGCCAGCTGATCGCGCTCCCGCTGAATACGCAGCATGCCGACGGCAGCCAGATCCGGGTCATTGCCGTGGTGGAAGAGTGAGGACGATATGAAGAAGAAAATGATTTCCGCCATTGAATGGCTGTTTGGCCTGGTGGGCGTTGTGATGATTCTGGTGGAGACTTACGCAGTGCTGGCGAGAAACGTGCTGCTGGTTTCCACACCCTGGGTGGATGAGCTGCTCAAGCTGCTGTTTGTCTGGAGCATCTTCGTCTGCTCCGCCCTCGCATTCCTCTCTGATGACCTGATCTCCCTGACGCTGCTGGAGGACCGGGCCAAGGAACAGGGCAAGATGAAGAAGTACGGTGTCTTCAAGATGATCCAGTACCTTGTGGCGCTGGTGATCTCCGGCATGATCGTGGCACAGCTGCTGACCATCGTCAATACGCAGATGACCACGGGCGAGGCCACCACTGTGCTCAAGTACCCCCTGTGGGTGCTCAACACCGGTGTGCTGTTGGGCATGGCCCTGATCGCCGTCTTTGCCATCATCAAGCTGGTGGAGTGCTTCAAGCTTTTTAGCAACAAGCAGTAAGACCTGCCTCATACAAAAACACGCCGCAGATGCATCGCATCTGCGGCGTGTTCTGCTTTCCCGGAGAGGGAGAACGATACGGATTGCCGTACAGCCGTGAAAGTCTGCGGCGATCAAAAAAAGCCCCGCCATATTGGCGGGGCTTTTTTGAAAACAGGAAAGATGCTTACTTCATGTCCTTGATCGCGGCCTGTGCGGCAGCCAGGCGAGCGATGGGCACACGGAAGGGAGAGCAGGACACGTAGTCCAGGCCGGTGCGGTGGCAGAACTCCACGGAGGAAGGATCGCCGCCGTGCTCGCCGCAGATGCCCAGGTGCAGGTCGGGATTGACGCTGCGGCCCAGCTTGCAGGCCATGTCCACCAGCTTGCCGACGCCCTTCTGGTCCAGCTTGGCGAAGGGATCGTTCTCGTAGATTTTCTTGTCGTAGTAGGCGTCCAGGAACTTGCCGGCGTCGTCGCGGGAGAAGCCGAAGGTCATCTGGGTCAGGTCGTTGGTGCCGAAGGAGAAGAAGTCGGCCTCCTTGGCGATCTCGTCGGCGGTGAGAGCGGCGCGGGGAATCTCGATCATGGTACCCACCAGGTACTTCATGTCGGAGCCGGCGGCCTTGATGATCTCATCAGCGGTGGAGACCACGACGCTCTTGACGTACTTGAGCTCCTTGACCTCGCCCACCAGGGGGATCATGATCTCGGGGACCATGGTCCACTCAGGATGCTTGGCCTGGACGTTCAGAGCGGCCTTGATGACGGCGCGGGTCTGCATGGCGGCGATCTCCGGATAGGTGACAGCCAGACGGCAGCCGCGGTGACCCATCATGGGGTTGAACTCATGCAGGGAGGCGATGATGGCCTTGATGTCGGCAACGGACTTGCCCATGTCCTTGGCCAGCAGCTCAATGTCGGCCTCCTCAGTGGGCACGAACTCGTGCAGAGGGGGATCCAGGAAGCGGATGGTGACGGGGCAGCCCTCCATGGCCTCGTAGATGCCCTCGAAGTCGCTCTGCTGCATGGGTTCCAGCTTGGCCAGAGCCTTCTCGCGCTGCTCGGTGGTGTCGGAGCAGATCATCTCCCGGATGGCGGGGATGCGGTCCTCATTGAAGAACATGTGCTCGGTACGGCACAGGCCGATGCCCTGGGCGCCGAACTTCCGGGCCTGAGCGGCATCGTGGGGGGTGTCGGCGTTGGTGCGGACCTTCAGACGGCGATACTTGTCGGCCCAGCCCATGACGCGGCCGAACTCACCGCCGATGGAGGCGTCCACAGTGGGGATGGCGCCGTCATAGATCTTGCCGGTGGAGCCGTCCAGGGAGAGCCAGTCGCCCTCGTGGAAGGTCTTGCCGGAGAGCTCGAAGCACTTGCCCTCTTCGTTCATCGTGATGGCGGAGCAGCCGGAGACGCAGCAGGTACCCATGCCGCGGGCCACCACGGCCGCGTGAGAGGTCATGCCGCCGCGGACGGTCAGGATGCCCTGAGCGGCCTTCATGCCCTCGATGTCCTCGGGAGAGGTCTCCAAACGGACCAGGACCACCTTCTCGCCGCGGGCAGCCCATTCCTTGGCGTCCTCAGCGGTGAAGACGATCTTGCCGGAGGCGGCGCCGGGAGAGGCAGCCAGAGCGGAGCCCACCACGGGAGCCTTCTTCAGGGCCTCGGCGTCGAACTGGGGATGGAGCAGGGTGTCCAGAGAGCGGGGCTCGATCATGGCCACGGCCTGCTTCTCATCGATCATGCCTTCGTCCACCAGGTCGCAGGCGATCTTCAAAGCGGCGGCGGGGGTGCGCTTGCCGTTGCGGGTCTGGAGCATGTAGAGCTTGCCGTTTTCCACGGTGAACTCCATGTCCTGCATGTCGTGATAGTGGTTCTCCAGGATCTGGCAGACGTTCTGGAACTGGGCAAACGCCTCGGGGAACTTCTCGGCCATCTGGCTGATGGGCATGGGGGTCCGGACGCCGGCCACCACGTCTTCGCCCTGGGCGTTGGTCAGGAACTCACCGAAGAGCTTCTTCTCGCCGGTAGCGGGGTTGCGGGTGAAGGCAACGCCGGTGCCGCAGTCGTCGCCCATGTTGCCGAAGGCCATGGACTGCACGTTGACGGCAGTGCCCCAGGAATAGGGGATGTCATTGTCGCGGCGATAGACGTTGGCGCGGGGGTTGTCCCAGGAACGGAACACGGCCTTGATGGCGCCCATCAGCTGCTCCTTGGGATCGGTGGGGAAGTCCTCGCCGATCTTGGCCTTGTACTCGGCCTTGAATGCCTCGGCCAGTTCCTTCAGGTCCTCGGCGGTGAGCTCCACGTCCTGGGTGACGCCCTTCTTGGCCTTCATCTCGTCGATGAGCTGCTCAAAGTACTTCTTGCCCACTTCCATGACGACGTCGGAGTACATCTGGATGAAGCGGCGATAGCAGTCCCAGGCCCAGCGGGGATTGCCGGACTTCTTGGAGAGCACCTCCACCACGTCCTCATTGAGGCCCAGGTTCAGGATGGTGTCCATCATGCCGGGCATGGAGGCCCGGGCGCCGGAGCGGACGGAGACCAGCAGGGGATTTTCCAGATCGCCGAACTTCTTGCCGGTGATCTGCTCCATCTTCTCGATATATTCCAGGATCTCGGCGGTGATTTCGGCGTTGATCTGCCGGCCGTCTTCATAATACTGGGTGCAGGCTTCCGTGGTGATGGTGAAGCCCTGAGGCACGGGCAGACCGATGTTGGTCATCTCGGCCAGGTTGGCGCCCTTGCCGCCCAGGAGCTCGCGCATGTTGGCGTTGCCCTCGGTGAACAGGTAACAATACTTTTTGCTCATTTTCATTCCTCCGTTATTGGCGCTGCCCTCGGACGGTAAAACGGTTGACCGTCCGGAGGCAAACGATTTTCCAACATTACAACAATATAATTATAATAATTGGAAATCGAGAAAACAATGCATAAATGGCATAAGAAAAACGGGCGAAAACAGAACGAAATGCCCGAAAAATTGTGGAAGTTCCACAATGGCATTTTAAAAAGCGACGGCTCGTTGCACGATTCCGTGCAAAAGCCTCCGAGGGGGATTCCTCCTTCCTTTTTTGGGCGGGATATGGTAAAATGACGGGGCAAGCAACGGAGAGGAGAGTCCAGATGAACACCTTTGACCTGCCGGCGGCAGATCCCGCCGCCGTCCGCATCCGGGAGGCCGCCTCCCGGGGAACGCTGTCCCACGCCCTGCTCTTTACCGGCAGCGGAGATCGTCTGGCTGCGGCCCGCTATGCCGCCGCTGCGCTGGAGTGTACGGCGGACGGCGCGCGCCCCTGCGGGGTGTGTGAGGGGTGCCGGAAGGTGCTCTCCGGGATCCATCCGGACGTCACTGTGGTCCGGGACGAGCAGCACAAAAACCTCTCGGTGGACGTGGTGCGCCAGGTGCGCGCAGACGCCTACATCCGCCCCAACGAGGGACGGCGGAAGGTCTACCTCTTCCCGGACTGTGCCCTTTTGACGGAGCAGGACCAGAACGTCCTTTTGAAGATCGTGGAGGAGGGCCCGCCCTACGCCGCGTTTTTGTTCTGCGCGGAAAACAGCGCGGTGGTGCTGCAGACACTGCGCTCCCGGTGTGTGGAGCTCAAGCTGCACCCGGCTCAGGAGCGGGGCGGCGCCGAGTCCCAGGCGGCGGAGGAGCTTTGCCGGTGTCTGGGGAGCCGCCGGCGGGGCGCCGTCACGGAGCTGGCGGTGCGTCTGGAGCGGAAGAAAACCAGCCGGGAGGATCTGGCGGCACTGCTGGAGCGCAGCCGGGCGGCGTTCTCCGCGGCGCTGCTGCTGCTCTATGGGCAGCAGCCGGACCCGATTGACCGGGAAATCGCCCCATTTCTTGCGAAAAACTTGACAAAAACACAAATTATGCGCACAATAGAACTATTGCAGAAATACCATGGAGAATGCGTCTATAACGTGGGCCCCAGCCATGTTCTGGGTGCTCTCGCGGTAGAATTGGAGGGTATCCTTTGACAGAAGTCATCAGCGTCCGCTTTCGGGGCGGATGTAAGAATTATTTTTTTGATCCCCAGGGCATGCAGGTGCGGATGGGAGACCAGGTGATCGTGGAAACCGCCGCAGGCATCGAATTTGCCACCTGCACCCAGGGAAACCACGAAGTGGACGACGCGGCCATCGTCAAGCCCCTGAGTCCCGTGGTGCGCCTTGCGACGGACAATGACCGCCGCACGGCGGAGCAGAACCGCAAAAAAGAGCGGGAGGCCTTCGACATCTGCGAAAAGAAGATCGCCGCCCACGGCCTGGAGATGAAGCTGGTGAACGTCTCCGCCAGCTTTGACGGCAGCAAGATCATCTTTTACTTCACCGCCGACGGCCGGGTGGATTTCCGGGAGTTGGTGCGGGACCTGGCCAGCGTGTTCCGGGCCCGGATCGAGCTGCGGCAGATCGGCGTCCGGGATGAGGCCAAGATGGTGGGCGGCATCGGCATCTGCGGCCGGCCCTTCTGCTGTTCGGAATTTTTGGACGGCTTTTTGCCTGTCTCCATCAAGATGGCCAAGACCCAGAACCTGAGTTTGAACCCCACCAAGATCTCCGGCGCCTGCGGCCGGCTGATGTGCTGCTTGAAATATGAGCAGCACGCCTATGAGGATGCGACCAAGCGGATGCCCAAGGTGGAGTCCTTTGTCCAGACGCCGGATGGCCCCGGAAATGTCAAGAGCGTGGATCTGCTGCGGGAGACCGTGAAGGTGGCGCTGGATTCCGCGACGCCCAATGAGCCTCTCAAGTGCTATCACAACTGCGAAGTCTGCGTCCTGCGCAACGGCAAGGGCAGCCGGGACGGCATTGAGATCCCCACCGAGCGGCCTGCCCGCTATGTGGAGGAGGCGGCGGACGAGCTGGACGAGCCGGTGTTCACCACACCTTTCTATATGGACGCACGTCTGGAGGAGGCGCCGATCCGGGAGAAGATCGGCGCACCGGAGAGCGGCGACGGAAAATCCCGCCGCCGTCATCGGGGCGGTCGGCGCCGCAGCGGCGGCGGAAAGCCCGCCGAGGCCCGTCCCGCCCAGCAGGGCGAGCGCCAGGGCGGCAAGGCGCCCAAGTCCGGCGAGGAGAAGAAGGGCGGCCAGCAGGGCCGCAAGCCCCGCCCGCCCAAGCAGGCCCAGCAGGCGGCGCCTGCTCAGCAGCCTCGGGAGCCCAAGACCGCCGGAGCGGAGGGCGGCGAAGCCAAGCGCCGCCGGCCCCGTCACCGGGGCGGCCGCCGCGGCAAGGGCGGCGAGGGTTCCGCCCCCAAGAGTGAATAAGCAGACAAGGCGTCCCGCCGTCCGCATAGCGGGCGGCGGGTTTTTGCCGCTGCGAGGCTGTCCCGCCGGCGGCGGGGGACGGGAGGCGAAGCGCGGGTGAAAGGCAAGGACTTTCGAATCGGGTATGCCGTCACGGTGCTCAGCACGGCGCTGAGTTTTGCCGCGCTGGCCTTCATGGACGGGACTGCTGGCGCTGTATTGGCCTTTGCAGGCAACGGCATCGTCTGCGCTGCTGTGGGATATGGGTACCTGGCGGCGGTGCGCCGTTACTGGAAGACGGCGGATCCCGGCGCGTATGCCCATTCCTTTTCGCCCTGGGGCGGCAGGTGGAAGCTGTGGGCGGACCCGGCCTATGCCTACTCCGCTGAGGCCCGGGAACTGCTCGCCGGATGGCGGCGGCTGGGAGCGATGCAGGCGGTTTCCATGGCAGCGGTGTTTTTCGCCGTCATCGTCCGGAACATCGGATGCTGAAGGATCTATAAGTTTACATAAAAGGAGAATGACCATGGGAAAATTCAACGGCGTACTGCTGGCCAGTGACTTTGACAACACGCTGATCTACACCGAGGCTGCTTTGCGCAGCGGCGAGCCGGTGCCGGATCTGTCTTCCCGGAACCGGGAGGCGCTGGAGTACTTCATGGCGGAGGGCGGCCGGTTCTCTGTGGCCACCGGCCGGGCGCTGGCGGCCTTTCTGCGCTACGCCGACAAGGTGCCCATGAACGCCCCCGGCGTGGTGTGCAACGGCGCCGCCATTTATGACTTTGCCAAGAAGGAGTATCTGGATTACGCGCTGCTGGACGAGACGGCCCGGCAGCGGGGCCAGGAGGTGCTGGACCGGTTCCCGGAGGTGGCGGTGGAAGCCTATCACATTGATAATGTCATCCACGGTGTCCGGCCCAATGAGTTCACCCACCAGCATGAGCACATCACCAAGGTGCTGGTGACGGAGGCTCCCACGCTGCTGGATGTGCCGCTGCCTCTGGGAAAGCTCCTCTTCGAGGCGGAGCACGAGGTGCTGGAGCGGGTGCAGCAGACGCTGGTCCAGGAGGGCTGGGATCAGGATTATGAGCTGATCTTCTCCGGCAAGACGCTGCTGGAGATGACTGCCAAGGGCGCCAACAAGGGCGGCATGGTCCGCCGTCTCGCTCAGCGGCTGGGCATTTCCATGGACCATGTCTACTGTGCCGGCGACGAGGCTAACGACATCTCCATGCTCACCGCCGGTGCCATGGGCTTTGCCCCCGCCAACTGCATCCAGGCGGTGCGGGACTGCGGCGCCACCATCGTCTCCAACGCCTGGGAGGACGCCATGGCGGATATGGTGGACATTCTGGACAAGCGCTATTGAATCCCGTCATACAGAGCGGGGGCGGGTACGCCCCCGCTTTTTTTCGATCGCTGCCCCTAAAATATCAAACGCAACCTGAGGTAGCGAAGGTTCCGTCTTTGGTTGCTGGACGGCGCCGGGGGAGAATTGCTATCCTGAAACTGCCGGGAGGCGGAACGCACGGACCTGCCGGAGAAAAGGAGGAAGGGATATGACCTTTGGAGAGAAGCTGCAGCGGCTCCGGGTCCGGAAGGGCCTGAGCCAGGACGCCCTGGCGGAGCTGCTGGACGTGAGCCGGCAGGCGGTGAGCAAGTGGGAGCGGGACGAGACCATGCCGGAGGCGGAGAAGATCATCCGCATCAGCGACTGCTTCCAGGTCACCACGGACTATCTCCTCAAAGACGGGCCGGAGCGGTTTCCGGAGCGGGGCCATTCCCTGCCGGACCCGGGGGAGGTCTGGAACAAGTACGGCTTTTTGCTGGGCTGGGCGCTGGCGGTCTGGGCCGTGTGGTGCTGCATCCGGGTGGTGCCGGTGGTGTTTTTTGCCGGCGACGCCGGGTGGAAAGCGGCTGCGTCCATCGGCCTCTATTACTGTCTGCCCTATCTGGCCCTGGCGCTGAGCGGCGGTGTGGCGGCACACCTGTGGCGCCGGGAGGGGGGCCTCCGGCGATACCATGTGGGCCTGGCGCTGGCGGTGTGGAGCGGCCTGGGACTGGTGGGGCGCTGCGGCGGCCTTTTGATCGGATGGCTGAGCCGGCAGGCGGAGGACATCGTGGTGACGCAGAAGGAGCACAGTGCCGGACTCGTCTGGTTTGTGCTCTATGGCGTAGTGCTGGCAGCAGGGGTGCTGCTGTGCCGGCGGCGAAAGGAACAAGACCCGTAAGCGGCGCGTCCGGACGGGAAAAGCCGGCTTGCGGAACGGCATTCCATGCCGCCGATGCCGGCGGACCCCCAAAGCGTCCGCGGGGTACCCAAGCAAAGAAAAAACCGGGAAGGGAGCAACGCTCCCTTCCCGGTTTGCTTTTATCAAAGAGAATGGCGCGGCGGAAACTGGCCCATATGGCCCTTCGCCGTTTACGCCGGGGCGCTCAGCCCACGGATTTCCAGTGCTTGTCCACGTGGTTGAGGATCTCGCAGCCGTCCTCCGTCACCAGCACCAGGTCCTCTACCCGGACGCCGAACTTGCCGGGGAGATAGACGCCCGGCTCGATGGAGAAGATCATGCCCGGCTTTGCGATCAGCTCCGTAGTGCCGCTGACATCGCCCTGCTCATGTTCCGTCTGGCCGATGAAGTGGCCCAGCCGGTGGGTGAAGAATTCCCCGTAGCCCGCGGCGGCGATGTGGTCCCGGGCGGCCTTGTCCAGGTCCCGCAGGGGCACGCCGGGGCGGATCATGGACTCGGCCAGCTCATTGGCCTCCCGCACCAGGTCGTGGATGGCGGCGTACTGGGGATCGGGCTGGCCGCAGAAGAAGGTGCGGGTCATGTCGGAGCAGTACCGGTCCTTCCGGCAGCCCATGTCGATGACGATGCAGTCTCCGGCCCGGAGGCGGGTCTGGTCTGCCTCGTGGTGGGGATCGGCGGCGTGGGGGCCGAAGGAGACGATGGGCTGGAAGGCCATCGCGTCACAGCCCTCCGCGGCGTACTGGGAGATGATGAAGTCTGCGACCTCCCGTTCCATCATACCCTCCCGCATGAAGGCGGCGGCCCGCTCCATCACGGTATCGTTGATCCGGGAGGCGGCGCGCATCAGCTCCCGCTCGGTTTCATCCTTGCAGGCCCGGGCGTCGTCCACGCAGGCGGAGGCCAGCACGCAGCGGCTGCCGGGATTGTGGGCCATCAGGGGCAGGAGGAAGCGGGCGGGCCACTCCTTGTCGATGCCCATGGGCTTGGTGCCGTCCACATTTTCCGCCAGGATGGAGAGGTAGTCGTCGGTATCGGAGAACCACACCTGCTCGTAGGGGACCTCCGGCACGGGGAAGAGCTTGTTCAAAAACAGCTTGTGCTTCCCGTCCCGGCGCAGGTAGAGGGCGAAGAGCCGCTCAAAGGGAAATACGTAGTACCCGGTGAGATACCAGATGCTGTCGGGGTCGGAGACGATCATCTGCTCCAGCCCCATCTGTTCCATGGCCGCAAGGACGCGGCCGATCCGTTCCTGATACATGATTTTATTGCTCCTTTCCCAAAACGATCCGTTCCACCAGCTCCGGAGAGACCAGAGCCTTCACCGTCCGCACGCCGGTCTTGAGGGATTCCACCGGCGCAAATTCAAACCGGCCGTGGGCATTGTGCCCACCGCTGGGGAGATTGGGGCACAGCAGGCCCTTGTAGGTCAGCATGCACCCGTCGGTGCCGCCCCGGATGGGGGAGTGGGTGGGCTGGGCGATGCCGGCGGCCTTCATGGCCTCCTCCGCCAGCGTGACGATCTCCATCCGGTCCTTGAGGACCTCATACATGTTGTAGTACTGGTCCTCCACCTTGGCGTCCACCGTGCCGGCGCCGCAGCGGCGGTTCATCTCCTCCGCGGCCTTTTGGAAGGCCGCCTTGCGCTCCTGGAACCGCTCCATGCTGTGGTCCCGGATGATGTAGACCATCCGGGCCTCCTCCACCTTGCCGCTCATCTCCTGAAGGTGGAAAAAGCCCTCGTAGCCGTCTGTGCGGCCGGGCGTCTCCAGAGCGGGCAGCAGAGCGTTGAATTCCATGGCGATGAGCAGCGCGTTTTTCATTTTGTCCTTGGCGGTTCCGGGGTGGATGCTGAAGCCGTGGACCGTGACCGTCGCCATGGCGGCGTTGAAGGTCTCGTACTCGTAATCCGTGATGTCTCCGCCGTCCAGGGTGTAGGCAAAGTCCGCGCCGAAGCCCGCCACGTCAAAGTTGCTGGCGCCCCGGCCGATCTCCTCGTCCGGCGTGAAGCCAAGGCACAGCTTGCCGTGGGGCTTGCCCTCTGCCAGCAGTTCCTCCACCGCCTGGAGGATGATGGCGATGCCCGCCTTGTCATCGGCGCCCAGCAGCGTGGTGCCGTCGGAGCAGACCAGGTCCTGGCCTGCAAACTTGGTGAGCTCGGGGAACCGGGCGGCCTCCATGACGATATTCTGTTCCCGGTTGAGCACCAGGTCGCCGCCGTCGTAGTGGAGGACCTGGGGCTTGACGTCCTTGCCGGTCATGTCCGGGGTGGTGTCCATGTGGGCGATGAGGCCGATGGCGGGCAGGTGCTCATATCCCGGCGTGGCGGGAACCCAGGCGTAGACGTAGCAGTGCTGGTCCACAAAAGCATTGTCGATGCCAAGGCCGTGGAGCTCCTCCACCAGGAGGTTCGCCATGTCGAATTCCCGCTGGGCGCTGGGGGTGCCGGGCTGGCCGTAGTAATCGCTCTCACTGTAGATCTTGGCATACCGCACCAGGCGGTCGACCACCGTATCCATCACTGCGCCTCCGTTTCTTCATCCAGCAGGTTTTCCGGGTTCAGGCACTGGAGATCTTCCGGCAGGAACCGGCCGTCCTTGCGGATGAGCACGTCGTCGAACCAAATCTCACCGCCGCCGTACTCCGGCGTCTGGATCTGGATGAGGTCCCAGTGGACGGCGGAGTGGTTGCCGTTGGAGGTGTTATCGTAGCTGTTGCCGGGGGTCAGGTGGAAGCTGCCGGCGATCTTCTCGTCAAAGAGGATGTCCCCGATGGGGTGGTTGATGACGGGGTTGACGCCCAGAGCGAACTCGCCGATGTAGCGGGCACCCTCGTCGATGTCGAAGATCTCGTTCATGTAGGGCGTGTTGTTGCTGGTGGCCTTGACGATCTTGCCGTCCTTGAATTCCAGATACACGTCCCGGAACAAAAACCCATCGTAGGGAGAGGGGCAGTTATAAGTGATATAGCCGTTGACGGAGTCCTTCACCGGCGCGGTGTAGATCTCGCCGTCGGGAATGTTGCGGTTGCCGTGCATCCCGTAGCTGGGGATGCCCTTGATGGAGAAGGAGATGTCCGTGCCGGGGGAGACGATGCGCACCCGGTCCGTCTTGTCCATCAGGGCCTCCAGGTGCTCCATGGCCCGGCCCATCTTTTCGTAGTCCACCAGGCAGGCCTTGAAGTAGAAGTCCTCGTACTCCTCGGTGGAGACGCCTGCCAGCTGGGCCATGGCGTCGTTGGGATAGCGCAGCACGGACCACTTGGTGTGGTTGCAGCGCTCAGAGAGGTGGATGGGGCCCCAGTAGTACTGGCGGTAGCGGCGCTGGGCCTCGTCGGAGACGTTGTGCCACATACTGATATTGGTGGTGGCCCGGATGTCGATGTAGGCATCCATGTCCTTCATGCGCTGGAGCTCGTAGGCGGCGATCTCCTCCATGTGCTCCGCGTCGGCCCCCTGGACCAGCGCGCCCTCCACGGCGTAGTCGAAAATGTGGATAAAGGGCTTGCCCCCCACGGCGTAGGCCTCCTGGACCAGTGCCTTCATCAGTCCCGTCTCGCTTCCGTGGAGCTCAATGAGGATCTTCTCCCCGGCCTTCAGCTCCACCGCGCCCCGGATCAGGAACCGGGCCAGCTTTCGAATCCGCGGATCTTCCATGCAGCATCTTCCTTTCTGAAATAAAAGATTGTCGGTTAAAAGAACAGGGGCAGAAGGAATCCCTTCTGCCCCTTGTGGTCAGTTGTCCGTATAAAGGGCATCCAGAGACCGGGCGGGGTCGCTGTTCTTCGTGACGGCGCTCACCAGCAAAATGGCGATCACCGACGCCGGGACTGCCACGATGGCGCACTGCACGCCGCCGGGCGTACCCATCAGCGTCCACACGATGGTGGCCAGGCCGCCCACAATGATGCCTGCAAGGCCCGCGGCGGGGGTCACCCGCTTGGAGAACAGGGCAAAGAGGATGGCGGGCGTGATGGCGGCGCCGTACATGGTGTAGGCGGTCATCTGCAGGGCCAGCACGGTGGGGAAGTACAGCGTCAGGGCCACGGCAATGGCACTGAAGACCACGATGGTCACCCGCAGCACCAGCATCTTCTGCTTGTCGGTGGCATCCTTGCGGATGTACTTCTCATAGATGTCATTGGTGAGGTTGGTGGCGGAGGAGAGCAGGTAGCTGTCCGCCGTGGTGACGATGAAGGCCATGCAGGCGCACATCACCAGGGCGCCGAAGGCCAGGGGCAGGTAGTCCACCGCCACCTGGAAGATGACGTTGGAGGGGGTCTCCAGAGAGGGATAGAGCTTGGCGGCCTCGGTCACCAGGGCGATGATGCTGATGATCACCAGGACCTCGCCGATGAACATGCCGATGTTGGACTTCTTGGCCTCGTCGCTGTTCTTGGCGGAGGCAAAGCGCTGGAGCATATTCTGGTCGCCCAGCATCAGGGCCAGGGAGGGCAGGAAGTAGCCCAGGATCTCCACGCCGGACATACCGCCGGTAATGGTGGTCTTGGCCTCCGGCAGCACGGCACCCTGGCTGTTGGCCACGCTGATCAGGAAGGGAATGGCCAGGAAGAAGCCGCCGATCATGATGAGGGCGCTGACGGCGTCGGAATAGGCGACAGACACCAGGCCGCCGCCCACGGTGATCACCGCGATCACCACGGTGCAGATGGTCAGAGCCATACCGTGGGAGAGTTCCACGCCGCTGGAAGAGCACAGCAGCACCAGAATGTCCGCCGCGGCCTTGAGCTGCGTGGCCAGCACGCCCACGTAGGCCAGCATGACGCACAGGGCGGAGATAATGCTGGCGGTTTTGCCGTAGCGGGCCTCCATGATCTCCGGCACCGTCACCTTGTTGGACTTGCGGACCTTGCCGGCGATAAAGTAGAGCAGGATGATGCCGATGGGGGGAGCGGCGAAGGTGATGGCGCCCACCCAGGGGCCGCCGGTGTACACCACGCCGGCGGAGCCGGTGATGCCGCCGCCGCCGCACCAGGTGGCCAGCAGGCTGCCCACCAGGATGATGAAGGGGATCCGGTGTCCGCCGGTCACCATGTCATCCGCGGTCTTGACCTTCTTGTGGGCGATCACAAGACCGTAAATCACCAGCGCCAGCAGATAGACGCCGATGGCAACTAAGTATCCCATTACAATAATGCCTCCTAACAGAAAAAATTTTAAAGAATTTTACCGCATTCTACATTTCCTGTCAAGACAGAGCCGGGCTTCCCAGAGGGATGCCTGATTTTGGGGGGCCTGCCGCCGGGAAGCCTGTCCAGACCTTCCGAATTTCCCGGAAAACGCCTTTTCAGGGAAATCGGAGAACGGCAGACAGCCCCAAATGTCCGTCCGGTTTTCCAAAGAAAGGCCATGGGAGGAAAGCGACAAAAAAATCTGGCGAAGGGAGGTGCAAAAACGGGAAAAAGCACATGAAAATCCTTTGACACTGGGGCCTTTATGGAGTATAGTTAACTTGATTGTTGTCCCAGAGCAATATACGTTTTTGGAAATTCGCGGGAAAAACGGTAGGGTGGGTACGATTGCGCGGGAAATCGCAGGGCGATTCCACATGTAAGCGACAGAACTCGCACAAGTTGTTTCCCAAGGCAAGACATACCCGAAAAAAGGAATGTTTTTCCGCGGACCGGAACTTGAGCGGCCGGCTGAGTCTGCCGTTCGGGACCTTCCTGGCAGCAAGGGAAAACGCATGACCGGGGCTGAACATCACAAATGGGGATATGAACAAAGCAAGAGAGGTGCATCAAATGAAGAAAAAATACGTAGTTATGGATGGTAACACCGCTGCGGCTCATGTGGCATATGCCTTTACCGAAGTCGCTGCGATTTACCCGATCACGCCGTCCTCCCCGATGGCGGAGAAAGTGGACGAGTGGTCCGCCAAGGGCCGCAAGAACCTGTTCGGGTCCACCGTGGATGTGATCCAGATGCAGTCTGAGGCCGGTGCCGCCGGTACGTGCCACGGCTCCCTGCAGGCAGGCGCGCTGACCACCACCTTCACGTCCTCCCAGGGCCTGATGCTGATGATCCCCGCCATGTACGCCATGGGCGGCCAGTTCCTGCCCAGCGTCATGCACATCGCCTCCCGCGTGGTGACCTCCAACCACCACTCCATCTTCGGCGACCATACCGACTTCATGACCTGCCGGACCACCGGCTACGGCATGCTGATGTCCTCCTCTCCCCAGGAGGCCATGGACCTGGGCGCTGTTGCCCACCTGTCCGCCATCAGCGCCAAGTATGCCTTCATGCACTGCTTCGACGGCTTCCGCACGTCTCACGAGATGCAGCGCATCGAGGCGCTGGACTATGAGGACCTGCGGGGTCTGGTGGACTACGAGGCCCTGAAGGACTTCCGCCGTCACGCCCTGAACCCGGAGCATCCCTCCAACCGCGGCAACAACGTCAACCCCGACGTGTACTTCCAGTGCAAGGAAGGCGCCAACGAGAAGGCCGCCTCCGTGCCTGAGACCGTCCAGCACTACATGGACGAGATCAACAAGCTCACCGGCCGGAACTACAAGCTCTTCAACTACTATGGCGCTCCCGACGCGGAAGAGGTCATCGTGGTGATGTGCTCTGCTTCCGAGACCGTGAAGGAGACCATTGACTACCTCAACGCCAAGGGCCGCAAGGTGGGCCTGGTGCAGATCCATCTGTATCGTCCCTTCTCCGTCAAGCACTTCGTTGAGGCCATTCCCGCCAGTTGCAAGAAGATCGCCGTGCTGGACCGCTCCAAGGAGACCGGTTCCGTGGGCGAGCCTGTGTATCTGGACGTGGTGACCGCCCTGAACCAGGCCGGCAGAACCGACATCCAGGTGGTGGGCGGCCGTTACGGCCTGTCCTCCAAGGACACCACCCCCGGCCAGATCATCGCCGTGTACGACAACCTCAAGCAGGATAAGCCCAAGAACAACTTCACCATCGGCATCGTGGACGACGTGACCTACACCTCCCTGGACTACAAGGAAGTGGAGATGCCTCATCCCGGCGAGGTTTCCTGCAAGCTGTGGGGCCTGGGCGGCGACGGCACCGTGGGCGCCAACAAGAACGCCATCTCCACCATCGGCCTGGTGGCCAACAAGTATGCCCAGGCGTACTTCTCCTATGACTCCATGAAGTCCGGCGGCCTGACCCAGAGCCACCTGCGCTTCGGTGACCAGCCCATCCGCTCCACCTATCTGGTGTCCTCTGCGGACTTCGTGGCGGTGCATGCCCCCACCTATGTCAACAAGTATGACACCACTGAGGATCTGAAGGAAGGCGGCACCTACCTCCTCAACTGCCCCTGGAGCGTGGAGGAGCTGGAGGAGCGTCTGCCCGGCAAGATGAAGCGTGACCTGGCCCGCAAGCACGCCCAGTTCTACATCATCGATGCTTCCAAGCTGGCTGTGTCCGTGGGCCTCGGCGCCAACCGTACCAACAGCATCCTGCAGGCTGCCTTCTTCGCCCTGACCAAGGTCATTCCCCTGGACATGGCCGTGGAGGACATGAAGAAGAACAACTATAACTCCTACTTCAAGAAGGCCGGCCAGTCCATCGTGGACAAGAACAACGCCGCCGTGGACGCCGGCATCAGCGCGGCTGTGAAGGTGGAGATTCCCGCCAGCTGGGCTGACGCTGCGGATACCCCCGTGGTGGAGCCCAAGAACGCCACTCCCTTCGTCAAGGACATCGTCCTCCCCATGGATCGTCAGCAGGGCGACAAGCTGCCCGTGTCCGTGTTCAAGAAGCACGGCGTGCTGGACGGCACCTGGGAGAACGGCACTTCCGCTTACTCCAAGCGCGGCGTTGCCACCAAGGTGCCCAAGTGGAACGCGGACGCCTGCATCCAGTGCAACCGCTGCTCCATGGCCTGCCCCCACGCGGCGATCCGTCCCGTGCTGCTGAGCGAGGAAGAGAAGGCCAAGGTGCCCGCTTCCTTTGAGACCGTGTCCGCCAAGGGCCTGGGCAAGGACGTGCCCGCTTACTCCTTCCGGATGCAGGTCTCTCCCTATGACTGCCTGGGCTGCGGCGTGTGCCTGACCGTCTGCCCCGCCAACTCCAACGAGAAGAGCGCCGACGCTCTGGTCATGACGCCCTTCGAGGAGATGAAGCCCGAGCAGACCAACTTCGACGAGGTTGCTATGAACGACGCCTACCTGAAGAAGGACGTCATCAGCAGCAAGAACGTCAAGTCCCTGCAGTTCGCAAAGCCCTACTTCCAGTTCTCCGCGGCCTGCGCCGGCTGCGCCGAGACCACGTACATCAAGCTGGTCAGCCAGCTGGTGGGCGACAGCATGTACATCGGCAACGCTGCCGGCTGCTCCTCCGCCATTTCCGGCGGCGCCCCCATCCTGCCCTACTGCAAGGACAGCTGCGGCCACGGCCCCGCTTGGGAGCACTCCCTGTTCGAGGATAACGCCGAGTTCGCTTACGGCTTCTTCCACGCCCAGGATTCTATCCGCAAGGAGATCCTGATCCATCTGGACACCCTGAAGGATGCCGGCGTGGCCGTCAACGAGATCGACGACTACCAGAACAACTGGATGGACAAGGAGAAGTCCCGCGCCGTCTCCGACGCGCTGATCGCCGCTCTGGAGAAGGCTGAGAAGAACGAGGACGTGGAGTTCGTTCTGGACAACAAGGAGTACCTGGCCAAGAAGTCCATCTGGGCCATCGGCGGCGACGGCTGGGCCTACGACATCGGCTTCGGCGGCATCGACCACGTCATGGCGCAGAACCGCGACGTGAACCTGCTGGTCCTGGATACCGAGGTCTACTCCAACACCGGCGGACAGTCCTCCAAGGCCACGCCTACCGCTGCGGTGGCCAAGTTCGCCGCCGGCGGCAAGCAGATCGCCAAGAAGGACCTGGGCGCCATCATGATGACCTACGGTTATGTGTACGTGGCCCAGGTGGCCATGGGCGCCGACCAGGCCCAGACCCTGAAGGCCATCCGCGAGGCTGAGGCCTATCCCGGCCCCTCCATCGTCATCTGCTACTGCCCCTGCCTGGAACAGCACATCAAGGCCGGCATGGGCTGCTCTCAGACCGAGATGAAGAAGGCTGTGGAGTGCGGCTACTGGCAGCTCTACCGCTATGATCCCCGCCGGATCGCCGAGGGCAAGAATCCCTTCCAGCTGGATTCTCCCGAGCCCGATACCAGCAAGCTCATGGATTACCTGATGGGCGAGAACCGGTTCGCTTCTCTGAAGAACAACTTCCCCGAGAAGGCCGACGCCCTGTATGCCAAGACCGTTGCCGACGTCAAGGCGCGTTACGAGAAGTACCGCAAGATGGCGGAGGACAACTGAGCCGTACATCACGGCATGCGTCTATGACGCAAGTCCCTTTATTAAAAAACAGGGGCGGGAATTTCCCGCCCCTGTTTTTTTTACACAGCTGCCGGTGGAACCTGTGGAAAAATCCGGCGGCTGCCGCCCGGTTTTCTGGCTGCTCCCGGTAAAAACGCCCCGTTCCCGAGAAGGGAACGGGGCGTTTGTTGATAAAAATGGGGAAATGGGCGGTCACAACGCCTTGACGGCAGCTTCCAGCTGGGCCATGGCCTGCTCCAGGGTGGCCCGGGGGCAGGCGGCATTGAGCCGCATGAAGCCGCTGAGCTGACGGTCGAAGGAGCAGCCGTCGTTGAGGCCCAGCTTGGCCTTCTGGATCATGAAGTCGTGGAGCTCCTGGTTGCTCAGGCCCAGCTCCCGGCAGTCCAGCCACATGAGATAGGTGGCGTCGGGGGCAAAGGTCTTGATCTGGGGAATACGGGTGCGGCAGTAGTCCACCACGTAGTCGAAGTTGGCGGAGAGATAGGGCAGGAGCTGTTCCAGCCACTCCTCGCCCTCGTTGAAGGCCGTCTCCATGGCAGTCAGAGAGAAGGCGTTGTTGCGGTGGATGTCCATGCACTGCCAGTAGTGGTCAAAGACCTGCTTCTTGTGGGCGTCGGGAAAGACCACGGTGCTGGCCTGAAGGCCTGCCAGGTTGAAGGTCTTGGTACCGGAGATGCCGGTGACCACGTTGGCCGCGATCTCCGGGGAGAGGGTGGCGGTGGGGATGTGCTTCTTGCCGTGGAAAATAAGGTCGGAGTGGATTTCGTCGGACATCACCAGGACATGGTGCTTCAGGCACAGCTCCATCATCCGGCGCAATTCCGCCTCCTCCCAGACGATGCCCAGAGGATTGTGGGGGGAGCAGAGCAGGAACAGATCTGCCTGCTGGAGCTTTTCCTCAAAGTCGGCCCAGTCCACGCTCCACTTGCCGTCGTGCTCCAGGAAGCGGTTTTCCAAAACCTTCCGGTTCCAGGCCTCGGCCATGTCGTAAAACTCGGAGTACACCGGCGTCTGGATCAGCACGCTGCCGCCCTCCGGGGTGAAGAGCTTCACCATGGCACTAATGGTCTGGACCACGCCCAGACTGAAGCTCATGAGCTTGGGGTCGATGTCCCAGCCGTTGCGGCGCTTCTGCCAGCCCCGGATGGCCTCAAAGTAGCTCTCCGGACGGGCGGTGTAGCCCCAGATGCCCTCCTGGGCCCGGGCAGTCAGGGCGTCGATGATGGGCTGGGCGGTCTTGAAGTCCATGTCCGCGATCCACAGGGGGATCACGTCGTCGGTGCCGAATTTCTTCTTCCGCTCGTCGTACTTGGCGGAGTGGTTGCGGGAGCGGTCAATGATCTGATCAAAATCATACTTCATACAGGTTCTTCCTTTCCGGTAAGAGATGTGAAATGTGCGCTTAACCGGTAGCGGGGCCCCTGAGACCGTTCGCGGATACAAAACCAGTCCCGGGCGGCCTTGCGCTGTGGGCGGAGCAAGTTTGCCGCAGCAAATTTCCGATGCTATTTTCTCACACTTCTCCGCTTCCTGCAACCTGCTTTTCCGGGAAAGTCTGTGCGCAGGATCCCGGATTCAACCGAAGCGGCAGAGATTGTGCGCTCCTGCTGAAAATCCACGTTTTCAGCAGGAGCGCACAATCGTCTTGTGTGAACAGAGAGGGTCCTCTTCGCCGGGAAAATGCCTCAGCGGTCAAAGGTGAAATCCTTGACGGATTCATCGAAAAATGCATTAATGGCCTTTAAAAATGCTTTGTGGTCGCCGCACTCAAAGGCAAATGCCACATTTTTCCGCTTTTCCACAGAGGTTTTGCGGTTGTAAGGAGATTCACAGATTTTCAGCGCAGCCTCTCTCCGCAGAAGAATGATGGTCTGCATCAACTTGTAAAAAACTTCATTCCCGCAATTCTTGGCAACGTAAATATCCTCATCCTCCAGGAGCTGATTGAATTCCTCCGCGGAGGCGTTGTTGGCGTATGCCTGCGCCAGGTGGGTTACACATTTGCGGATATTGGAGGTGATCTCTTCCGTCCGATGACGGAAACAGGCGTCATAGACAGCGGTCTCGATCAGGCGGCGTGCCTCGTAGATTTCGCTGTAATTGCTTACCTGTTGACGGAACAGCCAGATGATCGTCTCTTCAGGCATTTGATCGATGCGGTTTCCCACGTAGGTCCCGCCGCCCGGCCGAATGGTGACAAATCCGATCAGCGAAAGAGCGCGCAGAGCCTCCCGCACTCGGCTGCGGGAGACCTGGAGCATTTCAGAAAGCTCCCGCTCCGCAGGGAGCCGTTCACCGGGTTTGAGCTCACCGCTGATGATCTTGGAGGCAAGCTGCTGCATGACTTGTTCTGTCAGAGTCACTTTGTTGAGAGTTTCGAATTGAAGTGCCATGGTTATTCACCACCTAGAATTAATGCTGTGCAATCAGAAAATATTTCCAATTCCCAGTGTTTTTAAGAAAAGTATAACACAAACTTGTACATTGTCAAAGGAGGAAGCATCCAGAAAACGGTTACGCAGCAAACCGCCCAAAAGAGTCTGAAAAACTTTAGATAGGTTGACAGACTACAAATGTGTATAATTTGCGGAATGAGGATTGACAAAACAATGTGCAATCATTACAATTTGATTGGAATCTGGTACTACCAAAGTCCTCAGTACCAGAATACCAATTAAGAATGCGGTCGCCATCCGCCGGACGGATGGCAGACTTGAAGCGGAGGAAGAGCAATGGCAGTTGAGCTGACCGGAATGACCTGGGCGCACAGCAGGGGATATTCGCCGATTGTAGCCGTAACGCAGCGGTATGAAGAGCTTCACCCGAATGTGCGCATTACCTGGGAAAAGCGCTCCCTGGCGGACTTTGAGAATCAGCCGGTCAATCAGTTGGCCGAGCGATATGACTTTCTGGTAATCGATCACCCCTGGACCGGATTTGGACTGGCGTCGGGCGTGGTGCTCCCGCTGGAGGGACTGCTGCCCCGGGCATTTCTGCAGGATCAGGCGGCTCACAGCGCCGGGCGGTCCTACGAGAGCTATACCATCGCCGGACATCAGCTTGCGCTGCCGATCGACGCGGCGACGCCCATCGCGGTTTACCGGCCGGATGTCATGGAACGCTTGGACACGCCGGTTCCCACAACCTGGGAGGAACTTTTAACAGTGGCCGGGAAGGGGCACACCATTCTGGCGGCGGCCCCGCTGTATACGCTGCTGGATTTCTTCATGTTCTGCGCCACCATTGCAGGTGGGGAAGACCGCCTGTATCTGGAGGAGGAAATCGCACCGAGAGAGGTCGCGGAAGAGGCGTTGGAACGTCAGCGGGAATTGACAAGCCTTTGTCCGGAGCTGATCTTCCGGATCAATCCCATTGAAGTGCATGAACTGATGAGCGGAGACAGCGAAGAATACGGCTATTGTCCCTTTGTCTTTGGATATGTCAATTACTTCCGACCCGGATACAGCCGCCATGTGCTCAAGGCGGCAAATGTGGTTGCATTTCAGGATGGATTGTTGAAAACCACCCTTGGCGGCACGGGTCTGGCGATCTCCGCCCGGTGCAGGCATCTGACGGAAGCAACGGACTTTATGCAGTATGCGCTTTCAGAAGACATCCAAAAGACTTTGTATTTTGACGCCGGCGGACAGCCTGGATACAGCACCGCATGGGCGGACCCCGCAGTCAACCGGCGGTCCAATGGATTCTTCGAGAATACCTGGGAAACCATCTGCCAGGCTTCCATGCGTCCCCGGTATAACGGCTACATGGAATTGCAGGACCACGGCGGAGAAATTGTACGGGAGTACCTGAAAACCGGCCGGGATCTGACCGGCACGCTGGAAAAACTCAACGCGCTATATCGAAAGTCCAGGAGGAATGCTTTATGAAATTGCTGGAAGGAATACTGGTGCTGGATTTCTGCCAGTTTCTCTCCGGGCCGTCCGCGGCCATGCGGCTGGGAGATCTGGGCGCCCGGGTCATCAAAATTGAACGGCCCGGTTCCGGAGATGCGGGGCGTCAGCTGACCCTCAACAATCTGGTGGCAGATGGAGACGCAGTCAATTTTCAGATCATCAACCGGGGGAAAGAGAGCTATACGGCCAACATGAAAGACCCCGCGGATCTGCAGCGGGTGAAGAAATTGGTGGAGAAGGCCGATGTCATGATCTCCAACTTCCGCCCGGGCATTATGGAGCGGATGGGACTTGGTTATGAGGCCGTTAAGGCGGTGAACCCGGGGATCGTTTACGGGACCGTTACCGGTTATGGAACGGAAGGCCCCTGGGTGAAGAAGCCGGGGCAGGACCTTCTGGCCCAGTCCATGTCCGGCGTGGCCTTCCTGACCGGAAACCGGGACGATCCGCCGGTAGCCCTGGGATTGTCCCTGGCGGACTCCATTACGGGAACACACCTGGCGCAGGGGCTCCTGGCCTGCCTGGTCCGCAGGACAAAAACCGGCCAGGGCGGAAGGGTAGAGGTGTCCCTGCTGGAATCCATGCTGGATCTTCAATTTGAACAGTTCTCCTATTTCCTCAATGACGGCAGGCGGATGCCGCAGCGCAGCCAAATCGGAAATGCCAACGTGTATCTGGGGGCTCCGTACGGAATTTATCAGACCGAGGATGGATACATCGCCGTTTCCATGGGCGCTGTGCCCACATTGGGAACGCTCATTGGAGAGCCTCGCCTGCTGCAGTACGAAGGTGCGGCGGTGTGCATGGAAAAGCGGGACGAGATCAAGGCGATCATTGCCGAGAAGCTGAAAACCGCAAGCACGCAGCACTGGCTCGATTGTCTGCGTGCCGCCGATTACTGGTGCGGAGAGATCTACAACTGGCAGGAGATGCTCCATTCGGAATTCTTCACGTCGTTGGATCTGCTCATTGATATCCGGCGTCCCGGTCAGACGGACCCGGTGTGGACGACCAAATGTCCCATTCGAGTCAATGACACGCAGGCTGGCGCGGGGACCTTTGCCCCCCGTCTGGGAGCAGATACGGATGCAATCAACCGGGAGTTTGAATTATGAGGAGGGCCACATGAAGCCACTGGAAGGATTTACGATATTGGATTTCAGTCAGTTTCTGGCCGGACCATTTGCCTCGCTGCGTCTGGCGGATCTGGGGGCCAGCGTGATCAAGGTGGAAAAGCCCGGGACCGGGGATTCCTACCGGAGCAATTTTGGTCCGGCGCTCAAATTCAACGGCGATAACGCGGCATACTACTTTGTCAATCGGGGAAAAGAGAGTTTGAGCGTTGACCTGAAAGACCCGCAGCAGCGGGAGAAACTGCTGCCGCTGCTCCGAAGCGCGGATGCGATGGTGATCAATTTCCGCCCGGAGGTGACAAAGCGGCTGGGGCTGGACTATGAAAGCGTCCGGGCGATCAATCCCGGCATCGTATATGGGCAGATCACAGGATATGGCTCGAACAGCGCCTGGAAGGACAGACCGGGACAGGATCTTCTGGTGCAGTGCGCCACGGGAGCCTGCTACCTCAACGGCAGCGGGCCGGAGCCGGTTCCCTTCGGCGTTTCCACGGCGGATGAGTTCAGCGGAATGTATCTGGTCCAGGGCCTTCTGGCGGGCCTCTATCACAAGCAGATGACAGGTGAGGGCTGCAAGGTGGAGACCAGTCTGGCGGAGGCCATGGTGGACATCGAATTTGAAAACTTCGGCGCATTTTTGAATGACGGTGAAAAACTGACGCCCCGCAGCCGGGTCAACGGTGCCAATCCGTGCCACAGCGCGCCCTATGGAATCTATGAAACGCAGGACGGCTATCTGGCGCTGGCGATGACCCCGGTTCCGGAACTGGGAAAGCTGCTGGGATGCGAGGCCATTACCCATTATACCAAAAAATCCGATTGGTTTGATCTGCGGGATGAGATCAAGCTGGCCCTGCGCGAACACCTCAAAACGCAGACAACGGCATACTGGCTGTCCATTCTGGAAGCGGCGGACATTTGGTGCGCCCAGGTGTATGACTGGGAGCAGCTCCTGGAAACGGAAGGATTTCAGGTGCTGGACATGCTGCAGACCATCGATCAGGGAAACGGCCTGCGCTTTGAGACCACCCGTTGTCCCATCCGCATTGATGGAAAGAGGCTAAAAAATGACCGGCCGGCCCCCGGTGTGGGAGAACAGAATCAAAAGTACCATATTTAAAGAAAAAGGAGAGAATGCTATGGATACTTCTGCAATTTATTTCGAGGACTTTCATGTGGGGGACACCCACACCACCTATTCCCGGACCATGACGGAGACGGATATCGTGCTCCACGCGGATCTGGGAGATGTGTTCCCGCACCATATGGATGCGGAGTTTGCCAAGACCACGGAGTTTGGGCAGAGAATCGCGCACGGCGCACTGACCTTCAGCATGGCGGTGGGAATGAAGGCCAACACCATCAACACCGTGGGATTTTCCTATGGCTATGACCACCTGCGCTTTGTAAAACCAGTCTTTATCGGAGACACCATCCATGTGGTGGTGACCATTACGGAAAAGCGGGACCATCCGAAGCGTAAGGATATGGGCATCGTGGTCGAACACATGGATGTCATCAATCAGCGCGGTGAGGTCGTGCTGGTGTGCGACCACCTCACTTTGAATCAGCGGCGGGTACCGCTGGGAGAAGCGGAGTCCTGAAAAACGCAGTTGGCGTCACACGTATAGAATCTTAAAACGGTATGAACCACCATCAATAATGAAAAGGAAGGAAGTTTATTATGAAAAAAATGATGTCTCTTCTTCTGGCGATGATGATGTGCCTGTCCCTGGCTGCTTGTGGTGATTCCGGCGATGGGAAGACCTCCGGCGGAGACACTGCGGGTGGCGAGGCCCCGGATGAAGTCTATACCCTGAAGATGACCTATACCATTTCCGGTGATGAGACGGTCGCCAAGTGCGCCCAGGAGATGGCGGAGAAAGTGAAGGAGCGGACGAACGGCGGTCTGATCCTGGAGAACTACCCCAACGGAGAACTGGCAACGGATACGGATGCGCTGGAGCTGTGTGCCCAGGGCGCGAATGTCATTTCCTTCGGAACGCCGGACTTCCTGACTGCCTATGTTCCCGATCTGGGAATTTTGGACGGCCCCTTCCTGTTTTCCGATCCCAGTGAATTTGCCAAGGTGGATCAGTCCGACTGGATGGCGGATATGCGCACCCAGCTGGAAGCGCAGGGAATCAAAAACCTTGGCATGAGCTGGTACTTCGGCGCGAGAGAACTGACCTACTCCGGGGATAAGGGCGTTACCGTTCCCGAGGATCTCAACGGCATGAAGATCCGTTCCGCTTCTTCCGAGACGCGGGTGGGCATGATGGAGGCAATGGGCGCCACCGTAACCCAGATGAACTGGAGCGAGGTCTACAGCGCTTTGCAGCAGGGCGTGTGCGAGGGCTGCGAGGCTCCGCTGTCCACCCTGTACAGCTCCAAGATCTATGAGGTCTGCAAGAACATCACCCTCACGGACCATATCATGGCCATCTGGAGCGTGAATATGTCCAACGATTACTTCAACACACTGCCGGAGGAGTATCAGCAGATCCTGGTGGAAGAGATCGCCAACATGGCTCCTACCACCATTGAGCGGGTGACGGCAGACGAGAGCGACTTCAGAAGCAAGCTGGAAGCCGAGGGCGTCACCTTCTATGACTGCGACCGCGAGGCATTTGTTGAGGCGACCCGTTCCGTCTATGATTCGATCTCCAACTGGTCCGACGGACTGTATGACACCGTGTCCGCGATTATCAACGGCTGAGAGGGATTATCGCGTTCCCACTGAATGAGCAGTCCCCAGGCGGCATAGCCGCCTGGGGATATGGGAAAGGAGATTTGTTTTGAAGCGTGGAAAATGGATTGCATCACATGTGCCAGAACTGATTGCAGGCATTGCCTTTACGATCATGATCACAGTTGTCTTTGCCAATGTGGTGCTGCGGTTTACAACTGGCAAGTCCCTGGTGTGGACGGAAGAAGTCGCCGCGATCGGTTTTATCTGGACGATTTTCATCGGTGCGGCCGTGTGCTATAAAGAACGGGGCGGACTGATCGGCATGGATGTGCTGGTTTCGCTTCTGCCGCCCCGCGCGGAAAAGTACGAAAATTTGATTTTGGATGCGCTGCAGATCGTGATCTGCATTGTGTTGGGAGTTTTGGGCTGGATTTTTGCCATGAGTGCGGCGAACAAAAGCTCCCTTTCTTTGAAACTGCCCTATACCGTTTATGATATCCCGGTGGCCATCAGCTTTGCTTTTATGGCGTATTACGCAGCAAAGCGGACGGTCGAGGATGTGAAGGCCCTCCGCTCTGGCGCGGAAGAGAACGACAAGGAGGAATGATGCTATGAACTTTATGCCCCTGATCCTCCTGCTGGTGCTGTTTGTCTGCAACATTCCCATCGCATACTCTCTGATGCTGTCGGTGCTGTATTATTTCGTGTTTTGCAATGATACGCTGGCGCCCTACATGATTTTTCAGAAGATGGTGGCCCAGGGAGAGTCGTTTACGCTGCTGGCCGTGCCGTTTTTTGTGGCGGTGGGCGTTATCATGAACTACTCCGGTATTGCGAGCCGGCTGATGAATGTGGCCGATATGCTCACCGGACGCATGATCGGCGGCCTGGCCCAGTCCAACGTGGTGCTCAGCGCCCTGATGGGCGGCGTGTCTGGCTCTGCCAATGCAGATGCCGCAATGGAAGCAAAAATGCTGGTACCGGAGATGACCAAGCGCGGTTACAGCAAAGGCTTTTCCGCCGGTGTTACGGCGGCGTCCGCTGTGCTGACCCCGATCATCCCTCCGGGAATCTGCCTGATCCTCTACGGCAGCCTGGCCAATGTTTCCGTGGCAAAGATGTTCCTGGCCGGTTATGGGCCCGGCCTTTTCCTGATGGTTTGCCTGATGGTCGCTGTGCACTTTGTGGGCAAGAAAAAGGGATATGTGGGAACCAGAGACTACAAAATGGCGTGGAAAGATATTTTCACCACGCTCAAGGATGCATTCTGGGCACTGCTGATCCCGCTGGGCATCATCATGGGACTGCGCATGGGTGTCTTCACTGCTACGGAGGCCGGTGCGGTCTGCGTGTTCTACTGCATTTTTGTGGGAATGTTTATTTACCGGGAGCTGAAGATCAGCATGATTCCCCAGATGATCCGGGAGTGCGTCACCAGCACGGCCGGCGTTATGCTGATTATCTGCGCGGCGTCCTCTTTCGGCAACTACCTGAGCTGGGAACGGATCCCCACGCAGCTGTCTGAGGTGCTGCTGACGCTTACCAGCAATAAGTATGTGATGCTGCTGCTGGTGAACCTGTTCCTGCTGGTGGTCGGCATGTTCCTGGAAGGAACGGCGGCCCTGATCATCCTGACGCCGCTGCTGGTCCCCACGATGACTGCGTTGGGAGTGGACCCCATCCTGTTCGGCATCATCATGTGCGTCAACGTTACCATGGGCGGCATCACGCCTCCGTTCGGAACGCTGATGTTCCTGACCTGTTCGATTATCAAGGTGAGCATTAAGGATTTCCTGAAAGAATCGTGGGTTTTGATTCTGACGATGATCATTGGCCTGCTGGGAATCACTTATATCCCGCAGATCACCCTGTTTTTGCCGAATCTGCTGGGGTAAGATGCCTATGAAATTATTTGACTTATCGGGAAAGAAGGCCATCGTAACAGGCGCGTCCCGGGAGACCGGATTGTGTTACGCACAGGCGCAGGCCCTGCATGAAGCCGGCGCAGAGGTGGTTTTGCTGGGCGGATCGGAAAAAAATCTGGAGCATATGCGCCAAGTGACCGGCGGCCCGGAATCCGGGTATCACGTTGTGAGCGGAGATTTGACCGACAAATCTTCCCGGGAAGAGGGATTTGCCCGGGCGCTGGAGTGTCTGGGAGGCAGGGTGGACATTCTGCTCAACGGAGCGGGGACCCAGTTCCGCTGCCCGGCGGCAGAGTTTCCGGCAGAAAAGTGGGCGCATGTGCTGGACATCAATCTGTCTGCCATGTTCTATATGTGCCAGCTGGCCGGCCGGGTGATGCTTGAGCAGGGAAGCGGCAAGATTATCAACATTGCCTCCATGAATTCCTTCCTGGGCGGTCACATTGTGGCGGCCTATGCCGCCAGCAAAGGCGGCGTGGTACAGCTGACCCGGGCCCTCTCCAATGAGTGGATGCCCTGCGGGATACAGGTCAATGCCATTGCACCGGGATTTATGGAGACCGAGCTGAGCCATGACATGATGATCAGCCAGACGGGAAAGGAGATCACGGCGCGGATCCCGGCGAGACGCTGGGGAAAACCGGAGGATTTGAAGGGCGTAACCGTATTTCTGGCATCGGCGGCTTCAGATTATCTCTCCGGGGCGGTGATCCCGGTGGATGGAGGCTATCTCGGCAAATGACGGTAAACGGGCTGAAAATGGGGCTGGAAACACAGTGCTGTTTCCAGCCCGTTTTGCCTTTGTCAGCCAGGTGGAGAAGAGATGCCGGGACTTCGGCAGGCGCGCAGACAAAAAAAGAAAGACACGCATATTGCGTGTCTTTCTTTTGAGTTATCCGACCAAAATCGATACGGCTGTAGCGGGAGTGCTTTCAGCTGCTTACGTTTTTGGGGGCTTTGAAAAGAGCATAACGATGGTGATCTATGCCCTTTCAAAAATTTCCGATTGTTAAAATCAAAAGCGGAAGTTTTTTCGCAAGTATCGAAAACCTTGTAAGTCAGAAGGAAAAGAAAAACACCATTGATGTCCTAACCTCAAAGGTCCGGAAGTCAATGGTGTTTTCAAAGCTTTGTTTCACAGCAGTTTTAGACTTTCAGGCTATAAGCCGAAATTGGGCTTTCGATTAAATTTCTTCATCTTTATAGCCCTTCATTTTTCAGCAGCCTGCTTTGATCGTAGATTCGTTTTGTGATTTGCAGACTATGTTCTTCTTCCCGGAAGAACCGAAGCTCCTGAAAATCACTCTCCAGAAAACTAAACTTACGCCGGAAGAGCTTCGCTACATTTTGATTGGCGGTTGTAAAGAAAATCTGACGTCGGTGCGTGACTGCGATCTCTCGAAGAAAATCCATCAAGGCCAATACATTGAGATCATCAATATTTGCGACAGGTTCATCCAACAGCAAAAAATTAGGAACGAATGGTGTCGCCAAGTTCATCTGAAAGAACACAGAAATCACCAGAGCCGTGCGCTGCCCAGTGCTCATATGGTTGATGGAGACCTTTTCTTCATTACGAAAGGCAACTAGCTGACCGTCCACTATATCCAGCCTCGAAAACTCCTGCGGGGAATGAAGGGCCAGAAAGATCCGGCTGATCTGTTTGATGTTTTGGTAGATAAATGCATCAGCATAGGAGTCTGGAGACTGAAGACATTCCAGTTCATCTCGCAGTTTATAACAACGACCCAGCTTTTTTTGGATGTCATCGATCTTTTTTTGATAGGACTCTTTTTTGACTTTATTCTCCGTAAATACTATGATTTCACGCGCTTGGCGATGGAGATTTTCACAAAGGGTCTGGATGGCCGCTCCGTTCAGTGCGGGATCCACCGCTGTTCCTCCCACGGTATCCCAAAAGATAGCAAGTCGCTCCAACCGCACGGTATCCTTCTTCAGATTTTCTAACTGCTGTTCTACTTGACGTTGATTCTGCCCGATTTGTTGCAGTTCTTTTTGAAGCTCTTCCTGCTCGGTTTTCTTTTGCGAAAGGGCCGCATCAAACTCTCCCTGATTTTTTTCCCAATGTTGCAGAAGGGAGAAAAACACTTTGATCAGTGTTTCGTTTGACTCCTCCGGGTCAAAATGTTCAGCACATTGGGACGGGATAGAATCAAAAAAGATCTGCCGACTTTTGCAAATCTCTTCCAACGTCCCGCTAACAGATGCCTGCTCCACTTCTTTCACTAGCTGACTCTTTATCGTCTCGAATTCACTCTTCACCTTGGAACAGGCTTCTTGTGTGTCTGTTATGGCTTTGTGAAGAGCATCGGAGCTTCGAATGTCTGGAAAATCCTGGCGAATGTTTTGCAAAGCCTCATGATAGGTCTGCGCAATAATCTCCTGATTGTTTAACTGCTTCAGTGTGGATTTCACAGTTTCATATTGATTGCGGACGTTCTGCCGCATTTGATAAAGAGTCTGCAGTTGCTGATCCCCCAAGGCCGACTCTCTCCGCAAGTGCTCCTGCAGGACCTGTTCCGTGATCCCCTCCGTTCCGCACAGGGGACAAGTATGGCGCGTTGCGTTCATTTGGTAGAGCTCTAGTCCCGCGGCACTCAAAGCGGAAAAGAGGGTGGCTTGTTTTTCCTGGTCGAGCTCCTTTTGAGCAATCTGGGTTTCTAGGTCATCCATCTGCGTCTGCAGTCTAAAGCGTTGCTGTTGCATTTGTCGGATCTGCTCTCGGAGCTGTTGAGGTGTAGCCTCAACTGCCATCTCCAAAGCGGAACCGTACTTCTCTTTCAAAGTCCTCAAACGATTGGCGGTAGTCTCAAGGGCCTTTAACTGTTCGATATAGTCCTGATATGCTGCAAAGCGATTCAGATGTTCCGTGTGGAATCGTAACTGCATTATCAAGGGAACCAACTCATACAAGGAAGAGACGGTCCTTTCAGAAGTCGCACACAGCTCCGTGTCCCTCTCAATCTCTTGGGTTAGACTGCGTTCCTTCTCTATATTAGATGCGAGGATTTCTGTAAGTCTTTCATATTCCGCCGAAAGGACGGAGAGCTGCTCTTTTTGAACGTCCCGCGCTTCTGCCAGTTGCGCCCTAGAAGGAACGGGATCAAAGCTTTTCACCTTATCATATTCCGCTAAGAGCCTCTGGGTCTCTACCAGGATCTTCTCCGGTCCTGCGCCCTGGCCGAAGTTCAGACCAGATGCAGCGAGATATGCCTCAAAGGAATCCACGTCCACCGATGATGCACAGGTCAAGGCATCTACCTGTATTTGCAGCGTTTCCAGATTATCCTCATACTTCGCAATTAGATCAGCACATTTGCTCGTGTAATTCTGCACATTACGCCACATTTCCTGTGTCTCTGGCCCATACAGAATTTGAGAAAAAAGCTCTGTCAGCTTTGGCTGGTTTCTGACAAATAGGAAGGTCTCTTCTGCGGACAAGTAATTAAAGCGGTGAAATAAGTTTGGTAACTGAGGATGTGTACGATTGGTACTCCGGTTTCTGTAAAATTGCCGCTCCCGTTCTTTTTTCTTTGCGGGCTTCAATGGTGGGGCGAGTGCCACCGATCGTCCGTCCACTTCTACGGACAGCACAGGCGTTGCCTGTATGGACTCAGATTGTGAAGCATTGTCCTGAATGCTCCTGACCTCTCCCGTCATGGCTAGTTCAATTGCCGAGAGCAGGGAGGTTTTCCCAGAACCATTGAGGCCATAGAGCAGATTGACATTCCGGAAAGGAACATTCCAGTCTTTAGGATAACAGTGGGCACGGAATCCTCGGGGAATGAAAATAGAACGCAACTTAGTAAGATGCTGGCCATCCACTACATCGATAGAAGAAATCGTTGATTTCTGACTTTCGGTTTTTCCATCCAAATACGCGTCCAGATTCTTTTTAGCATATTCGTCAAGGCAAAAACTCATGCCCTTATTCTCTAGCTGGGTCAGCCAAATATCGCTGGGCTGTTGCACCTTTTCGTCCGTGGCATCCACCGAGATTCGGCCAATGGGGATGGCCTCTGATAGATGTTCCAGAGAAAAGAGCAGGTTCCTTGTGTACTCTGTATTACTGGTGAAGGCAATCTGATGTCTGGGATCGACTTTTCGTAGTTCCTCTTCCCTTAACACGCTGATCCAGTAGATATTCCAGCTGATATCGTTGGCCAAACGGAAATAAACAGGCTCAATTACCTCAGAAACAAAGTGGTCCCCCCATTCAGTCCATTTGCGCCATTGCTCCGCTGTCTCGTGGTAGGTAAAGAGATAGTATGCAAAGACTCTGTGAGGATCCCCATACTGCTGATTTGCCCAAACGTAGGGAATACCCTGCCAAACGCAGAGGGAGTCCGGTGTGAGCCCTGTGGCCTGAATAGTCTCAAACATCAGATCTGCTTCCGCCATCCGTAATATCCCCTTTCATGATTGTACTACGCCCTTGCGTGATCTCAGTGGACAGCATAGGTGCGCAAGCGAGTTTGTGTCCTTTTGCCTCAAAATAAAACACACGGATAAACTGACGGAGCAGATCCTCATCCCCGTTGCACTCCGTCTCTCTTAAAAACTTGACATATTGCTGTGCCTGGCGTGGTGTCTGTGCATAGGCCACCAGAGCCCCCTGTTCCTCAATCTGCAGATTAATGCTGGGCTTACCGGGCTGGGCCGGTCGGTAGCAAAAGCTATGTGGGGCTTTCAGCGGAGCACACTGAGGGGGAAGCTCTCCCTGAAGTATGCTAATTAGGTACAAAAGCTGCTCTAAATGAATGGAGGCGTTTTCTTGCTCTTGCTCATCCAGAAGTAGTGTCCAAGCGCTTAGGTTTTCCTTTTCGTCGATTTCCAGGATATTGTTTGGAAATGCCTCCAACGCTAACGCAAAAAAACGGTCGGCCGCCCATCGGTCCGTCGTGTCTAGAGGAAAACGGTATGGGTCATCTACATCACGGCTGTTTTGGTGGAGATGCGGGTATTCTTGAGATATCCGATTGATTCTCTGCTGGAGGGTCTCCAAGTTTGGCGCCTGCTCCACCCAACTCCGTGTACCTTCATCATAGCAACGGCGTGTCTGGGCGTGGATGTCTGGAACACTTACCTTCCCATAACCATTAAAGTCAAGATTTGGAATCTGTAACCCTAGTGCCTCTTCTTGTGATAGGCTGAACCACACTTCTGTCCGTTTGGGCTTCATGATGGCCCCGAATAGTCCGTGAGCTTCGTTGTTGCGGCGTACGGAATTATTTTTCTCCCATTTCTCAGATATCTCATCTGCGTATTTTCGATAAATACAGGACCAGGACAAGTCGATGGTCTCTGCCGCCTCCTGACAGTCCGGGTGAGAAAGGGTCGTACCTGCCGCCCAGTTGCAAGTGATGTAAATACCAGCCTTTCCCCGCTCGAACAACTCCCAGCGAAGACGGGAAAACACTGGGTCCTTCGGGTGTCCGTTCAATTGCGGATGCAGGATGGTGAGGCCAGGCATCTGCATACCCATTTTCTGTAGCACCTGCCAGGTAAGTTCGTTGTTCATAGAATCTGCACAGAGCAAGGTCAAGAGGCGATTCTCTAATGTGAATATCGTACATCCAGTGGCCATGCCCGCCTGCTCACAGAGACAGTTCCGGTCTCCCATTGGTTGTGTTTTCAGTTGGGGAACCAGGCAAAGGATGGGCTCATCACCTTTATATCCCAGAAAGCAGTAAAACAGGGCATTGATAAAATGATTGGAAGTCACCTTGCGGGAATTACAGGCCGTATTCAGTAGAAAGACACGGTCAATGTCTGAGAGATTCTTGATCAATAAATCAAATTCTTTCTTTCCCATTCCCTGACACGGCAAGACCCAGAGTTTCCGGTTTTCTGGCCATAGATTGTCGTCTGCAGCGATATGTGCAATCACTTGTTCAGAGATGCAATACTCTGGAAACAGGACCAAATCATAGCTTTGGTCCTTTGCCAGGCGCAATAGACTGAGGCATTTTTCATCGTGCTCGGCGTCTTTGATCCAAACGCCCTCCTCACGACTAAATTCGAAGGCCCCCTGCATCTGCACACGAAGAAATGAGTAGCTACTTTGGCGGGCATCGCAACAAACAGGCGAACACCAGTCGATATAGTTTTCCTCCAGTTTCTGCCGCAAATCAACAAATTCAAGGCCATCAAATTTCCCCATTGACCGTCACTCCATTGTTGTTTTGCTCGTCATATCATATTCGGTAAATTCTTACAAGATTCGTTCGATTTCTGTTTTTGTGACGAAAACCAACTATGACTTCAAGGGAGAAATCAAATCATGCGCTGTAACACAGAAGAAAAGCACACCCTGGTCGCCCGCTACCAGGACGGTAAAGCCGTCGCTAAAATTTGCGCCGACACCGGCGTACCCAGGAGTACGTTCTACACATGGGTCAAACCATATACTGTGACCCTGACAGACTCCGGTCATGCCTTCAGCCAGCAGATATTTATCAAAATGAAGCAGAAACTTCAAAAGTTAGAGCATAAGATTGAGATTTTACAAAAGGTCAACCGCACAGTTTTAGCGCCGCTTCAGGAGAAGTTGCAGAAGTTTGCCAAACTGTACGACCTATAATAGGCGCAGAGCCGAAATGAAGGAACATATCCAAGCGGTTTTTGATAAAAGTCAGCAACGATTTGGTGCAAACAAAATTGTTGCGATGTGACAGAGCGAGGCGTTCGGACTTCACCCAAATATGTGGCCGAGCTGATGCGGAAGATGGGCTTGCAGAGCGTCTCCGTCTATTCCAAGCGGGATCACCAGAAGCGTCAACGACTGCTGAAAAAGCAAAATCTCTTACAGTGGCAATTCAAAGCGGATGAGCCGAACCGCGTCTGGGTCAGCGACATCACCTGCTTTAAAGTCGATGGCAAGTATCTCTATGTCTGCCTGATCCTCGACCTGTTTTCCCAGAAAGTAGACGCCCACAGGGGATCCGTCCAAGAAAGGTTGTCCAATCCTTTTCCGAGTCAGGACGTCCCTACAGTACCCTCAACTACAAGACGCCGAATGGGTTTGAATTGCGCCATGCGCAGAGAAAAGATATGGCAGGTTAATTTGGACATGGGGTTCAAAACAGGGTGTTTTCCATTTTTCGATCGCTGATCTTTACTTTTTCGTTGGTTTCATCATAAATGACAGACTGGCCAGTGAAAAGGGAGAAAGCCTGTCATTTCAAGGCTTTCTTCCACAAAATACAAGCAGGAATATGGGACAGTCCAGGAAAACTGTTCAATACGCCTGCTTGTGTTCAGAACATTTATGCCCTTTATGTGTTCGCCCTCGTATTCAATGAGAAACCGAAATAGATATCGCTTTTTGTATTATTCCAGTGATAACTTCTCAACCAAATCACTTCCTCACTCTTTATAATGATAATGCGGGATTACATCCTGATAACACTATTTCGAGAGGAATGATAAAATGAGAGGTGCGATACAAAGAAGGAGATATTCAAAAGAGGAAAAAGCTGCAGCAATCAATCGTTTCTTGGTCGATGGTGAATCCGTGGCGGCAATTTCGACTACAACAGGGATTTCAAGAAGCACACTTTATTCATGGATCAGATCTGTTCAGAATAAAACGACTGTATCAGACTTTACTCTCAAAAATTTCCGATTGTTAGAATCAAAGGTCAAACGACTGGAGGGAATTATTCAAATTCTTCAAAATGCGAGGTGTACCGCTAGTTCGCCTCTTAAGGAAAAACTTCTGGCCTTAGAAGAACTCCATGGCCAATACAATGTACACATGCTATGTGATGCGCTGCAAGTACCACGTGGAACCTTTTATAATTACATCTTCCGGAACAAACGGGACAATACATGGTACGCAAAGCGCAGAGAGGAACTCCGGATCAGAATTCAACAGATCTATGATGAAAGCAGACAGATCTTTGGAGCAGGAAAGATTACTGCAGTTATGAAGGAGGAAGGCTATAAAGTCAGCCAAGAAATGGTTCGGGAACTTATGCGGGATATGGGGTTGCTCAGTATCCGACAGGATGCTAAGAAAGTCTATGTCAAAGAGCAGCGTAGTTTGAAAAATCATTTAAATCAGCAATTTGAAGCGACACGGCCAAACGAAATCTGGGTCAGCGATGTTACCTATTTCCTTTGTAAGAACATTAAGTACTACATCTGTGCCATCATCGATTTATATGCTAGGCGAGTTGTTGGCTATCGGGTGGGGAAGAACAACAGCACACAGCTTGTAAAGAGCACCTTCAAACAGGCATATGAATCTCGAAAACCTGAAAGTAAATTGCTGTTTCACACCGACCAGGGAAGCAATTATCGTTCTTATGCCATGTGTTCATATCTTCAAAAGTTGAATGTCACACAGTCTTTTTCCAGAGCAGGAGTTCCCTATGATAATTCAGTCATGGAATCCTTTTTCTCCTCGTTGAAACGAGAAGAACTGTACCGAACAAAATACCGCTCTGAAGCAGAATTCAGAGCGGCAGTGGATAGATATATAGTTTTTTATAATGAACGTAGACCGCATACTAAAAATGGCTATAAGACGCCAATGAAATTAGAATCTATCTATTACGGTGAAAAAACCACTCCAGAGATAGTGCCTTGAACAAAGGGGTTCGGATTTGCTTGTTTCTTGGTTTTACAGTTTAAAATTCGGTATTTTATGAGGAGCGTCCAAAGAGAGAGTTTTTTCAAAAGTATCGAAACCCTTGTAGGTCAGCGAGAAAAAGGAAAACACCATTGATGTCCTAACCTCAAGGGTTCGGAAGTCAATGGTGTTTTCAGATGGCGGAGAAGGAGGGATTCGAACCCTCGAGACCCTTTAGGGGCCTACATGATTTCCAATCATGCGCCCTCGACCAACTAGGCGACTTCTCCATAGCTGTCAAGAATCAAAACAGATGAACTTTTATGCCGCTTGGAAGCGACAGCGTTATTATTATAGCAAACATTATAGAAAAGTCAACCCTAAATTCGCACTTTTTTGAAAAAAGCGGAGGGCATCTGCCCTCCGCTCTGCGCCTCAGCGCATCTCGGAAACGATGTTGTCCACGGCGTGGTCCACAGCGACACCCAGTTTGTGGATACTCTTCCCCACTTGTGTTTTCATGGGGTCCCTGCCGCAGGGCATCATCATTCCCAGGACGGCACCGGCCATCATACCGGCACCCATGCCGGCCCAAAATCCGGCGCATACGGTTCTCATTTCAGTCAACTCCTTTTCGGCACGGCATTAGTATGACCCGGCAGCCGGGAAAAAACCGCGAAGCTGTTTGCCAAAAGATGTTAGATGCGCTATAATGTGTCCGTTCAAAATGAAACGGGCACCGGGCTGCCTGGAGAGGAAGAGACCCATGACCAAACTCTATCTCATCCGCCATGCCGAAGCGGAGGGCAATCTTTACCGCATTGCCCAGGGGCAATACAACAGCATCATCACCGACCGGGGCTGGCGCCAGATTCGGGCGCTGGAGCGCCGGTTCCAGGACATCCATGTGGACGCGGTGTACGCCAGCGACCTGTACCGCACCTGCGCCACCGCCAGCGCCATTTACCGGCCCAAGGGACTGGAGCTCCACCGGCGGCGGGACCTGCGGGAGATCTGCGTGGGCGTCTGGGAGCAGAAGACCTGGGGCGAGATTGCCCGGACGGACCCGGTGCAGAAGGAAAACTTCAGCCACCACCTGGACCGGTGGCATGTGGAGGGCGCCGAGACGCCGGAGCAGGTCCGGGACCGGGTACTTGCCGCCGTGCGGCAGATTGCCGCGGAAAACGACGGAAAGACCGTAGCCGTCTTTTCCCACGGCTGCGCCATCCGGATCCTGCTGGCCACGCTCCAGGGCTATTCCATCGCCCAGCTGGGCCAGACGCCCCACGGCGACAACACCGCCGTGTCCCTCATCGAGGCGGACGGTGCGCAGATGCGGGTGGTGTTCCGGGATGACAACAGCCATTTGACGGACCCCCGCTACGCCCAAGGCGAGACGGTGAAAAAGCGGGCCAACGCGCTGGAGCCGGGACTGTATTTCCAGCCTCTGCGCCTGCCGGAGGATGCGGCGCTGGTGGAGAACTGCGCCGAGGCGTTTCCGGAGGCAAATGTCCGGGAGCGGGCGGAAGCGGGGACCGTTCTGACCGGCTTTCTGGATCAGGAAGCCGTGGGCCTGGTGGGCTTTTGCCCGGAGCGTCAGGCGGCGGAAAACGCCGGCTGGATCAGCCTCTTTTACATCCGGGAGCCCTACCGCCGGCGGGGATACGGTGTGCAGCTGCTGGGGCAGGCGGTGGCCCATTACCGCCCCCTGGGCCGCAGATGCCTGCGCATTGCGCTGACGCCGGAAGAAAGCGCCCGGTGTCCGTTCTTCCGGGACTACGGTTTCGTCCCGGCGGGACGCGGGGAAGATGGCCGGGAGATTTTGGAAAAGGACATCAGCTTTGACCCGGCATTTCTGGGACCGGAAGGAGAGAGCGGCTGCTGAGGCAGGGAAACTGCCCTGCAGCGACCCTGGTCCGCTGTCATACCATATATAAAAAGAGGGAGAGCATCAGCTCTCCCTCTTTTATTCTTTGATCAGATCCCGGACGATACGGGCGGTCATGCCCCAGATAGCATGTCCCTCCCAGAACCACACCGGCACCTCTACAGTGCCCCGGGCCCAGCGGTAAGTCTCCGGAATACCCACGGCTCCGTATGGGAACTGGTCCGGCCGGGTGGGGACCAGTTCGTAGCGGTAGACCTCCGGCTGCTGCCGGCGAAAAAAGGACAGCGGGACGGAAAAGACCTCCGCCACCTCGGCAGGGGAGGGGCGCAGCGCGGCAAGCCCCGCCGGCGACACGGCGGCCAGCACCGGCTGGAGCAAAAAGCCCCGGTGACTGCAGAGAAAATCCGACTTTCCGAACACCCGGATCTCCTCCCGGGGGATGCCCAGCTCCTCCCAGGTCTCCCGCAGGGCGCAGACCTCCGGCGTTTCACCGGGCTCCTGCATGCCGCCGGGGAAGCACACCTCTCCCGGCTGGCGGCGGAGAGTGGCGGCCCGGACCTCGAAGAGAAGGTGCAGCCCGTCGGGCTGCTCCACAAACGGGCACAAAACCGCGTAGCTGTGGCGGGCTTCCAGCATCTGGGGGACATAGCCGTCAAACCGGCGCTGCAGATCGTTCAATTCCCTCACAGCAAGATCCTCAAAGCGCCCTGCCGGTTGACGATGTCTACAGAGGGGGTGCTGGGGGCATACTCTCCGTCCAGAGACCAGGGAAGATCTTCCTCCGTCTCCAGATGCAGGGAAGAGATATGGCGGAAGACCAGGCCCTCGCTGTCGTAATGCTGGTTGAGCAGGGCCAGCATCAGGTTCTGGAGTTCCAGAGGCGTCTTGGGGCTGGGGATCAGCAGCAGTTCAAACTTGCCGTCGTCCAGCACCACCCGTTCCGGGTCCAGCTTCATCAGTCCGCCGATGGAGGTGGAGTTGCACACGGCGCCGAAGAGATAGTCCCCGTCCAGGACCTCACCGTCGGCGGTGACGCGGATGCGGTAAGGGCGCAGAGAGTTGAGGTCCTTCATGCCCTCCAGGATATAGGCGAAGTGTCCCAGCGCGTTTTTAGAGGCCTGGGAGGCGGTGTAGGAGGTGCGGGTGAACGCACCGAAAGAGGCCACGTAGGCAAAGGGCCGCTGGTTCCAGAAGCCCACATCCAGCACCTGCACATGCTCCTGGACGATCACCTCTGCCGCCGCTGCGGGATCATCGGAGATATGGAGGCTGGAGGCAAAGTCGTTGGTGCTGCCCTGAGGAAGGTACCCCAGCAGCGGCGGATTGTCCAGCTGCATGAGACCTGCGATGGTCTCATTGAGGGTCCCGTCTCCGCCGGAGGCCACTACCAGGTCATATTGACTGCCCTCCCGGACCACGGTCTCCGTGGCGTCACCGGGGGCGGTGGTGCGGTGGATGCGCAGCAGGTATCCCGCCTCCGAGAAAATGGCGGCGGCGTCAAACAACGGGCCGTGGGATTTGTTGCGCCCCGCCCGGGGATTTACGATCATCAGCAGTTTTTTCTCCATCATGCGTTCCTTTCCCGTCCGCCGGGATGGCATCGGACCCCGGAGTTTGAAAATTAACAGAATATATATAGCACAGAGCCTGCGGGAATGCAAGTGACAGCAGGGGGAACCCGGCTTTGCCAAGTTGTTATAAAGAAGAGAAGAATCCGAAAGAATGAATTGCAATCCATTTTCCGGACGTGTACAATGAAGCAGAGAACAAGAGGATGGTGGACCATGAAGCGTAGAAACGGTTATTTGCAGCTGGGGCTGGCGGTTTTCCTGTCTGTCAGCGCGATTTTGCTGTTTTATGATACCCTGTTCGGCCGCCGGGTGCTGCCGGTCTTCGGCGGGCAGCTGATCTCGGCCGTGCAGCCGGTTTTGATCGGAGCGCTGCTGGCGTATCTGCTGGCACCGGCGGTGAATTTTTTTGACCGGATGCTGCTCGTTCCCCTGGGCGGCCGCAAGCCCAAGGGACGGCTGGGCGGATGTGTCCGGGCGGTCAGCGTGCTGCTGACCTGGCTGGTCATCGGCGTGCTGGTGTATCTGCTGGCGTCGGTGCTGCTGCCGGAGCTCTACAAGAGCGTGATCAATCTGATGGGGAATGTGGAGACCTATTATAATACCATCAACGGCTGGGTGCGGCAGCTGCTGGACTCCAACCCGGAGCTGGAGACTCTGGTCAGTGACCGGCTCAAGGGCTACTACACTGACATCACCACCTGGCTGGATACGCTGCTGCCCCAGGCAACGGCGCTGATGAGCGCGGTATCCGGCGGTGTGGTCAGCGCCCTGAACTTCCTGCTGGATCTGCTGGTGGGCGTGATCGTCTCTATCTTTTTGCTGGCGACCAAGGAGCAGTGCGCCGCCTATGCCCGGAAGGTGATCTTCGGCCTCTTTTCCGAGAGCTCTGTGCCCTGGGTCCTGCGGGGCATCCACAAGGTGGACAGCATCTTCTCCGGCTTTGTCCGGGGCAAGCTGCTGGACTCCCTCATCATCGGGATCCTCTGCTTTATCTGCTGCAGCCTCTTCAAGTTCCCCTACACGCCGCTGGTCTCTGTGATCGTGGGCGTCACCAATGTGATCCCCTTCTTCGGCCCCTTCCTGGGCGCCATCCCCAGCATCTTTTTGATTTTGCTGGACTCGCCCATCCAGGCGGTGTATTTCGCCCTCTTTGTGCTGGCGCTCCAGCAGCTGGACGGCAATGTGATCGGTCCGCTGATCCTGGGCGACAAGACCGGCCTTTCCAGCCTGTGGGTCATTGTGGCCATTCTGGTGGGCGGCAGCTTTTTCGGCGTGCCGGGGATGTTCTTCGGCGTGCCGGTGTTTGCCTGCTTTTACAGCGCGGCCAATTTCTTCCTGGATGTGCGGCTGCGGCACAAGGACCTGCCGCTGGATACCGGATCTTATACCACAGACTCTCCCAAAACCAACATCAAAGCGCCGCCGCAGGAGAAAAATTTGTGAATCCCCTTGCAATTAAGAGGTATATCGTGTAAAATACGGCCTTGCGGGGCAGTTCGTTAGAAAAATAACGACTGATGCCGCAAGGCCCTTTTTCGTAAGAAAAAGGAGCCGTATTTTGCTTGGGCGGGACAGTTCCCACCCCACACTGACCCCATGCGGCAGTGATGAAAAAAGGAGAAGCTATGAAGAAGAGATGCCTGTCGCTCCTTCTTCTGGCGGGACTCCTGTGCGCCGTACTCAGCGGATGCGGAGACAGCAGCACAGCCGAGACGCCGGAGAGCAGAGCGGCCGCCAACACCATTGTGGTTGGCATCGCCCAGGACCTGGACAACAGTCTTGACCCTCACAAAACGGTGAAGGCAGGAACCCGCGAGGTCATGTTCAATGTATTTGAAGGGCTGATGAAGCCCACCCCCGAGGGAGACCTTACCCCTGCCATTGCCAGCGACTACCAAGTTTCTGAAGACCGTTTGACGTATACCTTTACCCTGCGGGACGGGGTGAAGTTCCACAACGGCGACACGGTGACGGCGGAGGATGCGGTCTATTCCATCCAGCGCTGCGCCGCCGCTACCGAAACGGGAATCGTTCCGGTGGAGGCGTTTTCTAATATTACCGACATCCAGGCACCGGATGCGTCCACGGTGGTCATCACCCTGGCCCAGCCGGACAACGAGTTCCTCTCCTACATGACCACCGCCGTTCTGCCGGCGGATTACGACCAGCAGGACACCGATCCTGTGGGCACCGGCCCCTTCAAGTTCGTCTCCCGGGCCGCCCAGGATTCCATCGTGCTGAAGAAGTTCGACGAGTACTGGGGCACCCCGGCCCAGCTGGATCAGGTGACCTTTAAGATCATCGAAAACGCCGACAGCCTGCTGATGAGCCTCCAGAGCGGCGCCATCGACCTGTGCGCCCATCTGACCAGCACCCAGGTGGCCCAGCTGGGGGAGGACTTCGACGTAGCCGAGGGCACCATGAACCTGGTGCAGGCCCTCTACCTCAACAACGCCGTGGCGCCCTTCGACAATGAGCTGGTCCGCCAGGCGCTGTGCTATGCCATTGACAAGAAGAACATTCTGGACCTGGCCTTTGACGGCTACGGCAGCCTCATCGGCTCCAGCATGTATCCCGCCTTCGGCAAGTACTTCGATGAGAGCCTCACCGACTATTATCCCCACGATACGGAAAAGGCAAAGGAGCTGCTGGCCCAGGCCGGCTATCCCGATGGATTCTCCATGACCATCACGGTACCCTCCAACTACAAGCCCCACATGGATACTGCCCAGGTGCTGGTGCAGCAGCTGGCAGAAGTGGGCATCACCGCTGAGATCCAGGCGGTGGAGTGGGAGAGCTGGGTCTCCGACGCTTACACCAACCGCCAGTTCCAGTCCACGGTGGTGGGCGTGGATGCGTCCAACATGACTGCCCGGGCGCTGCTGGAGCGGTTCACCTCCACAGCGGACAACAACTTTATCAACTACTCCAACGCGGACTATGATGCCCTCTTCGCCCAGGCCCAGGCCACGGCGGACGACGCGGAGCAGACCGCGCTCTACAAGGAGATGGAGAAGAATCTGACGGAGCACGCCGCCAATGTCTACATCCAGGACCTGGCGGACCTGGTGGCCGTCCGGAAGGGGCTGGAGGGCGTGACCTTCTATCCCATCTACGTGCTGGATCTCTCCGGCATTCACTACACGGCCTGATATGACCGGCGGCAGAATGTATGCCGCGGCCCCGGAAGGGAGGCGAAGACCATGAAGTATGCAGCCAAGCGCATTGCCATGCTGCTTTTTACCATGGTCATCGTCTCCCTTTTGGCGTTCGTGGCCTTTGATGTGATCTCCGGTGACCCCGCCACTGCCATGCTGGGCACCCAGGCTACCCCGGAACGGGTGGCGGAGCTCCGGGCGGAGCTGGGACTGGACCGTCCGCTCCTGGTGCGGTACGGCGAGTGGCTGCTGGGATTTTTTACCGGAAACCTGGGCATTTCGTACAGCTACCACCAGCCGGTGTGGGAACTGATCGCCCCTAAGGTGGGGGTGACGCTGTGCCTGAGCCTTCTGAGCTTTGTGCTCATCGCGGTGATCTCCGTACCGCTGGGAGTCCGGTCTGCCACCCGGCGCTCCCAGGGGATCCTGAGCGGGGCGGAGACGCTGTTCAATCAGCTGTGCATGGCGGTGCCGCCCTTTTTCACCGCCATTTTGCTGACCTTCTGCTTCAGCACCGTGCTGCGCTGGTTCGTCCACGGCAGCTTTCCCGGGCTTGGCAGCGACTTTTTCGGAAGTCTGCGGTACCTGCTCTTCGCGGCGGTGTCCATCGCCATCCCCCGGATCGCCATGACGGTGCGGATGCTGCGCAGCACCATCGCCGACGAGCTGGGGAAGGACTATGTCCGTACAGCGATCTCCCGGGGCAATGACCGCTCCGGCGTGCTGCGCCGCCATGTGCTCAAGAATTCCCTGGTGCCGGTGGTCACGTTCCTGGCCCAGACCATGGCAGAGATCGTGGCAGGCAGCATCGTGGTGGAGCAGGCCTTTGCCATCCCGGGTCTTGGGCGGATGCTGGTGGCCTCCATCGGCAGCCGGGACTACCCGGTGGTCCAGGCCATCATCGTGATCCTGGCCTTCTGGGTGGTGCTGGCGGGCACCGTGGCGGACCTCATCAACCAGCGGATCGACCCCCGTCTGCGGCTGGGAGGTGGCGCGTCATGAAAAAGCAGATGAAACAGAGAATGAACGGCTATCTCCGGGCAGGCTTGCTGCTGGGAGGGGTGCTGACAGCGCTGATCGTGCTGGGCTTTTTCTGGACGCCCTACGACCCCAATGCCATGGGCGACGCCGGGGAGAAGTTTCTGGCCCCGTCTTTTCAGCACCTTTTGGGAACGGATGACTTCGGCCGGGATATTTTCAGCCGGGTGCTCAAGGGCGCCGGCACCACCTTCACCATCGCTTTTTGCACCGTGGCCATCGGCGCCGTGGTGGGCACGGCCCTGGGCGCGGTGACCGGCTACTTCGGCGGATTGGTGGACGAGGCGCTGATGCGGCTCAACGACGTGCTGACGGCGTTCCCCAGCATTTTGCTGGCCCTGGTGGTGATCTCCATCCTGGGTCCCGGCAATAAGTACAACGTGATCCTGGCCCTGGGACTGGTATTCATTCCCAGCTTTGCCCGGGTGACCCGCACGGCCTTCGCTTCGCTGCGGGACGTGAATTATGTGAAAAGCGCCCGGCTGATGGGGGCGTCTCCCGCCCGCATCCTGGCGGTCCATATCCTGCCCAACACCGCCCATGTGCTACTGCCTGCCGTCACCATCGGCTTCAACAACGCTGTGCTGGCGGAGGCCTCCATGAGCTACCTGGGCATCGGCGTCACCCCACCGGACGCGTCTCTGGGGTACATGCTCTCCGAGGCCCAGAGCCTCTTTACCGCCGCGCCCTGGTACGCGGTGGGCACGGGCCTTGCCATCGTGCTGCTGGTCCTCAGCGCCGGTCTGATCGGCGAGGGGCTGCAGCGGGCGGAACGGGGGGTGATGTGATGCTGGAGATCCGTGATCTGCATGTGAAGTTCGACGTCCGCAGCCGGGAGGCGGTGGCGGGCGTTTCCCTCACCATCCAGGACGGCGAGATCCTGGGACTGGTGGGCGAGTCCGGCTCCGGCAAGTCCGTCACCGCTATGAGCGTGGCGGGGCTGCTGCCCCGGCGCCAGTGCGACTATTCCGGCCAGGTGCTGCTGGACGGGGTGGACCTGCTCCATGCTCCCCGGGCGGAGCTGCGGAAGGTCCAGGGAAAGGACATCGGCGTGGTGTTCCAGGAGCCTCAGAGCTGTATGGACCCGCTGATGAAGATCGGCAGCCAAGTGGAGGAGGTGCTGTGCCTCCACACCCATATGGACCGGGCGGAGCGGCGCAAGCTGGCCCTGGAGGCCCTGGCTGCCGTGGAACTGCCGGACCCGGAAGCGGTCTACGAGAAATACCCCCACCAGCTCTCCGGCGGCATGTGCCAGCGGGCCATGATCGCCGCGGCCATCGTGGCCCGGCCCAAGCTGCTGCTGCTGGACGAGCCTACCACGGCCCTGGACGTGACCATCCAGGCCCAGATCCTGGAGCTTTTGAAAAAGCTCAACCGGGAGACGGGCATGTCCATGCTCTTCATCTCCCACAACCTGGCGGTGGTGCGCAAGCTCTGCGCCCGGGTGGCGGTGATGCAGCGGGGCGTGCTGGTGGAAGAAGGGGACACCGACCAGGTGTTCCTCCATCCCCGGGAAGACTATACCAAGCGGCTCATTGCCGCCATTCCCACACGGAACCGGAAGGAGGGACCCCAATGAGCGAAGATCTGGTCCTTTCGGTCCGGCATGTGACCAGCGGTTACCGGGAGGGGAGCCTCCTGGGGAAGAAGACCTATCAGGAGGTCCTTCACGACGTGACCTTCGATGTCCGCCACGGGGAGATTTTGGGTCTGGTGGGAGAATCCGGCACCGGAAAATCCACCCTGGCCCGGACCATTCTGGGCATGGTGAAGCCGGACGCCGGTGAGGTGATCCACTACACCAAGCGGCCCCAGATGATCTTTCAGGACCCGTACAGCTCCCTGAACCCCGCCTATACCGTGGCGTGGAGTCTGGAGGAGCCGCTGCGGATCTACGGCAAGTACGACGCCGCCGAGCGGCACCGCCGGGTCCGGGAGATGCTGGAGCGGGTGGAGCTGCCGGCGGAGTGCCTGCGGGCCAAGCCGGCGGAGCTCTCCGGCGGCCAGCGCCAGCGGGTGTCCATTGCCATGGCGCTGATCCAGCGGCCCAGGTTTTTGATCGCCGACGAGCCGGTCAGCGCCCTGGACGTCACCATCCAGGCCCAGATCCTGCAGCTTTTGAAGGACCTGCGGCGGGAGCTGGATCTGAGTTTTCTCTTCGTCTCCCACGACCTGAATGTGGTCTATCAGCTCTGCGACCGGGTGCTGGTGATGAAGTCGGGCCGCATCGTGGAACAGGGCTCCGTGGAGGAGATTTTTGACCATCCAAAAGAGGCGTATACCCGGCAGCTGCTGGCTGCCGCCGAGTAAAAAGGAGATCCCTTGAAGGCATTTTTCCTGCGGCATCGCAAGCTGCATCTGTGGCTGCTGGCAGATCTTGTGCTGCTGGCGGCATTCTTCCTGTGCCGGAGCCATGCCGGCATCATGACCGCCCTGGCCTCCGGGGCCACGGCGGTGCGCCGCTTTCTCGGCGGGATCTGCTATTTGGTGCCTTTTTCTGTAATGGAGGCACTGTGCGTCGCTCTGGTGGTGTTCGCGGCGGCATATCTCGCGTGGAGCATCGCGGCGGTGGTCCGGCGAAAGACCGCCTCCGGCCGCCTCCACCGGGTGTACAGCGCCCTGATGGGGGCCGTATGTGTGGGGCTGACCATCTACGTGGGCTTCTGCGGCCTGTGGGGCGTCCACTACTACACCCCCAGCTTCCAGGACCTCTCCGGCATTTATGCCCAGCCGGTGGCGGAGGAGGACCTGCTGGCGGTGACACGCTATTTTGCCGACCGGCTGACGGAGACGGCGGACGGTGTGGAACGGGATGAGCAGGGGCGCTTCGCGGTGCCCCGGGAGGAGATCCTTGCCCAGAGCGTCCACGCCTACGACGCGGTGGAGGAGCAGTTCCCCTTCCTGACGTTTGAGGACCCCGGCGTGAAGACGGTACACTTTTCCCGGGTCATGAGCGCGCTGGACTTTACTGGGATCTACTGCCCCTTCACCGGGGAGTCCAACGTGAATGTGGATAGTCCCGCCTGCCTTCTGCCCTCCACGGCGGCCCACGAGCTGGCCCATCAGCGGAGCATCGCCTCGGAGCAGGAGTGCAACTTCCTGGCGATCCTGGCCTGCACCACCTGCGGAGACGACGCCTACGCCTACTCCGGTTGGCTGCTGGGCTACATCCATCTGGGCAACGCTCTCTACCGGGTGGACCCGGAGGCCTATCAGACCATCCGGGACAGTCTGCCGCCGGAGGTGCGGGCAGACCTCACCGACAACAACGCCTACTGGGCCCAGTTTCAGGACACGGCGGTACAGAAGGTGTCCAATGAGGTGTACGACCGCTTCCTCAAAGGCTATGGCGAGGAGCAGGGATTGCAGAGCTACGGCACCGTGGTGGACCTGCTGGTGGTCTACTACCGCGACGCGGCGGTCTGAAACAAACAAAAAAGCGCCCCCACGACACCGTGGGGGCGCTCATTTTTTATTTCATCAGCTCGCACACAAGATCGGTGTAGCCGGAGGGATCGTCCAGGGGCAATCCCGCGATCAGCAGTGCCTGATCGTAGAGGAGCTGGGCGTACTTCTTGGCCTTCTCCGGATCGGCGGTGACCGCCTGCTCCAGGGCCTGGAAGGCGGGGTGGTCCACATTCAGCTCCAGGATGCGCTCGGCCTTGATGGCGGAGTCGGGCTGCACGGCCTGGAAATACTTCTCCATCTCGAAGCTCAGTCCCTCGCCGGCGGTGAGGCACACGGGATGGGACTTGAGCCGGGCGGAGGCCTTGACCTCCTTCACGGCATCGCCCAGGGTCTCCTTGACGAAGTCCAACGCGGCCTTGTGGGCGTCGGCGGCCTCCTCGGCCTTCTTCTCGGCGCCTTCCTCCAGCTCCTGGTCCAGCACGGAGCGGAACTCCTTGTCCTGATAGCTGTGGAGGATCTGGGCGCAGAACTCGTCCACCTCCTCGGTGAAGTAAAGGATCTCCGTGCCCTTGTCCTTGAGCAGCTCCGTCTGGGGGAGCTTGTCGATCTTATCCAGGGATTCGCCGGCGGCGTAGTAGATATACTTCTGCTCCTCGCCCATCCGGGAGACGTACTCGCCCAGGGTCACCAGCTTCTTCTCCGTGGAGGAGTAGAAGAGCAGCAGGTCCTGCAGCAGCTCCTTGTGGGCGCCGTACTCGCCGACTGCACCGTACTTGAGCTGGCGGCCGAAGTTCTTCCAGAAGGTCTCATAGGCCTCCCGGTCGTCCTTGAGCATCTTGGCAAGCTCGCTCTTGATCTTCTTTTCCAGGTTGGCGGCGATGACCTTCAGCTGCCGGTCATGCTGCAGCAGCTCCCGGGAGATGTTCAGCGACAGGTCGGGGGAGTCCACCACGCCCCGGACAAAGCGGAAATGCTCCGGCAGCAGATCGGCGCACTTGTCCATGATGAGCACGCCGTTGGAGTAGAGCTGCAATCCCTTTTCGTATTCCTTGGTGTAGTAGTCGAAGGGGGTGGCGCCGGGGATGAACAGCAGCGCCTTGTAGGTGACGGCGCCCTCGGCGGACACGGCGATCACCCGCTGGGGATCGGCGTAGTCGTGGAACTTGTCCCGGTAGAACTTGTTGTACTCCTCCGGCTTTACATTGGACTTGCGGCGCTGCCAGATGGGGACCATGGAGTTGAGGGTCTCTTCCTCAGAGTAAGTCTCGTACTCGGGCTTGTCGTCGGGGCTGCCCTCCTTCCGGCGGGTCTTGGAGACCTCCATCCGGATGGGGAAGCGGATATAGTCGGAATACTTGCGCACCAGCTCCTGCAATTTCCAGGACTCCAGGAACTCGCCGTACTTCTCATCGTCGGTGTCGGGCTTGATGTGCATGATGATGTCGGTGCCCACGCCGTCCCGCTCGCACTCGGTGATGGTGTAGCCGTCGGCGCCGGAGGACTGCCACATGTAGGCGGTGTCGGAGCCGTACTTGCGGGTCACCACGGTGATGTGGTCCGCCACCATGAACGCGGAGTAGAAGCCCACGCCGAACTGGCCGATGACGTCGGTGTCCTTGGCGTCGTCGCCCACTTCCTGCTTGAAGCGGTAGGAGCCGGAGGAGGCGATGACGCCCAGGTTGTTCTCCAGGTCCTCCTTGTCCATGCCGATGCCGTTGTCGGACACCGTGAGAAGACGGTTGTCCTTGTCCACTTTCAGCTGGATGCGGAAATCCTTGCGGGTCATGCCCACCGCCTCGTCCGTCAGGGCCTGGTAGCACAGCTTGTCACAGGCGTCGCTGGCGTTGGAGATGATCTCCCGCAGGAAAATTTCCTTGTGGGTGTAGATGGAATTGATCATCAGATCCAGCAAGCGCTTGGATTCCGCCTTGAATTGTTTCTTTGCCATGGATGATGCACTTCCTTTGTTTATTTTTTATCACAACTTCAAAATATACCACACCGACCGCTGTAAATAAATGACCAATTTGTAAATTCAACGGGGAAATGGTTGTCTGAACGGTACTTTGCGAGTACAATAATTGAAAATGAAATGAGGCGGCCGACTGCCGCCGGAGAAGGAGTCCTGGAGCGATGGGTGTATTGTATAAGTGCAAAATGGCACTGCAGCGGCTGATGTACGGCCGCAATGGCTCTGACCAGCTGGGACGGGCCGCCATCGTGGCGGCGCTGGTGCTGGACGTGGTGTCCATGTTCGTGATTCGAAATCGGCATCTGCAGCTGGTGGGGATCTTGCTTTACTGGGTGGCCATGGCGCTGCTGCTCTATGCCATTTTCCGGGCGTTTTCCAAGAACCTCTACAAGCGGCGGGAGGAGAACAGCAAGTTCCTCCAGTGGACCTGGAAGGTGAAAAACGGCCGGTCTGCCGCCAAGGCCCGCCACGCCGACACTGCCCACAAGTATTTTACCTGCAAAAACTGCAAGACCATTTGCCGGGTGCCGGTGGGGAAGGGAAAGGTCATCATCACCTGCCCCAAGTGCGGCGCTCAGATCCACGGAAAAACCTGACACGGCGGGGACGCCCAGGCGTCCCCGCTCTTTTTTGAAAAGGAGCGATCACATGGGGATTCGGTTTGCCGCGGAAGCGGACGCGCCGGCACTGCTGGCCATTTACGCCCAGTATATTGAAACGGGGATCACCTTTGAATATGAGCTGCCCTCCCGGGAGGAATTTGCCCGGCGCATCCGGGAGTTCGGAGGGACCTATCCCTATCTGGTCTGGGAGGAGGACGGACGGATCGTGGGCTATGCCTACGCCCACCGGCAGGCGGAGCGGGCGGCCTACCAGTGGAACGCGGAGCTTTCCGTCTACCTGGACCGGAACCACACCGGCACCGGCCTGGGGCGCCGGCTGTACACCGCGCTGATGGCGCTGCTGCGGCTCCAGGGGGTGCGGACGGTGTACGCCCTGGTGACGCTGCCCAACGAGAAGAGCGAAGGCCTGCACCGGAGCATGGGCTTCCGCCTGATGGGCGTCCAGCGCAGCACCGGCTATAAGGACGGGGCCTGGCGGGATGTGGCCTGGTTCGAGCTGCCCATTGCCCCGTACGATCAGGACCCTGCCCCGTTGTGTCCGCTGCCCCAGGTGCCGCCGGAGCAGGTGGCGGCGGTGCTGCGGCAGGCATGAGGGGGGAGAGCCCGGGAGCATACGGGAAAAAGGCGGGAGCGGAGAACTGCCGGTTCCGGTGTGCTTTGCGCATTTCAACAAAGAACAAAAAGGAGGAGCCGTTAGGCTCCTCCTTTATTATAATGGGGAATATGGCGCTCAGCCCTGGCAGACGGGAACCATCCAGCCCTTGGTGTCGGGGATCTTGCCCCACTGGATGCCGGTCATGGTGTCGTAGAGCTTCTGGGTGATCTCGCCGATCTTGCCGTCGCTGATAAAGACCTTGTCGCCCTTCCAGTCCAGCTCCTTGACGGGGGAGACCACGGCGGCGGTGCCGCAGCCGAAGACCTCTTCCAGCTTGCCCTCGTGGCCGGCCTTCATCACGTCGGCGATGGCCAGGCGGTCTTCCACCACCTCATAGCCCCAGTCCTTGAGCAGCTCGATGCAGCTGCGGCGGGTGACGCCGGGCAGAACGGTGCCGGTGCAGGGAGCGGTGTGGATCTTGCCGTCGATCTTGAACATGATGTTCATGCTGCCGACTTCTTCCACGTACTTCTTCTCCACGCCGTCCAGCCACAGAACCTGGGCAAAGCCCTGCTCCTCGGCCATCTCGCCGGCCTTGATGGAGGCGGCGTAGTTGCCGCCGCACTTGGCAAAGCCCGTCAGGCCGGGGGCAGCACGGATGTACTCGTCTTCCACGTAGATGCGCACGGGGTTGATGCCCTCGGCGTAGTAGGCGCCGGAGGGAGCGCAGATGATGCAGAAGACGTACTTGCGGCTGGCGTGGACGCCCAGGCCCACATCAGCGGCAAAGGTGAAGGGACGGATGTACAAAGAGGCGCCCTCGGAATGGGGGACCCAGTCCTTCTCCACTTCCACCAGGGCCTTGACAGCCTGGATGAAGTCCTCCACAGGCAGCGGGGGGATGCACAGACGCTCAGAGGAGTCTTGATACCGCTTGGCGTTGCAGTCCGGGCGGAACAGCTGGATCTTGCCATCGGCAGTGCGGTAGGCCTTCATGCCCTCAAAGATCTCCTGGGCATAGTGCAGCACCACGCAGGCGGGGTCCATCTGGAACGGCGCATAGGGGACAATGCGGGCGTCATGCCAGCCCTGGCCGGCGTCGTATTCCATGACGAACATGTGGTCGGTGAAGATCTTACCAAAGCCCAGCTTGCTCTCATCGGTAGGCTTGGCCTTCGGGGTGGTCGTCTTTGTGATTTTGATATCCAGCATGTCAAAACGCTCCCTTTTTCTCAAATTTTGAAGTTTTTCGTCGGGATAAAACAAAAAGACTTTCGCATCGTCCCGGATGTCCGGGAGAGGCGAAAGTCAAACTTCCGTGGTACCACTCTCATTGCCGCCGGAAAGGCAGCCACTCAAAGCCCCGGTATCGGAGGGCAACACCGGCGCGGCTTACTGAAGGAACTCCCTGTTCCGCCGCGCTGCTCCCGGGTGAGACCTGCAAAGCGCCCCCTGCTGCCTCGCACCGGCCGGCAGCTCTCTGAAGGGAGAAGATCCATCCTTGCGGTATGTCCCGTTCATTGCGTGATGACGTATTCGCCATGTCGTTATTTCATTTATACGCTGACGGTGGTGCAAAGTCAATCGGTAAAATGCACAGAAAGAGCGCCCGGACGGAAGGAAAAGGGGCCGGCGGGAGATCCTGCCGGCCCCCTTGGTTCTCAGGAAACGCGCCTGCTTACTGGATGCAGGCCATACCGCGGCGGAAAGCATCAATGTTCAGGGGGATGAACTTGGCCTTGGGACCGGCGAACATCTCCTGGATCATGGCCTCGATGGTCTCGGGCTTGAGGATCTTGGTGCCGGCCACATAGGCACCCAGCATCACCATGTTGGACACCTTGGCGTTGCCGACTTCCTCGGCAATGGTGTTGCAGGGGATGTAGTAAGCGGTCAGATCCGGGCGGGAGACCTTGTCGGTGACCACGTCGCTGTTGATGAACACGCAGCCGCCGGAGATGACGCCTGCCTCAAACTTGGACAGGGAGGGCTCGTTGAGGGCGATCAGCTCCGTGGGGTGGGCAAACACGGGGGAGCCCACCGGCTTGTCGGAGAGGACCACAGAGCAGTTGGCGGTGCCGCCCCGCATCTCCGGGCCGTAGGAAGGAGCCCAGGTGACGTTCAGGCCTTCGGCCATGCCGGCCTCTGCCAGGTTTTTGCCGATGGCAAGTCCGCCCTGGCCGCCGAAACCGGAAATGATGATCTCTTTTTTCATCTTACTTCACCTCCGCGTTTTCCGGTGCGACTTCCTTGATGACCCCCAGGGGATAGTAGGGGATCATGTTGTCCTTGAGCCAATCCACAGCCTTCAGCGGCGTCATGCCCCAGTTGGTGGGGCAGGTGGACAGGACCTCAATGAAGGTGAAGCCTTCGCCGTTCATCTGCTTCTGGAAGGCCTTCTTGATGGCCTTCTTGGCCTTGTTGATGTTGGCGATGTCGGTGACGCAGACCCGCTCGGCATAGACGCAGCCGTCCAGGGTGGAGAGCATCTCCGCCATGCGGATAGGCATACCGGCCTGCTCCTTGGTACGGCCGGTCTGGCAGGTGGTGGCCTTCTGGCCGATCAGGGTGGTGGGGGCCATCTGGCCGCCGGTCATGCCGTAAATGGCGTTGTTGACGAAAATGGTGGTGAACTTCTCACCGCGCATGGCGGCGTGGACGATCTCCGCGGCGCCGATGGACGCCAGGTCGCCGTCGCCCTGATAGGTGAACACCGCCTGATGGGGATGGGTGCGCTTGATGCCGGTAGCCACAGCGGGCGCACGGCCGTGGGCGGCCTCCTGCATGTCGCAGTTGAAGTACTTATAGGCGAAGACGGAGCAGCCCACGGGGCACACGCCGATGGCGTCGTCCAGCAGTCCCAGCTCCACCAGGGATTCCGCCACCAGCTTGTGGATGATGCCGTGGTTGCAGCCGGGGCAGTAATGCAGCTCGACGTCCGTCAGGCCCTTGGATTTCTCATATACGATTGCCATGTCACTTGACCTCCTTCAAGGCCTTCTTGGCCGCTTCTACCATCTCTTCCACGGTGGGCATCACGCCGCCAGCGTGACCCAGGTAATGGACGGGCTTTCTGCCCTCCACTGCCAGGCGGACATCGTCGATCATCTGGCCGGTGGAGCTCATCTCCACGTCCACAAAGGCCTTCACATGATCGGACTTGGCCAGCTTGCGCAGCGCCTCCTCCGGGAAGGGCCACAGCGTGATGGGACGGAACAGGCCCACCTTCAGCCCCTCGGAGCGCAGGGTCTCGATGGCGGTCAGAGCGATTCGGGCGGGCGTGCCGTAGGCGGTGATGACGACCTCGGCGTCGTCACAGTCCGTCTCGGACCAACGCACCTCGTTTTTCTCCATAGCGGCGTACTTCTCGGCCAGATGGTCGTTGTGACGGTCGCACTCTTCGGGATCCATGTACAGGGAGTTGATGATGTTGTTGTGGTCGCGGTCCTTCCGGCCGGTGGTGGCCCAATCCTTGGGAGCCAGATCCCGCTTGGGGACCTCATGCCACTCGATGGGCTCCATCATCTGGCCGATCAGGCCGTCCATGACCACCATGACGGGGTTGCGGTACTGGTCGGCGATGTCAAAGGCCTCCTGGACATAATCCACAGCCTCCTGCACGTTGGAGGGGGAGAGGACCAGCGTCCGGTAGTCGCCGTTGCCGCCGCCGCGGGTGGCCTGATAATAGTCGCCCTGGCCCGGCTGGATGGTGCCCAGGCCCGGACCGCCGCGCATGCAGTTGACAATGACGCAGGGCAGCTCGGCGCCGGCGATGTAGGAGATGCCCTCCTGCTTCAGGCTGATGCCGGGGGAGGAAGAGGAGGTCATGGCGCGCATACCGGCACCGGCAGCGCCGTAGACCATGTTGATGGCCGCGACCTCAGACTCAGACTGGACGAACACGCCGCCGGCCTTGGGCAGGTGTGCGGACATGTATTCGGGGACCTCGCTCTGCGGGGTGATGGGATAGCCAAAGAAACAGTCACAGCCGGCGCGGATAGCCGCCTCGGCGATGGCTTCATTACCTTTCCAAAGTTCCTTTTCCACGGTTGATGACCTCCTTGCTTCAGAATTTCTCCACGGTGATGATGGAATCCGGGCAGATCTTCGCGCAGCTGGCGCAGGCGATGCACTGGGTGATGTCCGTCACATGGGCGGGATGATACCCCTTGCGGTTGATGACGGTCTGATCGATGGCGACGATGTGCTTGGGGCACACAGTGGTGCACAGCTCACAGCCTTTGCACCGGTCGGAGTTGAACGTTACCTTGGCAGTCATGATGGAATACTCCTCCTTTCCCCTGTTGCCTGTGGGTCAAAGCTCCCACGGCTTTTTCATTTTTATGGTGATTGGGAACACAGGTTCCCGCAGATCCCTAAGATGGTCGGCGAAGCGCTCCTCCGCCACGTGGCACAAAACCGGAATGCCGGTCTCCTCACTGACACGCTCCGCCAGGTCGGCTCCCTTGCGGATCTCATGCTCTGTGGTCTCGCCGCAAAGGTGGGTGTTGTTCACGATGCCTCCGCAGGTAAGGCCGGTAGTGGCCTCGATGGCCCGCAGATAGGCAATGGCGTTCTCAGGTTCCCGGACCTCCGGACGGTTGGCGTTGAGCACGTAGACCAGCTGATGATCCTCCTGGAGGATCTTGGGCCGGAACCGGGCCAGCACCCGGGCGCCCACCGGGTCGCCGCCGATGTCCAGAACGCCCCGGACATCCCGGTTCTCCAGAATGGTGAGGACCTCTGCCGGCAGTGCGGGGACATCCGCGTCGGAACAGGCCTGGGAGGAACAGATCAGCCGGATCCCGGCATCCTCCAGCAGGGCCTTCCGCTCCCGGGAACGGAAGTAGGGGTTCACGATGTCCAGATCAGCCATCATGACCTGTTCGCCCTCGTCGGCCAGCGCCAGAGCCAGATTTACGGAGAACTCGGTCTTGCCGGTGCCGTAGTGGCCGGTGACGATGGTCAGGCGATGGCTGCAAATCTCTTTGGCAGTCAAAAAAGTGTGCCCCCCTTCAAAAAAGTAAAAAATAGTTGTTGTATTATTTCTGATTCTGTTGTATGATGTCATTGTACTCCAAAAGGTATATGATGTCAAGAGCGTTCTTGAAACAGCGGCACAGGAGCGGCAGGGATATGACGGGGTGCAGCATGTGCCGGCAGGCAGAACGGGCGGCCTGGATAGAAGGAGGCAGTTTATGGCGGAGGGAAAACGGGTGAAGCTGTCAGAGCGGACAGCGGACCGGCTGTACGAGATGATCGTGGAGGAAAAGCGATATGAGCCGGGCAGCAAGCTTCCCAATGAAAATGAACTCAGCGACGCGCTGCGGGTCAGCCGTACCACACTGCGGGAGGCGATCTCCTTTTTGGTGGCGCAGGGCGTTCTGGAGATCCAGCGGGGAAAGGGTACCTTTGTAGCGGATTCCCTGCCTGCGGGCACCATGGATCTGACGGCCCTGGCCGGGGTGCGGTCCCGGGTGCGGGCCAAGGATCTTTTTGAGATGCGGCTGATCTTCGAACCGGCCACTGTGGCGCTGGCCTGTCAGCGGGCTACGGACGAGGAGCTGCGGCAGATCCAGAAGAAGGCGGAGCGGATGGAGCGGATCGCCGCCGAGGGCGGTGACTGGCCGCTGGCGGATCAGGAGTTTCACTGGGCGATCATCAAGGCGTCCCACAACGAATATATGCGGCGGCTGTATCCCATCATCAACAGTGCCGTCAATGAGATCATGCAGCTTTCGCAGAACCGCCAGCATATGCAGAACGTGGCTATCAGCGACAATCAGCAGATCCTTTACTTTCTGATGCGGCGGGACGAGGCGGGAGCCCGTCACGCCATGAGCATCCACATGCGCCATCTGCTTCATATTCTGCAGAACTGAACGAGGGATCCCGGAAGGGCCCCGGTCTAATAGACCGGGGCCCTTTTTCAGCCGGCAGAGGGAAGGGAAACCGGCAAAATGGTCCTGTGCAACTGTGCATTATGCACAACTTGGCCGCGAAAAAGCAGATATTTCGACAGAAATGGTATGGAGAATTGGCGTAAACATTTGCTGAAATTCACAATTCACTAGGAGTTATTCACAAATTGTACACAAATTTTCGAAAGACTACTTAACAAATTCTAAACGAACGTGTATAATATCTAACAGAATTTGAACGGGGACGACGGGGGCGGATTACTGCTCCAAAAGACGCCGGACCCGGTAAAATTCAGCTGGCACTCCACACTGGATGGAGTATTCCAAAAGGCAATCAAAGTTCCGAGCGAGTTCCCCGTCCGATCCAGACGGATGGGGGGCGAAAGGCACCGGAAAGCGGACTTGCGATTCGGGGCGTGATAAACAGGGAGAGTATCAGAAAGCAAGGAACGAAGGTCAGCAGATTCCGTGGGGCGGAGTGCCAAGCCGACCCCCATCCGCCGTACATACAGCTGGCGGGGAATCAACCGGAGAGAGGTCCCGGCAGGGATGTTTTTCCGGATCAGCACAAGAACCAAAAAAAGAAGGAGTGTGTGTTTTATGGCAACATTTGTTGTGGGTCTCGTGATCCTGTTCGTGGGCGCCGCAGTGTACGGCAAGTTCTGCGAAAAGGTCTTCGGCCCCGACGACCGGGAAACTCCCGCCTATTCCAAGCAGGACGGCGTGGACTACGTTCCCATGAGAGGCTGGAAGAACGCCCTGATCAACCTGCTCAATATCGCAGGTACCGGCCCCATCTTTGGACCCATCCAGGGCATTTTGTTCGGGCCCATCGCGTTCATTACCATCCCCATCACCAACATCATCGGCGGCGCCATGCACGACTATTTCTCCGGCATGATCTGCCTGCGTGACGGCGGCAGCCAGATGGCTTCCATGATCCGCAAGTATTCCAACAAGGGCGTCTATGGTGTTTACCAGGTGTTCTGCTCCCTGCTTCTGCTGCTGGTGGGCGCCGTGTTCATCTACACCCCCGGCGACATCGCTGCTACGCAGGTCTTCGGCTTTGACGGCAAGGCCACTTCCGTCTCCACCTGGGTCATCTACGGTGTCATCTTTGTGTACTACCTGATCGCCACCCTGTTCCCCATCGACAAGATCATCGGCCGGATCTATCCCGTCTTCGGCGCGATCCTGCTGTTCTCCGCCATCGGCGTGTTCATCGGCCTGTTTGTCAAGGGCTATCCCCTGCTGAACGTGTGGGATGACTGGAAGTCCCCCGTGTTCGAGTTCACCGCCGCTGACGGCGCTGTGACTTCCTTCAGCTATGGCGAGTACTTCGACGCCAACCACTTCATCCCCATCTTCTTCATCACCGTGGCCTGCGGCATGCTGTCCGGCTTCCATTCCACCCAGACGGCCATCATCTCCCGCTCCATGAAGAGCGAGCGTCAGGGCCGGATGACCTTCTACAACATGATGGTTCTGGAAGGCTTCATCGCCATGGTTTGGGCCGCTGCTGCTATGGGCGTGTACAATCTGGGCCTGCAGGAGGCCAATGCCTCTCTGGCTACCGCCACTGTCGGCGTGGTCTGCAAGAACATCCTGGGCTCCGTGGGCGGCCTGATCGCCCTGGTGGGCATCATCGTGCTGCCCATCACCTCCGGCGATACCGCTCTGCGCGGCCTGCGTCTGCAGATCTCTGAGTCCTTCCACATCGACCAGAGCTCCAAGAGCAAGCGTGTCGGTTTGTCCGCTGTGATCTTCGCTCTGGTGGCTGTGATCCTGGTGTTCGCCAAGATGAACTCCGAGGGCTTCAACATCCTGTGGCGTTACTTCGCATGGTCCAACCAGACCCTGTCCCTGTTCGCCTTCCTGGCCATCTCCATCTGGATGTTCGAGAACGGCAAGGGCAAGTGGGTTTGGATGCCCCTGATCCCCGGTGCTTGGTATGCCTTTATCACCATCACCTACATCATGAACGCTAAGATCGGCTTCAACATTCCCTGGCCTGTGGCCTACGGCATCGGCATTGCTGCTGCTGTGGTGTATGTCGGCATCATCTGCTGGTACGGCAAGAAGCGTTCCAGCCGGCTGTCCGCTACTCACTGAGTAGAGAACACAGCCTTCTCCCAGCTGTATGAAAAGCTCCCCGCCAAAAGGCGGGGAGCTTTTTTTCACTTGCTGGAAAATCAGACGCTGCGGCATAGCAGCTGCAGGGCCTCCAGATAGCCTGGAAGTCCATGTCCTTTGATGGTGGCGATGCAGGCGGCGCGGATATAGGAGGTGTGCCGGAAGTCCTCCCGCCCGTCCGGATCGGAGACGTGGACCTCCACGGTGGGGATCCCCACCGCCTTTACCGCGTCCAGCAGAGCCACGCTGGTGTGGGTGTAGGCCGCTGGATTGATGATGATGCCGTCCACGTGGTCGAAATAGGCCTGCTGGATGGCGTCCACCAGAGCCCCTTCATGGTTGGACTGGAAAAAGGAGACCTCCGCCCCCAGCCGGTCTGCCTCGGCTTGGATCATGGCCTGGAGATCGGCATAGGTGTCGTGGCCGTAGATCTCCGGCTGCCGGATGCCCAGCATGTTCATGTTGGGGCCGTTAATCACCAGAATGTGCACAAAAATCCCTCCAGATGGCGTCTGCCGTGTCCTCCACGGTGCCGGTATTTTCAATCGCCGCGTCCCGGAAACGCCGGTACAGCGGCTCCCGCTCTGCCCACATGGCGGTAAGGTCTGCCCCCTGGGACAGGGGACGGCCGTCGGTGGGCAGCACCTCAATGGGACGGAGCAGGTGGTAGATGCGGCCGTTTTGACGGAGACTGGGATAGTTTTCCGCCGTCTTGACCACGCCGCCTCCGGTGAGCAGGATCTTGCCGGAGAGGGCACCGGCCTTGGCGGTCTCCTCCCGCTCCAGCGCCCGGAATTCCGCTTCGCCGCCCCGGGCGAAGATCTCCGGGATGGAACAGCCGGCCCGGGCGGCGATCCGCTCGTCCAGGTCGATGGCCTCCCGGCCGGTCTTTTGAGCCAGTGCCTGTCCCACCGTGGTCTTGCCGCAGCCGGGCATTCCGATGAGGACGATGTTCTCCGTCTCCTGCCGCAGCTGGGCCAGGATGCGTTCATTTTCCCCGTCGTCAATGGCGGTCCCGAAGAAATGCTCCTCCGCTGCCTTGGCCTGGGCCACCAGCATGGGCAGGCCGTCAGAGCAGGGGATGCCCAGGGCCTCCGCCTGCTGGAGCAGCGCGGTGCGGCGGGGGTTGTAGATCACGTCCAGCACCCCTCCGCAGGCGGGGAAGGCGGTGAGGTCCACCGGTGCGGCGCCGTTGCCGGGGTACATCCCCACCGGCGTGGTGTTCACCACGATGTCCGCGTCGGCGTGGCGGGAGAGGTTTTCATAGTTGTCCGGACCGGAGCGGGAGATGACCACCACCTGCCGGGCGCCCAGCTGCCGGGCGCAGGCCTGGGCTGTCAGGGAGGCGCCGCCGCTGCCCAAGATGACAGCTTTCCGCCCGGCAAAGGAGATGCCCGCCCGCCGGGCCATGTAGCAAAAGCCCGCCGCGTCGGTGTTGTAGGCGCAGAGCTTGCCGTCCGGGCGGCGGACGATGGTGTTGACGCTGCCGATGGCCCGGGCCGCCGCGTCGATCTCGTCGCAGTAGGGCATCACATCCCGCTTGTAGGGGATGGTGACATTGAGACCACCGATGTCCGTCCGGCGAAGGAAGGCCTCCAGGGCGTCCGGCTCCAGCTCGATGAGCCGGTAGTCCGGACACCCCAGGGCCTGATGGATGGGGACGGACCAGCTGTGGCCCAGTTTGCGGCCCAGCAGGCCGTAGCACTTGCCGTCCACCGCTTACACCTCGGCGTAGTTGCCCAGGAACTGGAAGTTCTGGCAGCTGCGCTCCAGCTCCTCCAGCATGGGCAGAACGCCGGGTTCCAGCACGGAGGCCTCCAGCTCCAGGAAGAAGATGAACTCGAAGTTCCGGCCGGTCACGGGGCAGGATTCCAGCTTGGTCATGTTGATGCCCAGAGCCGCCAGCTTGGAGAGAATGTCGTACAGGGCGCCGGGCTTGTTGTCGCAGGCGATGACCAGACTGATGCGGTTGGCGCCGGCGTAGATCACCGGGTCCTTGGCGATGCAGATGAAGCGGGTATAGTTGTTGTCGCTGTCCTGAATGTCGTCCCGGACGCTCTCCAGGCCGTAAAGCGCCGCGCAGGCGTGGGAGGAGATGGCGGCGGCGTGGCGGTCGCCCCGCTCGGAGACCATCTTGGCGGCCGCTGCGGTGTTGTCGCAGGGAATGACCCGGACGCCGTTGAGGCCCTCCAGGAAGTGGCTGCACTGGCCGATGGCCTGCTCGTGGGAGTAGATCTCCGTGATGTCGTCCATCTTCACGCCGGGCAGAGCCAGCAGCTCGTGGCGGATGCACAGCCGGGTGGAGCGGACGATGGAGAGGCGGTGGTCCTGCAGCAGTTCATAGACCGCGCGGACAGAGCCGTTGGAGCTGTTTTCAATGGGCAGCACGCCGAACTTGCAAAGACCGGACTCCACTGCCGCCACCACGGCCTCGAAGGTCTTGACGTAGACGATGTTGCCCCGGGGCAGCAGGCGGTCGCAGGCCATCTGGGAGTTGGCGCCCTCCACGCCCTGGCAGGCCACCAGGCCCGTCTGGGGGAACACCGCGCTGCCGGCTTCCAGAGAGGCCTTCACCTGGGCCGCCACCCGGGTGGGGGCGCTGATGAGCTCCGCCTGCCGGGAGCGGGCCAGCTCGAAGAGGGTGGAGAAGAGGTGGTAGGCGTAGCGTTCTTTCTCCCCGGACTGCTCCGTCACCCGGGCCAGCACCGCACGCTCCCGCTCCTTGTTGAGGATGGGCAGGTGGTGTTCATTTTTATAGGCGGCCACTTCCTCCGCCAGGGACATGCGCTCCAGGAACAGCTTCAGAAGCTGGTCGTCAACGGTGTCGATTTTTTCGCGAATCTCAGAAAGTTCCATGGTGCTCCTCCAATAAAAGATCTAATAAGACCGCCGCGGTGACGGCTTCCGCCACCGGTACGGCCCGATGGGCGATACAGGGATCATGCCGGCCCCGGATGGTCAGCTCCGCATCCTCCATGGCAGAGAGGGAGACGGTATGCTGGGGCCGGGAGATGGATGGGGTGGGTTTGACAGCCAGCCGCAGCGTCAGGGGCATGCCGTTGGTGATGCCGCCCAGGATGCCGCCGGCGTGGTTGGTCTCCGTGACCACGCGGCCGTCGGAGATGGTGAAGGGGTCGTTGTTGGCAGAGCCGCAGGACCGGGCGGCGGCAAAGCCGGCGCCGAACTCCACGCCCTTGACGGCGGGAATGCCGAAGAGGGCCGCTGCCAAGCGGTTCTCCACGCCGTCGAACATGGGCCCGCCCAGTCCGGCGGGAAGCCCGATGGCGGCGCACTCGATGACGCCGCCCACAGAATCCCCGCCCTCCCGGGCGGCCAGAATGGCGGACTGCATCCGCTCTCCCGCCGCGTCGTTCAAAACCGGGAAGGGCTTTGCGGCCACTGCTTCAAAAAGCTCTGCCGTGGGAAGAAGGGGAAAAGCGTCGTCGGTCTCCGTGCCCACGGAGGCCAGGTGCGCCCCCACGAAGATCCCCCGGCGGGCCAGGATCTGCTTGGCGATGCCGCCGGCGATGCAGAGGGGGGCCGTCAGGCGGCCGGAGAAGTGGCCGCCGCCCCGCATGTCCGCCTGGCCCTGCCACTTGACAAACGCGGTGTAATCCGCGTGGCCCGGCCGGGGCTTGTCCCGGAGCTCAGAATAGTCCGAGGAGTGCTGGTCGCTGTTTTGGATCACGGCACACAGCGGCGCGCCGCAGGTGACGCCGTTTTCCAATCCGGAGAGGAAGGTGGGGCGGTCCGTCTCCTTTCGAAGGGTGGAGAGGGCGTTTTTGCCGGGTCTGCGCCGGTCCAGAAAGGCTTGGAGCGCATCCAGGTCCACCGCCTCGCCGGCGGGCAGGCCGTCCATCACCACGCCGATGGCCGCCCCGTGGGACTGGCCGAAGACGCTGATCTTCAGCAGGTGTCCGAACTCAGAGGACATGGATGTCACCTCCCAATCGCTGATATTCCTCCCAGAAGGTGGGATAGGACTTGCTGACGGCCTCGGCCCCCAGAATGGTGACGGGGGCGGTACAGGCCGTGGCGGCAATGGCCGCCGCCATGACGATCCGATGGTCATTGGCCCCGTCCACGGTGCCGCCGGTGAGGGTGCCGCCGGTGACGGTGAGACTGTCGGACCCCTCTTCACAGCGGCCACCCAGAGCTGTCAGCATGGCGCGGACCGTGGAGAGCCGGTCGCTCTCCTTCATCCGGAGCCGCCCGGCGTTCACAAACCGGGTGGTGCCGGAGCGGACCGCAGCCATCACCGCCAGGGGCGGCAGCAGGTCCGGGATGCCGGAGACGTCGATCTCCAGATCTCCGGGGTGGGTCAGACGCAGGTAGTGGGGCACCACTGCCATATCTCCCTGGACGGAAAACGCATTGAGCCCCTCCAACTCCAGTTGGGCCCCCAGCGCGATGGCTGCGTACCAGAAGCCCGCCTGGGACCAGTCGGCCTCCACAGCCCGGTCAAAGGAGCGGTAGGGGTGGGGGGAGACCTGGAATACGCCCCCATGCCGGGGCTCCGGCACTGCGATGCCTGCAGCCGCCAGGGCGTCCAGGGTCATGAGGATGTAGTCCCAGCTCTCCACAGTCGTGGTGGGAATGATCTGACTGGGACTCTCCAGCAGCGGCAGGGCAAAGAGCAGCCCGGTAAAAAACTGACTGGAGACATTGCCGGGGAGATGGTATTCCCCTGGCGTCAAAGTGCCTTGTACGGTGAGAACGCCGTCTTTTTGCTGGTAAGAGATGCCTTTTTCCCGGAACAGGTCAAAATAGGGGCCCTGGGGCCGCTCCATCAGCCGCCCGTGACCGGTAAAGACGCCGCCTCCTGCCACCGCCAGGGCAATGGGGAGGAAGAAGCGCAGGGTGGAGCCGGACTCACCGCAGTCCAGGCGGGGCAGTTCCCCGTTCTTTTCCCGGGAAAGACCGCCGATGCCGGTGATCTCCAACGTGCCGGGAGCAAGCTGCTTCCAGCTTCCCCCCAGGGCGGTGAGGCACCGGAGGGTGGCCTCCACATCCTTGGAAAACGAGATGTTTGCCACCGTGCTGGTGCCGGCGGCCAGGGCGGCGGCGATCAGCAGACGGTGGGTCTGGGACTTGCTGGGCGGCGGCGTTACGGTGCCGGAGAGGGAATGGGGGATGATCTGAATGTCCATTTACGCCTCCAGTCCCGCCCGAATGACGGGCAGCAGGTCCGATACCGGCAGCTTGCGGAGTTCACACTCGCCGATGCGATGGGGGATCACCAGCGTGATGGAGTCTCCCGCCCGCTTTTTGTCGGCCAGGGCCGCCTGTGCCAGGGCCTCGGCGGTGTAGTCCGTGCCGGTGGGGAGGCCGTTTTTCGCAAGACACGCGGCGATCCGGGCGGCGATGGGCTGCTTTGTCCAGCCCAGGGCCTCCGCTGCCCGGGCGATAATGGCCAGGCCCGCCGCCACGGCGTGGCCGTGGGGGATGGCGTAGCCGCTGCACGTTTCAATGGCGTGGCCCACGGTATGGCCCAGGTTCAGCAGGCGCCGCTCATTTTGCTCCTTTTCGTCCCGCTCCACCACTCCGGCCTTGTAGGCGACGCACCGGGCGATGACCTCCGCCGGATCGGCGGTGAGGGTGCCGTCCTCAAAGAGGGCAAAGAGAGACTCGTCGCACAGGACGCCGGTTTTGATGGCCTCGGCGGCGCCGTCGGCAAAGACGTCCGGCGGGAGGCTTTTCAGACAGTCGGTGTCGCACAGTACGGCGGCGGGCTGCAAAAAGGCCCCGGCCAGGTTCTTTCCGGCAGCAAGGTCGATGGCGGTCTTGCCGCCCACGGAGGAATCCACGGCGGCAAGAAGCGTGGTGGGCAGCTGCACGCAGCGGATGCCCCGGAGGTACACGGCGGCGGCAAAGCCCGCCATGTCCCCAGCCACACCGCCGCCCAGAGCCACCACGCAGTCGGAGCGGGTCAGATGCTCCTGGGCCAGGAACTCCAGGATCTCCGAGAGGGTGGAGAGATTCTTGTGAGCCTCGCCTGCGGGGAACTGATAAGAACAGACGGAAAATCCGGCGGCGCTGAGACTGGCGGTGACAGTGGGGGCATAGAGGGGGGCCACGGTGCTGTCGGCAATGACTGCCGCCCGGCAGGGGCCCAGTACCTCCCGCAGCTGCTCTCCGCAGCTTTCCAGCAGCCCCGGTCCGATGGAAACGGTGTAGCCCGGGGCAGTGCGGACGGGGATGGTTTGAATGGAGTCGGACATGGGAAAAACTCCTTTATATATAATGTGTGGTAAAAAGCAGGTTCGGCCTCAGTTTCCGCCGGCGGTGGCCTTGAGCTCCCGGCCCTCTTTCAGCAGGGCCCGCAGCCGCGCGCTGTCCCGGGCCTTCAGGGCGTCCAGGTACTCGGTGAGGTGTCCCACCAGAACCTCCAGCTCGCTTGTCAGGTAGTCGGCGTCGTCCAGAAACAGCTCCGTCCACATGTCCTCGTCCAGCCGGGCCACACGGGTCATATCCTGGAAGCTGCCGGCGGAGAAGCCCCGGCGCTTCTGGGCCTCCGGCGACTTGACATAGGCGCTGGAGGTGATATGGGCCAGCTGGGAGGTAAAGGCGATGATGCGGTCATGTTCGGCCGGGGTGGAGAAGGTGAGGCCCGCAAATCCGATGTCCAGGAAGAAGGCCTTCAGCGTTTCCAGCAGCTGCATGTCCGTGCGGGCGTCGGGGGTGAGGATCATGGATGCCCCCACATACAAATCGTCGGTGGCGGCGGTGAAGCCGCCCCGCTCCCGGCCTGCCATGGGGTGGCCGCCGATGTAGGCAAAGCCATGCTCCGCGGCGATGGGGGTGATGGCCTCCACCACCGTCCGCTTGACGCCGCAGAGGTCCACCAGAATGGCGCTCTTGGAGATGCAGGCGGCGTTCTGCCGCACCCATTCCACGGCGGCGCCGGGGCGGATGGCTACCAGCACCAGATCGCACTCCGGCAGATTCTCCGCCGTCAGGGGGGCGTCGATGGCGCCGCACATCCGGGCCATGGTCATGGTCTCGGCGTTGAGGTCCGCACCGTAGACGGTGTGGGCGGTGCGGTTTTTGATGCTCTTGGCCATGGACCCGCCGATGAGGCCCAGGCCGACGATGCCAACGATCATCTTACGCCTCCAGTTCCTTCACGGCGGCGTGGAGCTTCAAAAGCTTCTTGGCCAGAACGTCGAACACCTCGGGCTTGAGGGACTGGGGACCGTCGCACAGGGCGTGGGCGGGATCGTTGTGGACCTCGATCTGGAGGCCGTCGCAGCCGGTAGCCACGGCGCCCATGGCCAGGGGCTCCACCAGCCAGCTCTTGCCGGTGGCGTGGCTGGGGTCGATGATGATGGGCAGGTGGGTGAGCTTGCGCAGCACGGGAATGGCCGCCAGGTCCAACGTATTGCGGGTGTAGGACTCGAAGGTGCGGATGCCCCGCTCGCAAAGGATGACGTTCTCGTTGCCGCCGGCCATGACGTACTCGGCGCTCATGAGCCACTCCTCATAGGTGGCGGACATGCCCCGCTTGATCATGACGGGCTTATCCTGATGGCCCACGGCCTTGAGAAGGTCGAAGTTTTGCATGTTCCGAGCGCCGATCTGGATGACGTCCACGTCCTTGAAGAGGGGCAGCTGGCTCAGATCCATCAGCTCCGTGACGATGGGGAGACCCGTCTCCTGCCGGGCCACCTTCAGGTACTCCAGACCCGTGGCGCCCAGGCCCTGGAAGGAGTAGGGAGAGGTGCGGGGCTTGAAGGCGCCGCCCCGGAGCATGGTGGCGCCGCTGGCCTTCACGGCCTTGGCGATGGCCACCACCTGCTCCTCGCTCTCCACGGAGCAGGGGCCTGCCATGAGGGTCAGGTTGCCGCCGCCGATCTGGGTGTTGCCCACCTTTACCACGGTGTCTTCGGGGTGGAACTTGCGGTTGGCATTCTTGTAGGGCTCCTGCACCCGCTTGACATCCTCCACGATGTCCAGAGCGGCGATCAGGTCGATGTCCAGCTTGGAGGTGTCGCCCACCAGGCCGAGGATGGTGTGGGCCTCACCGATGCTGGTGTGGATGATGATGCCCTTTTCCTGAAGCCAGGAGATAAGGCTTTCCAGCTGGTCCCGGTTGGGATTTTGTTTGAGAATGACGATCATGGTTGTTCCTCCTCCGTTTGATAAAAAAAGACCCGCAGCCGGTCAGGCTGCGGGTCGTCCTGCACAGGTCCTTGGACCATGTCCCTTTCAGGCGCGCACGCTTTCAGCCAAACCGAAATAAGCCTTACCCATAAAATAGGTAAAGCTAAAGTAACGGTATTCAGCTGCGCGTGCGATACCAGTCATGGTTCCGATCCTCTCAAATTCTTTAGATGCTTAAAGAATAGCACTTTACCGTGCAAATGAAAAGTGACAATTCTTCCAAACAATACCGGATATTTCGGGGTTCCTTTCGGACAAAAACACGGAATCAGGCGGCGGTGCGGGCCAGCTGGGGACGGCACCCGGCCATCAGGAGGCTGGTGGCCTCCAGAATGAACTGGACGTCCATCCGCTGATCCGCGGCGGCCTGCTGATAGTACATGTGGAGCTGGGCGATGGCGCCGGCCACATCCTCCCGGAACTGCTTGCGCCGCAGGGTGCGCTGCTTCAGATAGGACTCCAGATAGGCCCGAAGGTCCGTCTCATACTGGTGATGCTCCAGAAGCGTATCGGGGTAGTGCTCATTGTGGGGAAAGGTAAAGGCGTCCGCCAGGTAGTGGGTGAGTTTCCCCAGGGTGTAGTACTGCCACATGGTCCAGTGCTTGCGGCGCTGGAGACGTTGGATCTGGCGCTGGATGTAATACTGGGAATTGGAATAGTTATGTCCCCGGAACTTGTAGGCCCGCAGAGAGCCTTTGAGGTAGGTCAGGGGATTGCAGTCCGGCTGGAAGGAGCCGAACAAAAAGGCAAGTTCGAATCGCTTGGAGGAAAATCCGTTTTCGCTTCGCAGAAGAGTGGTTGCCAACAGCTTATGACTACGCTTTTGCAAGGTTGCACCTCCGTCAGTCTGTATTCGAGAACGCCTACAGTATAGCAGTCCCCCTGTGGAAAGGCAAGCGGAAAATGATGAAGAAGATGTTAATTTCGGAGCAAAAGATATGATTCCTTGCGCAGATGTGGAAAAGCCGTTGCGGCGGCAAACAAACTGCGCTACAATAAAAAACATGAAACTGAAGGATCGGGAGGAATTGTGACATGACGAACCTGACCCCCACCCGCCGGGGGCGCTGCGCCGGGATGCAGGACTGGCGGGCACAGTACAGGGCGCTGCAGATGACCGGTGAGGAAGCCGCGGCCCAGATCCGGGACGGCGATGTGCTGGTGTTTTCGCCCCTGACCAACTGGCCCCGTGAAGTGGACGCGGCGCTGGCCGCAAAGCTGAAGGCAGAGGGCGGACATGTGGAGATCGACAGCCACTTCGCTCCCAAGGGAAGCTGTCTTTTGGCGCCGGAGTGCGCGGAGCATGTGGCCTACCACTCCGACTTTTTCGGTGAGGAGCGGGCCTGGGTGGGCCAGGGAAATATCTTCTTCGCACCGGTGAACCTGGGCCAGACGCCTGCCTGGCTGTCGGCCCGCCATCCCCGGGTGACGGTGCTGACCTGCTCGCCGCCGGATGAGAACGGCTGGATGAGCCGCTCCATCTGGGGCACGCTGCTGGACCGGCGGGTGCTGGAGCAGTGCGAGCTGGTGCTGGTGGAGATCCACCCGGAGCTGCCCTCCTTTGCCAGCGACGGGGAAAACCACACCCGCCTCCATGTTTCGGAGGTGGACGGCATCATCGAGACCAGCGGACCGCTGGTGGAGTCCTTCTCCGCCGCCGGGGACGACACCGACCGGCAGATCGCCGGGTACATCGCGGACATGGTCCATGACGGAGACTGCCTCCAGTTCGGCCTGGGAGGCCTGGCCAACGCCATCGGAGAGAATCTGGCCTACGCCGGCAAACGGGACCTGGGCATCCAGACGGAGGTGCTGACCTCCTGCGTCATGGAGCTGATGAAAAAGGGCGTGGTGAACAACAGCCGCAAGACCACCTGCACCGGCCGCACGGCCTGCGCCCAGTTCGTGGGTGACCGGGAACTGTGGGCCTTCGGCCACAACAACCCGGATTTCTGCCAGAAGGAGATCTGCTGGATCAACGATCCCCGCAACATTGCCAAAAATGACCATGTGGTCTCCATCAACAACGCCATGGAGATCGACCTCACCGGTCAGGTCAACAGCGAGACCATCGGCCCCCGGCAGTACTCCGGCACCGGCGGCCAGCTGGAGTGGGTCATCGGCTCCCAGTGGTCCAAGGGCGGGCGGAGCATCATTGCCCTTCGGTCCTGCTACCGGGACAAGGCGGGCCAGCTCCACTCCAAGATCCTGCCTCAGCTCACGCCCGGCGGCGCGGTGACGACGCCCCGCACCTGGGTGCAGTACGTGGTCACAGAATACGGGGTCGCGGATTTGAAATATAAGAGCACCCTGGAGCGGGCCAAGGCCCTCATCGAGATCGCCCACCCGGATTTCCGGGAAGAACTGCGGCGGCAGCTGCCTTTTTAAGTGAAAAAAGAAACAAGGTCCCTCCCCATTCCGGGGAGGGACCTTGTTCGTTGTGACAAAAGTCCCAAAACAGGGTGGTTTTGTTTTGACATCTGGGAAGGAGGACCGTACAATGTGGGTTAAGACTTTGTGAAAAAGGTGGCGAATGTGTTTTGAAGATTCTGATTCAGGTGGGCATCCTGTTCGGCCTGATCTGGGTGAGCGAGTGCATAGAGAAGGCGCTGCCCTTCGTATTTCCCTCCAGCGTGATCAGTTTGCTGCTGCTGTTGATCTTGCTGCTGGTGCGGGTGATCCGGGTGGATCATATCCGGGAGAAATCCGATTTCCTCCTGGGGAACCTGGGCTTTTTCTTTGTGCCTGCCGCTGGCAGCATCATCAATTACGCAGATGTGATCTTCCAGCATGCCGGGGCGTTTTTCACCATCTGTGTGGTGTCCACGGTGCTGACCTACGGGGCCACCGCGGCGGCGGTGCATCTGACGAGGAAACTGCTGGGAAAAGGAAAGGAGGCCGCGAAATGAGTGAGCTGTATGCATCCCCGTCCTTTGGCATCGCGCTGACGGTGCTGGTGTATTGGGTGGGCGTAAAGGTCCAGAAAAAGACGGGACTTGTCATCTGCAACAACATGATCATCGCCGTGGGCCTGCTGATCGCCATTCTGGCGGTGTTTCACATTCCCTATGAGGATTACAACCAGGGCGGCAGCATCATCAATATGTTCCTGGGACCGGCCACGGCGTGTCTGGCGGTGTCCATTTACTCCAAGATCGACCTTCTGAAAAAGAACTGGCTGCCGGTACTGGTGGGCTGTGCGGTAGGCGTTGTTACCTCCGTGGGGAGCATCCTGGTGATGTGCCGCCTGTTTGGGCTGGATCGGGACATGACCATCTCCCTGCTGCCCAAATCCGTGACCACCCCCATTGCCGTGGCGGTGTCCGAGGGACATGACGGCATGGTGGCCATTACGGTGGCGGCGGTGATCGTCACCGGGATCCTGGGCAATCTCATCGCGCCGTTTCTGGTCAAGCTCTTCCGTATCCGGGATCCGCTGGCGGTGGGACTGGGCATCGGCGCGTGCAGCCACGCCGTAGGCACCGCCAAGGCTCTGGAGATGGGTGAGACCCAGGGCGCCATGAGCGGTCTTGCCATCGGGCTGTGCGGCATCCTGACCTCCGTAGCCGCGCTGTTTTTTGAATATCTGGTATGATCTGAAAAAATACCGCCGGGACAGGCTGCCTGTCCCGGCGGTTCAAAACAACATACGCAGTTCATCAGCCAACAGGGCGGCCGGATCTTCCGGCCGCCCTGTGTCATGTTCATTGAAATGGGGGGAATGCCTGACCGGCTCACACGGAGAAGAGCAGATCGGAGTAGACGGGGAAGGGCCAGTACTTGGAGTCCGTCAGAGTCTCCAGCTGATCGGCGGCCTCCCGGGCCTTGGCCATGTCGGGAATGATGGTCTGATGGCAGTAATCCATAGCCTTCTTGCTTCCGGCAGGCACCTTCTCCAGATCCTTTTCCATCTTGTCGCAGGCGGAGAGCAGCGTGTCGGTCAGCTTGCCGACCTCCTTGGCAGTGGCGGTCTCATACTTGCAGGGAACGCCCATGCCCTCCTTGCTGGCGGCACGCTGGCACAGATCGGAAGCGTACCGGGAAACGGCGGGAAGGATCTGGTGGCGGATCATATCCACCATGGTCTTGGCCTCGATGGAGATGACGGTGGAGTAGTTTTCAATATGGATCTCGGCACGGGCTTCGATCTCTTCCTTGGTATAGATCCCGTGCTTGATGAACAGCTCCATGTTCTTCTTGGCGGTGTACATGGGCAGGGCATCCGCCGTGGAGGCCAGGTTGGAAAGGCCGCGCTTTTCCGCCTCGGCGATCCAGGCGTCGTCATAGCCGTTGCCGTTGAAGATGATCCGCTGATGCTCGGTGAGGGTCTTTTTGATGAGCTTTTGCAGATCGGTCTGGAAGTCCTTGGAAATCTCCAGCTCGTCGGCAAACTGCTTGAGCTCCTCGGCCATGATGGTGTTCAGGGCAATGTTGGGGCCGGAGATGGACTGAGAGGAACCCAGCATCCGGAACTCGAACTTGTTGCCGGTGAAGGCCATGGGAGAAGTACGGTTACGGTCGGTGTTGTCCTGGGGGATGGCGGGCAGCACGTCCACGCCTACTTCCAGGTTGCGCTTGCCGGAGTCCTTGTGCTCCGTGCCCTGGATGATGGATTCCACCACGCCGCTGAGGTCATCGCCCAGGAAAATGGAGAGGACGGCGGGAGGCGCTTCCTGAGCGCCCAGACGGTGATCGTTGCCGGGGAAGGCGACGGTGGCCCGCAGGAAGTCCTGATAGTCATCCACGCCCTTGATGAAGGCGGCCAGGAACAGCAGGAACTGGGCGTTCTGGCTGGGGGTGGAGCCGGGCTTGAAGAGGTTCTTGCCGGTGTCGGTGGAGAGGGACCAGTTGTCGTGCTTGCCGGAGCCGTTGACGCCGGCGAAGGGCTTTTCGTGGAGCAGGCACACCAGACCGTGGCGGTCGGCCACCTTCTTCATGACCTCCATGGCCAGCTGGTTCTGGTCGCAGGCGGTGTTGGCGTCGGAGTAGATGGGGGCCATCTCGTGCTGAGAGGGGGCCACCTCGTTGTGCTTGGTCTTGCTGAGAACGCCCAGAGCCCACAGGGTCTCGTCCAGGTCCTTCATGTACGCGGCGACCCGGGGCTTGATGGCGCCGAAGTAGTGATCCTCCAGCTCCTGGCCCTTGGGGGGCTTGGCACCGAACAGCGTCCGGCCGCAGAAGCGCAGGTCTTCACGCTGCTTGTAGAGTTCCTTGTCCACCAGGAAGTACTCCTGCTCAGGACCCACCTGAGCGGTGACCCGCTTGGTCTCCGTGTCGCCGAAGAGACGCAGGATCCGGATGGCCTGCCGGCTCACCTCGTCCATGGAACGCAGCAGGGGAGTCTTCTTGTCCAGCGCCTCACCGGAGTAGGAGCAGAAGACGGTGGGGATGCACAGGGAGCCCTCCTTGATGAAAGCGAAGGACGTGGGGTCCCAGGCGGTGTAGCCCCGGGCCTCGAAGGTGGCCCGCAGGCCGCCGGAGGGGAAGGAGGAGGCGTCGGGCTCGCCCCGGACCAGCTCCTTGCCGGAGAATTCCATGATGATCTTGCCGCCGCCCACGGGGGAGATGAAGCTGTCGTGCTTCTCGGCGGTGACGCCGGTCATGGGCTGGAACCAGTGGGTGAAATGGGTGGCTCCCTTCTCCACGGCCCACTGCTTCATGGCCTCGGCGATCTCGTTGGCGGTGCCGATGTCCAGAGAGGTGCCGTCGGTGATGCAGCGCTTCCAGGCACTGTAAGAGGCGGAAGAGAGCCGTTCTTTCATGGTCTCCTCGTTGAAGACCATGCTTCCGAACAGTTCAGGGAGTTTCATGGTGGCGCTCATACTGTTTCCTCCTTCAAATTTCAATCAAATTTCTTGATCTATTGACTAAGGTTATCCTAACATAAAACCGGGGAAAGACAATAGGTAATACTTCTAATTTTCCGCGGGATTACTGACCGCTCTCGCCGTAGTTTGCCAGACACCGGGCGGAGGGATCGTTTACATCGCAGCCCTCCCAGGCCTTGTTGGGCATCCAGAAGTCCTGGATCATCCGGGCCTGACCGGGATAATACTTCTCGAAGATCTCCCGGTAGAGGAGGCTCTCCTTGGTGAAGGGCGTGCAGTAGTCATACTTCTGCCGCAGCCGCTCGAACTCGGCGTCGGTGTATTTCTCCTCGGCGTAGGCCTTCAGATCGTCTACCATGGAGTGGCCCACGGCGTCGGAGAAGGCGGCCTTCTGGCGCCAGAGGATGTCGTCAGGCAGCAGGTGGTCCTTCTCAAAGGCGTGGCGCAGCAGGTATTTGCCCATGTTGTAGGTGTTGAGCTTGAGCTTGGGGTCCACGCTCATGACGTAGCGGACAAAGTCCAGGTCGCCGAAGGGTACCCGGGCCTCCAGGGAGTTGACGGAGATGCACCGGTCTGCCCGGAGCACATCGTACATATAAAGCTCATCCACCCGCTTCTTGGACTCCATCTGGAAGGCCTGGGCGCTGGGGGCGTAGTCGGTGTACTTGTAGCCGAAGAGCTCGTCGGAGATCTCGCCGGTCAGCAGCACCCGGACATCGGTCTGCTCGTGGATGGCCTTGCAGCAGAGGTACATGCCCATGCTGGCCCGGATGGTGGTGATGTCCCAGGTGCCCAGCATGGCGATGACCTCTTCCAGGGACTCCAGCACCTGCTCCCGGGTCATATACACCTCCGTATGGTCGGCGCCGATGTAGTCGGCCACCTCCCGTGCGTACTTGAGGTCGATGGCGTCGGTGTCCATGCCGATGGCGAAGGTACGGATCTTCTTGCCCAGCACGACGGAACTGATGGCGCACACCAGAGAGGAGTCCAGGCCGCCGGAGAGCAGGAAGCCCAGGGGGGCATCCGCGTCCAGCCGCTTATCCACGCCGGCGATCAGCTTGGTGCGGATGTTCTTGCATACCGTTTCCAGGTCGTCGGTGGAGTAGGACTTGACGGTGGTCAGGTCCGCGTAGCGGACGAACTTGCCGAAGGCGTAGTAGTGGCCCGGCGGGAAGGGGAAGATCTCCTTGCACAGGCCCACCAGGTTTTTGGCCTCACTGGCGAAGACGATGGCGCCGTCGCTGTCGTAGCCGTAGAACAGAGGCCGGATGCCGATGGGGTCCCGGGCGGCGATGAGAGAGTCGCTCATGGAATCGTAGATGATCATGGCGAACTCCGCGTCCAGCCGGGAGAACATGGAAAGACCGTACTCCCGGAACAGGGGCAGCAGGATCTCGCAGTCGCTGCCGCTGTGGAAGGAATATCCCTTTTCTTCCAGCTGCCGCTTGATGGCCCGGAAGCCGTAGATCTCGCCGTTGCAGACCACAAAGTCGTCACCCAGCTGGAAGGGCTGCATGCCCGCCTCCGTCAGGCCCATGATGGCCAGCCGGTGGAAGCACAGATACCCGCTGGGGGTCTCGATGATCCGGGACATGTCGGGGCCCCGGGAGAGGGTACGGTCAAAGTACGCCCCGATCGCTTCCTTGGGCAGAGTTTTCTTGGAAAATCCCATAATTGCACACATGAAAAAAGCACCTCCGGATAAAAAAAGCGCAGCTACATCCTAAAAAATTTTAGGACGAATAGCTGCAATCCGCGGTGCCACCTAATTTGCCCCCGTAAAGGGACCACTTTTCAAGGCTCCAACAAGCCCGTGTGATGTAACGATCACAACTCGTCGCACTTACTGGCGGTCACCCGCGTTCAGATTGCAGCTACGGAGTGTTCTTCCCACAGATTCTTTGTACGGGGTTTCCACTGCCCCCCGCTCACTGAGACGGAACGTCTGCGGTACTTTTCTCCATCAACGCCGTTGCCGATGGTTTAGTTTTAATGGTTGGAGTTTACCACCGGACCAGGAGCGCTGTCAATATCAGAATTTACAAAAACTGGCGCCGGCGGATGCGAAAATTTTTCGGAGATGTCGGAAAAGCAGGGCGGTTTCCATGGCGCAAAAGGACCCCGCAGACGGTGTTTCGCCGCCTGCGGGGCTGGGTAAATGGAAGATTACAGGTTGATTTCCGGCGTTTCGGTGCTGGCGTCCGTCAGCAGGGGACGGACCTGAGCCAGGAACGCATCCACCTGCTCCGGGCAGCGGCCGATGTAGGCGGAGGGCGTGAGGACCGCCTCCATCTCTTCTTCCGTCATACCGAAGGCGGGCTCGGCGGCCAGACGGGCCAGGAGGTCGCACTTGTTGCCCTCCTTCATCTGGGCGGTGGCGGCCATGGAGTTGGTGCGGATGATCTCATGGAGCTCCTGACGGTTGCCGCCCCGCTTGACGGCCTCCATCATCAGGTTCTCCGTGGCGATGAAGGGAAGATACTCCCGCACGGTGGCGTCCACCACCTTCTCGTTGACGTGGAGCCCGTCGGTGACGTTCTGGGCCAGGCGCAAGATGGCGTCGGCACAGAGGAAGCCCTCGGGCATGGAGATGCGGCGGTTGGCGGAGTCGTCCAGCGTTCGCTCCAGCCACTGCACGCTGGCGGTCATGGGGGCGTTCATGGCGTCGGCCATCAGGTACCGGGCCAGGGAGCAGATCCGCTCGGAGCGCATGGGGTTGCGCTTGTAGGCCATGGCGCTGGAGCCGATCTGGTTTTTCTCGAAGGGCTCTTCCACCTGCCGGTCGTGCTGAAGAAGGCGGATGTCGTTTGCCATCCGGTAGCAGCTCTGGGCGATGGAGGACAGGCAGTTGAGGATGCGGCTGTCCACCTTCCGGGGATAGGTCTGGCCGCAGACGGCAAAGCAGGTGTCAAAGCCGAACTCGGCGCTGATCTGGCGGTTCATCTCGTCGATCTTGGAGCCGTCGCCCTCAAAGAGGTCCATAAAGCTGGCCTCCGTGCCGGTGGTGCCCCGGCAGCCCAGGAACTTCATGTGGGAGAGAACGAAGTCCAGCTCCTCCAGGTCGGCCATCAGATCCTGCATCCAGAGGGTGGCCCGCTTGCCCACCGTCACCAGCTGGGCGGGCTGATAGTGGGTATAGCCCAGGGTGGGAGTGGCCTTGTACTTCTCGGCGAAGGCGGTCAGGTTCCGCAGCACCGCCAGCAGCTCGCCCCGGAGGTACTGAAGGCCCTCCCGGTAGATCACCAAGTCCGCGTTGTCGGTGACATAGCAGCTGGTGGCGCCCAGGTGGATGATGCCGGCGGCGGAGGGAGCGGCCTTGCCGTAGGTGTAGACGTGGGCCATCACGTCGTGGCGGACCTCTTTCTCCCGCTGGGCGGCGGTCTCATAGTCGATGTCGGTGATGTGGGCCTCCAGCTCGGCTACCTGCTCTTCGGTGACGGGGAGGCCAAGGTTGTGCTCTGCCCGGGCCAGGGCCACCCACAGCCGCCGCCAGGTCTGGATGCGCTTGTCGGCGGAGAACAGATGCAGCATGAAGTCGGAGGCGTACCGGGACGCCAGGGGAGATTCGTAGCGGTCTTTGGACATGGTAAAGGTCCACCTTTCTTCGATTCAAAAGTAAGGAGGCACCCAAATGGGTGCCTCCAGAGAGTACGGTCAGTTTCGCCGGAGGCGAAGCGATTTGAATTTGTTTTCGGCAGGACATGCGCCTGCCGAAAACTCTTTGACTCAAGCGCCTTGGGCGCGTTCACCAGTGACCGATGTCACTGGTGGTGGGGGAGGTCGAGGGGGAGGTCACTCCCCCCTCGAAGAAGATCACCGGATGATGATGGAATCCCGCTCGGGACCCACGGAGACATAGGTAATGCGGCAGCCAACCTGGCGCTCCACATACTCCACGTAATCCCGGGCCTCCTTGGGCAGGTCCTCCCACTTCCGGACGCCGGAGATGTCGCACTTCCAGCCGGGCAGGGTCTCCATCACCGGCTTGGCCTCAGGCAGCAGGGAGGGGAAGGGGAACTCGTCGGTCTGCTCTCCCCGGAGCTCATAGTGGGCGCAGACGGGGATCTCATCCATGTAGCTGAGCACGTCCAGCTTGGTCAGGGCAATGTCGGTGGCACCCTGGCACTGGATGCCGTAGCGGGTGGCCACGATGTCGATGGGGCCCACACGGCGGGGACGGCCCGTCTTGGCGCCGTATTCCGCACCGGCCTCCCGGAGCTTTTCCGCCTCTTCGCCGAACCACTCGCAGGTGAAGGGGCCCTCGCCCACGCAGGAGGAGTAGGCCTTCACCACGCCTACCACCTTTTCGATCTTGGCCTCGGGATAGCCGGAGCCCACAGGTGCATAGGCGGCGATGGGGTTGGAGGAGGTGGTCATGGGATAGATGCCGTAGTCCAGATCCCGCAGGGAACCCAGCTGGGCCTCAAAGAGGATGCTCTTGCCCTCCTTGTTGGCCTTGCGCAAAAACGCGCCGGTGTCGCAGATGAAGGGCTTGATCTTCTCGCCGTAATCGGCCACCCAGGCCTTCATGTCGTCCATGGTGTAGGGCTTGGCGCCGTAGACCTTAGTCAGGATCAGGTTCTTCCACTCCAGGATGTCTGCCAGACGGTCCCAGAGCTTGTCCGGATACAGCAGCTCACCGGCCATGATGGTCTTTTTCTGGTACTTGTCGGAGTAGAAGGGAGCGATGCCCTGCTTGGTGGAGCCGTACTTCTTGTCTTTGAGGCGGGCCTCCTCCAGACCGTCCAGGTCCCGGTGCCAGGGCAGCAGCAAAGAGGCACGGTCGCTGATCTTCAGGTTCTCGGGGGTGATGGAAACGCCCTTGCCGGTAACGTCGGTGATCTCGGTCCACAGGCTCTCACAGTCCAGCGCCACGCCGTTGCCCAGAATGTTCACGACACCCTTGCGGAAAATGCCGGAGGGCAGCAGGTGCAGTGCAAACTTGCCCTGCTCGTTGACGACGGTGTGGCCGGCGTTGCCGCCGCCCTGATAACGGACGACCACGTCATAGTCCTGGGTCAGCAGGTCCACCATGCGGCCTTTTCCCTCATCGCCCCAGTTGATACCTACGATGGCGCAATTTGACATACCAAAAACCTCCCGGTTTTAATTTACGAAAACTGCCGGCGCTCCGGCTTTTTCCAAAAGCGCCGAACCTTATTTATTATATCGGGTGAATCCGCATTAGTAAAGCACAAACTCGTTATGTTCAGCATAAATTTCACTTATAAGGTCAACCTATTTTGAAAGCGCTGCCGGTGCGGCAGGCGGGGAGAACATTGGAGCGCAATACCGCCCGCGAGAGCTTCCGCAGGGCCGGAAAGCCTGTTCAAACGGCGGGGTTTGTCTTTCCAAATCGGAACGGATGTGATATACTGGGCGGGAAAAAATGAAAAAGGGGTCGTGCGCATATGGCAGCCATTGGCTTTGACAATCAAAAATATCTCACTACACAGTCCGCCCATATCAAAGAGCGGATCGCCCAGTTCGGCGGCAAGCTGTATCTGGAATTCGGCGGCAAGCTCTTTGACGACTTCCATGCGTCCCGGGTGCTGCCGGGCTTTGAACCGGACAGCAAGGTCCGCATGCTCCAGCAGCTCAAGGAGGATGTGGAGATCGTCATTGCCATCAATGCGGCAGACATCGAAAAGAGCAAGATCCGGGGCGATCTGGGCATTACCTATGATGATGACGTGCTGCGCCTCATCGATATTTTCCGGGGACTGGGGCTGTATGTGGGCAGCGTGGTGCTGACCCGGTACGACGGCCAGGCGGCGGCGGACGCATTCTTGAAGCGCCTCACCACCCTGGGGGTGCGCTGCTATCGCCACTATCCCATCGCGGGCTATCCCTCCGACGTGCCCCACATCGTCAGCGACGAAGGTCTGGGCAAGAACGACTACATTGAGACCAGCCACTCTCTGGTGGTGGTGACTGCTCCCGGCCCCGGCAGCGGAAAAATGGCCACCTGCCTCTCCCAGCTCTATCACGACCACAAGCGGGGCATCACCGCGGGCTATGCCAAGTTTGAGACCTTCCCCATCTGGAACCTGCCCCTCAAGCACCCGGTGAACCTTGCCTACGAGGCCGCAACGGCAGATCTGGACGACGTGAACATGATCGACCCCTTCCATCTGGAAGCCTACGGCAAGACCGCCGTCAACTATAACCGGGATGTGGAGATCTTCCCGGTGCTCAGCGCCATCTTCAAGAAGATCCAGGGCAGCTCCCCCTACCAGTCCCCCACGGATATGGGCGTCAACATGGCAGGCAACTGCATCGTGGACGACGCTGTGTGCTGCGAGGCCAGCCGCATGGAGATCCTGCGCCGGTACTATACCGCCTGCGTGGACTACAAGCGGGGCAAGGCCGGCGAGGAGCCTGTGCGGAAACTGGAGATGGTGATGCAGCAGGCCGGTGTCACGCCGGAGATCTGCCCCGCCGTGTCCGCCGCCCTGCTGAAGGCGGAGACCACCGGCGGCCCTGCCGGTGCCATGGTACTGCCGGACGGCCGGGTGGTCACCGGCAAGACGTCCGACACGCTGGGCGCCGCCTCGGCGCTGCTGCTCAACGCCCTGAAGGCCCTGGGCGGCATTGACGACCAGTTCGAGCTGATCTCCGCCCAGGTGTTGGAGCCGGTATGCCGCCTGAAGACAGAGTATCTGGGCCACAGGAATCCCCGGCTCCATACCGATGAGGTGCTCATGGCCCTGACCATCTCCGCCCTCACCAATCCCCTGGCGGAGCTGGCCCAGCAGCAGCTGCCCAAGCTCCGGGGCTGCGACGCCCACTTCACCGTCATCCTCAGCGAGGTGGACGAGAGCCTCCTCAAGCGGCTGGGCATCAACGTCAGCTGCGAGGCCCGGTACGAGACCAAGAAGCTGTATCATAAGTAAGAAACGTCGCCTTTTTGGAAAGGAACCTTTATGGACTCCATCATTCAACAAATCGCCGCAGAACTGAACAAGCAGCCGGACCACGTGGAAAACGTGGTCCGGCTTTTGGACGAGGGAAATACCATCCCCTTCATTGCCCGCTACCGCAAGGAGCTCCACGGCGCCATGGACGACACGTCCCTGCGCACCCTGGAGGAGCGGCTCCACTACCTGCGGGGCCTTGCAGAGCGCAAGGAGGCGGTGAAGTCCGCCATTGAAGAACAGGGCAAGCTGACGGCGGAGCTCTCCGCCGCCATCGACACCGCCGCCACCCTGGCGGAGGTGGAGGACCTGTACCGGCCCTACAAGCAAAAGCGCCGCACCCGGGCCACCATTGCCCGGGAAAAGGGCCTTGCCCCTCTGGCGGAAGCCCTGATGGCCCCCGGTGCCCCGGACCCCATGGCGGAAGCCGCCAAGTATGTGGATGCTGAAAAGGGTGTGGAGACGGCGGAGGACGCCCTGGCAGGAGCCAGCGACATTGTGGCGGAGACCGTCAGCGATGACGCCGCCCTCCGTGGAAAACTCCGGGAACTGCTGATGAAAAACGGCGTGCTCCACTCCCAGGCTGCCACGGAGGAGGACAGCGTCTACCGCCTCTACTACGACTTCACGCAGCCGCTCTCCAAGCTCCAGGGCCACCAGATCCTGGCCATCAACCGGGGCGAAAAAGAGGAGAAGCTCAAGGTCAGCGTGGAGCTGGACCGGGAGCTGGCCCTGCGGACCGTGCGCCGCAGCGTGGTGATTCCCGGCAGCGCCGCCATGGACTTTCTCAAGGCCGCGGCGGAGGACGCCTATGACCGTCTGATCTTCCCCTCCCTGGAGCGAGAGGCCCGCTCCACCCTCACCGACAGCGCCAACGAGGGGGCCATCGGCCAGTTTGCCCTGAACCTCAAGCCCCTTTTGATGCAGCCCCCTGTCAAGGGCAAGGTCACCATGGGGCTGGACCCCGGGTACCGCATGGGCTGCAAGGTGGCAGTGGTGGACGGCACCGGCAAGGTGCTGGACACCGCCGTGGTGTACCCCACCCACGGCGAGCGGCAGAAAAAGGAGGCCATCGCAACCCTCTCCCGGATGATCCGCAAACACGGCGTGGAGCACATCGCCATCGGCAACGGCACCGCCAGCCGGGAAACGGAACAGATGGCGGTGGAGCTGATCCATCAGGTGAACGAGGCCGGCGCCCATGTGAGCTATATGATCGTCTCCGAGGCGGGCGCCAGCGTGTACTCCGCCAGCCCTCTGGCGGCGGAGGAGTTCCCGGAGTACGACGTGAACCTGCGCTCTGCCGTGTCCATTGCCCGGCGGCTCCAGGACCCCCTGGCGGAGCTGGTGAAGATCGACCCCAAGGCCATCGGCGTGGGCCAGTACCAGCACGACATGCCTCCCAAGCGGCTGGACGAGGCGTTGGGCGGCGTGGTGGAGGACTGCGTCAACGCCGTGGGCGTGGACGTGAACACCGCCTCCCCGTCCCTTTTGCAGCATGTGGCGGGCCTTACCGCTACTACCGCTAAAAACGTGGTGGCCTACCGGGAGGAAAACGGCCCCTTTACCTCCCGCAAGCAGATTTTGAAAGTCCCCAAGCTGGGCCCCAAGGCCTTTGAGCAGTGCGCGGGCTTTTTGCGGGTGCCGGAGAGCAAGAGCGTTCTGGACAATACCGCCGTCCACCCGGAGAGCTACGCCGCGGCGGAGCAGCTTCTCACCCTCACGGGCCACACCCTTGCCGATGTGGCGGCAGGGAAGCTGGGAGACCTGCCCGCCCAGGTGAAGGCCTACGGCGAAGAGAAAGCCGCGGAGCAGTGCGGCGTGGGCGTGCCCACGCTGCGGGACGTGGTGGGGGAGCTGATGAAGCCCGGCCGGGACATCCGGGACGAGCTGCCCAAGCCCATCCTGCGCACCGACGTGCTGGAGATGAAGGATTTGAAGCCCGGCATGGTCCTCACCGGCACCGTCCGCAACGTCATCGACTTCGGCGTGTTCGTGGACATCGGCGTCCATCAGGATGGCCTGGTCCACATCTCCCAGGTGGCAGACAAATTCATCCGGCACCCCTCGGAGGTGGTCTCCGTGGGCGACATCGTCAAGGTGGTGGTGCTGGACGTGGATGAGAAGAAAAAGCGCATCAGCCTCTCCATGCGCCAGGTGAAAAACCAGTGACTGCCGGAAGGAGGTCCATTCATGATTTTGACCATCGACGACGTCAACGACCTTCTGGACGAGATGGCGGAAGGGTTCCCCGCCGTCCTCTTTGACGGGCTCAACGGCGGGGTGAACCTGCTGGAGGAGGCATTGCCGGACCCGGAATTCCCGGAGGGGGAGATGTACATCCTGGGGGAGTACTGCGAGGACTGCCTGGGGCGGTACATCAATCTCTACTACGGCTCCTTTGCCGCCCTGGCGAAAAAGGAGGACTGGGACGGGGAGACCTGGCGGGAGGAGCTGGAAACCACCCTCTCCCATGAGCTGACCCACCACATGGAGTCCCGGGGCGGACTCCACGCCCTGGATGACCGGGACGCGGAGGAGCTGGCCCAGTGGCGTCAGGAATACGGACTGGACGAATAGGAAAAAGCGGGGGCAACGAACCGTTGCCCCCGCTTTTTGGGTCAAATTGCTTTCCAATGGCGGGCCGCTCTGCTATGCTGAGAGCAGAGAGGAGGTGCCCCGATGGAGGAAACCGGAAGGATCTATGAGGCGCTGGGACCCCGCCTGGTGCGGCTGCGGCAGGAGCGGGGGCTTTCCCAGCAGGAACTGGCCCGGGCGCTTCATGTCACCCGGCAGGCGGTATCCAACTGGGAACGGGGAAAGACCGTGCCGGACGTGGGGACGCTGTGCCGCCTGGGAGAGATCTTGCAGGTGGACTGGAACGGACTGTGCGGCGAGATGGCGCCGCCGCCCAGACGGCGCAGGCGGTTTGTGCTGCCGGTGGTGATGGCTCTGGCGGTGTGCCTGACTGCGGCGGGGATCTGGGGCGTTGTTCACCGACACCAGACCGACACCGCGGAGACGGACCAGCAGGAAAATCTCCGGCTTCGGGCGGTGATGCGCTCCAGTGACGGGGTCACGGTGTTTCACGGCAGCGGCCTCTCCGGCGGGAGGGCACTGGCGGAGGCGCTGGAGGATTTGGACGGCACCGGTGAGCTGCCCGTGACCGATGAACTGGAGCAGGCCTTCCAGGAGACGGCTGAGACGTGCAACTTCCAATTCCTGCCCGCTTATGCCGACGGCACCTTTTCCGACCCCAACGCGGTGCTCACCTGGATGTACCGGACCCTCTCCGGCGGTCCTGCCTTTACCACGGAGGACGCGGACCGGTGGATCGACACCTGGTTTGCAGAGGCGGTGTGGGAAAACAGCTCTACCGAGGACTTTCCCCTGTCGGAGGACGGGAGCCGCTATGTGCCCCGCAGCGCCTACGCAGGGCTTTGGAGCTATGAGCTGCGGCAGCTGGAGCGGCGGGAGGACGGCAGCGTCCGGCTCACTCTGACGGTGACGAGGCGGGAGTACGACCGGGACCGGAACCCGGTCCGCCGGGATCTGACGCTGGATCTGACGGCGGCGGAGGGACAGCTGTGCTTTCAGTCGGTGGTGTGGGAGGCGGAATAGGCGCTGCGTCCGCGACATGGTCCGGCAGCGCCGCCGCCAGGAGGCAGGCCGCCTGACAGAGTTCCTCCTCTGTCAGAGCCAGTTCCATTCGGGGAAGGCGCTCTGTCACCAGCGCGACCTTTCGGGAGAACGTACGGGCCAGGACCAGCCCCTGATCGGTGAGATGGATCTTGCCGTACCGCTCCCGCTCCAGAAGGCCCCGCTGGGTCAGGATGCCCAGCATCCGGGTGACGGAGGGGCAGGAGACCCCCAGGGCCCGGGCCACCGCCGCGGCGCCTACATTCGGAGCTTTCTGGGAGAGCGTATAGATTGCCAGCAGATAGCGCAGATGGGTACAGGTCCATTCCACGAAAAAACCTCCTCTGTGATGAAGCGAAGAGACGCGGACAGAGCTTCCTGTCCGCGCCTTTGCCTGTGTTTCTTACTTGCTGTGACAGGCACCGCCGCAGCAGCCGCAGTCTCCGCCGCAGGAGCAGCCGCTCTTGCCGTGCTTGCGGTTATAGATGCCGCGGCCGACAATGGCCACAAAAATGACCAGAATGATGAGTGCGCCGATGAGCGTGGGTACGTTCATGAGATCCCGTCCTTTCTTACTTGGCCGCCTTGACGCCTGCGGCATGGACGGCGCTGACGCTCAGCCGCCCTTCTTCATACTTGTTTCTGCGCACGAGCAGGTAGCCCAAAAATACCAGCGCCAGCACACCGGCCACCGTGCCGATGCCGAAGGACACTTCGCCCGTCACCAGGCCGCCCAGCTGATAGATCATCAGCGACACCAGATAGGCAAAGCCGCACATATAGCCGATGGCGGCCATCGTCCACTTGGGGCTGTTCATCTCCCGCTTGATGGCGCCCATAGCCGCAAAGCAGGGAGCGCACAGCAGGTTGAAGACCATGAAGCTGTACGCGGAAAGAGCGGTGAAGTGAGTGGCGATGGAGGCCTGCAGGCCGGGATCGTCCTCTGCCAGATCCGCGCCCAGACCAAAGAGCACGCCGAAGGTGGAGACCACATTCTCCTTGGCGATGAGGCCCGTGACGGTGGCCACCGTGGACTGCCAGTTGCCGAAGCCCAGGGGGGCAAAGATCACGCACACGGCACCGCCGATGGCGGCCAGCAGGGAGCTGTTGTTGTCCTCCACCATGCCGAAGCCGCTCTCGGTGAAGCCGAAGCCCTGAAGGAACCACAAAATGATGGAGGAAGCCACGATCACGGTGCCGGCCCGCTTGATGAAGGACCAGCCGCGCTCCCAGGTGGCCCGCAGCACGTTGCCTGCGGCGGGGGTGTGGTAGGCGGGCAGCTCCATGACAAAGGGGGCGGGATCACCGGCAAAGCCCTTTGTCTTTTTCAGCAGGATGCCGGAGATGACGATGGCGGCCACACCGATGAAGTAGGCGGAGACGGCCACCAGACCGCTGCCGCCGAAGATGGCGCCGGCAAAAAGACCGATGATGGGCATTTTGGCACCGCAGGGAATGAAGCAGGTGGTCATGATGGTCATCCGGCGGTCCCGTTCGTTTTCGATCGTGCGGGAAGCCATGACGCCGGGGACGCCGCAGCCGGAGCCAATGAGCATGGGAATGAAGCTCTTGCCGGAGAGGCCGAACTTGCGGAAGATCCGGTCCATGATGAAAGCCACCCGGGCCATATAGCCCACGTCCTCCAGAAGGGCCAGCATCAAGAACAGCACCAGCATCTGGGGCACGAAGCCCAGCACGGCGCCCACGCCGGCCACGATGCCGTCGGATACCAGTCCGGTGAGCCATTCCGCGCAGCCCCAGCTCTCCAGCACAGACCGGGAACCGCCCTGAAGCCATTCGCTGCCCAGCACATCATTGGTCCAGTCGGTGAGGAAGGTGCCGAAGGGGCCCATGGCGATCCAGTAGACCAAAAACATCACCGCCGCAAAAATGGGCAGGGCCAGGATGCGGTTGGTGACCACCCGGTCGATTTTGTCGGAGACGGTCAGATCGTGCCGGGCCCGGCCCTTCTGCACGGACTTTTCCACGACCCCGCTGATATAGGCATAGCGCTGGTTGGTGATGATGCTCTCTGCGTCGTCATCCAGTTCCTGCTCGCAGTCCTGGATATGCTTTTCCAGATGGGCTTTCAGTGCTTCGTCCAGTTTCAGCTCCGCCAGTACTTTTTCGTCCCGTTCAAAGAGCTTGATGGCGTACCAGCGAAGATACCGGTCATCCACCTTACCCTGAATGGACTCCTCAATGTGGGCGATGGCGTGTTCCACGCTGCCGGTGAATACATGGGGCAGCTCAACGGAGCGCTGAGAAAGGGCCAGATCCATGGCCTTTTCCGCTGCCGCCGTGCTGCCCTCGCCCTTGAGGGCGCTGATCTCCAGCACCGTGCAGCCCAGAGCGGCGCTGAGCTTTTTCCTGTCGATCCGGTCGCCGTTTTTCCGCACCAGGTCCATCATATTCACCGCTACCACCACCGGCAGCCCCAGTTCAATGAGCTGGGTGGTGAGGTAGAGGTTGCGCTCAATGTTGGTGCCGTCCACGATGTTCAAAATGGCGTCCGGCTGCTCTCCTACGAGATAGTTCCGGGCCACCACTTCCTCCAGGGTGTAGGGCGAGAGGGAGTAGATACCGGGCAGGTCCTGGATGATGACATCCTTGTGCCCCTTAAGACGGCCCTCTTTCTTTTCCACCGTGACGCCGGGCCAGTTGCCCACGTATTGATTGGAGCCGGTCAGATCATTGAACAGCGTGGTTTTGCCGCAGTTCGGGTTGCCGGCCAGTGCGATTTTCAGTTCCATCATGCGCTCCTTCCAAAATGTTAGCTAAGGCTAACTTTTCACCTGAATAAAAGCGGCTCGCTGCCGCCTGTTTTACTGTACTTCGATCATCTCGGCGTCTGCCTTGCGGACGCTGAGTTCATAGCCGCGTACATTCAGTTCCATGGGGTCGCCCAGAGGGGCCACCTTGCGCACATGGATCTCCACGCCCCGGGTGATGCCCATGTCCATGATGCGCCGCTTGACGGCGCCTTCCCCGTGGAGCTTTACCACTGTGGCGTTTTGCCCCACCTTTACATCTTTCAGTGTCTTCATTTCCGCTCCTCCTCAAATCATGATGCGGATCGCCATGGATGCGTCCAAAGCGATCCGGCTGTCTTTTACCTGCAGGATGAGATTTCCGCCCATCTTGCTGACCACCGTGATCGTCGAATCCACCACAAAGCCAAGCTCTGCCAGATGCTGGCGGACTTCGTCTTTGCCGGTGATTTTTCGAATGGTGACCGTCTCGCCGATTGCGGCCATTGTCAAAGGAATCAATGCCGTCCTCCTCTCCCAGGCAAGTGCCGGGCCTGTGTGCATACAGAAGTTAGTTGCGACTACCTCTTACCGGGTGTTAGTTTATGATAACTAACTCCAGTTGTCAAGCTTTTCCTGGCAGGGAAGTAAAAGTTAGTTTGCTTTCACTAACTTTTGGGCGATTCCTCTGTTGAAATTGCGGCATTTTTGAAGGACACAGCCGCTGCGTCAAAGGCAGGCAGGAGAAATTTTGAAAAACAGGGTTGACAGTACAAACGGGCTATGGTATTCTGACTTTGCGGTTAGACAAAACTAACCAAAGGCGGGCAAAACGTGCCTGTCGACTTTTTCGGCATAGGTTAGTTAAAGCTAACTATTTTCGCGATCACTTGAACCGGAAAGGAAGGAATCAGACGATGAATCGACTTGCGATCGTATATTGGAGTGGGACCGGCAATACGGAGGCCATGGCGGAGGGAATTGCCGAGGGCGCCCGGGAAGCCGGTGCGGAAGTGGAACTGATGGGACCCGGCGAGTTTTCCGCGGCCCGGTTTTCCGAGTTCGGCGCGGTGGCATTCGGCTGTCCCGCCATGGGCAGCGAGGTGCTGGAAGAGTCGGAATTTGATCCCATGTTCACGGACCTGGAAGGGGCCCTGAGCGGGAAGAAGATCGCGCTGTTCGGCTCCTACGGCTGGGGCGACGGGCAGTGGATGCGGGACTGGTGTGCCCGCTGTGAGGCGGCAAACGCCAATATCTACGATGAAAACGGCCTGATAGCCCATGAAACGCCCGATGGCGAGGCCCTGGAGGCCTGCCGGGAACTGGGGCGGAAACTGGCTGCTTGGTAATGTTTCCCCGCAGTCCGACCCCAACGGGCGGACGTGATGATACAATCTCCTTTTTTCCTCAAAGCCCCCGCACGGTGTGCCGTGCGGGGGCGACTCCTGTTTTCAGGACTGTCGGCGGTGGAACGGTGGGGAAAACAGAAAAAGACGCCCTTCATGGGCGTCTTTTTCCAAAACCGCAGAAAATACGATACGGCCATCAGGCCTGATGGTGCTTGGTGACTTTTTTGTCAATGGTGAGGATCTCGCCCTCCGGCTCATAGACCACCTTGATGTAGGCGGATACCTTGGGGGCTCCGGCCCGAATGGCCACATGCTGGCACTCCTTGACGATGTCCATCAGCTGGTCATAGTCATCGCCTTCAATGGTGGTCTCAAAGGGGCCTACGTAATAATGAAGGCCGGTGCTCTTGATGTAGTCGATCACCTCGTCTACGATGCGCACCAGCTCGTCGCTGTTTTCGGCGACGGGCAGCGATTGGATGGCAACACTTGCCGTCATAAAAATCCTTCCTTTCTATCATCTGCCGCGTCGGCGGCGGGAATTACAAAGCCTCGCGCCAGTCGCGGATGGTCTCATCCGCCAGGGCGGTCATCTCCGCCCAGCGGCCGGCGCTGTTTTCATCATAGATGCCCACCGTGTAAAAACCGGCCTGCTTGGCGGTGCGGGCGGCGTAGATCGCGTCCTCAAAGGCGGCGGTGTCCGCCGGAGCGGACCCCAGGCGGCGGGCCGCTTCCAAAAAGACATCCGGGCGGTCTTTGCCGCTGCCAACGGCGTCACAGCTGAGAAGAAACGCAAACTGGTCCGCCACGCCCAAGCGCTCCAGACACAGCCGGGCCAGGGGCTCCGGTGTGGCAGTGGCCACGCACAGCCGGGCGCCCCGGCTGCGGAGGGCCTGGACATATGCAGCGGCGCCGGGCTTGAGGGGAACGTCCCGGCGGTAGTGCTCATCCATGACGGCGTTCATCTCTGCTGCAATGCCCTCCGGCGTACCGGGGAGGGAGAAGCTCTCGATGAACAGCGCGGCGGACTCCGTCATGGTCATGGGCTTGATGCGCTCCAGCACCGGTTCCACGTTTTCCGTGACGCCCTTCTGGGCCAGGAACTCCCGGCCCAGCCGCTTCCAGTAGCCCATGGAGTCCACCAGGGTGCCGTCCATGTCGAAGATGCAGAATTGCTTATCCATGAGAGGCCACCATGGTCCGGGCCAGCTCCAGCAGGTGCCGGGTGGCTGCGCCGGGATCGGGCTGGGCAAAGATGGCGGAGACCACCGCCACGCCGTCCACGCCGCTGCCGGCAAGCTGGGGGAGGTTGCCGGCGTTGATGCCGCCGATGGCCACTACCGGAATGTCCACGGCCTCGCAGATGGCCCGCATCTCCTCCCGGCTCAGGGACTTGGCGTCCTTTTTGGTGGAGGTGGGGAACACCGCGCCCACGCCGATGTAGTCCGCACCGGCGGCCTGGGCGGCCACGGCGGTCTCCACCGTGTTGGCGGAGATGCCCAGGATCTTATCGGGGCCGATCATGGCCCGCACGTCCTTGCCCACGATGTCGCTCTGGCCCACGTGGACGCCGTCGGCGTCCAGCTCCAGGGCGATGTCGATGGCGTCATTGACCACAAAGGGAACGCGGCGCGCTACTGCGGCGGCCTGGAGCTGCCGGGCCTCCGCCAGGAAAGCACCGTGCTCCATCTCCTTTTCCCGGATCTGGAGGAAGGTGGCGCCGTTTGCCAGCACGTCCTCCACCACCTGCACCAGGGTCTGGCCCTCCTTGAGCCAGGAACTGTCCGTCACCGCATAGAGCAGCATGGCCTTGCGGATCTCATCCTTGGTAAATCTCATAGCGCACTCCTTTTTCCAGTTGTTCTTCCGTCAGGTTGAAAATGGCGTCGATCAGGTCGTTGCGGAAGGTGGCGTTGCCGGTGCCGTGTTCCAGGCGCCGGGCCTCCGCGATCTCACCGGCCACGCCCATGGCCGCCATAGCGGCACAGGCTGCGGTGAAGGGATCCTCCGGCATGGCGCCGCAGAACGCGCCCATCATAGAGGTGAGCATGCAGCCGCTGCCGGTGATGCGGGCCATGGTGGCGCAGCCGTTGCGCAGAATCACGGTCCGGCTGCCGTCGGTCACCACGTCCATAGGACCGGATACCGCCGCCACGGCGCCGGTCTGCCGGGCGAGAAGCCGGGCGGTCTCCACTGTGCGGGAGAGGGTGTCGGCAGACACCACGTCCCCCTGTCCCACGTCCACGCCGCGGCCTACCTGCTCCCGCAGGGCCAGGGCCCGGATCTCCGAGGCGTTGCCCCGGATGGCGGCGAAGTGAACGTGCTCCAGAAGGCGGGCGCTCTCCTGCCGGCGCAGAGCCGTCCCGCCGGCGGCCACCGGGTCCAGCACCACCGGATGCCCCGCGCGATTGGCGGACTGCCCGGCAGAGATCATGGAGTCCACCTTGCCGATGGCTCCCAGGTTGCACACCAGAGCGTCGGCTCCGGCGGCGCTTTCCGCTGCTTCCCGGATGTCATCGGCCATGGAGGGGGAGCCGCCGGCGGCCAGGATGATGTTGGCGCAGTCGTTGACGGTGACGAAGTTGGTAATGCACTGCACCAGAGGGGCGGTGTCCCGCACCCGGCGCAAAGCTGCTGCAAATTCCATAGATTGCTCCTTTCAGCGGTTGAGCTGGGACAGCATCCGGTCCAGCATGCCGGTGCGCTTGAGGATCAGCAGCACGGCCACGCCCATGCAGCCGCCCACCACGGCGGCGGGGGTGTAGAAGGGGATGTAGTAGAAGGGGGACTGGGCGTCCAGACCGTAGAAGAGCTTCATCAGGGGATAGGACACCATGGCGCCTACAAAGCCGGTGCCAACGACTTCACCCAGCAGAACCACCCAGAAATTGTGGAATTTCCGGTACAAGAGACCACCCAGGATGGGTCCGAAGATGGCGCCTGCCACCGCCTGGATGGTCCGGCCGCTGAGCATCCGCAAAATGCCGCACAAAAGCGCTGCAGCGAAGGCGTACCAGGGGCCGACAAACACGGCGGCCAGCACGTCCACAAAGTGCTGGAACGGGGCCATAGCGGGGAAGTAGACAAAGGTGTTGAGGACAAAGGCCAGGCAGGCGAACATGGCCGACAGGATCATTTTGCGGGTGGCGGTGCTCCGGGAACGGGTCAGCGCCGGAGCGGCGGAATCGGTGGAATGGGACATAGTTGAATCCTCCTTGTCAAATCTGATTTCAGGAGAGATCGGGCACTGTCTGCATAGAAAAACGGAATCCCCCGCAAGGGGGGATTCCGTCTGCCGCGTCTGTTTGCCGCAGATTTCGCCGGCGCCTGCCCGGTGAAACCTGCGGAAAGATCGATCTTCGTTGCATCCCTACGTTGGCATTACCCAAATCAGGTGAGGTCGAGGGAAACACCCTCCTCTCAGCCCTCTTTCGAGAACTCCCTTGCAAGGCACAGTATAGACCCAGGGAGGAGGCTTGTCAAGCCTTTGACAGGAGGGGGCCGGAATGGGGGATTTTCCAAAAAAGTTTCACCTGCGTTTTACACGATGCTGGTGCTATCTTTTGCAATGGACCGCTACAATAGTACCAGGGTTCACCGCAGAGGGATTTGAAAAGGGGGTCTTTCCATGCTTCCCTGCCAGGCAAACTGCCCGGACCACGCGCCGGGCTGTCACAAAAGCTGTCCCCACTGGGCCGCTTATCAGGAAAAACAGAACGTCCAGCGGCAGAAAAAGAAGGATTATCTCAACTATTACAATGAGCTGTGCGCCACCATGACGCGGCAGTTTTCCGCGCTGTGTGTCCGCCGCCGACCGGTATGAGCGGTGCGGCACGGCGGAAAAACTGCCGGGGCACCGCCTATATCACGCAGAAAAGGACGCCTCGTTTTGAGGCGCCCTTTTGTTGATATGCGATCAAATCGGCCCGGAGGGAGAGGTCTCTTCCTGGGCGTGAAGCTGGTCCTGTTCTGTGATGGCGGTCAGGTTTCCGGCGAGATGCCGGTACATGGCCTCCCGGGCGGTCTCCGGGTCATGGGCGGCGATGGCATCCACGATCTGACGGTGGGTGTCAATGGTCTCCTGATAGATACGCTGGTCGTTGAGGCTGCCGAACAGCTGCACGGAGTAGGCGATCACCGGCAGCAGCTTGGGGACCACCCGGTTCTGCGTGCAGCGGGCAATGCGGACATGCAGAGCCTCATCCCGCAGCAGGTGGTTTTCTCCGGCGTGGATCAAGTCCTCGATCTCTCTGCAGAGGGCCCGCAGCTCCGCCACATCCTCCTCCGTGGCATGCTGGGCCGCAAGAGAGGCGACCCAGGGCTCCATGATCAGCCGGATGTCCAGCAGCTCGTGGGCCAGACGCAGCTGGTCCGGCATGTAGGCAAATCCCAGAGGATCGTTGACGACGCCGGTATGCCGGGCCACGAACGTCCCCCGGCCCCGGCGGATCTCCAGCACGTTCCGGGCCACCAGCAGCTTTACCGCCTCCCGCACCGTGCCGCGGCCCACATTCAGCTGCTGGGCCAGTTCAAACTCGTTGGGCAGCTTTTCCCCATGGGTCAGCTGGCGGTCGATGATCAGCTGGCGGATCTGCTCGGCCACCTGCTCCGCCAGAGGGACCTCCTTGTCTTTCACGGTTTCAAAAAGATACTCACCCATGCTTGCCGCCCGTCTTTCTGTCCGCCGGAACCGGCGGTTAATTGGTAGGACATCCTACGTACGTTCTCTCCTATATAGGTATACCGGATTCCCCCAGCAGAGTCAAGAGTTTGACAAGCTCTTAACGACTCAAACGATTACGCCGCAAGGGTTTAGAGAACTGCCCAATTTTTTTCAAAACATTTGTTGAATAATATGTCTGCCCTTTTTCAGAAGGAGCAGTTATAATGGAGACATAAGACGTGCGACGTCTCGGACGGCTGCGAGGGTTTGTCCGGCGGCGTGGAAAACGGACATTTATTTTGAAAGGGGAACTTCATTATGAAAGCCATCAAGTTTGCAGAGCCCTGGAAGGTTGCCTGTGTCGACCAGGAGATGCCCACTCCCAAGGAGGGCGAGGCCCTGATCAAGATCCACTGCGCCGCCGTCTGCGGCAGCGACATCGGCGCCTTCCGCGGCACCAACGGCCTGGTCAGCTATCCCCGGGTCATCGGCCACGAGCTCAGCGGTGAGATCGTCAGCATCCCCGACGATCCTGCCCAGAATCCCAAGGGCCTGAAGGTGGGCGACCGGGTGGCTGTGGATCCCTACATCTACTGTGGTCACTGCTACGCCTGCTCCATCGGCCGCACCAACTGCTGCACCAGCCTGAAGGTGCTGGGCGTCCATGTGGACGGCGGCATGTGCGAGTATTTCTGCCACCCCGCAAACCTGCTGGTGAAGCTGCCCGAGGGCATGAGCTATGAAATGGGCTCCCTGGCCGAGCCTCTGACCATCGCCCTCCACGGCATCCACCGGGGCAGCCTGAAGGCCGGCGAGTATGTGGCCATCCTGGGCGCCGGCCCCATCGGCCTGTACGCCGGTATGGCCGCCGAGGCCTACGGCGCGCACGCCATCATCATCGACATCGTCCAGGAGCGGCTGGACTTCGCCAAGAAGATGGGCGTGGAGTACATCATCAACAGCAAGGAAGTCGACGCTGTGGAGAAGGTCCGGGAGATCACCGGCGAGGGCGCGCAGCTGGTCATGGAGTGCTCCGGCGCCAACATCCTGATCCGCCAGAGCCTGGACATGGTCTGCCACGCCGGCCGCATCACCTTCACCGGCTGGCCCAAGCAGGAGACCAGCCTGCCCACCGACATGATCACCCGCAAGGAGATCGACATCCGGGGCGCCCGCACCAGCGCCGGCGAGTTTGAGGAGGCTCTGGAGCTGCTCCACAGCGGCAAGGTCAAGCTGATGGACACCGTCACCAAGATCATCTCCATGGAAGAGGCCCCCGATACCATCATCGACAACGAGAAGAACCCCGGCGATTACATCAAGGTCATCGTCAAGGTCGCGGACTGATCCCCAGCCGGGGAGGGCGGCGCCCTCCCCGGCACCATGTGCTGTAAAGAGGAGAAGCAAACCATGAAAGAACTGTATTGTACCGACCGGGCGGGCATCTCCCAGGAGAAAGTCGTCTCCATGTGCGAAGAGCTGCTGGCCCAGTATCCGGACGTCAAGAAGGCGCTGATCGTGCCCCCGGATTACACCCGCTGCTACAGCTACGCCGGTGAGATCACCAAGATCCTCTATCCCCGCCTGAAGGCCATGGGCGCCGAGGTGAAGGTGATGCCCGCTCTGGGCACCCACATGCCCATGAGCGACGAGGAAAAGCAGAAGTTCTTCGGCGGCGTGGTGCCCGACGAGGACATCCTGATCCACCACTGGCAGACCGATACCACCGTCCTGGGCACCATCCCCGAGGAATTCGTCAATCAGATCAGCGAGGGACTGTACTCCGCCGAGATCGAAGTGGAAGTGAACCACCTGCTGGTGGACGGCGGCTTTGACCTGATCCTGTCCGTGGGCCAGGTGGTGCCCCACGAGGTGGTGGGCATGGCCAACTACTCCAAGAACCTGTTCGTGGGTCTGGGCGGCCGCGCCATGATCAACAAGAGTCACATGCTCTCCGCCATCTGCGGCCTGGAAAAGGCCCTGGGGACCCGGGACTGCCCTGCCCGGGTGCTCTATGACTATGCCCAGCAGCACTTCATCGACGGCAAGCTGCCGGTGGTGTTCCTGCAGACCGTCACCACCCGGGACGGCGAGGAGCTCCACCTCAACGGACTCTATATCGGCGACAGCCGCGTGCCCTTTGAGAAGGCCTGCGAGCTGGCCCAGGAGCTGAACATCGTCCATGTGGAGCGCCGGGCCAAGAAGGTGGTCACCTATCTGGACCCCGAGGAGCTCAAGACCACCTGGGTGGGCAACAAGGGCGTTTACCGCACCCGCATGATCGTGGCGGACGGCGGCGACCTCATCATCCTGGCGCCGGGCGTCCGGGCCTTCGGCGAGAATGAGGAAATGGACGCCATGACCCGCAAGTTCGGCTACAAGGGCCGGGACTACGTGCTGGACCTTTTCAACAAGGGCGCCTTCGGCGACGACAAGATCATGAGCGCCGCGCACCTGATCCAGGGCAGCAGCGACGGCCGCTTTACCATCACCTACTGCACCAAGCCGGAGCTGATGAGCAAAGAGGAGATCGAGAGCGTGGGCTACCAGTGGGCCGACTACAACGAGGTCAGCAAGCGCTATGATCCCCACACCCTCAAGGAGGGCTGGAACACGCTGCCTGACGGCGAGGAGATCTACTTCATCGGCACGCCGGCCCTGGGCCTGTGGAAGTGCGACGACTGACAGCGAGAAACTAAAAAACGGGCGGAGACCCGACTGCATCCGGCGGCTGCTCTGCGGCCGCCGGACCATTCTGACGGAGGTTTGAACGTATGAAACTCAACCGTGCTTCCCTGGCGGACAAGGCCGGATGGGCCGCCGCCCATGTGGAGCTGCCCAAGTACGATGTGGCCGCCGTGGCCGAGGCCACGAAAAAGGCCCCCACCTGGGTCCACTTCGGCACCGGCAACATCTTCCGTGCCTATATTGCCGCTCTGGCCCAGCGGATGCTCAACGAGGGCCTGACGGACAAGGGACTGCTGATGGCCAACACCAACGATCCCGCCATCCTGGACATCGCCTATACCCCCTTCGACAACCTCTGCATCGCCGTGACCCTCAACCCCGACGCCACCACCAGCCGGGAGATCATCGGCAGCATCGCCGAGGGCATCAAGGCCGACAGCTCCGACGAGGCGGCCATGACCCGCTTCCGGGAGATCTTCTCCGATCCGGGTCTGCAGATGCTCTCCTTCACCATCACCGAGAAGGGCTACAAGCTCTACAATCCCGACGGGACGCTGCTGCCTGCCGTGGAGGCTGACATGAAGGAGGGCCCCCACAACACGAAAAACGCCATGGCCACCCTCACCAAGTTCCTCTACTGGCGCTATCAGGCCGGCGGATTCCCCCTGGCTGTGTGCAGCTTCGATAACTGCAGCCACAACGGCCAGACTTTCCACAACAGCGTGGCGGAGATCGCCGAAGTCTGGTGCAGAAACGGTCTGGTGGAGCAGGGCTTTGTGGACTGGCTGAACGATGAGAGCAAGGTCAGCTTCCCCTGGAGCATGATCGACAAGATCGTGCCCCGTCCCTCCAAGGTAGTGGAGGAGAGCCTCACCGCCGACGGCATCGAGGGGATGGAGGCCATCGTGACGAAAAAGGGCGGCTACACCGCGGCCTTTGTCAACGCCGAGCGGCCCCAGTACCTGGTGATCGAGGACAAGTTCCCCAACGGCCGTCCCCCGCTGGACAAGGTGGGCGTCATCTTCTGCGACCGGGAGACCGTCAACAAGACCGAGCGGATGAAGGTCACCACCTGCCTCAACCCCCTGCACACCGCTATGAGTGTCAACGGCTGCATGCTGGGCTACACCAAGATCGCCGACGAGATGAAGGACCCGGACATCGTGGCCCTGGTCAAGCGCCTGGGCTATGTGGAGGGCCTGCCGGTGGTCACCGACCCGGGCATCGTCAAGCCCAGGGACTTCCTGGATGAAGTGGTGGAGCAGCGGCTCCCCAACGTCTTTATGCCTGACGATCCCCGCCGGATCGCCACGGACACCTCCCAGAAGGTGGGGGTCCGCTTCGGTGAGACCATCAAGAGCTACATCGCCGAGGGCCGGGATCTGAGCACCCTGGTCAGCGTGCCCCTGGCCCTGGCGGGCTGGATGCGCTACCTGCTGGGCGTCAATGACGCAGGCGAGGAGATGGAGGTCAGCGACGATCCCCTGAAGGAGACGCTCCAGTCCCAGCTCCAAGGCATCGTCTGGAACGACCCGGCCAGCTACCATGGCCAGCTGCGGCCCATTCTGGCCAATGCCAGCATCTTCGGCATGGACCTGACCACCACGCCTTTGGCCGACAAGATCGAGCAGATCTTCGTGGAGGAACTGGCTGGTCCCGGCGCCGTCCGGGCCACCTTGCGCAAGTATTTGGCAGAGTAACGAACCATCTCGTCCCCAATCAAAAAGCCCCGCCGTCAGGCGGGGCTTTTTTGCGTGGCGGCGCACTTGTGCGCGGTTCATCTCGATCGTTGACGGCATTGACTGGAGTCGCTGTCTTCCCGATACATCTGTATCTATTTATCATTCTTTTTGCGAACTGCAAGTGTGACCGCTTCAAATTCCAATAAAGGTTTATCGGGGGCGGGCATCTCTTTCGGGTTTTCTATGCCCGTCACATCATAATATTCATCACTGTACTGTATCTTACTGTCATCAAAGTTCTCTTGAATGGATTTCACATATTCATATGGGTCGTTCATCGGGGCTAATCCGAATTCCTGCTGAAGCATCTTCACAGCCGCTTTCTGTTCGCCTGTAAGAATCTTCTTTTCCTTCGCCACATGCTTGTTGAACCGTTCCCGCGTCATCCATACAATTTGCTCCACCGGATTGACAGTGCCGCAAGCCAAGATTAAGCGGATAAAATCCTCAAAATTAGCCGCCAGCGGATATACATTCTGGTCTTCACAACTCTCGGGGTTGCAAGCAAATACCATCTCTCCATACTCAGGCAAAAAGCAATATAGGATGCATCCCTCAAATCCAATCGGCTCTGCATTGACAGGATAGCAATAGTACGGCTGCGTAATGTCCCCCGGCTCCAAACACAAAAGGCCTTTATCTATGGGGAGCGCCATAAACTTTTCATAAGCTGTTCGCATTAAGATGCCTCCAAAAACCCTTCTTGGTATTCTGTGATTGGAAAAGAGTATATCACAGGGCGGCTTGTAAATCAATTTTACCGTCCGCCCCTACGGTCATCTGCACCCCTCCGCGGTGCCGGAGGCGGTCAAAAAACTCGATGATTTGATGCCGTAATGCCACGGTAATGTCGCAGCAAACAAAAAATCCCCCAAACCCTTGAAAAATCAGGGGTTTGGGGGATTTGATTCATTATTCCCACTCGTTGTTGGGCATCGTGTTTAACGGATTTTGCTTCATAAATTTGATACCTCATTTTTTTGATTATTTGATGTGTCC
>CALXDH010000003.1 GCA_944387015.1 uncultured Oscillospiraceae bacterium
GACTCGATATACTTCTTGGCGTTATCCCAGGCGCCGCCGGCGTTGGACATGAACACGGCCATGGCAAAGCCGGTGACAGACACGCCGCCCAAGAGGCCCACCACGCCGGTGGGGCCCAGGACGAGGCCGGTAAGGATGGGGACGATGATGGCCAGCAGCGCAGGCACCACCATCTCATGGAGCGCGCCCTTGGTGCAAAGGGCCACGCAGGAGGCATAGTCGGGGTCGGCCTCGCCGGACATGATGCCCTTGATCTCCCGGAACTGGCGGCGGACCTCCATGACGATGGACTGGGCCGCCTTCTGCACGGCGCTCATGGTGAAGGCAGAGAACACGAAGGTCAGCATGGCGCCGATGAACATGCCCACCAGAACCGTGGGGCTGGTGAGAGTAAAGTTCAGCGTCTCGGTGGTATTCTCCTGGACGATGTTGACGTAGGAGACCAGCAGGGCCAGGGCGGTCAGGGAGGCGGAGCCGATGGCGAAGCCCTTGCCGGTAGCAGCGGTGGTATTGCCCAGGGAATCCAGGGCGTCGGTGCGCTCCCGGACCTCCTCCGGCAGGCCGCTCATCTCGGCGATGCCGCCGGCGTTGTCGGCCACGGGGCCGTAGGCGTCGGTAGCCAGAGTGATGCCCAGTGTGGAGAGCATGCCCACACCGGCGATACCGATGCCGTAAAGGCCCTTGTTGAAGGCCTCGGTGAAGGCGCCCGCCTCATCCACGATGACGGTGGAGCCGCCGGCGGAGAAGTAGCTCACCAGCACGGCCACGGCCACGATCAGGATGGAAGTCATGGTGGACTTGAGGCCCAGGGACAGTCCACCGATGATGATGGTGGCGGAACCGGTCTCGGAGGCCGCCGCCAGCTCCTGAGTGGGCTTATAGGTATCAGAGGTGTAGTACTCGGTGAAGTAGCCGATGGCGCAGCCGCCGATCAGGCCGCAGAGGATGGCCACATACACGCCCATATGGCCGTCCAGAATGAAATAGGTGAGGGGAGCCGCCAGCACGGCGGAGAGAACGGCGGCGGTATAGGTGCCGGTCCGCAGGCTCTTGAGCAGGGACTGCTGGGTGGCATCCTCCCGGGTCTTGACCAGGAAGGAACCGATGATGGAGCAGAAAATGCCGCACACGGCCAGCGCCACCGGCAGCAGCAGTCCGCCCCAGCCGTAGCCGCCCACGGCGCCCAGCGCGAAGGTGGCAAGAATGGAGCCCACATAGGACTCGTACAGGTCGGCGCCCATGCCGGCTACGTCGCCCACGTTGTCGCCCACGTTGTCGGCGATGGTGGCGGGGTTGCGGGGGTCATCCTCGGGGATGCCCGCTTCCACCTTGCCCACCAGGTCGGCGCCCACGTCGGCGGCCTTGGTGTAGATGCCGCCGCCCACACGGGCAAAGAGGGCCATAAAGGAGGCGCCCATGCCGTTCATGACCATGATGTTGCCCAGCTGAACGGGGTCATTGATCCCGAAGGCATAGCGCAGCAGGAAAAACCAAACCGTAATGTCCAGCATGCCCAGTCCCACCACGGTAAAGCCCATGACGGAGCCGGAGGAGAAGGCCACCCGCAGGCCCTTGTTCAGGCTCTCGGAAGCAGCCTGCGCGGTGCGGGCATTGGAGTTGGTGGCGATCTTCATGCCGATGAAGCCCGCCAGCATGGACCAGATGCCGCCGGTGACAAAGGCAAACGGCGTAAACTTGGAAAGCATGCTTCCGTTACTGGCAAAGGCAATGACCAGCAGGATCACAAAGACCACCGCAAATACCTTGGCCACCGTGGTATACTGGTGCTTCAGGTATGCGTTGGCGCCTGCCCGGATGGAGGACGCGATCTTCTTCATCGTATCCGTTCCCTCGGAATAACGCAGCACCCGCTTCGCCTGCGCCCAGGCAAAGAGGCCGGCTACCAGAGCACCGATGAATCCGATCCAGAATAGGTTTTCCATGTTTTCTTCACTCCTTGTTGCTTCGGCCGCTGCCGTTGGTTTGTATAAATTGTACCACAGTTTCCACATTTTGCAAGCAATAGTTAAGCGTTTTACCAATATCAGACCTGCAGTTTCTGCAAGTATACGCTTTTGAATGGAAATATTTGCCTCTTTCCTGTCGTGGGACGCAAAAAAGCCTGCCCAAACTTCTTCGGGCAGGCGGCTGAAACCTGCGGCGGACTTCCTCCGCCGCATCTGTTCACTTTTCAGTAGACCAGCTGGAACTGGGTAAAGACCCACCGGTCTTCCACCCACTGGTAGGGGAAGGCATAGCACTCCACACCGGTGACCTCGCTGCGGTCCTTCCCCAAAAGGTCCACGGTCACATTGACGGCATAGGCGGTCTCGCTTTCCTGCTTGACCTGAGCGCTGACTTTGCCCTTATCCGGATCCTTCTCCCGGCCGCTGTTGGCGCGCACATACAGCGCCCCATCCACTTCCCGGTACAGCGGGCGTTTTCCGCCGGTGGCCAGCAGCTGATTCGTCACATCTTCAGAAAACAGGCTGCGCAGATAGCTCCGCAGCTCCAGCATGGTGGTCATGCCCTGCCGGTCCACCGGCAGATACGAGCTCCCGTCCACTTCCACTGCACCGCTCCCGGACGGCAGAGGCGTCAGCTCAAACCAGCCGTATGCCTCCACGGCCTGATCGTAGGCGGAAAGGACCTCTTCCCCCGTCAGAGGGCGGGCCTCTTTTTCCGTCTGCTCCGCCGTCATGGCTCCGTCCTGTGCCGTAAACTCCGCCGGCTGGAGATCCTCCGGAGCACTGCGGTCCACACGTCCGCCGCATCCGCTGAGCAGCAGCACCAGCAACAACGCCGCCAGGCACCTCTCCTTCATCTCCATCTCCCCTTCCGCAAACAGGGCGTCTCCCTCTTGTTTAAAATCCACTCTCCCAGTCTCACTGTATCATAGTCTTCCAGAAAAATCCACGGATTTTTTCGTTTTTTGCGGTCTGTCTGCAAAAAAAGCGCCGGCTTACGCCGGCGGTGGTCCCAGGCCTTGGTGCCCGGCGAGCCTCTCTATGTCATCAGGAATATCTTCCCGCAAATATCCGCCGCCAGGGTAAAAAGAAAAAGCCCACGTCCCATCCAGACGCGGCTTCCGTTCTTTTTATCCGTTCAGCATTTCTTACCGCTCGCTGCGGGTCCAGCTGCCGTCAGAGAAGATCAGATCGTCCACATCTCCGCGCATATACAGATTCGTCATGTCACATACCTCCTTTCCTGTTTGGTTGCGTTTATTGTAGCACTTTTTTGACGGCTCTGCAAGCCCCTTTTGGTTGTATTATATAAACTTATTGTTAACTTTTTGTATAATTTGCGCATCACCGTTCGACAGTCCCGCTCTGACGGTGATGCGGGAATGCTGTCGAAATTACGGAAACCCGTGGAATTTTCAGCTTTTTTTCCAAGCTCTTTGTTTATTTTTTCCCTCGCACTGTTCCGGCCTCTTATGGTATAATGAGGATTCTAGTGTGGGAGACTTTGTTTTCCCCGCGGAACCCCTTGAACCGCGGGAATATTTTGAAAGGCAGAGGAGGCCGTTCATGGCATCGCATCCCCGAAAACGCCGTCCGCTGCGGGCCAGTCTGCCGGTGCTGCTGGCGGCCATTTTGCTGGCCGTTTTTCTCTGGTGGGACAATACCTCCCTGCAGGTGACCGAGGCAGACCCTGTGTTCTCCGACCTGCCGGCCGGGTTCGACGGCTGCCGCATCGCCGTACTCAGTGATCTCCACAGCGCCAGCTTCGGCCCAAACAACCAGACACTTTTTGAGACCGTGGCCCGGCAGCAGCCGGACTATATCTTCTACCTGGGCGATCTGGAGGATCAGTACCGGGGCCGGAAGCCGGAATACGTGGCAGAGGTGGCCGACGGCCTCACCGCCATCGCCCCCACCTACTACGTCACCGGCAACCATGAGTGGGCCATCGGCCGTGTGCCGGAATTGAAAGAGGCCCTCGCCGCTCACGGGGTGACGGTGCTCTCCAACCAGTTCGTCACGCTGGAGCGGGGCGGGGATTCCGTAGTGCTGGCCGGCATCGACGATCCCAACGGCTATGCCGACCAGAAAACGCCGGAGGAGCTGGCCGCAGAAGTCTATGCCGCCTGCGGCGATCCCTTCTGGATGCTGCTGGCCCACCGGAACAACCGCTTTTCCAGCCAGTACAGCAAGCTGGGTGCGGACCTGGTCTTTTCCGGCCACGCCCACGGCGGCCTCATCCGCCTTCCCTTTACCGACGGGCTCTTTTCCCATGACTGGGACCTGTTCCCGTCCAATACGGCAGGGCTGTACGAGGAAAACGGCTCCTGCCAGTTCGTCACCCGGGGGCTGGGCAACTCCGGCATCACCTTCCGGCTCTTCAACCGGCCGGAGGTGGCCATGGTGACGCTCCACCGGGCCTGAGACGCCCGCCGGAAACCTACAAAAGAGGATCTTTCATGACAGAATTTCACGCCGGACAATTTGATATAGCTGTCATCGGCGCCGGCCACGCCGGCATCGAGGCGGCGCTGGCTGCCGCCCGGCTGGGGATGCGGACCATCGTGTTCACCATCAATCTGGACGCGGTGGGCAACATGCCCTGCAACCCCGCCATCGGCGGCACCGGCAAGGGCCACCTGGTCCGGGAACTGGATGCCCTGGGGGGCGAGATGGCCAAAGCCGCCGACGCGTGCTGCATCCAGTACCGCCTTTTGAACAAGGGCAAGGGCCCCGCCGTGTGGTCCCTCCGGGCCCAGGCGGACCGCCGGAAGTACCAGGAGCGGATGAAGCACACCCTGGAGCTCCAGGAGAACCTCACCGTCCGTCAGGGCGAGGTGGTGGAGATCCGGACGGAGCAGGGCACCGTCAGCGCCGTGGTGCTCTCCACCGGAGCGGTCTTTCAAGTGAAGGCCGCGATCCTCGCCACCGGCACCTACCTCTCCGGCCGCACCATCATCGGTGAGTGCGTGGAGTCCTCCGGCCCCGACGGGATGCATCCCGCCCTGCGCCTGACGGACTCTCTGCTGGCCCTGGGCCTGCCCCTGCGGCGGTTCAAGACCGGCACGCCGCCCCGGGTCAACGCCCGCAGCGTGGACTACGACGAGATGGAGCTCCAGCCCGGGGACGCGCTGCCCGTGCCCTTCTCCTACGCCACCGCCGACCCGCCGGAAAACCGGGCGGTGTGCTATCTGACCTGGACCACGGAGGAGACCAAACGGATCGTCCAGGAAAATCTGGACCGGGCCCCCATGTACTCCGGCCTCATCGAAGGCGTGGGCCCCCGGTACTGCCCGTCCTTTGAGACCAAGATCGTCCGCTTTCCGGACAAGCTCCGCCACCAGCTTTTTGTGGAGCCCATGGGGCTCAACACGGAGGAACTGTACATCCAGGGCTTTTCCTCCTCCATGCCGGAGGAGGTGCAGCTGCAGATGCTCCACAGCGTGCCGGGCCTCACCCACGCAGAGATGACCCGCCCCGCCTATGCCATCGAGTACGACTGCATCGACCCCCTGGCCCTGGCGCCCACGCTGGAGGTCAAGGCGGTCCCCGGCCTGTACGGGGCGGGCCAGTTCAACGGCTCCTCCGGCTACGAGGAGGCGGCGGTCCAGGGCTTTGTGGCCGGCGTCAACGCCGCCCGGAAGCTGCGTGGGGAAGGGGACTTCGTCCTCTCCCGGAGCGAGAGCTACATCGGCACCCTCATCGACGATCTGGTGACCAAGGGGACCAACGAGCCTTACCGCATCATGACTTCCCGCAGTGAATACCGCCTGCTGCTGCGCCAGGACAACGCCGACCAGCGGCTCACCCGCCGGGGCTATGACATCGGCCTGGTATCGGAGGAGCGGCTGCGGGCCGTGGAAGAGAAGTACGCCGCGGTGGACCGGGAGATCCGCCGCCTGACCCATACCGGCGCTTCGCCCTCGCCGGCCCTGTCCGCGTTTCTGGCAGAGCGGGGCACCGCGGACGTCACCGACGGCTGTCCCCTGGCGGCGCTGCTGCGCCGCCCCCAGCTCCATTACGACGACCTGGCACCCTTTGACCCCACCCGGCCGGACCTGCCGGCGGACGTGCGGGAGCAGGTGGAGATCCGGGTGAAGTACGAGGGCTACATCCAGCGTCAGCAAAAGCAGGTGGAGGAGTTCCGCCGCATGGAGTCCCACCGCCTGCCGCCCGGACTGGACTACGCTTCCATTCAGGGGCTGCGGCTGGAGGCCCGCGAGAAGCTTGCTGCCGTACAGCCGCTGGACCTGGGGCAGGCCGCCCGCATCTCCGGCGTGAGCCCGGCAGACATTGCCGCGCTGATGATTTATCTGGAGCACTGAGCGCAGTTCCGTCTTTCCCTTTGAGCAGTCCGCCGATCCGGGGCACCCCCCGCCGGCGTTTCAATTTCCATCATTCCACAAGGAAGGTATTTCGCCATGATCATTGATCTGACTCACACCATCACGCCGGACACCTTCGTCTATCCCGGCACCCCCGCCCCCGCGTTTTCCCCCACCCGCACCATCACCCATGACGGCGCCCGGGAGACGCTGCTGCAGGTAGGCTCCCACACCGGCACCCACATGGACGCCCCCCGCCACATCCTGCCGGACGGCTTCGGACTGGACAAGCTGCCCGCCTCTCAGTTCTGCGGCCGGGCCGCTGTGCTGGACGTGTCCCATCTGGGCACCGGCGGCATCGTCACCGCCGATTTCCTCCAGGCCCAGAACGGCTTCCTCCGCACGGCGGACTATGTCCTGCTCTACACCGGCTGGGAGAAGAAGTGGGATACCCCCGCGTTCCTGGAGGAACCCTTCCCCATTCTGGACGAGGAGGCGGCCCGGTATCTGGTCCGCTGCGGCCTTAAGGGCGTGGGCACCGACGCCATCAGCGTGGACGCCCTGGTGAACAAGGAGTTTTCCGCCCACCACGTCCTGCTGGAGGGCGGCCTCGTGATCGTGGAGAACCTGTGCCTGCGCAAGCTGGTGGGCCGGAAGGACATCATGTTCTTCGCCCTGCCGCTGAAATTTGCGGGTGCGGACGGTGCGCCGGTCCGCGCCATCGCGGAGTTCCGGGACTTCCCGGAGCCCGAGGAAAAGGAGATGGACGCGCAATGAGGAAGTTTCTGGCCATCCTGGTGTGCAAGCTGGGTCATGCCGTAGGTTCCCTGGTGGGCAAGGGAAGCTCCCTGCCCGGCAAGTACGCATTGAAGATCTGCCCGGACATTCTCGCCCGGGTGCAGCTGCCCTCCCGCATCATCGCCGTCACCGGCAGCAACGGCAAGACCTCCACGGTGGAGATGATCGCCGCCATCCTGCGTGCCGGCGGCAAGAGCGTGGTGTATAACGAGGAGGGCTCCAACCAGATCGAGGGCGTCACCACGGCGGTGCTGACCCATGCCACCCTGGGCGGCCGGGTCCGGGCCGACGTGCTGCTTATCGAGTCCGACGAACGCTACGCCGCCCACAGCTTCCGCTATTTCCATCCCACGGAGTTCGTCATCACCAACCTCTACCGGGACCAGCTGACCCGCAATGGCCATCCCGAGTGGGTGTACGACGCCATTCTGCCTGCCATTCATCCGGACACGGAGCTGCTGCTCAACGCGGACGATCCGCTTTCCAGCTGCTTTGCAAGGGGCCACGAAAAGGTCCTGTGGTTCGGCCTGGACCACTGCTCCTTCGATACGGACACCCCCACCGGCGTCTATCACGATGGCGCCTGCTGCCCGGTGTGCAAGGCTCCCATGGAGTATGACTTCGTCCACTACAACCACATCGGCTCCTACCGCTGCACCCGCTGCGGCCACCATCGGCCCGACACCGACTATACCGTGACGGCAGTGGACCTGGGGCAGGGACGGCTCACCATCGACAATACCGTCACCATCCAGCTGGCCTTCCGCAGCATCTACAATGTCTACAACATCCTGGCGGCCTATGCGGTCTGCCGCCGGGTGGGCATTGCCGCCGACACCATCGCCGGCGTCATCAACAACTACATTCTCAAAAACGGCCGGATGCAGCGCTTCACCCTGGGCGCCCACCACGGCACGCTCCTCACCAGCAAGCACGAAAACTCCATCGCCTATGACACGAACCTGCGCTATATCCGGGGTGAGCAGTCCCCCTGCACCGTGCTGGTGATCGTGGACGCGGTGAGCCGGAAGTATTTCACCAGCGAGACCAGCTGGCTGTGGGACATCGACTTCGATCAGCTCAACTGCCCCCAGGTCCAGCGGGTGATCCTGGCCGGCCGGTACTGCAACGATCTGGCGGAGCGGTTCTCCTTCACCGCGCTGCCGGCGGAGAAGTGGTCCGTCCAGCCGGACATCGCCGCCGCTGCCAAGGAGCTGGCGGAAAGCGGCAACGAGGACGTGTACGTGGTGACCTGCTTCTCGGACCGGGACAAGATCCTGGCCCACGTGGAAAAGGAGGGCATGTGAGATGGAACTGCGTCTCATTCATTTCTATCCCGACCTGATGGGGCTTTACGGCAGCTATGCCAACGTCTCCGTCCTCAAACGCAGCCTGGAGGGCCTGGGCAACACCGTCACCGTGGAGACCGTGCTGCCGGGGCAGGAAGCAGACCTGGAGGGCGCCGACTTCCTCTATATGGGCGCCGGTACGGAGCGCAGCCAGCTGGCGGCTCTGGCGGACTTTACCCGGTATGGGGACGCGGTCCGGGCCCTGGCGGAGAACGGTACCGCCATGCTCTTTGCCGGCACGGCCATGGAGCTGCTGGGCAAAACCATCACCGACGCCAGCGGGAAGGAGCACCCCGGCATCGCACTGGCAGACTTTACTTCGGTGCAGGGAACGCGGCGCATCGTGGGCGACGTCTACGGCAAGACCGACATCTGCCCCCAGGCAGTGGTAGGCTTCATGAACAAGTGCGCCGTGATCTCCGGCGTCACCGCACCGCTGCTGACCGGTCTGGAGCTGGGCTTCGGCAATGAGGCGGAGCGGGGGAGCGAGGGCTTCCACTGGAAAAACGTGTTTGCCTCAGAGCTGACCGGTCCCATCCTGGTGAAAAACCCCCGGCTGCTGGACGCGGTGGTCTCCGCCATCTACCAGCACCGGAACACGCCGCTGCCCCAGGAACGGCCCGCGGACCCCTGGGCGGAAGCGGGATACGCCATTACGGAAGAGCAGCTGCGGCTGCGCTGCCAGGGCAATCAGAAATAATTCATCGCCTCTGCGAATCCAAACGGCATTCGCAGAGGCGTCTTTTTTCTCGCCGTCCTTGCGCCGCAAAAATACGGGAGCCCGCCGAAGTTCGGCGGGCTCCCGTGGTTTTTCGTCCGGAGCGCTTATTCCGTATCGCTGAGGATCTCCTTGTGGGTATCGATGACCCGGATGTTGAAATCCTCCACATCCATGGTGCCCGGGTTCTCCTGCACCTGCAGGATCCAGGGCGAGATATAGGCGGTCTTGAGTTCCTTGCCGTTGACCGTGACTTTGCAGTAGGGACTGAAGTTCTCGCCGTTGATATACCAGGCGTCCATGCCGTGGGTCACGGAGCGGATGGTAATGGGCGCCATGCCCATCTTCATATCCGTGGGCTCATAGGGAGACTCCCCATCGTAGAGGTACTTCTGGCCGTACAGCACGTCGTACTGCAGCGTCCACAGGCCGTTCCAGTAGGTGCTCTCATCCCGGCAGAACTGCTGGTACTGGTTCATGACGCCGTTGGTGATGCCCAGACGGCCCAGCACCGCGGCAGAGAGCTGGTAAGCGGTGAGGTTCTCGTCCTGCTTCTCCAGGCCGAAGTTATCCCAGATCACATAGCGGGTCCGGTAGAGGGTGCCGGCCTTCATGTCGCTGGCCTCCAGGTTCAATGCCGGCAGATGATCGCCGTAGAGCACCAGGACGGTCTTTTCATCCCGCTGGGACAGCTCGTCGGTCAGCGTCTGGATGAACTGATCCATCTCATGGATCTGGTTGACGTAATACTCCATGGCATAGTGGTATTCCTCGTCCGGGCAGGACTTCACCGTAATGGCGGGGTCCTCCAGCACCTGCTCGGTGGGATACTTGCCATGGCCCTGCACGGAAACGGTGAACACCAGGTCCGACTGGTCCTCCGTCACATCCAGCGCCTTGATGATCTGGTCAACAAGGATGCTGTCCTTGGCCCAGTTCTTGGGGGTCCGCTCCGCCTTGGGCATATATTCGATGGAGGTGAAGTCGTCAAAGCCCAGGTTGGCATACACATCGTTGCGGTTGTAGAAGGCGGCCCGGTGGTTGTGGATGGCGTGGGTGGCGTATCCATTCTCCTTGAGGTCATAGGCCACGGACTCCACCGTCCGGTCCATCAGACGGGTCTGGTAGGGGTACTCGCCGGGGCCGAACAGCTTGGTGCTCATCCCGGTGAGCACCTCGCACTCGGTATTGGCGGTACCGGCACCCACCACAGGCACCGTCAGGTAGCCGGAGGAGTATTCTTCCGTGAGCCTGGTCCATGTGGGCACCGCGTCCTCGGACAGCTCCAGGTCCGTGATCTCCTTGGGATCAATGAAGGACTCCAGCTGCACGTAGATCACGTTCACATCCGTCTGGGGATCTGCATCGGCCGCTGCGGCAGCATCTTCTGCCTGCTGGCGGAGTTTTTGCACCGACTCGGCATTGTAATTCTCCGGCCGGCGGATGCCCTTATTCAGCCAGGTCTGCAGGAAGCAGTAAGAAAAGCCGTAGTCCTCATAGGCAAAGGCCAGGTTGGCAAAGGTATTGGAGAGGTATCCCAGGCGGAAGGCCAGAGCCCAGCTGCCGCCCAGCAGTCCGCCGCACAGCACCACCGCCAGCAGTCCGGCTGCCATCCGGTGGCGCAGGGGATAGTCATTGCGAGGGCCCTTCCAGAACAGCAGGATCAACCCCACCACCAAAATCACCAGCGCAACCGCCAGCATGACAATATATTTGGTGGAGAGGTAGTTGGGCAGCGTATCCAGGCCGGTGTTGAACACCGTGAGATCCGCCACGGTGAAGGGCGTCATACGGCTGAGCAGGATGAATCCGTTCACCGCGCCGCCCACGACCCAGATAAAGGAAATCAGTGCGCACCAGAATGCCCGCCGGCGCAGAAACAGCGCCGGAGACAACGTAGCCAATACCAGTGCCACATTGACAACAGCGGCCAGAGGATTTCCGCACACAAATTCCAAAAACGAGTCCGCCCCGCTGGTAAACGCCTTGTGGTTGAACAGCTCCACCACCAGTGTCAGTACCACCGCCAGCAAAAAGACATACAGGAACGCCCTGCGTTCCTGCGGATGCCCGGCATCCGGAGCAGCGGGGGATTTCTGTGCAAGTTTCATGGTAGGGTATACTCCTTTTCTGTATTTCGTTCCAATCTTCCAATCTATTTTCGTTCCAATTAGAGATTGATTATAGACCTTTGTTGTGAACGATTCTACCGGTTTCTAACTTTTTCTTTCGTTATTTTTTACAAACTTTTGCATTTGTTCCCCTGCATTCGCCGTATCTTCCCCAGTTTCCGGCTTTTTACCCCGCCATTTGTTGACAAATTTCCTGTTTGCTCCGTTTAAAATGCCCTCCTGCCGCCCCAGGCAGGACAACGAAAAGGACCACGGGTAAAACCCGTGGTCCTTTTATTTCAGGGGGGGAGAGACTCTTACTCAGAGTACATGGTCTTCAGCTTCAGCAGGTGCTGATAGCGATCCATGGCGCTCTTCTCGTTCCGTGCAAACAGATCAGAGGCACGGTCGGGGAACTCGCGGGTCAGACGGCTGTAACGAGCCTCGTTCATCAGGAACTCCTGATAACCGCCAGCGGGCTCCTTGGAGTCCAGAGTGAACTTGGCACCCTCGGCAGCGGGGTTGAAGCGGAACAGGTTCCAGTAGCCGCACTCGACAGCCTTCTTCATTTCCTTCTGGCAGTTCATCATGCCGCCCTTGATGGAGTGCATCTCGCAGGGAGCGTAGCCGATGATCAGGGACGGGCCATGATAGGCCTCGGCCTCCTGGATAGCCTTCAGGGTCTGAGCGGGGTTGGCGCCCATGGCCACCTGAGCCACGTAAATGTAGCCGTAGCTCATGGCGATCTCCGCCAGGGACTTCTTCTTGATCTCCTTACCGGCAGCGGCGAACTGTGCCACCTGACCGATGTTGGAGGCCTTGGAAGCCTGTCCGCCGGTGTTGGAGTAAACCTCGGTATCGAAGACGAAGATGTTCACATCGTTGCCGGAGGCCAGGACGTGGTCCACGCCGCCGAAGCCGATGTCGTAAGCCCAGCCGTCGCCGCCGAAGATCCACATGGACTTCTTGCCCAGGTACTCCTTGTCAGCCAGGATCTCCTTGCTGAAGCGGCAGTCGGGATCAGCCTCCAGCAGAGGCAGCAGCTTTGCGATGGCAGCCTTGTTGGCCTCATAGTCCTCCATGGTGGCCAGGTACTCCTCGCAGGCAGCCTTCTTCTCGGCGCTCTCGGTCACGCCGGCCAGCTCACGGATCTTGCCGGCCAGACGCTCGCGGGTGGCCTGCTGACCCAGGAACATGCCCAGGCCGTGCTCGGCGTTATCCTCGAACAGGGAGTTGGACCAAGCGGGGCCGTGGCCTTCCTTATTGGTGCAGTAAGGAGAGGTAGCGGCAGGACCGCCCCAGATGGAGGAGCAGCCGGTGGCGTTGGAGATGTACATATGATCGCCGAAGAGCTGGGTGATCAGGCGGGCATAGCTGGTCTCGGCGCAGCCGGCGCAGGAACCGGAGAACTCCAGCATGGGCTGCTTGAACTGGCTGCCCTTGACGGTGTTGTCCTGCATGTCCTTCTTCTCGGAGACCTTGCTGACGCAGTAGTTGAAGACCTCCTGCTGAGCAGCCTCCTGCTCCTGGGGAACCATGGTCAGAGCGCCCACGGGGCACTGGCCCACGCACACGGCGCAGCCCATGCAGTCCAGAGGAGACACAGCCATGGTGTACTTGTAAACGCCCTTGCCCTTGCCGGCCTTGACGTCCACGATCTTGGCAGCGGCGGGGGCGTTCTTGGCCTCCTCCTCAGTCAGAGCGTAGGGACGGATGGTGGCGTGGGGGCAGACATAAGCGCAGTTGTTGCACTGGATGCACTTGGTGGCGTCCCAGGTGGGAACGTTCACAGCAACGCCGCGCTTCTCATAAGCGGCAGCGCCCAGCTCGAACTGGCCGTCCACGTGCTTGACGAAGGCGGAAACGGGCAGAGAGTCGCCGTCCATCTTGTCCACGGGATCCAGGATGGTCTTGACCTGCTCCACCAGAGCGGCAGGACCTTCCAGAACGGTGTCGTCGGCCACGTCCTTGGCGTCGGCCCAGTCAGCGGGCACGTCGAACTTCTTGAAGGCGGTAGCGCCGGCATCGATGGCCTTGTGGTTCATGTCCACGATGTCCTGGCCCTTCTTCAGGTAGGAGTGGGTGGCGGCGTCCTTCATGTACTGGATGGCGTCTGCCTCGGGCAGGACCTTGGCCAGAGCAAAGAAGGCGGACTGCAGGATGGTGTTGGTACGCTTGCCCATACCGATCTTGGCAGCCAGGTCGATGGCGTCGATGGTGTAGACCTGGATGTTGTTCTTGGCGATGTAGCGCTTGGAAGCAGCGTCCAGATGATGGCCCAGCTCCTCATCGCTCCACTGGCAGTTGATGAGGAAGGTGCCGCCGGGCTTCACGTCGCGGACGATGGGGAAGCCCTTGGTGATGTAGGAAGGCACGTGGCAGGCCACGAAGTCAGCCTTGTTGATGTAGTAAGAAGACTTGATGGGCTTGTCGCCGAAGCGCAGGTGGCTGACGGTCACGCCGCCGGTCTTCTTGGAGTCATACTGGAAGTAAGCCTGAACGTACTTGTCGGTATGGTCGCCGATGATCTTGATGGAGTTCTTGTTGGCGCCGACGGTACCATCGCCGCCCAGACCCCAGAACTTGCACTCGATGGTGCCTTCGGCAGCCACGCCGGGAGCGGGCTTCTCCTCCAGGCTGAGGTGGGTCACGTCATCGACGATGCCGATGGTGAACTGACGCTTCATCTCGGCCTTGTTCAGCTCGTCATAGACAGCGAACACAGACGCGGGCGGGGTATCCTTGGAACCCAGACCGTAACGGCCGCCGATGACGGCGATGTCGGTCTTGCCGGCGTTGGCCAGAGCGGTGACAACGTCCATGTACAGAGGCTCGCCCTGGGAGCCGGGCTCCTTGGTGCGGTCCACCACGGCGATCTTCTTGCAGGTAGCGGGGATGGCGGAGAGCAGCTTGTCCGCGCGGAAAGGACGATACAGGTGAACCTTCACCATACCGACCTTCTCGCCGTGAGCGGTCATGTAGTCGATAACTTCCTCAGCCACGTTGCAGATGGAGCCCATGGCGATGATCACGCGCTCAGCGTCGGGAGCACCGTAGTAGTTGAAGAGCTGATAGTTGGTGCCCAGCTTCTCGTTGACCTTGCCCATGTACTTCTCCACCACGTCGGGCAGAGCGTCGTAGTAGGGGTTGCAGGCCTCACGATGCTGGAAGAAGATGTCGCCGTTCTCGTGAGAGCCGCGCATGTTGGGGCGCTCAGGATTCAGGGCGTGCTTGCGGAACGCGGCAACGGCGTCCATGTCGCACATTTCCTTCAGATCGTCGTAATCCCACACGGCAACCTTCTGGATCTCGTGAGAGGTCCGGAAACCGTCGAAGAAGTTGATGAAGGGAACACGGCCCTCGATGGCAGCCAGATGGGCCACGGGAGCCAGGTCCATGATCTCCTGGGGATCATTCTCGCACAGCATGGCGAAGCCGGTCTGACGGCAGGCCATGACGTCGGAGTGATCGCCGAAGATGTTCAGGGCGTGGGTGGAGACCGTACGGGCGGACACGTGGAACACGCAGGGCAGCAGCTCGCCGGCGATCTTGTACATGTTGGGGATCATCAGCAGCAGGCCCTGAGAGGCCGTGTAGGTGGTGGTCATCGCGCCGGCGGCCAGGGAGCCGTGGACGGTACCGGAAGCACCAGCCTCAGACTGCATCTCGACGACCTTGACGGTGGTGCCGAAGATGTTCTTCTGACCAGCGGCGGCCCACTGATCGACCAAGTCTGCCATGGGAGAAGACGGGGTGATCGGATAGATGCCCGCCACTTCGGTAAACGCATAGCTGACATATGCAGCAGCGTTGTTACCGTCCATGGACTTGAACTTTCTTGCCATAAACTTACCTCCTATATTTTGTAATTTGCTGCCCCCGGCAGCAAGATTACGTGTGCACGGAAATCCGGACTCTCTCCCCCCAGATCCACATGCGCTGATATTATATCACCACTCTTCCCGCCTGTAAACAATTGCTTTGTTATTTTTTGCACAAATTTTACTGTTTCGGATTGAACAATCCTCTGTTCTGGATAAATTTGCGGCTTTTGGCGTAAACGGGTTCCCTATTTTGTCTTTGTGTGGTAGACTGATTTTAAAAATTCCCCTGCGTTGTATGTTTTTTTGAGGTGATGATGGATGGTCGTATCCGTACGTTCCCTGGGACTGCACGGCATCGCGGGATATGAGGTGCGGGCCGAGTGTTTTCTCTCCGGCGGACTGCCGGCCTTTGACATCGTGGGACTGCCGGACACAGCAGTCCGGGAGGCCCGGGAACGGGTCCGGGCGGCAGTAAAAAACTGCGGCGCCAAGTTCCCGGTCAGCCGTATCACCGTGAACCTGGCGCCGGCAGGGCAGAAGAAGGCAGGCACGGTCTACGACCTTCCCATCTTTGTGGGGCTGCTGGCCGCCTCCGGAGAACTCCCTCCGCCGCCGGCGGACGCCGCCTTTTTGGGGGAGCTGTCCCTCACCGGCGCGGTGCGGGGCGTCTCCGGCGTTTTGCCCATGGCGCTGGCGGCCCGGGAAGCGGGGATCCGGACGCTGTTCGTCCCGGCGGAAAACGCTGCCGAGGCCACGCTGGCCCAGGGGCTCACCGTCTGCGGAGTGCCGGACGTCCGATCCCTGGTGCAGCATTTAAAAGGAGAGACAGCCATTTCTCCTGCCGCTCCATGGGTCCCGGTGCCGGAAGAGACGCCTCTGCCGGACCTGCGGGACGTGATGGGGCAGGAGAACGTAAAACGGGCGCTGGAGATCGCTGCCGCCGGCGGACACAACCTGCTGCTCATCGGCTCTCCCGGCGCCGGCAAGTCCATGCTGGCCAAGCGGCTGCCCTCCATTTTGCCGGATCTGACCCCCCGGGAGGCTCTGGAGACCTCCGGCATCTGGTCGGTGGCCGGGCTGGCGGATCCGGCACACCCCCTGCTGACCCGCCGGCCCTTCCGCTCGCCGCACCACACCGCCTCCGCCGCGGCACTCACCGGCGGCGGCCCCGCTCTGCGGCCGGGGGAGATGTCCCTGGCCCACAACGGCGTTTTGTTTCTGGACGAGCTGCCGGAATTTCGCCGGGACGTGCTGGAGGCTATGCGCCAGCCCCTGGAGGAGGGGGCGGTCACTGTGGCCCGTGCCAGCGGCACGCTGCATCTGCCGGCCCGATTCCAGCTGATCTGCGCCATGAATCCCTGCCGCTGCGGCTGGCGGGGCCACCCCACCCACCGCTGCACCTGCTCGGACCGGGATGTGGAGCGGTATGTGGAAAAGATCTCCGGCCCGCTGCTGGACCGGATCGACCTCCATGTGAATGTCCCCTGCGTGGAGTACGACGCCATCCGGCGCCGCCAGCCGGCGGAATCCTCCGCCGCCGTGCGGGAGCGGGTCTGTGCCGCCCGGGCCGTCCAGGCCCGCCGCTTCCAGGGCACCGACATCGCCTGCAACGCCCAGATGACCGCCGCGATGATCGGGCAGTTCTGCCGCCTGGACAGCACCGGAGAGTCTCTGATGCGCTCCGCCTTTGACCGCATGGGTCTGACGGCCCGGTCCCACGACCGGATTTTGCGGGTGGCGCGGACCATCGCCGATCTGGACGGGGAAGAGCACATCCTGCCCCAGCATCTGGCGGAAGCCATTCAGTATCGGAATACGGACATCCTGCGGGGATAAAAAAAGAGACGGCGTGAGCCGTCTCTTTTTTCTGCTTTTTAGGACCGGACGAGAGACGCATACACATCCTGAGGGATCACAAATTCCGGTGTCCCCACAAATCCGGCGGCAATGGTGTACTCGTCAAACACCAGCACCAGATCCCCGTCCTCGTTCCAGTAGAAATTCTGGTCCGGGGCGATGGCGGTGAACTGATCCGGGAAGTAGCCGGCAGCCTCGTCCTCGGCCATCCGCTCCTCCATCTGCCGCCGCACCTCATCGGAGAGGACGCTCACATAGTCCGCATCCGGCTGGAACAGATCTCCCAGGGTCACCACCTGGTCGGTGGTCTTGTCAATGTGGTAAATCTTGATAAACTCAGCTCCGCTGGCCTGGGTCCGGGTGGCATTGATCCGCAGGGTAAACCAGCTGTCGGTATTGGTCACCACTTCGCTGGATACATCCAGCCCCAGATACCCTTCGCCCGTCTCCTCGCAGTCCTGCTGGAACTGGGCGATAAGGCGGTCCGTATAGGCCTGCACTTCCTCGTTGACCTGATCGGCAGCCTCGCCGCCGGAGAGTTCCGGCACCGACACATCAGCGGAGCTGTGTCCGTCGTCATAGGTGTACTCCCGGAAGGTAACGATCTCCACCAGGGCCCCCAGCACCGGCACATCCGACATTGCCGCAGCGGCCGTGGGGGATACGTTGGGCACGGCGATAAACGCCGCCACGGCGGCCGCCGCCCAGGCCATCCACCGCTTGGTATGCTTTTTATGGGACGCAGAGTTCTTCGGTGTTTCCATTGCTGTCTCCTCCAGAGCGGCGCAGGTGCGGAAGACCCGACCGGCGTAGTCCTCCGGCAAGGGGAATGGTTCGTTTTTTGCCCGCTCTTTCAATTCCTTGTCAAATTGCTTCATACCGCACCTCATTCTTCTCTCAGCAGCAGCCGCAGCCGCGCCCGTGCCCGGGACAGGCGGGTCTTGACGGCAGCTTCACGAATCCCCAGGATCCCGCTGATCTCCCGAATGGAGAATCCTTCATAGTAAAACAGCGTTACCACGCAGCGCAGATCCTCGTTTAAGGTCAATACCGCCTGCCAGAGGGTCATCCGTTCGGTGGGGTCCGCAGACGGTGCCGGCAAAAAGTCCTGCACCTCCGTCAGATCCACGGTAGGCCGCCGCCCGCGGCAGGCATCGTAGCACTTATTGGCCAGGATCCGCAGAATCCAGGGTTTGAATTTTTCCGGGCTGCGCAGATCACCGCGGTGGGCGAAGGCGGCACAAATGGCCTCCTGCACCGCATCCTCGGCATCCTCATCACTGCGGAGGATGGCTCTTGCCGTACGGAACATGGCTTCCTGATTCTCGATCACCTGGGTGCAAAACAATTCTTTGCTGATCAATGGCGTCTCCTGCATAGGCAACGCGCCTCCTCCTTTCCCGGAGCTTTTGGACCGGTCAACTATATAGATGGATTGAGTGGGCAAAAGGTGACATCCCCAGGCCGTTTTTTTTTGCCGTTCCGGAGGGAATGTCCTAATTATACCCCGGGGGTGCGGCAAATGAAAACACGAAATTTTTCAAATAGTTGCATCATTTCGTGCAACCGGGCGCCCTCCGGAGGGGATTCATACAGGCCGTACTCTGCCGCCGGAATTTTTTCAGCCGAAATACGGAACGATCAATGAAGGAGGGATTCGTTTGAAGAAAACGACCAATTACCAGCTCAGCCAATGGGACGCGGAGGATCGGATCCTCCGGGAGGATTTCAATCAGGACAATAAAAAGCTGGATGACGCCATCGCCGCGCTGCGGGACGCCAGTCCTGTGGTAAAGCTGCTGGATGTCACCACCCAGTCTTCCCAGTCCAAGATGGAGATCAGTCTGGCTGACATTGACCTGAGCGACTATCGGGAACTTTGGATCTACCCCAAGTTCAGTGCTTCCACTACGGAGAGCAACTTCATCTATCTTACAATCAATGACCTGACAGAATACCAGACCAACACCTCTGCTACCCAATACGGTCTGGTCGTTTTTACCACGTATGCAAGCAGCGCAAATAAAATCACTGCCCGCATCACACTTTTGCTGGGAGACGTGCTTGTCGGGTACGACACAAGCGCATATATCAATGGCTCTAAATTCGCCGCCGACATCAGCGGCTTGCGTACCGTTCAACTCGCCGGAGACAAACTGTCCAAAATGACCTTCTGCTGCATGGACGGGGTCATTGGCAGCGGTACCCGCGTCACCATTCTCGGGGTGCGCATCTGATGGTTTTGGTTCTGCATATTTTAAGCAGGCCTTATTTTGAAATTATTGAAAAAGGAGGCAGCCCCAAGGGGCTGCCTCCTTTTTTATGCATCGTTTGCGATCCACGCCATTCCGGCACTCAGTCGTCGTAATCGCTCTCCCACTTGAGGATCTGGCCGCTGACGGCGTCGATGTCGCAGTCATACTCCATGCGGCCATTGCGCAGTTCCACCTCATAGATGGTGCGGCCGTCGTCCCGGTCCAGCTGGCACTTGACCACAGTAGATCCGCTGGGGGCCCGGTTCAGGGCAATGCTCTTGGCCTTCTCTGCGGAGATCACATTGCCGCTGCTGGAAGAGACGGTGCCGATGTCAAAATTCTCCAGCTCCCGGTCGGAGCTGAGGATGGCGCCGGTCAGGGCATCGATGTCGTAGTCGTACTCCGTATTACCGCTGTAAAACTCCACCTCGTACTGGGCACGGCCGTCATCCCAGTCCAGGCTGGCCTTCAGAAACACCGCGTTGGCAGCCTTCACGCCGGCGTCTGCCAGGGCGATCTCCTTGGCCCGGCTCTGGGTGATATAGCTGCTGCTCTCGGGCTTTTGAGAAGCAACCCGGTCCGCCGTCACCAGCTCCACAGTGTCGGTGGCAGAGTCATAGCTGACCTCCATACCGGCCGCCTCACACACCGCCCGGATGGGGGCATAGGTGGTGCCGTTGTAGAGGAACACCGGGACCTTCTTGCCGTCAGCGTCCCGGGGGGTAAATTTCGCTCCGTTGATGGAAATACCGATGCCGTCCTCCACTTCAATGCTTCGGGAGGCAGCAGTTGCCGTAACGCCCAGGGCCGTCACCATCGCCACCAGCAGCAGGGCGGAGCCAAAACCTTTCCAGTAACCAGTCTTCTTCATAGCGATTCTCCTTTTCCTGTTTTTCTTCGGCGGTGCGTTTCCGCCCTCTCTGTCTTAGTAACGGCGGGGTCGGGCTTTTTATTGCGCGCACTGCTTATTTTTTTGAAAAAAATTTTTTCTCCCGCCGCACCGGCAAAAATCAGGGCTTTTTCTCCGAGGACAAATGCAGTATACTATGTAGTATCATGCGCAAGTATTTCCGCGATTTCGCGTATTCGGAGGAGCTTTTATGAACCAACAAGAGATTTTCCTGCTCAAGCTGGGCGAGGTGGTCCTGAAGGGCCTCAACCGCCGGTCCTTTGAGGACAAGCTGATGAGCAACGTCCGCCGCCGCCTGCGCCACTACGGCAGCTTCCAGGTCTATATCCGCCAGAGCACCATCTACGTGGAGCCCCAGGGAGACACGTGCGACCTGGAGGGCGCCTGGAGCGCGTGCAAGCAGGTGTTCGGCATCGCCGCCGTGGCCCGGGCAGTGCCCTGCGAGAAAACGGTGGAGGCCATCGTGGAGACCGCCAAGACCTACCTGCGGGATGCCTTTGCCTCTGCCCGCAGCTTCAAGGTGGAGAGCCGCCGGGCGGACAAGACCTTCCGCCTCAACTCCATTCAGATCAGCCAGGCGGTGGGCGGCGATCTGGCAGAGGAATTCCCCAACGTGGCGGTGGATGTCCACAACCCGGACCTCACGGTATTTGTGGAGATCCGGGAGAAGGCCGCCTACGTCCACGGCGCCTCGGAGCCCGGCGCCGGCGGACTGCCGGTGGGCATGGGCGGCCACGCTGTGAGCCTGCTCTCCGGCGGCATCGACTCTCCCGTCTCTTCCTGGATGATGGCCCGCCGGGGCGTTCAGCTGGAGATGGTCCACTTCGTCTCCCCGCCCTATACCTCCCAGCAGGCCCAGGACAAGGTCCTGGAGCTGGCCCGCCAGCTGACGGCCTACTGCGGCCGGATGCTGGTCCATATCGTCCCCTTCACGGAGATCCAGGAGGAGATCCGCCGCAGCTGCCCGGAGGAGTACTTCACCCTCATCATGCGCCGCTTCATGATGCGCATCGCCGAGGCCGTGGCGAAAAAGGCCGGGGCCAAGGCCCTCGTCACCGGCGAGTCCCTGGGCCAGGTGGCCAGCCAGACCATGATGGCCCTGGGCGTCACGGAGGACGTGACCACGATGCCGGTGCTGCGGCCCCTGATCGGCATGGACAAGGTGGAGATCATCCGCATCGCCCGGGACATCGGCACCTTCGACACCTCCATTCTCCCCTATGAGGACTGCTGCACCGTCTTTACGCCCCGCCACCCCGCCACCCGTCCGGACCTGGAGGCCGTGCGGACCGCCGAGGCGGCGCTGGATGTGGAGGGTCTGGTGGCCAAGGCCCTGACCGGGGAGACCTGGGTCCGGGTCAAGGTCACCGACGAGCCCAAGATCTGAGGGAGGCGCACACGATGGCACACACCGCGGAACTCATTGCCGTGGGCACGGAGCTGCTTTTGGGCAACATTGCAAACACCAACGCCCAGAGCCTCTCCCAGAGCCTCTCCGCCCTGGGCATCGACGTCCACTGGCACACGGTGGTGGGGGACAACCCCCAGCGGCTCCAAGAGGCGCTGGACATCGCCCGCCGTCGGGCGGACATCCTCATTACCACCGGGGGACTGGGCCCCACCTATGACGATCTGACCAAGCAGACCATCTGCGCCGCCTTCGGAAAGCCCCTGGTGCTCCACCCGGACATTCTGGAGGACATCCGGGCCTTCTACGAGTCCGCCCTTCATGTCCCCATGCCGGACAACAACACCCAGCAGGCCCAGCTGCCGGAGGGATGCACCGTGTTTGATAACCCCGTGGGCACCGCTCCTGGCTGCGCCTTTGAAGCCGACGGCGTTCACGTGCTGATGCTGCCGGGCCCGCCCCATGAGATGGAGACCATGCTCCACCGCTGGGTGGAGCCGTATCTGCGGGCCCTCTCCAGCGACGTCATCGTCTCCCGGGACATCATGACCTTCGGCATGGGGGAGTCCTCGGTGGACGCTTTGCTTCACGAGACTATGAGCCGCATGGAAAACCCCACCCTGGCCACCTACGCCAAGCCCTGTGAGGTCCGGCTGCGGGCCACCGCCAAGGCCCCCACCCGGGAGGCGGCGGAGGCCATGCTGGACCCGGTGGAAGCGCAGGTCCGGGCCGCACTGGGTGACGTGGTGTACGGCGTGAACGTAGGCGGATTGCCGGAGGTTTGCCTGGCGCTTTTGAAGGAACGTCATCTCACGTTCGCCACCGCCGAGAGCTGCACCGGCGGCCGGGTGGCGGAGCGGATCACCGCTCTGCCCGGGGCCTCCGCCGTGTACCGGGGCGGCGTGGTCAGCTACTGGACAGCGGTGAAGGCCGCCGTGCTGGTGGTGCCCCAGCCCCTTCTGGACCAGTACGGCGCCGTATCGGAGGAGTGCGCCCGGGCCATGGCGGAGGGCGCCCGGCGCATCACCGGAGCGGACCTCGCCGTGTCCGTCACCGGCGTGGCGGGCCCGGACCCCGATGAGCGGGGGGTACCGGTGGGCATCGTCTACATCGGCCTTGCCACGCCGGAGGGCAGCTTCTGCCGGAAGATGGACTCCGGCCGCCGCCGGCGGGACCGCATCCAGGCCCTGGCCGCCAACCACGCCTTCGACCTGATCCGCCGGTATCTCACGGGGCTGCCCATCGCGCCGCCGTCCCTGGAGGGCAATCCCTGAGGATGGAACCGGGAAGCGCCCTGTAACGCAAGTGAAAAGAGAGCGGAGACCATTCAGGTCTCCGCTCTCTTTTTTCCTCCGGCCCATTATCCCAGCGCCACATCCAGCACCATCATGATGAGGAACCCCACCACAAAGCCGCAGGTCCCGGCCCGGCTGTGGGCCTGGGGCACCAGCTCCTCCACCACCACATACAGCATGGCCCCGGCGGCAAAGCTCAAAAGCCACGGCATCAGCGGCGCTACACCGGCCGCCGCCAGCACCACCAGCACGCCGAAAAGGGGCTCCACGGCGCCGGAGAGCATCCCGCCCGCAAAGGCCCGCGGGCGGGACCAGCCCTCCTGCCGCAGCGGCAGCGCCACAGCGGCCCCCTCCGGGAAGTTCTGAATGCCGATGCCCATAGCCAGCGCCACCGCCCCGGCAAATCCATCCCCCTGTGCCGCCAGGGCAAACGCCAGGCCCACCGCCATCCCCTCCGGCACGTTATGTAGGGTGATGGCGGTCATCAGCAGGGTGGTCTGCCGCCAGGAGGCGGTCATGACCTGCCGTCCCCGCCGCAGGCGGGGCAGCAGGGCGTCCAGCGCCGCCAGAAACGCCACTCCCGTCAGCATGCCTCCCGCCGCCGGGACCCAGCCCGGCAGCGCCCCCTGGGAGGCCTGGTCAATGGCAGGCAGCAGAAGGCTCCACACCGATGCCGCGGTCATGACTCCCGCGGCAAACCCCAGCAGTGCCCGCTGAAAGCGGGGATGCGGCTCTCCCGCCAGAAAAAACACCAGGGCGGCGCCCAGCGTGGTCATCCCGAAGGTAAATCCGGTGCCCAGCGCCGCCCAGCGCAGTGATTGCAGCATACGATCAACGCCTTTTCCTCGATTCGGGCGGAACACCGCCCGTACGCCAGTATAGGCGGCAGAGCCCTTGGCGGTGACTGGGCTTGCTTTCCCGGGAAAAGTATGCTATGGTGAAGATACAAAAGAGAAACAGGAGCGCTCATATAGGTTCGCTGGCAAGGGTGCGAACGTCTCTACGGAGCCGCCGAAAGGCTCCGCTATGGGTGTCTGGCCGATGGGCGCTGGAGCGCTGTCGGTCGGACACTCCTTTTCTTTTGTGCGGAATTCCGCGAAGAAAGGAGATGGCAGCATGGCGCTGACTATCATCAAAGGAACCATTGTTTCCGCTCCCGCTCCGGGACAGCTGGACATCACAGAACCGGGGTATCTGGTGGCGGAGGACGGAGTTATCCGGGGCGTATACGACGCTTTGCCGGCGGAATACACCGGCGCTGCGGTGGAGGATTTCGGGGATTGCCTGGTCCTGCAGACCTTTGCGGATCTGCACCTCCACGCCCCCCAGTATCCCATGGTGGGCACCGGCATGGACCTGACGCTGCTGGACTGGCTCAACACCTACACGTTCCCGGCGGAGGCCCGGTTCGCGGACCCCGACTATGCCCGGAAAGTCTACCGCCAGCTCTCCGCCGAGCTCATCGCAAACGGCACCACCCGGGTGGCCATGTTCTCCTCTCTCCACACCGACGCCACGCTGATCCTGATGGAAGAGCTGGAGCGGGCGGGGGTCACCGGCTATGCGGGCAAGGTGAACATGGACCGCAACGCCGCCCCCGGCGTTTTGGAGGAGACCACCGAGGAGTCCATCCGGGAGACGGAGCGGTGGCTCGCGGAATGCGGCCGCTTCTCCCATGTCCGCCCCATGCTGACCCCCCGGTTCACCCCCTCCTGCACCGACGAGCTGATGGCCTGGCTGGGCAAGACCGCGGAAGAACGGCACCTGCCTATCCAGTCTCACCTCTCGGAAAACGACCGGGAGATCGAGTGGGTCCGCCAGCTCCACCCGGACTGCCGGCAGTATTGGGAGACCTATGCCAAGTTCGGTCTCTGGAATGACCGCACCCTTATGGCCCACTGCGTCTGGTCCGACGAGCGGGAGCGGGCGGCTATGAAGGACGCGGGGGTCACGGTGGTCCACTGCCCGGACTCCAACGTGAACGTCTGCTCCGGCACCGCCCCGGTGCGGGCCATGCTGGAAGAGGGGATGAAGGTGGCCCTGGGCAGCGACATTGCCGGCGGCGACCACCTCAATATGTTCGACGTCACCGCCTCCGCCATCCGGGCCTCCAAGGTCCGGCAGATGACGGACCCGGCCCATCCCGCCTTTTTGACGGTGCCGGAGGCGTGGTATCTGGCCACCTCCGCCGGTGCGGCCTTCTTCGGGGAGGCGCCGGGCTTTGCCCCCGGCAACCCCCTCCACGCCATGGTGCTCTCGGATGACGCGCTGCCCCAGTCCCATCCCCTGACGGCCCGGGAGCGGTTCGAGCGGTGCATTTACCGCCGCCAGCAGGGCGCCCTTCGGGCGGTGTGGAGCGCCGGGCGGAAGGTGTACGAGGCTGAATAACCAAAAAGAGACGCCTTTCGGCGTCTCTTTTCTTATTGCATTTCCTGTTCCAGCCGGGCAAATTCCGGTCCGGAGAAAAATTCCTCCAGAGAGATCTCCAGCCCGTCGCACAGCAGCTTGATGGTAACGATGGATACGTCCCGGCGGCGGGGGTCCATCATACTGTATACCGTGGAGGGTGTCACACCGGAACGCACCGCCAATTCGTTGTATTTGATGTTCCGCTGGCGGCAGAGGTTCTGGAACCTCTCCACCACCGCGTCCTTAATCCCCATGCCCCTCACCTCACGGACATGGTATCTGCTTTTGCGCCGGCGCGTATACGCACTTGCGTATATTCCAGGCAGATGTTACACTGTTCCGGGGGTGATACGATGCAACGGGAGCAGGACTTCTACCGCGCTCTGGTGTCCGATGCCGCCGCCCGGGCGCTGCTGCGCATTCGGGACATTCTGGCGGACGACGCCCTCTCTGACGAGACGTGCTTTGCAAAAATCGAAGCCATCGTCTCGCTGTTGGAGGAACTGGGCGTGGACTGCGGCAGCCGGCACGACTTCGGCTGAGGGCGCGCCGCCAAAGCAAGCCCCCGGAGCGTGGAAACCACGCTCCGGGGTCATCATCTCAAAACAGGTGGATCACACCGGCGGTCAGCAGCGTGATGATAAGCCCTGCGATCACCACACCGGCGAAAATGGCGGGGATGGCATGGCGCATCCGAATATCCAGCAGCGACGCCACCAGCGCCCCGGTCCAGGCTCCGGTCCCCGGCAGGGGAACGGCTACCAGGATCATCAGGCCCACCAGACGGTATTTGCGCACGACCCGTCCCTTCAGATGGGCCCGGCGCTCCAGCCGCTCGATCTTGGGACCGAAGAAGGCATTGCCCCGCAGCCAGTCAAAGATCCGGCGGATGAGCAGCATGATAAACGGCACCGGCACCATATTCCCCAGGATCGCCGCCACACACGCCGCGGCCGGGGACAGCCCCGCAGCCACGCCCACCGGGATGGCACCCCGCAGTTCCAGCACCGGCACCATGGCGGTGGCAAAGGTCAGCAGGGTCTCATGAAACAAGGTCTCTTCTATGGGCATGGGCGCTCCTCCGGTATCTGAAGCTGCGGAGCGGGAAACCCGCTCCGCGCAGTAACACGTTTAGTTTACTCCAAGTTGAGGTGTTTTTTCAAGAAGTATGTGGTAATTACATAGAACACGGCGGAATATACCACACAAACAGCGATGAGAATGCCCATGCCGATGTGAATGGCCGTCATACCGGACACCCGGAAATCCAGGCTGCCCAGCAGAGAGTTGATCAAGGACGTATTCAGGGAGAGCAGCAGCAGGCTTCCCACCAGCTGGGAGGCAAACTGCAAAATGAAAAAGAACGCTACGGACCAGGCAAATTTGTGGTTGGAGAAGCTGTGGCCAATGGCCAGGGCCGCGTAAAACTGCAGGCAGAAGGCGATGGAGCCGGCGAAGGCCAGCACCAGCAGCTCCAGCAGGAACACCGTGCCGTTGATGGCATAATAAGCCGTGATGTCCTGAAAAAGCTGCTGCAAAACCTGCACCATCCCCTCCAGAAAGCTCACATCCAGCGCCATCATGACAAAGGAAAGCATGACCACCACGCCGGTGATGATAAACCACACGGAGGAGACGATCAGCTTGCTCCACACCTGCTGGTGGATAGAGGCGGGGAGGGTCAGCATCAGGTAGCCCTCATCCCGCAGCAAATTCTTGTAAAACCGCTGGATCATCAGCAGGAAGCTGACGACGCACACTGCCATGATCGCCACCACAAAGGCCATCACCAGCAGGGAACCGAGAATATTTAAAACTGCATACGGGGTCTTCAGGATCCCCCGGGTGGAAAAATTGGCGCCCAGTGCCGTCACCAGCAGCACCAGATAGACCGGGACCATGATCCGGGCCGTGGCACGAAACTCGTGCTTCAAAAGTTTTCTCAGCATTTGAACACCTCCCGGAACAGCGCGTCCACGCTCATGCCCTTTTCCTCCCGGATCTGATCCACAGAGGACTGGAGCACCACCTGGCCCTGGTTGATGAAGATCACATCATCCAGCACCTTTTCCACATCGGAGATCAGATGGGTGGAAATGATGACAGCGGCCTCGGGGTTGTAGTTGGTGATGATGGTGGAGAGGATATAGTCCCGGGTGGCAGGGTCCACGCCGCCGATGGGCTCATCCAACAGGTACAGCTGCGCCGCCCGGCTCATCACCATGATCAGCTGCACCTTTTCCCGGGTGCCCTTGCTCATCTGCTTGATCCGCTGCCGGGGCGAGATCTCCAGCCGCTTCAGCATTTCCTCTGCCGCGTCCCGGCGGAAATCCTGGTAGAAATCACCGTAAAAATCCATCAGCTGCGCCGCCGACATCCAGGTGGGGATGGCCGTGCGCTCCGGCAGGTAGCTGACGCAAGCATGGCTCTCCCGGCCCGGCACATTACCGCACACCAGGATCTCTCCCTCGGTGGGGGTCAGCAGGCCGTTGGCCAGCTTGATGAGCGTGGTCTTTCCGCTGCCGTTGGGCCCCAGGAGACCTACGATCCGTCCGGGTTCAATCTGCAGATTCACATGGTTCAGCGCCTGCGCCGCACCATAGCGTTTTGTCAATTCCTTACATTCCAGCACCGCCATCGGTGATTCCCTCCTTACCTGTCTCCTGCCGCAGCAGGGCTACGATTTCCTCCCTCTCATATCCCAGCTGGCCCATGGCCGCCAGAAAGTCCTGAATATGGCGCTCCGCAAGGCCCCGCTTCGCCGTATCAATCATGCTTTGATCCTCCGTCACAAACCTGCCCGCAGTCCGCTGACTGTACACCAGTCCATCTCGTTCCAGCTCTGTCAATGCCCGCTGCATGGTGTTGGGGTTGACGCCGGCTTCCATCGCCAGATCCCGTACCGACGGCAGCCGTTCTCCCGGCGAAAAGGTGCCGGAGACAATCCCGACTTTGATCTGCAGGATCAGCTGCGCATAGATCGGCGCGTCATTGGAGAACTCCCATTTCACGGAACCACCTCCTGCTTTCCGTATTATTGTACTAAGTGATTAATACAATAACACAAACTTCATATTTGTCAAGGGGGGCGCTGCAAATTTTTTCTTTTGATTTTTCCAGCGGGACCGACCCTTTCTGCCCTGTATGCGCATTTCCCTCCGGGAATCACGTTCCCCGGGTCCAGAAAACAAAAAAAGTCCTGAAATCTTACGATTTCAGGACTTTTATGGTTGCGGAGACAGGACTCGAACCTGCGACCTCCGGGTTATGAGGCGTCAGGGATTTGTTTCACCAGTATCATTGAGTCTTATCAGTCTCAGTATTATCATCTTTTCAAGAGAATTGTAAACTCCGGAGACGTGCTTCTCACTATTATTTTGAGTTGCGCATCAGATCTGCATCAGCTATATAAAAATTTTGCGTCATTTTCTCAGGGTTTTTGCTGCACAACTTATACGCTTAGCTACTCCGGAGGATTATTGGGATTTACTTTAAATATACAAACAAAAACTTGTAATTTTTTGCCCTACTGATATAATATTATATACTCTAAAATTATATTAGTGTAATTACACAAAAGCGTAATGACATTGGTGAAAGGGTGATTTACATGGAAGAGTTAAACTGGGAGAAACTGTTTTCAAAAGAACGAGAACGGTCGTATGGCAAACAGTCATCTCCCAAGGAAGAATCTTCGTATCAGAATCCTGCCATTGTTCGTAATGCATTTGATGCTGATTATGATCGAATTGTTGGGTCTTCATCAGTAAGACGACTTCAGGATAAGGCACAAGTTTTCCCACTCCAAGAGAACGATGTCGCCAGAACCCGGTTAACACACTCCATTGAGGTTTCAGCATTAGCTGGTTCCTTAGGTAAATCAGTTGGCCGTATGTTAGAGGGAAAAGGTATCTTTTGCCCAGAGCAGACAGAAGAATTATCCTCTCTTCTACGAGTTTCTGGATTAATTCATGACCTTGGAAATCCACCGTTTGGACATTATGGCGAAACTGTAATCCAAAATTGGTTCTCATCGTGGTTTCACTCTAATCCACTTTTAGAAATCGATCATATTGTTCTATCCGAACAAGAAAAAAGTGATTTCTTATATTTTGACGGAAATGTTCAAAATTTGAGGATCGTATCAAGACTACAAATGCTTTATGATACCTATGGTGCAAATTTCACGTTTGCTACATTAGGTACCATTATGAAATATCCGTGGCCTTCACATCGGAGAAAAGGCGGGAAGAAGAAATTTGGATATTTCAAATCAGAAGAAGAGCTGGCTCGTAAAGTTAGGACTGAACTTGGACTACCAGAAAACGTCCGCCATCCTGCAACTTATTTATTAGAAGCAGCAGATGACATTATTTACTTATGCGATGATATAGAAGACGGAGTAAAAAAAGGGTATATAGACTGGGATCGAGAATATACTCAATTGAAAGAAAAACTTAAAGCGGACGAGCGAATGGCAAGTCTATTTCGGAAAATCGATTCAAAGGAACCTCCCCAAGATATGGATCTCGCAGAAATGAAAACAACAAAAGTGAGAATTTTCCGCAATGCAGTTCAATCCTTTTTCTTCACTCGTGCAGTTGAAGAGTTTGAGGAAAAGTATGAAATTATTATGTGTAGAGCACCGCAAACGGAGGATAAAACCATTGAACTCTTAGATTGTGAACGTGCTCTAAAAGATGAGTTAACAAAGATTACAGCAAGAAATTGCTTTTCTTGTCGTGAGGTTCTGTCGCTCGAACTTATAGGAGACAAAGTATTAAAAACCTTACTGGATACTTTTGCACCGGTCCTTATCAAAAGCACTGGTGAAGAGTTAGTTAGTCCGAAGACATATGCAGGCAAACTATATAGTCTTATTTCCCCAAACTTTAGATATATTGCACTGCATTCTCATGAAAAAACGGGTGCTTTCTCAAACAGCGCTTCGAGTAATAAAAAAAGTGAAAAAGATTTGCTTGATGAGCTAACTCCGTACGAACGGCTGCATCTCGTTACAGACTTTATTGCTGGAATGACTGACTCCTACGCTGTCAATTTGTATCAGGATCTTATGGGGGTAAAACTTCCTTAACTATCTAATATTTTTTGACAATAACGATTATATTTGTGTATGAAAAATTCAATCCGAAATTATTTAATGGATCACCCGCCGGCAGCAGAGATCTTTAAAAAACTTGAACTTGCCGGAAATGTAATTCTTATAGGGGGTGTCCTGAGAGAATTCCTTGACCACAGAAAAATTCAGAACTTGAGGGATATCGATATTATTGTTGATGTAAAAAGTGAATCTCAATGGTCAAGGGTTATTGAGGAATATTCCCTCCGTACAAACAGATTTGGCGGACATAAAATCTTCTGTGAAGGCCTTTTGGTTGATGTTTGGCGGATCGAACAAACATGGGCATTTCGTGAAAAAATTATTTCATGTTCGCCCAAAGACTACATAAAGCTATTACCCGATACTGTTTTTCTTAACTTGGATAGCATTATATATGATTGGACAAATGAAAAATGGTACAAGGAAAAATATCTTGAAGGGATGCATTCTCGGGTAATAGATGTAGTTCTTGATAAAAATCCATACATATTGTTAAACATTACAAGAGCCTATGTCCTGAAAGACCGATACGATATGTCCTTCTCGCCTAAACTTTCACATTTGATTATAGAAGAAGGTAAGAAATATTCTTCTAGAGAGTCTTTTGTAGAAGCAATCTTGTCCGAACAGGAGAAGAGATATCATCGAGTGATTTTTTCCAAGGACCGTCTATTAGGGGAAATTAGTTTATTATCTAAATAACACTTTTATAGTCCAACAAGCAATTTAACGCCACACAATGGATTAATTGTGTGGCGTTAATACTTAATTGTCTGTAAAAGCACATAGGTGTGAAATTTTTATTAGGACATTTAAATTGCGGCTCATCCCTTCGTAGGGGATGAGTCGATTTCATTGTTTTCAACAATTAAGTCTGCTGAAAACACAGCCAGATAATAAATCGGCATGAAATAGAACAACAAAGGTTTTGATAATCCCACAGGTACATATAGAAAAAGGAGGACTTCAAATTAGTATGAGCTATGAAAAAGTGCTTGCAGAAGTAGTAGAAATTACATCTGCTATTTTGGATCTTGAAGGTGGTCGACTACTTTTGACCATTATGTATGAACTGCTCGGATCTTTTATGGCGGCGGGAAACCATGAAGGTTGCCAGCGCATAATTCAAGAACTCCGGGATGTCGCCATGATCTCAGAGCTTGACGAACCAGATGCGTGTTTCCTGCCTATATGGCTTAGCATATTTGAAACCACACTCACAGATATGGTCCTTGATAAAGCCCGGACGTAGATAACAATCTAGTACTGAAAATAGCGTATGACTGAGAGAAGCAATTGCTTCTCTTTTTTCATTTTATGGAGGAAGTATGAGAATTCGATACCGGCGAAATGGCAAGCCGCAATCCTATGATTCGGAATATCTTCAAACTCTGCCAAGATCCTCACCACAACCCTTAGCTGGACCGTTTGAGCAGTGTGCTGGATGCCCTTATCCTTCACATGGGTTTCTCTGCTGGGATAAGAAAGGGACTTGTCTTCGAGATCAGATGAAAAAAATAAGTGTAGGATCTCAGTACAATTTTAAGTAGCCCAGGACCTATGGCCCTGGGCTACTCGGTTTCTACTTATTCCAACGGTGTATCCTTCTCAATTTCAAAAGTAGAACGCATACTACAGCGGCTGCTATTATCAGCACTACTGCCACGCCTAAAAAAGCAGAAGGGTTTATTTCATTTGCTTCAGTATTTTTCGGAGCGGCTTCCTCTTGGGATGAAAGCATTGTTGGGAAATCTGCCAAGCGATTCCCTTGCGGGTCAATCCGCTCTATTTCTATTTGAGGTTTTGTAGCATGATCCATGAGTTTTTCAGGCACATATTTTTGATCAGGATTGGAGGCTATGAGATCTTGGTTCGGAAGTAACCACATACTTTCATCCTTTAGGACAACGATACTATAAAATTGCCCAGCAGTTACGTAGGAAACATCCTCCATTAACTTAATAGGTGGATGTGTACTATCAGTCTCCACAGAATATTTTGTGGGTACTAGTGGAGTGTTATCATCTAGTCCCCAGAGAGAGCCGTCCTCTTGAACGACCAGATTATTTGAAGCATACAGAACATTCTCCATTATGGGGGTAAATGAGAAATGGTCTGAATTCTCCTCCCAAACCATTTGATAGAGAGTATGATCTGCGCTTAATACATATTTACCAGACAAAAGTTTTGCGAACCCGCTTCCTATAGCTACAGGTGCAGTGCAAATGGGATGTCCAGCCAGTTTCCCCCAAAAGAGAAGTGTGCCATCATCCAGTACTGCATAGCTGCTGTTATCCAAGGTAGTTATAGAAATCACGCCGCTAAGAAGCTTCGTCGGTTCGTGATCAATAGTATCTGCTTCTCCAAGGCCCAATTGCCCTGATTCATTCTTGCCACCGACATACAATGTACCATCTTCTTGCAGTGCCAAATAGTGATTGAGGCCGTACTTTGCAGTAGCCACGTTTTCCAGTAATGAGTCAGAGCTTGAAGTGCTCGTATAAGCGGGATTATTGATGACCCTTAAAGTTCGCTTTCGATCTATTGCTAGGGTGATATGCAGATCGGATGGGACAATTGAAGCTACATTTTTCATGAGAATTTCCGCATTCTGATAAGAATCAGACGAATAATCACCCCAACGCAATAAGTCACCGTTTTCCTGAATCACATAGTAGCTGTAACCACAAATATTTGCTGGAAGGCATTCTGGTTCTACGGCATTTGCAGCTGTAGAGACTGCCAAAAGAGCTAATCCGGATAAAATTAGCAAACGCAGCCCCTTTTCCCCCATCTTTCTCACAACACCCACCTACTCTCCGAAGAATGATGCTTAATCGTATATATAATACAACACCTCAGGTGAGAAAGCGCAACCTCACCTGAAGTGTTGTGAAAAGGGAAATATGTTTTCTCGGTATCGCTTGCTGTTGTGTTCTAAAGAAAATCTAGCTGATGGTATCTTTATCAAATATCTCTCCTTGCATTGCAAGGATTTCTTGAATGGAAATTTTTGCCCCGTCTGTCATTATAATTTCAGCTGTCGAAGTATCTATTTTCTTGACAGTCCCTGTAATACAGATATATTTGCCTCCATCCTTTTTTTCGTCTGGCTTAAAAAAAGTTATAGAGATTTTGGGGTGTAAATGAAGCACATGGAGAAGCCGCTGTAGTTTTTCGTTAAGGGCTTCTTTTGCGGACTCATCCAATTCAATCCTCTGCATGGTTTGTCGACTAGTCTCTTGGATAATGGACTCGAATCCAGTCAGCGCAGCAAATGGAGAAAATTGAGCGGCCCGGTTATGCATAGACATGCGGGGATGGGTTTTGGAAACATGGTGGGGCATGTGAAGCATATCATCGTATTTATTATTCATGATGCCCTCCCACCTGACGATTCCGCTCTCTGGCGGTTGCTCCCTCCTCCAGATTCATTCCCTTAAGAATAGCGTTCTTTCCGTATTTCTTCTTAATCCCAAGCATGGCAGCTTGAATCTTTTTTTCTCGGGAAAGCGCCGTACCTTCCTGTGCTTGAGACTCAGTTGTTACGGCGAAATTTGTAAAGAGGTTCAGCTGCTCGCAGACGGGTTCCTCAGCAACACTGTGCACATCCATTACACGGTTAGCAGTGAGATAGAGACGCCGAATCAAAAGATTGGAATCTGAAATCCGATCAAACAGGCTGGAGACAGCAGATAGGATTGCCCTTGTTGAAGCTGTTGGCTGTTCCAAATTAGCGGTACCATGGGCGTGCTTTGGAATCTCTCGTCCATAGGGGTCTCTGGTGATAGCCCCACGATACCGTTTCCGCCGCTCTGGGTCCAAAAGGTTTTCACGGTCATATCCTATGGTAAGCGTCAGCTGTTTGGTCACTAGCCCCTTATCAACCAAGTCCAGAGCCAGCTGATCTGCCATCTCCCGGACTACCAGCTTGGCTTTGCCGAAGGTATAGGGCTCTTGCAGAACTTGCCCGGAGCCAATGCTGTTGAATTCTGGCTTATATGCTTTGATGTCTGCGATGGTACAAGGCTCCCAGCCCCAAGCATGATCAATCAGTAGCTCCGCATTAACACCGAAGAGCTTGTATAGAAGTTCCTCATTATAGAAATCCGAGGCACTTCCAATAGAACAACGTGCAATATCCCCCATGGTGTGCAATCCATGGGCCTCCAACTTCTTGGCATAACCCCGTCCTACTCGCCAGAAGTCAGTAAGAGGCTGATGATCCCACAATAACCGCCGGTATGTGAGCTCACTAAGCTGCGCGATTCGGACCCCGTTCTGATCGGGCTTGATGTGCTTTGCCATGATATCCATGGCCACCTTGCACAGATAGAGATTTGGACCAATTCCGGCAGTTGCGGTAATCCCTACGGTATGGAGTACATCTAAAATGATTTTCCGAGCCAACTCCCTTGGGGTAAGGCCATAGGTGTCCAGGTAATTGGTAACATCCATAAATACCTCGTCAATAGAGTAAGAGTGGATGTCCTCCGGTGCAATGTATTTGAGGTAGACAGCGAAGATACGGGCGCTGTAATCCATATAGAGCTTCATACGGGGTGGGGCAATTAGATAATCCAGGGCCAGTTCGGGATGGTTCTTCAATTCTGGGTCATTTGCAGATGCGCCAGTGAATGTGTGATTGGGGGCACTGCGTAGCCGGAGCGCATTTACCTCTTTTACACGCTCCACAACTTCGAATAGTCTTGCCCGACCAGAAATGCCATAAGCCTTCAATGCCGGTGTTACGGCGAGGCAAATGGTTTTTTCCGTGCGGCTGCGATCAGCTACGACCAGGTTGGTGGTAAGGGGATCGAGTCCCCGCTCCATGCACTCCACAGAGGCATAAAACGATTTTAAGTCGACAGCAAGGTAAACTTTCGAAGCCATAGGAATCCCCCTCCCATCCACATAGTTTTGATTTATATTGATATTATATCATAGAACGATTGTTCTATACAAGCAAACCAAGATAAATTTCGGATTGTACAATCAGGAGGACTTTTATGATTCAGGTAATCGTAAGCAATGCAAAGTGTCCAGAGTATGGACAGGCTACGGTTCCCTTTCCTATTCGTGAGGGGAATTATCCCCGTATAATAGAAATGCTTCAAGCTATGGAATTGGGAGATCCTGTGGAAAAGGACTGTTTTGTGAATGAGATCACTGGCGACTGGCCAATTCTCAAACGGTTGGAAAACAGGACAATTAATCTGGATGAGATGGATTATCTTGCGGGGCGGCTGGAGAGTTTCGATGTTTGTGAAAGAGCAAAATTTCAGGCGGCCGCCGTTAAATATGGGCTTTATGATATGGACCAACTGATTAATTTGACATTCTGCTGTCAGGATGTGACCGTAATTACGGACTTCTCCAATTTGGACGAGGTGGGGCGCAATCATTACTTGGACATGAATGATGGTGCAGCGACCCAAGAGGAGTTGGACAATGTAGACGGTTACGAGACGGCTCTTCTCCTTATTGAGAGTGGCGAGGGCACGATTACCCCTTATGGTGTGGTCTATGGGAATGGGATGCAGCTTAGGGCAGTTTATGATGGTCAGCATTTTCCTTTCTATCTGGGGCAGGATTGTGTAATGATTATTGGCATAACGGATGCGGATAAGTCGATACGTGATGTTGATACTACATGGCTCTATCTACCTGCCAGCAAGACGCGAATTAATCGTGCTCTTGTGCGAGCAAATCTCCATAAGGAAACGATGAGACTCCACATTGAGAGTAGCAATTGCCCTCCCGAGGTAACAGCGCTGTTAAATGAGGCCAATGAATCTCTGGAGGAGGTAAATGAATTGGCTGCCGCCATTTTTCCATTAAGTGATTTTGGAAGGGCAAAATTAAGTGCTGTAATTCAAATGGCAAACCCTGGGTCTGTAAAGGAAGCTACTGTCCTGGCTCAGAATCTGGATGAATTTCGCTTTATCCCCTGTGTGCGAAACGCTGAGGAATATGGTAGATATTTGATTTGTGGCAGGAAGCAATCTTCTCCCGACCCTGGCTTGGACCAGTTCATTAATTACGAGGCTTATGGACAGTATCAGGCAGCTAAGGAGTGTGGTCAATTTAGTGAATGTGGGTATGTCTCCTATCTTGGAGAACTGAGCCTGAGTAAATTGATGGCTGAAATACCCAGGTGTCAGCCGAGACTCAGGCCGGAGCTACACATGGGAGGGATGTGACCGGATCGAGATACCAGGTAGAAAAGTGAAAAGGGGGTTACGAATGGTGACTCTGGGAGAAACGCTTGCTATCTGATAATTACAACAGGAAAACAGGATACGTGGCTATTTAAAGCATATTTAGATTAGAGAGCAAATTTTTGTGTTGCAGATTTGCAATTTGATTGTCTTATTGTTATGGAGGGGTATATGCTGAGCCAAGTAGCGACAAAAAGGAATAGCACCCGTATCCTGTAAAAGAGGCGAAAGAGATGGAGAAGATGGAGAATACATACTTCAATGTTTTATGGATTAGTCATGCGGATCGTATCGCTTCATTTCACCCGGTTGCGAATTACAACGAACAGCGGTTTACTTCCCATGATCACTTTATCAGTTATATTTGTTCTCTTCAGGAACGAGGCTATCGATTCCAATGAATGATGCACCTTCAACTAGGAGACGAAATACACATATGAATCAAGGAAAATATCATACTGACATTTATTTAAGGCCCGCTTCTGCTGAGGAAGCGGGCCTTTTCTATTCTCAGGAAATGGAAAAGCAGGATCAGCATCTAGGGACTGTCGGTCACTTGCGGATTGATTTTGGCTCCAGTGGGCAGGAATTCTGGTCCAGCTGGTGGGCACATAACGGTAATCAGCTGAACACTGCAGAATTCAAATCTGATCTCCAACAAGTGGTGGATGAGCTGCGACGAAATGGCCCGCTCAAGGACCTAAAGGCCATGCAGGAATACTGTGCTGATCATGGCGGAGCGATTGCAAATGAGAGTGAGTCCTATGGCTTTATCGTGGAAAAAGAAAACTACCAATATTGCCTCCGCTGCACCCCGCTGCCGGGCCATTATCAGGGCTATCTGTACTGCTATGACCTCCGTCAGCAGAGGATGTCTCAAAAGGAGGCACCGGTGGGCCGGGTGTCCTATGCCAGCGGAGAGGAAGAAACCTTCACGGATGCGCAGAGATACCTGGACACCATTCGGGAGGAACTTCCGTATCAAGCCACTACCGGCTTCCGCTATGAGACTCTAACGAACAATCCTACGGTGCGGAAAGCAGTGGATGACCTCCTGCTGGATTTCGCAGGAGAGGATAATCCTCGGCGGGCCTGTAATTACGGTTTGACGGAGGGCGGGAAACAAGCGCTCCGGGATGCCGCCGATCTCGACCGTCCTCATACCTACGCCTGGTTTGTGATGACAGACTGCAATACACCGGACGAGCAGATCCACCGGGACCTGACGCTGGAGGAGGCAGTTCACCTCTATCGGGACAGCACCCGACCGGAAAAGCGGCTGGGTGTTACGAAAGACGGCATTGCCACAGTCGACTTCCTCCGGGAAGCGAATGGAGAGCAGGTGTTCTTCCAGGATCACAGGCGAATGGAAAGCTTTCGCAATGACCCGGAGATTTTTGAGGCGGTGCAGATGATCCACCGTGAGCTGGAGTGGAGCGCCCCCGCGCAGGGCATGGTGATGGGAGGTTTGAAATGATTAAAAAGGAGTGGCTGGAGTTTCTGCGGGAGCAGTATCCTGCCGGATGCCGGGTACGGCTTAGTGAAATGAAGGACGATCCAATGCCCATCCAACCTGGGAGTATGGGTACATTGGACTGCATTGACGATGCTGCCCAGTTCCATGTCCGTTGGGACAACGGCAGTAGGTTGGCTCTGATTATAGGTGTAGACCGGTTCCAAGTCATGCCTCCGGAGACCCAGACAGTCAAATTCTATATGCCGCTGACGGCGGAATTTTTCGGATACGATGACTGGGGTGACCGCGAGGAGTATGGGTCTGACCTGAACGGCAGAGATCTGCGAAGCTACGAGGCCGAGATCCGAACAGCCCTGGTAGATAACCGGATGCTGGTAGAAGCAGACCGCGGTTTGATGCACTGGTATGACAAGCAGGACGGCGTCAACGATAAGGTCCAGTCTGCAATCTTCGAAGTGGAATACCGGGATGGACAGCTCTGGGGCATTGCAGAGTGCAAAGTGGTTGGGACCCTGACACCGGAGGAAAAGGAGACTCTGGCGGAGTATATTACGGGACAAGCCTCAGACGGCTGGGGCGAGGGCTTTGAGCAGAGAGAGATCCAGGTGGACGACGGCGTCTTGAATGTACACCTTTGGAACGACGGGAACTGGACCATCCAGACAGAGGAAGAAAAATTCTCCCATGATTCCCTTACCCGGCTTCCTGACCTGTGCTGGTCTGTTCTGCCGGGAGAAGGAACGCTGATCTGCATCAAGAAAGGCGAACACGGGTACTTCCCCAGCGATTGGTCCACCGGAGATAGGGCCCAAAACCGCTATCTGGCGGACTACAACAACCGCCGGCGCGGCATCACTCCGGCTCAGGAGCAGGCGATGCTGGCCGGCAGCATGCACGGTTGGGATATCCCCATGGCCGACCCTGTGGTCCAGGAGCGGATTCTGGGCGCAAAAAACAGCCTGGAAATGAAGGGGCTGTGAGTCCTTCAATCAGTAAAAAAGGAGGAAGCTAAATTGAGTGAGAAAGTATTTGGTGTCTATCTCGCAAAGGAGGACCCGGAGAGCGACGCCTATGCCAAGCTGGATCTCCCTGCCCGGCCCTGGGAGCTGCTGGATGCTCTGGACAAACTGCACTTGCAGGAGGGCGACCGCCTCTACCTGGAGATCGACGACTACTATGACTTCGAGGAACTGGCGACGGTCTTACAGGATCAGGAGGACAGCCTCGCGGAGCTGAATGATCTGGCAGAGCGGCTCACCCGGCTCAGCGATGTGCAATGCGCGGCCCTGCAGGGCCTGATCCAAATAGAAACCGCCAAAAGCGGAGGCGAGATCAGCGTCAGCCGACTCCGGGACCTGACCGAGAGCGCGGACTGCTGCCATGTTGTGCCGGAGGCCCTCAATGACAGCCAGCTGGGTAGGTTTTATGCCGAAAACGGTTTTGTGCCGGAGGTGGAAGGGCTCTCAGACACCGTGTTCGAGCTGCTGGACTTCGCGGCTATCGGTCTGCGGGCCCGGAAGGAGGAGGGCGGCGTCTTCACGCGGAAGGGATATGTCCTCCAGAACAGCGATCTCAAGCAGGCGCCTTCCGTAGCCAGAGAGATCGCAGAGCCAGACTACATGGTCCTGCTGGAAGTGGCCGGGCGGCAAGGCGATGGCCCCGCACAGGGCGGCGCCGGTCCGATCCTGGTCAAGCTGCCGGCAGCGCCGGAGGAGCTGGAGTCGGTGGCAAAGCGCTTGGGTGCGGCATCCTCACGGGAGTTGTGGTGGCGCTGCATCGACTGTGTGATCCCGGAGATGCGGGATGCGGTCTCCGCGGCCGGTACAATCAGAGATGTCAATCGGTTCGCGCAGACGGCGGCTGCCATGCCCCAGGAGCAGCGGAAAGTGTACAAGGCTGTGCTGGAGGGCCTGCGGTGCCGCGATCTCGCTTCCGCATCTGCTCAGGCAGACACCCTGGATGTGTATCTTCTGAGGGAGGATATCAATTCACCCTCCGGATTTGCAAAGGAGAAGATCCGGTCCATCATGGATGAGACCATGGTGGATCAGGTTCTGACAAACCTGAACCTGTATCGTTACGGAGAAACCCTGATGGAGTCGGAGCACTGCATTCAGACCGGCTATGGCCTCATCCAACGCCGGGATGGTCATGAGTTCCACATCCAGAATAAAGAAATTGGAACGATGGAAATGAGGTGGTGAGAGATGAACCAAAAGCAAGAGGCCCTTCTGAGGCTTCCCCTAACCAATGCGGAGCGAGAGTGGCTGACAGACCGGCTGGAGACCCTTTCTGTAAAGGAGAGCTATCAGCTGTCTGCAGCAATTATGCGGTCCGGGAGGTTGCAGGAATTGATGGGAAAAAGCAGTGAGGAACTGCAAATCACCGTTCTGCGAATGAAGCCGGACGTGGCGGTGGAGGCAATCAACTGCCTGATGACGCTGCATGATTATGAGGTCTGCCACCCGGCGGGCAGCTACGAGGCCCTGGGGCGCTTTTTCCTGCAATATGAAAGCGGGACCCCAAGAGATGCCCTGCCTTTCATAGACCTGGAGCAGCTGGGCAGGCGTTATGAGGATCTCCATCCCGGCCTGTTTATCGGCGGCAGCTACGTGATCTATCCCGCAAAGGAGTCGGAGCAGCCCTATACCGGTCATAACCTGGCGGAGCTGGATGACTCGGATTGGAGTGTCCGGCTGAAGATCGCCTCACTGAAAAAACCGGAGGGGGTCTGGGTCCGGCTGCCGGATTACTCCATGCTGAATGACGATAAGGCAGATGAAATGGAGCTGGCACTTCTGGACCTGAAAGTGGACACCATTCAGGAATGTACATTGCTGGATGCTAGGTGTGTCCTTCCAGAGGTAAAAGATCTCAAAAATCAGTATCGGGATTTGGCAGACCTCATCTACGATGGAAACAACCTGGGTTTCCTGCTGGATGAACAGGGCCAGGGTATGCCGCACTTCAATGAAAAGTTTCGCGCCGCACTGGCCTACGAAAAATGTACCCGTCTGGATACGGCGCTGGACATTGCGCAGAGCCTTTGTTGCTATGATTTGGTGACTGAGGGGGGTGTGGAGGCATACGCAAAGAGGGCCTTGAATGCTGAAAAACTCACTGCGGAGGACATTCGAATGATTCCGGACTGCTTAGATTACAAAAAATATGGGGAATCCTTGCTGGCCCGTCAAGGGTACTATTTTCACGCAGATAGCGGTGGTTATATCCGTCGAAACGACCAAGAGTTTCACGATATGCAAAGTCAACCTGCAGGAATCCATAATGGACCGGAAATGAAATTTACATAAGACAAAAGACGCTGGGGGAATCGTATTGAAACGGTGCCCTCTTTTATTTGTTCACGTTGTTCACGAGCAACTTGGAAAGGAGGCTCAATGCGAGAAGAAAAGTTGCGTTCCTATTTAGAAAAGGAATGCAGCGGTCGCCGGAATGCGGTGAAAAGCTTTGAGTTGGAACAGGCGTTGTTGCTCAGCAGCTCAGAACTTCGGAAATTGATCAACCGCTTGAGAGAGAAAGGAATTCCCATTGGCAGCGGCCCCAACGGTTATTTTTACGCCCGCACAGCAGGTGAGGTCTATAGCACTGTTCGTCAGCTGCGAAAGATAGTCAAGGGAACAGAACGTGCGATCCATGGATTGGAACAATCGCTGGATGGGTTTAGCGTAGGAGGTGAATGCCATCGCTAGGCCTCCATTTCCCTGGGTAGGCGGAAAAGGAAAACTAATCCCCTATATCATGCAGCTTATCCCACCCAATATTAAGGCGTATATCGAGCCGTTTGGTGGGAGCGGCGCAGTTCTTCTGGGCATGAGTCCCAGCTCCAAACGCAGAGATGTCTACAATGACCTGAATCGGAACCTGACCAACTTTTTTGTATGCCTCCGGGATAAAACCAACGCATTAATGCGAGAATTGAAGTTTCTGCCGATTCATTCTCGCTTTCTTTTTGAAGTCTATAAATTGTTTTTGGCCCATGAGGACATTCATTGGGAAGTGTTCAAGAAGAACATCCAGGATGAAATTAAGATTCTGGATGATCGCACATGCTTCACGGAAGAACAAGCTGAAGAGCTTCGCCCGATCCTTCATAGGAGATTGGACTCCTTTGATGTGGAGCGGGCTGCTATGTTTTATAAATGCATCCGAGGAAGCTACAGTGCTACAGTGACATCCTTTGGCTCCAAAGCAATGCGCCTTTTCAATTTCCTGCACCTGTTAAAGCCCGCCGCCAAACGGCTGCAAGATGTGGTGATTGAGAACAAAAGCGCAATTCGACTTATTAAGGACGAAGATGCCGCCGGAACATTTTTCTATTGCGATCCACCCTACTTTGATGCGGAGAAATTGTATGAAGTACGGATGAATCGAAAATTTCACGTTCGGCTTTGGAGCGTACTGCATGACTGCAAAGGGCTGGTTCTCCTCTCCTATAACGATTGCGCTTTCATTCGCCAGCTTTATAAGGATTTTTATATCCTTGCGCTGACACGCGGCAATCCCTTGTCGCAAAAGGCAGGTGCAACTTATGGGGAACTGTTTATTACAAATTATGACCCGACACCGTATCTGAATGTTCAGCTGAATATGTTTGAGCGGTTGGGCAGATCCAAAGGCGATTTGGTTCTGATTCATACCCCGGATAGATGTCAAGTGGCCTAAGAAGGAGAGAAATATGTGTGAAATTCACAATCTATCATGATCCGGCGAAAAAGGTAATCAAAATTCCGCACCCTGCGTTACAGATATCTGGCCTTTCCTGTGCTGAGAAGTTAGTTCTCCATATCGGAGCCGGATATGCTGTCATTGGTCGAGGTGATATGTCCGCCACAGAAGCAGTTGCACTCGTTGCTTGTCTTCATAAATTGATACTTGCACTGCTTGATCAGTTGGCACGTGCCAGCTGTCAGGCAGAAAAGCGAGGCGTCAGCGCCACTAATTCTGTGTCATGCCTGGATGAAAATATGTGCAGATACCTTCAGTCAGCCGGAGTTGATATTGAAGGACTTCGGGTACTTATGCTGGAGGGAGACACTGAAAATGAATGATACGTATCTATATCGGGATTCCATTGAAACGGCCAGAAGAAAAAATCAGATTTCTATTTGGCGCGCAAGTCACCAAGCAAATATTGCCTGTAAAAATGCAATTGAAGCATGTATTCGCCAAGGGTTTGATGGGATGCACCTGCAAGAGGACTGTGCGAAAAAGGTAATCGAAGCCTATGGGTTCAAACGAATCAATTGGGTTTTGGCCAATACGCTGCAGGAAAAATACTGGGATGGGAGCTTCAGTCGAAGTAATAAAGACTGGAGTTATGGATTTATGATTCCGTCTGATTCACAGCATAACTCCGAGTTTGTTGTGGAAACTCATCCAGCAGTTCTGGATGGGTTTGTGAGCCAGGTCAGACAGGCATATCAGCAGCTGAATCTGTTTGGCGCAGAACAGTGCTATCCTGACTCCCGTGCGGAACTGAATTATGAAGGGAAAATCCTGGTCCTCAGTACGGAGGCTTTGCGTGAATCATGCTGGAATGCTGCAAACCAGCTCTGGTATGCGCATGACGGGTTTGGATGCTCCCCACATGCGATTGGTCGATCTATCCGCTGCACCTGCCTGGGTGACGGTGAAACGACCCGTTGGAACCGGACAGATTTTGTGGGAGTTTTGAAGGAAGAATATTTGCCTGAATGGGCACTCACCAAGATGCAACAATTGCACCTTGGAGGGGAGGCTTCCCCTTACATGGGCGAAATGGAGATGAGGTGACAACATTGGAATGGACATTTTATACTGTGGGAGATCTCCGCCTGCTTCAACGATATCCGGGGGATCTCCATTCACGGCCTAAGCTGTTTCAAACATACGCTGATGCCGTTGAGGAGTATAAGCGAATACCCTCCTCTTCTGTTCGGGTATTCGGAATTGTACATGGCCATCATGTCTGCGATCTTGTCCGCTGTCTACCGCTTTTTCCTGACGACTTGTCTGGAGAGAACGTGCTGATGGCGGACATTCTTCGTTACCCAGCGTGGCAATGCCAGCCGGAACTGATCTTGATCGCAAACCATTTGGCAAGGGAATTGCCGATTCGCTATTACTTGCAATCTGGCTGTATTTTTCCGGCTCCCAAACCTGGGCAATTTCCAGATCCGCTGTTTGGAGCCACTCTTTGTGGGAGTCGGTACAAACAAGCATTGAAATCGGTGTACGTTGCAGGGATTGGCTGGCGCCCGGCAGAGGTCATGACCTGCGCTGCTACCAGCGTGACAGCAAAACATTTTCCGCTGATTGTCAGTTGCCGCGTCACGGTACGGATGCCAAATGGAATGATCCGCACCGTGGATGTTGCACCTTGGGTTTATGAACGTCTGAAGAGGCCTCCCTACCCGGATATTAAATCGAGAACGCAAAGGAGGAAATCAAGTTGAAACAAGATAAATATACCGATTCCTTTCAGGTCAGTATCCGCACACTTGCGAGATCTAAAAGCGGAGCCATTCTGGCTTATGCAGGAGTGACGATCTTCGGCGTATTTGCAATTCGTGGGGTCAAGATCATTAAGGGGAAAGATGGCCCCTTTGTTGCGATGCCTGCAATTCGTACGCAGAAAGGCTGGAAAGACATTTGCTACCCCTGCAGTTCGGAGTTTCGTTCGGCGTTTGACGCTGCAGTGCTGAGTGCCTATGACCGCGAAATGGCGCAGATGCAGGAGCGTGTGACGAAATCTCTTTCGTCCAAGCAAATGGATATGTAATAAGGAGGGTGAAAATATGAAACGATATTTTTTATGTGTGATGGTGGTACTCTCTCTGGTTGCGACAATGATCCCATCAGCTATGGCTGCCGGCACCACTGATAACGGAATTACCGTTGCGGAGCCCAGTACCCCCGAGATTTGCTATCCCACATCCGTTACCTGTAGCGAGGACGGGAGCGAAATTCGCAAAGTGTATGATCTGGCGCCGGAAGATGATCCTGCAGGAATTCCTCGCTCAGACTTTCAGCAGGATGGGTTCCACTACACGCTGACAGACCTTCTGAAGCAGGAACTTCCTGAAAATGAAAGCCGACAGCACACGGAGACCGTCTCACTGCAAAGTGATAAAAAGGATATGGAGTCTGTGTTGGCTCTCCTGCCGCAAGAAAAGGAGTTTGTCACAGATGATGGGCTGATGGGGACGCTGACACTGCAGCTGGCAACCGTCCAGGTTGAGCCTTCGGGATACGCCACCTCTACAAAGAAAGTGAGTGCCACCCGCTCTTATCCAAACCTCATTAACCAGGACACGTCCAATATTCCCAAAAGCATTCAGGAGGATGGCCGGACGCTGACCTTGGATGACATCACCTGGAAAACCGATAATACTGTGAATGTAGATGGCTATGCGCTAGGGGACCGCTTCACCGCTGTGGCCACCTATACCGGGAGTGCAACCAGCAGCTACGTAAAAGGGTATACCGTCACAGCGGATTACTCTGGCACAGTCAGCCATATCGCCTTGAATCGGGTGCGATATGTGGCAATCTTTGAGGGGACTCCGGTAACACCTCTGGAAAGCGACAGTTTCGAGCCCGCGTTTACATTCAATTGGCTTTACGTCGCCATTCCTGCTGCTGTGGTCCTTTTGGCAGGCTGTGCAATTGGGGCTGGCCTCATCTACAAACGCCGAAAGGAGAATGGTTGATATGAATTTAATGCGTTCGCTGACAATCGTACTGGTGCTTGTATCTCTTTTCACAATACCAGCAGATGCGCTGGAGTATTCCATCGAAAGCGAAGATTCTACTATATTCGGCATTCCGACGACTGTCGAAACACAAGATGTTGATAAGCTGGTGGAAAATGTGGATAAGAGCAAGAACGCCGCGCTGATTCCTCCTGCCTTCGGCAGCCCCAGCGCCTATACACTCAACACTGGAACTTACCTTACACCCAATCTGGCACCCGGCGGCATGGCAGCCACCGGTGCCGTCATCAACGGTGGCACCGCAGCAGTCGTTACTCCTGGAACGCCCACCATCAGCACGCCCCCCTCATCCGGTAGTTCTTCGTCCTCCGACACCGTCGGCTACACCGAGGTGACGGAGGATCTTTATTATTCCGGCGGGTATCTCGCAACGCTGAAGATCCCTGCTCTTGATCTCTCGGTGAAGGTCTATCAGGGAACAGACAGCGCAACGCTCCGCAAGGGCGTCGGGCACTTCGAGGAGACATCCGTATGGAGTGGCAATGTTGCGCTGGCTTCGCATAACAGAGGCGCAAATGATTACTTTGGAGAGATCCATACCCTGGACATCGGGGACAAGATCCAGTACACCACAAAACTGGGAACCCGGACCTATCGGGTGACCTCGGTAGAGAAAATCTCCGAAATGGATCGTAGTGGCTTGACAGCCACTACGGAGAACTGCCTGACACTCTATACCTGTGTCCGCAATCAAAGCGTTTACCGCTGGTGTGTGCGGGCAAACGCAGTGTAAATGTGCTGCGGCTATTTCTTTTGGGCAAGAATAAAAACGTTTATCACCCCCGTAATTAGAATTCCCAGTTGAATTAGATCGCTGTATGTAACCATGTGTTTATTCCTCCAGTCAAGGCAGAGTTTGGTTAACCATCGCAAGGAAGTATACCATACAGAATTTCCATACAACATACTTATTCTAATAATAAGTACTTGCTAAAAAGAGCGGAATTTCTAAAATATTTACATTTTCTTAAATTTTTAGCTCTATGCATATTGCTTCGTTGTGAGGGGATGATTTCTCCAGTCATCCGTTGAAATCTGTTCGACTTCTCCATAGTTCTCTGCTATGGTGTTGGTATGGAAAATCCATTAAAAAGGAGGACCGATTATGAAGAAACATGTCCATTACACATTGACTCTCATAGTAGGGATTGCGTTGGGCGCAGTTTTATGTGGAGGAGCCTACGCTGCCGGAGTTATGGCTCAGCCCACTTGGCAACCCATCTATATAGATGGGGATCGGGTTGAGATGGAGGCATACAACATTAACGGCAACAACTACGTAAGACTCCGGGACATCGGAAAGGAAGTCGGATTCAACGTCTATTGGCAAGACGGTGTTCGGATAGACAGGAGTTCGGATTACACTGGAGAACCGCCAGTCACATCGTCACCCGACGAAATAAACACGTCAAGCATATCTAGCATGGACGATGTGAAGTCGAAAATCGTCTCTCTTACCAATGATCTCAGGAAACAGAATAACCTGAAGGAACTACAGACCAGTGATCTCCTAATGCAGGCAGCTCAAGTTCGTGCTGACGAGATCGCATTATCTGGCGTTTACTCGCATACCAGACCGAATGGAAAGCCTTTCTACGCGGTGACGGATTGCCCGTATGCTGCTGAGAACATTGACTGCGTTATGGATCTCTACCTGACTCAGCAGAATAAGAGCTTGGCAGAGACAGCGATTTATGACTGGCGTGTGTCTGAGGGGCACCTGAAAAATATGCTGAATACACAAGTATCTGCTATTGGCGTTGGAATTGCAAAAGGAGCTGATGCAAACGGTATGGAGAGTTGGTATTGTGTGCAACTCTTCCTGTACGATGGCTATACAATTACATGGGTAGATTCCCCAGCCACATAGGATCACGGTTACCAAAAAAGGAGCAGGCTTTTTAGCCTGCTCCCTTCTTTTAAGAATCTTTGCAATATCGCTGGAGTCCGCAGTTGTAAAGCGCGGCCATGCGCGGCTCCATTACGGGGATTGTTTCTTCGTCCTCTTCAGTTTGCAGGAACCAGGACTCTCCATCTGTTTGCAGGCAATTTGCCAAATCGCTTAGGGAGTAAACATCCATCTGAATGCTACCTCTTTCCCACATTGAAAGGATGTATGGGACATCTACATCCGATGGAGAATCGATGATGGCCAGACTCAGTTCAGGGATATAGGCACCGCCAAATGACTGACTAATCTGTGCGTCTTCAAAGCCACTGTCGGCAAAAGCCTCCACGGCCTCCGCCAGATCCGTATTGTTCCAGACGGGTGCAATTACATAGCTGGTTTTCAAATTGACTTTCTTCTTTCCAGAAGGCTGAAAGTCGGAGATCGGAATTAAATCGTCGATAACAAAAGGTGTCGTTTTTGTCTTGGGGAGAAAGATCCGAGAGGCACTGTCGGCAGCCATACTGCTTGCCAGTGCACGGATTGCCCAGTCCAGGAACACATCAAAACTCCGGCCGGACTCCCTGCAGCGGTGAAGTGCTTGGTTTTGAAATTTAGAGAACGCCTGATAGTCTGCAAGTGCCATGGGGGGAAGTGGGCTTTCCCACAGATCCTTCATGGGAGAGAAATTAAACATGGATGCCTCCAGATTCGACTGAAATCGCCCCTCATTTTACCACAGCAACCCTTTGAAAACAATGAGCACTCTATCGGGCATTAGTATCCACTCAGTTTATAGGCAACTTGCTTTTCCCATGGATCAGTATGCATAACTTTATGTCTAGGCCACGAAATGCTTGATCAGCATACAACTTGTATGCTGACCCTTTTTTTGGCCGGAAAGGAAATCATGAAAAAGAGAATTATAGCCCTTCTTCTGACTCTGCTGACAATTTTGACTCTGCTTCCGACAGCAGCGTTTGCGGCAGAGTCCACCGGCGTTGGGATCACGCCGGTGACGGACCCAAACCTCTGGACGACCCGCCTGACCGCATCTGGTCAGACATACAGCTACCGGCCACCCACCGCAGCAGGCAGGCAGCTCTATTGTATGGACCTGGGTTACTCCTATCGTTATGGAACGGAGTCTTTCCTCAAGTCTTATACGTACCGCTCTGCCACCGGCACAGACGCAGATGCGCTCTGGAGTGAAATGGTAGCCAAGACCGGCCTGGGTGAGATGGATGCGGCTACGCAGGAGAACGTCAAGTGGATGATGTCCTACATCGCGGACTACACCGGTGAGATCCCCGGCAGCCTGTTCATGGCGCTGCAGACTTATATCTGGGACAACCAGAGCGACAAGTCCGCGGGCGGTGACCCTTCCGGCGACATCGATGCCGGCGGCTTCGCCAATCAGGATACCTACGACCAGTATGTGGGGTATTACAACTGGCTCCTGGGTCAGAAAGCCAACGAGGATGCAGAACTGCAGGCAAAGGTAGAGGAATACGCTGAACAAGGTATCCAGGCATCCATTGTGGAGGATGACAGCTCCAAGTGGGCGGTCCTGGCAACCTCCAGTGTCTCCGGCCGACAGGCGTTTGCGGCTTATCACGCTACTCGGAAAATTGTGACGGGGCCGTCTTCTGGTGATGGAGATAATCCACCCCCGGTTGCTGGGGATGGCGACATCACCTTTAAGAAAGTGCAGGCAGGAACAGACCGGGGCCTGGATGGCGCCGTCTATAACATCTATCGGGACGGTCAGATCGTTGGCAGCGATGTGACGTCCAATGGGGGAATCATCGAGGTAAACGATGTTACCAAGGGACTGTGGACCTTCGTGGAGCGAGAGGCTCCGGAGGGCTTCGCCCTGGACCCTACGCCCCACAGTGTCTATGTGGATGTCACCGATGGAGACAAGCAGTACACTGTCACAGCGGAGGACGAGGAGCTTCCAAATTTGGAAATCATCAAAACGGACGCACTTTCCGGAGAACCAGTCCCCAATACGGTGATTTCTGTCAAATCCGTAACCGGCAGCTATTCTACCTCCGTGTCCACAGGAAAAGACGGAACAGCCACGCTGGAATCTCTGCCCGCCGGTGTTTACGTTCTGTGCGAGGAATCGGTTCCGTCGCCTTACGTTCTCTGCCATACCGAGCAGACTGTGGCGCTCCGACCCGGAAAGACCACGGAAGCCCGGTTCCAGGACTACCAGAAACCGGGCCTTGAGATTTTGAAGAAAAACATTGCTGATAACAGCCCCATCGAGGGTGTGACCTACAAAATTGAACAGATCGATGGCGACTACTCTACCTCCGCCACCACGGACGAGCAGGGCCGTATTTTCTTGGAACTGCCCGTGGGCAGCTATGAGATCACAGAGGTGAACGTACCCTCGAATGTGATCCTCTGTGATATTCCCCAGACTATTTCCCTTGAGGCGGGCGGAACACAGACGGTCACGTTCTTCAACGCCGTCAAACCCTCCCTGACCATTCTGAAGCGTAATTCGGTGACGAAAGATCCTCTGGAAGATACACGCTTCCACATCTACTATGGCAGCGATCACACCGAAACCGGAGAGATGCACGATCTGGGCACCTACTATACCGACTCTGACGGCAAAATCGTTCTCACCGATATCAACAGAGGATGGTATAAGGTAGTGGAGGAGGAACCCAGCACAGGATTCTCCATCCAGGGGGACGGCGTTTACGAATTCTATCTGGAAGGCGGCGCCAGTAAGGAACTGGTCGTGGACAACGTACCTCTGTCAGCATTGGTCGTTTATAAGTACGATTCAAAGACAGGGGCCGCCCTCAAAGGAGCGCGCTTCGAACTGCGTTACCTCAGCGGTGAGACATCCGGTACCGGCGGCACGGTGATCGGAACGTACACCACGTCAGCCAATGGCTCCTTTACTGTTACGGGACTTCGTGAGGGCACATATATCTGTCAGGAACTGGAAAGCCCGGACGGCCATATCATTGATTCAGAACCCCAGACCGTCTATATCTCCGGCAAGGACCAGGACGTGGTGACGCTGCGCTTCGGCAATGCGCCCCTGGGCTCTCTGCTGATCACGAAGGTCAGCAATGACGATAAGCATGAGCCGCTATCTGATGTGGAATTCCTGGTGACCGACAGTGCCGGAAACTATCTCGGCAATGCCAACGGGAAGTATACGACCAATAGCGCAGGCGAGATCCTGATCGACGGCATCACTCCTGGAACCACGGTGGTGGTACGGGAAATTCGAGCAAAAACAGGCTATCTCCTGGACGGCACTCCCCAGTCTGCCCTGATCAAAAGCGGAGAAACCGCTCGTCTGGAATTCCGAAATGCTCCTGCTGGGACGCTGATCATTCAGAAGAACAGCAGCGGAGCAGGCCATGAGCCACTGGAGGGTGTGGAGTTCAAGGTGACATATGCAGACGGAAGCTTCGTGGCGGACGAGTATGGGCAGCTTTCCTCCAACGGCCTCTACTACACAGATAAAAACGGTCAGATCAAGATTACCGGTGTAGTCGGCACACTGGTGGTCACTGAGACTGCCACCATCTCCGGCTACACCATTGATCCGGCTACCCAAAGCCAGACAGTGGTCGTTCATCCAAATGACACGCAGACCTTGCATTTTTACAACACGCCTCAGACAACTCTGGTGCTCCAGAAATTCATTTCCGGGACGAAGAACGAGCCTCTGCCCGGCGTGGAATTCCTGGTGACGGATTCTTCCGGCGCAGTGGTAGGCCCCAATAACGGTGTTTATACCACCGGGGCAGATGGAAGAGTGGTCATTTCCGGCTTAACACCCGGCACCACCGTCACCGCGCGGGAGACCAAAACAGCGGAGGGATATGTGCTGGATGGCACGCCTCAGAGTATCCTCATCAAGGAGGGTGAGGTCCAGACCCTGACCTTCTGGAACGAGCTTGCCGGGACCATTGTCATCCGAAAGCTGAATTCTGTGACGAAGGAGCCTCTGGCCGGTGTTGAATTTGAATTGACCTACGCGGATGGCAGCTATGTGGATGACGCCAATGGGCATCTTTCAAGCCTGGGCCTTTACACCACAGATGCCAATGGTGAGATCCGTATCTCCGGTATCACCGGGACGATTGTGGTAAAAGAGGCCAAGACAATTGATGGATATACCATTGATCCGGCCACTCAGGTGCAGACCGTGACCGTTAATCCTGAAGACACGCAGACGTTGACGTTTTACAATGATCCCATCGGCGGTGTGGAGGTCGTCAAGGTGGATGCGGATAAACAGACAAAGCGTCTGGCCAATGCCACCTTTGAGATCCGCAGGATGGATGACTCGCTGGTGGACACTGTGACCACCGATGAAAATGGCCGGGTATTTTTGCCTTTGGAGGACGGTGCCTATTATGGCGTTGAAATCCATGCACCGGAAGGCTTCAAACTGGATGATACCCCGCATTATTTTGAGGTGAAGGACGGGAAAACTACGATCCTGACCGTATCCAACCGTGCGATCTCCGGCATCCTCATTCACAAAACGGACAGTACCACTGGGGAAGGACTCTACGGTGTCTCTTTCATCCTGTATGACAGCACCAATACGCCTATCGGCCAGTACACCAGCGACGATAGAGGCTATGTCTACATCGAGGATCTGGAGAGTGGCCGCTACTACTTGCGGGAGCTGGAAAATGAAGGCTATGTGCCGGATACCGAGCGGAAAACAGTCTATGTGAGATCCAGCCAGACGACGCTGGTGGAGTGGGAGAATACCCCTATCACCGGTCAGATCCAGATCACCAAGACCTCTGCGGACTACAACAGCATGAACGGCTGGCCTGCCGGGACGCCGATTCCCAACACGGAATTTGAGATCTACAACTATCGGACCGGCAATCTGGTGGACACTATCGTCACGGATAAGAATGGCGTCGCGGTATCTAAGCCACTGCCCCTGGGCCGCTACAAGATTGTGGAATCCAAGGCTGCGGAATTCTACGGATTGGACAAGACCCCTATTGAGGTGGAGATCGAGTTCGCGGGGCAAATTGTCAAGACTGCTATGACCAATAAGAGCCTCTACACCAATGTTTCCATCAAGAAAACTGGGTTCGTGGAGGCAGTTCCCGGCCAGATGCTGCGCTATGACTTTACTGGCATCGCTAACAATTCCACTACGGCCCTGGAGTCCTTCTACTGGAGAGACACCTTGCCCACTTTTGCGGCACTGAACAAAATCGTGACTGGCACCTACAACGTGCCTGGCAATTACAAGATCGTCTATAAGACGACTCTCAGCGGCAGTGCTTGGCGCGTGCTGGCTGATAACCTCAGCACCCAGCAAAATTACGTGCTGGATGCAAGCCCGGCCGTTCTTGGTCTTGCATCTGGAGAGCGAGTAACAGAGTTCATGGTGTCCTTCGGTATTGTGCCCTCCAACTTCCGACAGGTGGAGGCTCCTGTTGTCTACTGCACCGCCAGCAAGTGGCTGACCGGCGGAAGTCAGGTAGTCAACCAGGCCGATGTTGGCGGAGTTTATGATGGACAGTGGATTATGGCGACCAGCCGATGGGCAACTCGTATTTACAAGAAAGCTGAGCCGCTTCCCCGCACGGGTTACTAAAAAATATTGGAGCGCCGTCCTTGTAGACGGCGCTCCAGCTTTTCTTCGGAGGTCTTTATGAGCATCAAAAAAATCGCATACCTGCTTGTCTGCACTACGCTCCTAGCGTTGCTTTGTTCCATTTCAGCCCTGGCAGCAGAAGGTGATGTCGCAAGCGCAGTGGAAGAAACCTGGGACGCTGCGGCAGGCCAAATTAAAACGGTCGTTGACAACGTAGTCTTTCCTGCATTGGATATGATTCTGGCGATTGCCTTCTTTGTCAAACTCGGATGCGCTTATTTTGACTACAGGGATCGACACCAATTCGAATGGACTGCGCCAGCCATCCTTTTGGCTTGCCTGATTTTCACACTGACAGCTCCTAAATATATTTGGAGCATAGTGGGAATGTAGATCAAGCGGAGATCAATTGAGGCCCGTCATGCCTTTCTAAAATGACATCGGCAACTTTCATAAGGGAATCCAAACATAACAAAATTTTCAGGGCTTGCTCCTTTGTTCCAAAGGACGTCTGCTCACCGTGACAAATCAAATGGCGGTTTGCATGTACATCCTGTTCAGACTGCGATAGGGTTCCTCCCAAAACCTTGAATCTGATGTAGCCAATGAGATAGCTGTACTCGCCTACTGCATCATCAAGATCCATCGCTTCCAAAATAATCTTAATCATGCGGCCTTTTTCGCTTGTCGAAGATGTTTTGTAGCGGGTTGAGAGCAGGTCCTCATTTTTGGGATTTGGACGGAAGCCTTCCCGTTTCAAGAATTTTTCTATGTCATCCAGAACACCTTCCAGCTGTGTCATTAAAATCGCAACAGCGCCAAAATAATGTCCTGTTCGGTATAGGGTAAACGCTTCCTCCAATGGAGCTTGGCGGGCTTTTGTGAGGATAGGGGATGAGAGGCATTTTTCTTCAAGCTCTGATATAAATGGCACACCAAAGTGCTGTTCGATCAGATGGTGAAAGGCATCTACATCAGTATTGTTCATACAGTCAATGATTTGACGATGAAATATCGGATCATATTCCAAAAAAGCGGGCCATTCAAACTCCGCCATAATTTGAACGTACTCATGATAATTGGACAGCTCGACCTCTGATCTCAGAGTCTCTTGCGCTTCGTATACTTTTGTAATCGCCGCGACAATTTTGGAGATGTCTAAGATGGGAACATCGTGTTTGCAAACCTGATACATTGTTTGTCCTCCTATCGGATTCCCATTGGAAATCGGGATAATTATATCATAAAGGAGGGTGATTGTCATATTCATTTGGGAATTTGTCGCATCCACAGTGATGGATGATCTCATGGACTGGCTGTATGGCCAGATCGTGGGTTTCCTTGGTAATTTTTTTGCTACCATGGGAAACATGGGAGTTGAACTTTTTGAGATGGCATGGGTACAGGCCATCGTTTTATTTTTCTCTCAACTTGGATGGGCTTTATTTGGGACAGGCTTGGTGGTGGCATGTTTTGAATGCGGAATTGAATACTCTGCTGGCCGCGCCAATATTCGTCAGACCGCACTCTATGCAATTAAAGGCTTTTTGGCTGTGGGGATGTTCACGGTGGTTCCCGTTCGCTTGTATTCCATGGCAGTTTCACTGCAAGGCAATCTCTCTGCTGGAATAACGGGTTTCGGAACCAATATCGGTGATGTCGGGCAACAGATCCTTACAGATTTAAATACCGGAGACAGCCTGACAGAAATTATGGCACAATCTCATTTTGGGCTCGGAATTATTACCAGTCCCGTTATGTTCCTGTTTTGTATGATTTTAATGGCCTATGCCGTGGTAAAGGTGTTTCTTTCCAACTTGAAAAGAGGCGGTATTCTTCTGATTCAGATTGCCGTAGGCAGCTTGTATATGTTCTCTATACCTCGAGGGTATATTGATGGATTCATACAGTGGATGAAGCAGATAATTGGACTCTGCCTGACTGCTTTTCTTCAAGCTACCATTTTAGTCGCAGGTCTGATGGTGTTTCGTGAAAATGCCCTTCTAGGGCTGGGACTCATGCTTTCAGCAGGCGAGGTGCCACGGATTGCCGGAACCTTTGGACTGGATACGACAACTCATGCGAATATAATGAGTGCAGTTTACACTGCCCAGGCTGCAGTCAATACAACCCGCTCCGTATTTCAGGCGGTTGCAAAATAGGCACCCGTGCATCTGCCTGTGAGATTGTCCCAATCGTGCGTAGCTGGAATAGGCAACAATGGAAAAAGTACTTAAGAGGTGCATATCATTCGGACCGAACAATATCATGCTGTGTCGCTTTCGGGCGGAAAGGACAGCACGGCTATGCTGCTTCTTATGATTGAGCGTGAAATGCCCATCGATATTGTATTGACCGCAGATACAGGAATGGAATTCCCTGAGATGTATCAGCATCTCGACCGTTTGGATGAGTTTTTGTTTCATGAGAGGGGCATCCACTTGACTACCCTTCGGCATCCACAAGGTTTTGAGTGGCTGATGTTTTATGAACCCAAGCAGAAGCAGACATCCATAGAGCAGCGGCAAAAACTTGGCATTTCACTACAGGGAAATGGCTGGCCTGGGGCACGTGTACGATGGTGTACTGGTCAGCTGAAAACCCATCTAATGAGTAAAGAGATCAACCGCTTAAAAGGAGAATTTCACGCAATCCATTATATTGGTATAGCAGCAGATGAGCCAAAACGCATAAGGGAAGAGCATTATCCTCTTGTCGATTGGGGTATCACAGAAAAAGATGCCTTACAGATTTGCTATGACCGCGGATATGATTGGGGTGGTCTCTATGAAATTTATCATAGATGTTCGTGCTGGTGTTGTCCCCTACAAAAAATAGGTGAATTAAGGAAGCTAAGACATCACCACCCTGAATTGTGGATGCGGCTTCGGGAACTAGATAAACGAGCTTTGGAACAGTTTGGGAATAGTGCGCTTGGTCAATTTAAAAAAGGTTGGACTGTTGAACAGTTAGAACAGAGATTTGCAGCTGAGGACTTGCAAATCTCTGTTTTTGATTTATTAAATAAGCCCATTCACCCATAGTGCCATGGATGCAGAGAACAACGTCCAATAAAGATGCAGATGAGACTTTGGCCATTGCAGTTGCTTCCTTTTCTCGCATTTCTTTGGTACTTTCTGTGAATAGCTTTTGAGTCACTGCATGAGTATGCTTGCTTTGTGAAAGAGAAAAGGAGGTGCAAATATGGAGCCAACCAAAAACCTCTGCGCACAGATCCCTGAAAGCCTGCATGCCAAGATTCGTGAGCAGCAGGAAGCAAAGGGACAAACATTAAGTCAATACATGACAGCAATACTCACAGAACACTTTGAAAAGGAGGAAATAAAGAGAATGGACACAGCCACTAGAACAATTGCTTTTCAGGTGCCAGAGGAAATGTTTCAGGAAATGAAGCAGTACCTTAAAAAACACAATCTGAAGCAAAAGGAGTTTATCATGGGGCTCATTCAGCAGGCATTAACAGATGATGCGGATACTGCATCGTTGGAAAGCAAAGAGTAATTTAAACAGCAAGTCCGGTGCAAGTAATCGTGCACCGGGCTTGCTTTATGGAGGAGGTAGCCACAGTGTACATATACCCTGAGAATCTTACGGCAAAACCCAAATTGTGGTTTTGGACACTACAGGATATTGCAATTTTGGGAATTGCCGGGTTGGTGTCTATTTTGGCACTTGCCCAGACTGGCTTTGCCCTTCCGCTGGTAATTACGTTTCTCTACGGTTTTTTGTCGATCCGCATGGAGGAAACTAGCGTTTTGGATTATCTGCGATGTGCGGCCTGTTTTCTCTTCCTCAAACAACAAACATTCTATTGGAGGCTTGATCCTTGAAACGATCCGAAAAGAAACAACTTCGTCAACTGCAATCTACCCGCCAGCTTATGGATATTCATGAAATTATGGAAAGTTCCGTCCGGACCGGACACGGCGAACTGGCCTTCTTTTTCATTTCTCCGCTGAATCTCTCATTACTCCCCCAGGAAGCGATTCAAAGCCGGATTCACGACCTGGCGTTGCTCCTTCAGGAGAAAGGAGCACTGGAACTAATGGCACTGGATGCCAGAGAATCCTTACAACGAACGCGCGATTGGTATCAGGAACGCATAGCGGTGGAATCCGAACCAAAGCTACGAGAGCTATTGATGGATGACTGCAGACACATGGATTCCATCAGTCTTCTATCCACAGGAAAGCGAGAATTTGCAATTGTCCTCCGTGTAAAAGATCTTACAGAATGCGGGGGAGAGTTATTCCTTTCCAGCATGGAGGAATCCATCCGCAAGCAGGGCTTCCGCGTTCGCCGTGCGCGCAAGCAGGATTTGATGCGGCTCCTCGCAATTTACTACGAGCAGAATATTTCTGTTGAGAGATATGACGATCTGGATGGAGAGAGGTGGGGTGCGCAGTGAAGCAGAAAAAACAACAGCCGAAAGTTGACCGTCCATTAGGATTTCTGGATTGCATTGCGCCATCCATAATCCGCTTTCAAACAGACCACTGTATATTGGGAAGCTCTTATCGTTGCTATTGGGCTTTGAAAGAGTATCCTACATCCACTGATGAACAGGCGATCCTGCGCCATCTTGGAAAACACAGCGGAATTACCCTCCATATCTATGCGCGGCCGGTATCGCTTTCTGAAGAACGGGTCATTCTGAACAACGCTGCAAACCGAAACCACATGAATCGGACAGCAAACGATGTAAAACAATCTGTTTTGGCGGAGAAAAACCTGCGGGATATGGCGGTTGTTTCCGGCCAAAGAGAACCTTTGTTTTATTGTGCTGTATACTTGGAGCTTGCTGCACCGACATTGGAGGAGCTGCATTTCCTGCAGAATGAAGTTCAGTCTGAACTGGTGCGTGGAAAGTTAAATGTTGATCGGCTATTGATGCAGCAACAAACCGGTTTTCTCTGCACAAATCCGGCTGGCCATAATGCGTTTGGACGTGCTTTTGAACGTGTCCTCCCTGTTTCCTCGGTAGCGAATCTCTTCCCGAACGATTATTCAGGGAAGGTTGACCCTCACGGCTTCTATCTCGGGCGCGACAAGTACGGCGGAAATGTGATCGTAGATTTTGACCGTAGAACAGATGACATCACAAATGCCAGCATTTTGATTCTGGGAAACTCCGGTCAAGGCAAATCTTACCTTATTAATGATTTGCTCTGCATTCTGCTGGAGTCCGGGAAGAGCATCATTGCAATGGACTCCGAGCATGAATTGGTAACATTATGCGATCGGCTTGGTGGGTGCTTTATTGATTTGTTTAACGGCAATTACTCCATCAATCTGATGGAACCGCGCTGTTGGGACACTGAGCCGGAAGCGACAGTGGACCCGGATACTCCTCGAGCATTTCGTAGCAGTTCGATCCTCACACAGCATATCTCCTTCCTGCGGGATGTTTTCCGAAGATACCGAGAATTTGACGATCGGCAACTGGATGTGCTGGAACTGATGGCAGAACGGCTTTATCGGAAATGGAAGATCACAGACGACACAGACTTTACTCGAATGACACCTATGCAGCATCCGACATTGACGGATCTCTACGATACCATTGAAGATGCATACCGGAATTATGATCGGGAGGAAATGCCGCTCTACCCGCAGTCCATTCTACAAGACCTGCTGTTGGGCATCCGCGCAATGTGTAAGGTCCGTTTTTTCAACGGATATACAAATATTACGAGTTCGCGCTTCTTGGTGTTTGGGGTAAAAGATTTGGAACACATTGCAAAGAATCTCCGAGATACTTTTCTCTTGAATATCTTCTCCTATATGTCTGACAAATTACTCACCGCCGGGAATACGGTCGCCGTATTGGATGAGCTGTATCTATGGCTGGACAATCCTGTTGCGATTACATATATTCGCAACTCTCTGAAGCGCGTGCGAAAGCGTGATTCCGCTTTGATTATGGCAAGTCAAAACCTGGAAGACTTTGATCAACCGGGGGTCAGAGAATTGACACGTCCTCTGTTTTCAATTCCCCAACATCAGTTCATCTTCAATGCAGGCACTGTAGACAAATCCTTTTATATGGATCTTCTGCAGTTAGAGGAATCTGAGTTTGAACACATCCGCAGCCCACAGCGAGGTGTCTGCCTTTATAAGTGCGGGCATGAGCGATTTTTGTTGGAGGTTGATGTCCCGAAGCACAGAGCTGAGCTGTTTGGAACGGCAGGCGGAAGATGAACGGTTTCGTTTTAGCGGCGAAAGCCGCAGCACTCTTATCAGACCAGAATGTCAGGAAACGGTTTGGCTGGACGCTGGTTATCATTCTCTCTCCGATTATTGTTGTTCTAGCATTCATTCTATCTCTTGCATCAGGCTCCGCTTCGCATAACACAGCCGCTGTGGAGTTGTGTTTCAATGGTGGCGTAGTTCCCGCACAAATGCCTGCGGAATATCGATCCTATATTGAAGAAATGCGTGACAGCTTTCTTACACTGGATCAATACCTTGAATCCATCAATGGTATGACAGAAGGTGGAAAATCCGTGGATACAGTGCAGGTAAAAGCGGATTTTTACGCCCTCTTTTTTGGAGATGAACAGCCTGGCCGCAGAGCCGTTTCAAATTTTGCGGATTGCTTTGTCACCTATGAAAAACGAACCAGGACCATTACGAATGATGATGGAACGACATCTGAAGAGAGTTATACCGTTGCGATCCCGATTGAAGATCCTGAAATAGTATGGGAGCAGATCAAAACCACTATGGGGATAGAGATTACCGCAGAGAACCGGATCAACGCTCAAAGTATATATAACCTGATCCAATATGGCTGGAGCGGCAGCGGTAGTCTGGATGGGATAGATATTGGTGGCCCTGTCATGAGTGTAGATGGTTTTTGTTCCCCGCTGGGTGCAAACTGGAGATCTATGATCTCCTCCGATTTTGGATATCGGATATGCCCGTACCATGGTCGTGAACTGCACTCTGGCTTGGATCTGGCAGCTCCCGCTGGTACATCGATTCGTGCTGCTTTATCTGGGACAGTTGTCAAAAGCTACTACAGCAATTCCTACGGAAACTATACAGTGATCGATCATGGTAACGGAATGACTACAGCCTATGCACACCAGTCAAAGCGTCTCGTTTCTGTTGGAGACACGGTGAATGCTGGAGAAGTAATTGGTCTGGTAGGCTCTACGGGGAATTCAACCGGACCACATTTGCATTTTGAGGTCCGCGTGGATGGAAACCTTCAGGACCCCAAGTTGTATCTCCCATAAATTATAAGGAGGAGTTTATGAGTCATTCATCTGAGATTCGCGTTTTACGCGTGAGGCCGGGACAAGCACCTGAGCAGATCCAAATACCCAATACACTGTCAGCATTCCAACAGGAGGTGGGGGGATGGATTGAAACGGTTTCTTTAGGAGACGGAGCCATCCTAATTTGCAACGAGGAAGGAAAACTCACCGGAATGGATGGTAACCGACGGCTCGGAAACGACATTATAGCCGGGCCTTTCTTGGTCGTAGGTGATGATGGGAAAGGAGGCGTTTGTTCTTTGCAAAATGACCAGGTCCATACTTGGCAAAAACAATTTGCACAGCCGGAACTTTTCCAGCCTGGCGAGATAGAGAATTCCATACGTATCGAATTTCATACAATGTAAGGAGGTAAGAACCATGGATAAGGTGGAGTTAAAAGTAAGCATTGAGACGGAGCGACTGAATGCGCTCTGTTTTTTTATGTCCAGTAAGGGAAACACAACTCCGCAAAAGGAATTGGAACGAAAAGTGCAGGAACTATATGAGGAGTATGTTCCTGCAGATACCCGCGAATATTTGGACAGCAAAATCAAATCACCTACAAACCGTCCTCGTAGGCACCCCAGAAAGACTGTCGTACCCAAGCCCGCTGAGGAAATGGGGGAGCTCCAGTGAACAGCAGAGACATTACCCTCTGGATCGACGAACGCTGGTATGATGCGCTGACCAAGCATCTGAAAGGTAAAACCCTGGAGGAGCATCTGGAGAATGTCATCGAAGAGATGTGCAACAAGCTCCCTCAGCAGGAGTATGAAAGTATCAGGGGAGAGATCTGGCAGGAACAGCAGGACGAGCGGAAAGCTCGGGAAGCTGCAAGACGCTTTGCGGTGTTCCATGTTACGGAGGGTGGCAACTCCACCTACTTCCTGGCCGAGGAGAATCTGGAGTTCTTTCAGATTGCTCGTCGCATTCGTAGCTACATTCGAAAGTCGGGAAAAGATACCCCAGCACAATTCACTGGGATGTTTTCTCATGGAGAGAGAGTATCTCGTGAGCAGTTCGATGAATATGTGTCAGAGCGTCTGGACAACACCGGCAGAGTAGTCGGCGCCTTCGATATTGATCTGGACAACGGTTATCTCGATGCACTCAACATCATGGATGGATGGAAGCGATTCCACATCCGGGATGTCAGCAGTGCTGTCTACTTTGCCCTGAAGAAAAGCGGCGCTTCACTGGAAGAGCAGTGGAGCACCTTTCTGGATCGTCTGCAAGGAAAAGAGGTTACATACGAAACAGAGTCTCAGTATCTAACTGGCAGTCGGACGCTCCGCGCAGAAGATATCTCCTTTGCAGAAGACATTATTCAGAACGACAACCTGCTGGAGTTCTACATGGAAGTATCGTTCAATGCGGATCAAGTGTTTGGAACCAATGTCTGCACCACAGAGAATGACGACTGGCTGGACATCTACGCCAACTATGATCTGGAGCGCAGCTGTGTCTGCGACACCCTGGAAGTGTTCCTGCAGCGTAGCAATGGCGATGAGCTGGGCTTCAAGTATCGACTCAGTTCAGAGGAACAGGCCCTGTTCGTCCCCAAGATGAACAGCTACTGTCAGGAGCATTGGGGGCAGAGTTTGGAGGAGTGTTGTGCGGACTATCTGGCAGAGCACCGTCAGGCACCCCCGGAGATGCAGATGTAGCGCTGTGCTGCCCCTGTGAGCCGTTGTGCGCGGCTTTCAACGGCTGGCCGACCGAGTACCCTGCCCCGATGGATTGTGCGGCGTTGAGCCGTTTTTTCAAGGGGGGCGGGGGCTGACGAAAAAGAAGCAGGAGAAAGCCCTGGCGCTCTTTTGCGCCAGGGCAATCACTTCTGCCCGCAGTGCGGGCAGTTCCAGACGTTTTCAAAGGCGCTTTTCTATCATAAAAGGTTGCGGATGGGCGCCTTTCTTCTATAGAATCCCCGAAACCCTTACAGACGTCAGGAGATCTCCTGGCGCTTTTTATCATAAGGAGCGTAAACATCGTGACACAAGGAGAAAAACAAAAGCATTCCGTCTGGCTGCGAACTGCTGCCTGGGAGAGAGTCCAATCTGCCTATCGCGAAGATGGATGCCGGACACAAAATGAGTTCATTGAACGGGCAATCCTGTTCTATTGCGGCTACTTAGATGCCGAGAAAGCAGCGGATTTCCTTCCTGCGGTTCTGTCATCGACGTTGGAGGGTGTGCTGATTCAGTTTGGTGATCGAGTGGGCCGCATCCTTTTCAAGCTGGCCGTCGAGGAAGCTATGATGGAACGAATTATTGCTTCTGATGCAGAACTCTCGATGGAGACCATGGATCTCCTCCGAAAGTGGAGCGTTCAGAACGTGAAAAAAAGCAATGGACAGATATCCTTTCGAGATATCATGCGCCTTCGGGAACCGGAGTCATAACCAATGCTGATCCAGAAATGTGGCTACATTCCCTCGGGCACTGCAGCTGGGTATATGCAATACATCGCTACACGGGAAGGTGTAGAGCTGTGTTGCGGATACGAGCCAGCAAGCAAGAAACAAACAGAGTTGATTCATCAGGTGCTTCGAGACTTTCCGAACAGCCAGAATCTCATGGAATACCAAGACTATCAAACTGCACCTACCGCTGCAAATGCCGCTGCATTTTTGTCAATGGCTCTGGATAGCAACGCTGAGAAAATTGAATGCAGAAGTGGCTATATGCGCTACATTGCCCAGAGGCCTGGCGCAGAACGTAAAGGAGCGCATGGGTTGTTCGGCCAGCAGAATACTGTCAAACTCGATGAGGCGGTGCGCGAACTTGAAGCTCACCAAGGACCGGTATGGACAGTCATCTGGTCGCTGCGCCGAGAAGATGCGGTGCGACTGGGCTATGAGCATGCTGACGCCTGGCACACACTACTGCTTGCCAAACAGACTGAGTTGGCAAAAGCATTTGGGATTCCTCCCCAGCAGCTTAAATGGTATGCAGCCTTTCATGATGCCGGGCATCACCCCCATATCCATGTAATGATCTGGTCTACTGGGCCTGTACAAGGATTTCTGACTCACCAAGGAGTAGAAGCCATTCGCTCAAAAATGACCAATACCATTTTCCATGACGAAATGCTGCAGCTCTATCAAAAGAAGGATGTGTCTTACAAGACACTTGTCCGGCAGGCGCGGGAAACAATGTCCACGCTTACCCGGCAAATGGCAGCAGGGTTCCATGGGGCCCCAAAGATGATTGAGCAGCTTCTGACACTCTCTCATATGCTGGTGGACATCTCAGGGAAAAAGCAGTATGGCTACCTTCCTAAAACTGTAAAATGCCAGGTGGATGCAGTGGTAGATGCGCTGCAAGAGATTCCAGAAGTGGCAGAGTGCTATGCTGCGTGGAACACATTGCGAGATCAGCTGGAGAGCTATTACACGGAAAAGCCCCGGGAACATTTGCCGCTTTCTCAGCAGAAGGAGTTCCACAGTATCAAGAATGCAGTCATCCGAGAAGCAGATGAGCTCTTTCGGCTGGTATCATCCGATGGAATTGAGGGGCTGAATCAACCATTGGATGCGGAAGAACCGAAGGAGGAATCCTCGTATGCAAGTGGGCACAAGACAGGTGAAAACGAGGCAGAAAATTCTCGCAGTTACGGTACTCGGTTCCAACAAGTATCCGAATATCGATCTGCAAGGGATGTGCTGTATGATGAAACATCTCCTCCATCACAACAGCAGGCAGCACTGAAGGCAGTAGAGAAACTGTGGCACCAGGGATATTTCCCTGCGGCTCATCTGCTCGGAAAATGTGCGCGGGATGGAATGGGGATGCCAGTGGATCATAAGCTGGCAGCTCTGTGGTTCAGACGCTCCGCAGAAACGGGGAACAGTACCTCCCAGTATGCGTTGGGAATGCTCCTATTGTCACAGGGGTATCACGAGGACGCTCTTCGCTATCTGCGTCAGGCAGCTCATACGGGAAGTTCTTATGCGCAATATCGGATGGGGCTGATCTATCTGGATGGAAGTATTCTGCCGAAGGACGTAATTCAGGGCATTCGTTTTTTGAAAGATGCGGCAGCAAACGGGAATGCACAAGCTCAATATGCATTGGGTAAGCTCTACCTGCTTGGAAAAGATATAGGTCGTGATCAGGAGGAAGCAGCCTATTGGCTGAGGCTATCGGCAGAACAAGGAAATACATACGCACAGTTTTGCTTGGAGCATCTGAATGATCATCCAATGGTTCTGCTGGCGGTGTTCCGAGTCCTCTACCATTTGGAGAGAACGTTTCAAGACACAGTAGTGCCGTCTGGCGGCGGACATAGTTTGCATATTGACCGTAAGCGCAGACGCGAACTCTCGCAGAGGCGAATGGCAACGGGTCACAAACGGGGATACTGAGAATCGAGCAATCTAATGACATGTGAACTCAGAATCTTTGGATCAAGACACTAAATCCCGTCATGTAAATGAACATGACGGGATTTTTACTGAAGTGCGGACGGATAGGTGAAATTATGCCATATATTCCTTACACGCAAGAACAAAAGCGACGGGCAAACGCAATTGATTTATCAGAGCTTCTGCTTCAACGTGGTGAAGGACTCCTTCGGGCTGGAAGTGAGTGGCGGCTTTCTGGAAATCACAGCATTACAATTCGAGGCAACGAGTGGTTTGACCATGCAACGCAAAGAGGTGGCCGAGCGGTCAGTTTCATTCAATATTACTATGGCATGACATACCAAGAGGCCATGTGCTACCTTCTGAATGGGGAAAACGGAGAAGGATACCCGGAAGCAACGATCAACGAACAGCCGGCGGCCCCTAAACAATTGATTTTACCTCCCAGAAATGCAAATATGAGGCGTCTGTTTGCTTATCTGAGCAACCGTCGAGGAATTGACAGGAAAATCATTCATTACTTTATTCACCGTGGACTTCTCTATGAAGATCTCCCCTATCACAACGCCGTGTTTGTCGGAATGGATGAACACGGCGTTGTTCGTCATGCACACAAGCGGAGTACCAATTTTCAAGGGCACTCTTATCGTTGTAATGTTGCCGGTAGTTTGCCGGAATACAGCTTCCATCATATTGGGATTGGTTCTCATCTTTATGTTTTCGAAGCGCCGATTGACCTATTGTCGTTCTTGACGCTCTGTCCGGACAGATGGGAAGAAAGCAGTTACACCGCCCTGTGCGGAACAGGAGGACAGGCAATGCATTGGGTGTTGAAACAAGCTCCGCAGATTCATGATGTTTTTCTGTGCCTGGACAATGACAAGCCCGGGAAAGCCGCAGTGCGTCGCCTGGCGGCAGAGGCTCAACGAGCCGGATACAGTCCTCATGAATTGCTGCCTGATTGTAAGGACTGGAACGATGAGCTGCTGTCCGGTCGATTGTAAAACATACCGGAGGAAAACAATACAACTTCCGCCAAGGGGAGATTATGTCATTTGGCTGGACCGAGCCTCGGGTCATTATGACCTCCCCAGAAAGACCCACCTGAAAGATAAAAGCAGAGGAAGAATAGTAAGGAGGTCCGATGATTCTAAAGTTCGTGCAAAACTTTGCGGAATACTGGCAGCTGATTTTAGCGGTAGCTGCGATGACGTTTTTGGTTTTCCTAGCTGCAAGGCATGGAAGGAATGGCGGCCTTGACGGGATCAAGTCAAAAACCGTTGGAGATGGTCAGCACGGTACTGCTCGCTGGGCGACGAAGGAGGAAATCAAGAAAACCTATCATCATGTCTTGTTTCGCCCCCAAGAATGGCGCAAAGGGGTCAACCTTCCTGAGTACCAGGGGTTAATCCTGGGATCGGAAAAGAATCGTCATGGGGTGACTGCACTGGTAGACAGTGACGACATTCATTGCTTGATGATTGGTGCATCTGGTGTAGGAAAGACTGCTTTTTTCCTCTACGCAAATCTGGAATATGCTTGTGCCAGTGGGATGAGTTTTCTGTCTCTTGATACAAAAGGCGATCTTGCCAGAAATTACGGAACGATTGCCCGCGACTGCTATGGGTATCACGTGGCAGTCATTGATCTTCGCAATCCAACGAGGTCAGATGGTTTTAATTTTCTAGCCCTCATCAACCATTACATGGATATTGCCAGGACGACCCCAGAGAAGATCTCAGCACGGGCAACAGCAGAAAAATACACCAAAATCTTGTCAAAAACAATTATCAATCCAAATGGAGGAGAGGCAAATTATGGACAGAATCAATTCTTCTATGATGCAGCGGAAGGCCTTTTGACTGCGGTCATCCTTCTTCTTGCTGAGTTCCTTCCGCCGGAAAAAATTGATGGTGCAATTCGGGAACGGCGGCACATCGTCTCCGTATTCAAACTAACCCAAGAACTTCTGGAAACATCCGGTATGAACGGTCGAAGCCGATTTCAGATCCTGATGAGTCTTTTGCCACCCGATCATAAGGCAAAGTGGTTTGCAGGGGCAGCTCTACATTCTGCAGATCAGGCAATGGCATCCGTCATGTCCACGGTGCTTTCTCGGCTTAACGCATTCTTGGACTCTGAGCTCGAACAGATTCTTTGCTTTGACAGTGCTGTAAATGCGGAGGAATTTGCTGCTCATAAGACAGCCTTATTCTTGATTCTGCCGGAAGAGGATAATACGAAGAACTTCATGGCAGGTCTGATTATTCAAAATCTTAGCAGAGAGCTCTTCTCGGTAGCAGATGCCAATGGTGGGAAATTAAAAAACCGTGTTGCATTGATCTGTGATGAGTTCGGCACAATGCCCCCATTTGATGTTCTTCCGTTATTCTCTGCTGGTCGCTCACGCCGGGTATCCCTGGTACCAATCATCCAAAGCCTTGCACAGTTGGAGAAGAACTATGGGCGGGAGGGCGCAGAAATTATTGTAGATAACGTGCAGGACACAATTTTTGGCGGGTTTGCTCCCAACTCTCAGACTGCCGAAACTTTGTCCAAAGCGCTGGGAAACCGCACAGTGCTTTCGGGCTCTATTAGCAAAGGAAAGGGCGAGTCCAGCCGGACAATGCAAATGATAGAACGTCCGCTTATGACACCAGATGAGTTAAAATCCCTCCCCAAGGGAGAATTTATTGTGATGAAAACCGGAACGCATCCCATGCGCACCCACCTGCACCTTTTTACAGAGTGGGGAATCACATTTACTGAAGAATATCAAGTACCAGAGCAGGCCGCTCGGAAGGTCTATTATGCTAGTTATCACGAGTTAATTCAGCGCATCCAGGGAATTGATGTAAAGGATAACCCGAATTCTTTTGGGAATCAATCACAAGAAGAAAAAATTTCTGCGCAGCTCAAGAAAGAACTGCGGCAAGAAACGAAAAGGGAGAAGCCACGATGAGCTTTTATAGAGAATTGTATGCAAATGAAAGCCTGCCGGCACGGGCAAGGTTGGTTTATATGTATCTTAGGGATCGCTCCAACCGGGACGGGCTTTGCTGGCCTGCGATCGGAACGATTGCGCGAGAAACAAAATTGTCCCGCAGCACCGTTAAACGGGCACTGCGGGACTTGGAGTCTTGTGGATGGCTCAAGAAACAAGAAAGGTATCGGGAAAACGGGAGTCTCACATCAAATCAGTATCTTCTAAATATGCCGATAACTATTACGTGATAAAAGCTGTTTACAAAACGCCCATAAAGGTCCTCCTTAACGATTACCTGCAGGTAAAACAAATATTTTTAAGGAGGGCAATTATGGCTACGAACTACACTCGCAAATCGTATACCGCTTCCAACGGTATCAAGTTGGATGTCATTAAGACTGATGCATCCAACATTATGCTGGTCGATCTGGCAGGAAAGAAAAATCTGGCAGAATCCGGATATACCGGTGTCAATGGCGGTTTCTTCTCCTATGCCAGCGGCAACATCCTGTCCCTCGCCAAATGTGATGGCAAGGTTCTTTGCGACAGCAACAACTGGCTTGGCGCAGCGGCTATTTACTGGAACAGCAAGGCCCTGAATTACATCAATGGCGACCGCCAGCTCACCGCTTCTGACATCCCCGGTACCTCCCGCACGGGTACTTGGGCACAGGGCGGATACTATATGTGGCTCGGCGCAGACGATGCTCTTGATCGAGCCATGGACGATGTCGGTCAGGACGATGGAGGGTATCTTACCGGTACGGCTACCGGTCGAACCGCGTTGGTGGCTGATATCATCCACCAGGATGTGTATCTGATTGTGACCAACAACTCCAACAGATTTATCACCTTCTGCCGTGCCATCGAAGAATATCTGGACATTACCCCGGGGTCTGTTCCCAGCGGCCAGTTCCACGGTGTTATGCTCGATGGCGGTGGCTCCTCCCAGCTCTGCGATAAGGGCGTGTTTATCGCGGATGGCGACAAGCGAGATCTGCATGAAGCAATCGTCCTGCGTGACGATACGTAAAAAGGCGAGGGACTTAGCCCAAATATCTTAAGGTAAGCCGCTAAACTTAGCGTAGGAAAGACCTCCACTTATGTTTACAAACATGTGGGGGTCTTTCCCTATGCTCTACGCTCTTTTTCTTCATCGCCTCTCAAACTCTTATTGCATTTCATGAAAGGGTAACTTTTTGCCCATAATTTAAGGGCATTGGCTAAACTCCTCACATTTTGTTTTGAATGCGAGTTTACTTTTTTGCTTGTGAATCTCTCTCTATATGTCAGATGGAAACATTCCATCAAATTACATAAAGGAGAGATACCTATGGCAACCTACATTGATGTCGCGAAACACCCTCTGGACAGTCTTCTGATCCACTCCAGCAAAACCAGCGGTCAGATTGCTGATGTAATCGACCACGACGGCGCCGATCCCTATCCCAACGCACATATCGGCTGTGACATCTTCAAGACCAAGAGCATCTACACCGGTGCTACCGCGACCTTCGACACCTTCATTCGCGGCAAGATCGAGCCGAACGCCGGCGGATACTACTATGCTCATGGCTATGAAGGTACTACGTACCAGAGCGCAACCTGCCGGGTTCCTCTGTCCCAGTGCAGCGTAGCCAACATGAGCAAACGCCGTGCCTGCGTCTCCATCGGCATTGGGACCAAGGGCTCCCTGTATACCTTTGTCGATGTCGGCCTGGGCAACGACGGTAATGGTTGGTTCCCCACCTGCTGGTGCCGTGGTTTCTTCAACGAAGACGGCTCTGTGAAGACCGGCAACCAGTTCTTCCGGGCGGGCGATATCGCCATCCATGCGTCTGGCCTCGATCCCTATACGGTCCTGAAGGGAACTGATCCTGTGACTATCAAGGTTGAGGCCGGAACTACCAGCACGCTGGACTTTGTCCGTGCTGAGTTCACCTATCAGGGCAAGACTGGTTCCGTTGCATTTGATGTTCCCAAGGGCCAGATGCACGTGCTCAGCGGTGGGAAGCCGGAAGTCCGTTTCTACCGCTTTATGTCTCTGATTCCGAGAATTGAAAGAAGCGGTAACTCGGTTGATGATGATGCTGATCGGTCTGCCCTGAGCGCGGTCATCGACAACCTGAAGCTGGGTACGACTGACTGGACTGCGGACAAGGTGCAGCACGCCTATTCCGTTCAGTATCAGAACATCCCCGATCTGCGGATTTCCAACATCCGCAGCTCTACCATCGGCAGCAATGCGGACTACGCCCACATCTACCACACCGTTCAGACCCATTAAGGGTCTAATGCGAAAGAGGGAGCCCTATTTAGGGCTCCCTCTTCGTATTCTCCAGTCTGTCACAAGATCACAAAGTACCGCTGCTCCGAATCCGACCATGAGACACCGCATGGGCATTAATCCGATGCTGTACCGTCCGAAGGCAAACGTGGCGGCATAAATGGCCACATTCCCCAGATAGAGTACCGCCAGGAAGAGAATTTGTCCTCTGCGCCGCCTCGTTACAAGGGAGAGACCCAGCGCCAGCACACACAAAGCCAGGTTCAGTACCTGGACCTTTTCCACCCACCTCACAGGCACATTAAAGACTCTGTCCCAGTAAAAGACACCGTTGATAATGATTTTGGGCTTGAGAATGCCATAGGAGACTAGCAGGCTCTTGAGGTCCTTCTTTGCCCATGCGTGTAGCCGGTACGAAGCCTTTGCAGCGTCGTGCTGCAACGAAAGGTATTTCGCATATCGCTCCGGCACCTGCCCGTTTTCGTCTAGGTACGAGGCGTATTCCTCCGCAAAGGGTACATCTACGTTTGCGGTGTAGTCCAGCTCTTCGTCCTCTGGGTAGCCGTATCCCTGATAGGTTCCCAGCAGGGAGGGGTTGCCCGCCCCGTATGTCAGGGGGACAAAATCCTGGAACTGGACATAGTTTCGGATCGTCCAGGGCACCAGGAAGCACAGCACCGCGCAGGCCAGGATTACGCCCTGTTTGAGCAGCTTTTTGAACGGATACTTCACCGCCAGCAGGTACCCCAGCGCAAACAGCGGGTACAGGGCGATGTTGGCTTTGAGGAGCAACGCACACAGATAGGAGACGATGCATCCTGCCAGCGCCTTTCGGCTCTGTGTCTTTCCCAGAAGAAAGGTGAAGTAGATCATGGCGGAAAGGCAGAGGATGAACGGCGTCTCCGTCAGGATCAAATTATCCGTCCACACAAAGTCCACACTGAAAAGTGGGAGACAAGCCAGCAGGCCGCACCATTTGGGAGCAAACAGCCCCACACTCTTATAGAGGAACCAGGCCGTGGCGGTGCCCATGGCGATCCAGGTGATCTTCAGTGCCCACCACAGTGCTGTGCCATCCCCCAGAACCCACGCGAACAACCCGATGAACCAGGTCATCCCCGGCATGGACTGGGCGCTGGGCGTGGTGCCATGCATGGTGACCATTCCGGTCTGTGCGAAGCGAATGCCGCTTTTGATATAGCTGAGGTCATCGCTGGCCAGGGTGTATTGGACACCCAGTGCCCAAAGGGCCAGAAGACGCTCCAAAAACAGCAGGAGGAGCACAATGAAAATAGCATGATCTAGACACCAGCGGAGAGCCGACGCAAAGTGGTGGCTTTTTCGTTGCGGCATCACGGCTCGGCCTCCTTGTGCTGCTCTGTCTGCTCCAGGGAAATGCTTTGGGTGAGCCGCTTGATCTGATCGGACTGCTTGGAGAGCAAGATGGTCTGTTTGAAAGAGAGACTCAAAAGAGTAAGTACCCCCAGAAGATAAATGAGGTTGGAGGCCTTTTCAATGTGCACCACCCTGCATGCCCAGGTGACGACACCAGGGCAGAGGGCCGCAAACACCATCCCTACCGCAATCAGGAGCCATGTAAGGGAAAATTTGACCAGCAGTTTTCCCTTCCGGATCGCCCGGAACACGATAAAAAAAACCAAACCCGCAAGGGCAAGCATCTCTGCGCGTAAAAAGAACGACATCTGCTCAACCTCCTTTCTGCATGCACGCACATGCCGTGGCCAGAGAGACTTTGATCATATAGTAAACGGACTGCTTCCACCCAATGGAGGATCTCCCGCCATTCCTGGGGAACATGTTTACCGGAGCTTCCGATACACGGAAGCCCTTTTTCTGCAGCAGCACTAATGACTCAGGCTCCGGATAATCTACCGGGTACTGCCGGGCAAAATAGGAAGCCACCGCTCCAGATGCTGCCCGGTACCCGGAGGTGGGGTCGGAGATACGCAGACCTGTGAGAACCCGCAGCAATATCGAGAGATAGCGGATTCCCACCTGACGGAGGGCTGTGGAACGAAACTGGCTTGTCCCGTCCAAAAAACGGGACCCCACGCAAAAATCCGCCGTTCCATTCAGAATGGGGTCCAGGATGGCATTCAGTGACCGAATATCATGCTGGCCGTCCCCGTCAAACTGCACCGCGGCATCATACTGATGGCTGGATGCGTAGAGGTATCCAGTCTGCACTGCGCCGCCAATCCCCAGGTTCTGCACCAGGTGGACGCAGGGATACCGGTTCTGCCGGCAGATCTCGCCGGTGCGGTCGGTGGAACCGTCGTCAATGACGATGTAGTCCAGCACATATCGCTCCTGCTTGGGATATGCCGTGATCTGGCGGATGGTGGCCTCGATGTTTTGTTCTTCATTATAGGCAGGAATAATCAGTAAAACCCGCTTTTGGGTCATGGGAAATCACCTTACTTTTTGCGGAAGATCCAATAACGTGAGAAAAGATAGTTGAGGAGTACCGATAGGAACGAAAGAATGACTTTGAGAATCAACACTCCGTTGATCCCAAGCCATTCATACCGTGCCACGCCCAGCCCTTGGACGCCGATCAGCAATCCCAGCTCCTCCAGAGCAAAGGAAAAGAGCCTGGCCCCCGTAAACGCCGCAAATTCATGGGCAATGACAGATGGGCTCCAGCTGGGAGCCCGAAATACAAAGCGCTTGTTGGTCACATAAGCAAACGCCGTCGCCAGAACAAAAGACACTGCATTGGCCACAAGCGTGGCGCTTGTCCCCAGCAGCCAGAGCGCAACAGCAAAGCTCACATAGTTGACGATGGTTGTCAGTACGCCGAAAAATAGATACAAGAGCTGTTGATGGTATTTTTCATAAAGACGTAAAAGCATAGAAAATAATATTTTGGTACTGAATGACGGTAGGAACGCAGATATACTGCTGAATAGTACTATTATTAAAGACTAGGGTCATATTCAAAAAGCAATATAATTTTATCTAGACCCCATATCAATATAGGGTTCACAAAGTTCTTATATATAAAACACCTTAACCGAGAATATGCAACTCATTTCTGTGAATTTTTTTGTCAATTCAAATAGGCTGGTAGCAGGAAATCTGCTACCAGCCTATTTGAGTTATTTGTCTTAGTAATTGTTGGTTAAAGGACACCATGAATTGGAAAAATGGCGTTGCAATTTCAGAAGAATAGTGTCGGTATTCGTAAGGATAATTTATCCTATATGAGTATTCTTTGATTTACATTTTTAAGTAAAATTTGCTCCTTTTCTCGAAACGGGCAAAGGAGCATGTTTATGCTTTTAGATGAAATCAGGAATGCTCAGGACGGAAATCAAGATGCCATGATGACCATTATTCGAAGATTTAACCCACTGCTAAGAAAATACGGAAGGAAATTAGGATATGAAGATGCAACAGATGATTTAACTGTAGAACTTATTGAACAAATAAAAGAATTTCAAATTTCAAAACTAAGATCGACAAGTGAAGGAGCAATTGTAAATTATATTGCCACAACAATATATAGAGATTACTCAAGAATACTCAAATCCATCATTGAAGAACACCCAAAGAGCGTTTCCCTAGAGGATATGACTCCCAGCCAAAAGAATAAACTCTTTTTTGATAATGCCGCTTATGATGAACAGCCTCTATCATTGTACATACCGAAAGGTATCCTTACAGATACAGAGCAAGCTATTTTGATCGCAATCTATGAGGAAGGAAAGTCAATAGCTGAGATTGCCAAGCAGCAAAATGTAAGCCGGCAAAATATTAACCAAATAAAGAAAAAGGCCATCACAAAATTAAAAACGGCTCTCATGTAATGCATATTTACATGTTATTCCCTTTTAATTCCTCTAGTACGTTCTTGAGTTTTTCTGGTATGGGTATACCAATTTTACAGGCATTCTCTAAAATGCTAATTGATTCATTGGAACAGTAAAAAAGAATGGTGAGAGCCTCCAAGGCACTGCCTGCCTGTAAAAAGTAAGTACCGATTATGTTGCTCAATGAGACTAAGACGAATACAACAACCTTATTGGCAATCCCCTTTGCTCCAATGGCACTTGAAAGTGTTTTGTTGCGGATTGCAACACAAACCCCTGTTATATAATCGAGTACCGTTAAGGCCATAAGAGCAAAAAGAATGTTCGTATTTTCATTTCCAAATAAGAATAGAATCACGTTTCTGATTTTAATGAGAATATCCACTTCGTAATGCCCCCTCAAGTAATAAAAATGCTATTTACACACGCCTATATACAATATAAAGAGAGAAATCGAGTGGATTTTGTAAAGTCAGAAGATACAGATTGCTATTCGCTGAGAAAATACATAAAAGGATCTGAGCCCCTCGGGATTCTCCCGAGGGGCTCAGTAAAGATGCTTGATTCGAGTTGATTCAGTCAAATTGCTGGAGGGAGACGGTAATATCCGTGTTGCCAGCGGACTCGATGCTGTAGACACTAAAGCTCAATGTGCTCTGAAGTTCTTCGGCATCGTCGGAGATATAAAAGGCCCGGATGAGTGTCTTGCCAGGAGCAAGATTCACGGTTGTGAATTTATCGAATCCCCAACCAACCGTGTAAGGCCGACCAACGAAAACAGCCTGCGTTTCTGTACCATTGTTTGTAACCTTAAAGACAACGTGGTTTCCGTCGGTTGGATAGAACAGACCCTCGGTGGAGTAACCCGTTCCAGACTGAATCTTTGCCTCGTCCAGCAGAGTGCCAGTAGGCATTGTCATGTCCACAGTATTGGGATCAACTTCGGTAAATGGGCCTGCTTTCGTTCCGAGAACCGGAGCTGTGGGGTTCAGTGTGCTCTGCAGTGGCCCGTCGCTCTCCTTTTGACCCTCAATGTCATCACCCGTGAGACTCGGCGGCGGAGCAATCTCCACACGGTTTTCTTGCGCATTCCAAGAAATTTTCGCATCAAACAACTCGGAAATCTGGCGAACGGACAGGTAGTTAGTGGTTCCGCCGGTCTCATCAATATAGGTGATCACGGAGGGAACTTTCTGTCCGTTGGGAGCGGTATAGGTCTCGCCCGCTGCGACCTTTTCTTCACCAAAGAGTGCAATTCCGGCGGTATTAAACCTTACCTGCTCGGATGTAGCTGCTGCGCTTTGAACGACAGAGACCAGCAGCGCCATCGTGATCATTCCCAGAACAAATGGCCCATATTTTCTCATAAGTTTGCTCCTTCTGTGGTTTTAGTTGATACTGTACTCAGCCCCAATACTGGTACATGTTGTAAATGAAATGCATCGTCCCGCCGTCAGTGGGGTAAATGCTCCATTCCACATCACCGCTGAAACCGTCGGGGTCTTCAGTGGTGACTTCAATTCGCTCATCATCGCCCATTTCTACGTAGGCTTCAATAACTTCGCCAAGGGCAACGAACTGCCAGATGACGTCCCGCTGCCCCATGCCGTTATCGAGAGTCATGGTCACGATATTGCCGCGACTCCCTACGCAGGTAACAGCGCGGTCAAAATACGCCGAGCTGTTGTGCTCGTAATTGCGGAAGTAGTAATACGTGGCAGCCCGAGTGGCAGGCATCGATTCTTCGGTGTTTTCCTTAACAGAGATCGTCACATCACCAATAGTGATGCTTTCACCCTTTTCCAGGCGAATGGGTTCCTTGCCGCGGTCAGCCGCAAAGGCGGGGATCGACAGAGTCAGGCACATAACGATGCTCAACATCATGGCAAACATTTTTTTCATAATTCGATCTCCTTTGTTTTTAAAATATTTGTGGTATGGGTTGGCTGGGATAGACACAGTTACCCATTGGAATCACCGCCTTTCCAAAACTGCTTTCACTTAATAGAACACGCATGATAGGAAATCTGCAACATAAAAATGGAAAAAGTTCAGGGCCAGTTGACCCTGAACTTTTTCAGTAGTTAGTATGAGACAATGCTAGAATACTTGGTTACAGTTTCCACCTTAGATCCGGCGGAATTGGTAACGGTTGCCGTAACAACTAGGCGATAGTCGTAGCCAGATACTACATACCAAGGCTCGTCAAAATCAACTATCCATATATCGGATTCATTCCAGTCTTTAATGGTGCTCCAGGAAGATTTTTTCTGTTGAAGGTTAATGTCAACATTTATAGAATCACTGGGTGAGATTGACTGTACCATGGTTTTGCAAGTAGCGACTCCGTTTTCAATCGTCAACTTAACATCAAATATTTGAAGATGAACATACAGCGGTACAATCTGCGGTATGTCGTAATCCTGATGCTGGGGCGCTGCCGCTTGTGTAGAGGTACAACATAGCATAACAACGACACACATAAAACATGACAGCCTTCTCAATACGGTGAGTTTCATTTTATTATCTCCTTCTTTGTTTTAAAGTGGTCCCTATAAAACAAAACACAAAAAGGAGAATTTGCAACCACTGATCACCCAATATATTTTATATTTTCTGCAATTTTCTGATTCGTTTCCGGGGATATTCCTGCAGAAGTCCAAACCCTAATAAAAATTCCGTGCTCGGTGTCCATCATAATCGTGTTGATGCATCCTTGTTTTGTAACACGCAAGGTTTCAAGACCGTTTATAACAATATTCTCAATGCTTTCGGCATTTTCCGTGTCAACGCTCCTTTCTGTAGTTCCGCTGACCCGATCGATTACAAATGCATCGCCAGAATCATTTTCAAACCCATACACGCTATTGGGAGAGTTAACGGTGCAGATGTATCCCTCTGGCATCCATCCGATCTCCAGATCATCGAAGTAATCAGAGCCTGTGCTGGTGTCAGCTGTTACAGAAGCGGAATCTGCTGTAGTCTCTTCCGCCTCTTCCATGTGCAGCTCGGTGTACTTCTCCTCGATGGTGATCAAAAGATTAAGCGCAGTGACCCGGAATTCCTCTGACAGTGCAAATGCGGTCGTAAATAAAAGCATGATGATGGCCGCAACAATACCAACGCGGCCCAGGATTTTTTGGGAAGTTCGCCAATATCCCGCATGCCTCTTTTGGGCAAAGTAGCGATCAATCGTTTTCAAACACTTTCGGTCAATTTCCTCGGGGACCGCTGCGGCAGGATCATTTTGGAGTTCCTCATTCAGCTTTTCTAGGCGTACCCCCTCCTGCTCCGCAACCTCGTGCATGAGCAGGGCGAAATATGCATCTTCATACTGATCCTGCAGATAATCAAGCCTTGTCAAGAAAGTCTGCCTCCTGTTCTAATAACTTCATAGCTTTCCGTCTCGCTCGGGTCAGCTTCATTCGAATGCTCTCTTTTTTACAATGAAAGATTTCGGCAAGTTCATCATCTGTCTGTTCTGCAATATATTTCCGATATAGGAGATCCTGATCTTCTTCTGGTAGTTTATCCCACAGTAAACTTAATTGTTTCTTGGCATCTAACTTTTCTACTATCTTGTCGGGAGATAGGTGGGGACTTTCATATGTATCCTGTTCACTAACATCCAAAGGAATCGAATGTTGCATCACAACACTCTGATGCCGTTTTAGATTAATTGCAACGCTTCTAACAGTATAAACAATATAGGCAGCCAATGCGCAACCGGGAATGGCCATAAGTTTGTGAGTTTTACGAAGTAATCTCTCAACAGAATCCTGCATGATATCTTCTAAATCAGCTTGATTGGAAGTATAGTGCCGTGCTGTTTGGTACATGAGAAACTTGTAACGATTATATATATTCTCAAAAAATTCTTTCTCTTGCAACTCACTTCTTACATTACTATCATGCCCCACAATAATGTTCCTCCCTTTGGGTGCTATATTGATAAAACACTTTAGATTTGTATTTGCAACGCAAAAATAAATCCCTAGACTGTTGCAAGGATGTGTTTTTACATGCTGCATCTAGGTTTCTACAATGTTAATATAGAAAATCCAAAAAAACAACACAAAATTAGATTTATAATGTAATATTACAGAGTTTGCCCGACAAACTATTATAATGAACGTAATTCGAAAACGGAGGGCGATTACAATGGCACAGTTTGGAGAAATTTTGGCCGAACTGCGAAATGACAGAGGGTTATCGCAGGAGGAACTTGGCCAGAAGCTCCATGTTGCCGGGAGTACAATCTCCAGTTATGAGCGATGTGTAAATCTTCCTAACGCTGAAAGAATCTTGCAGCTGGCGGATTTTTTTCATGTAACCACTGATTATTTGTTGGGCAGAACTCCCTATAACCTTCCCCCCGATTTTCTTATGGAGCCTTTTAATGATCATATATCTGTCCATGAGTTAGTTGAGTTAATGCAGGATCTTCCGGAGGATCGTCGGAATGCCTGTTATTTGATTCTTTCTAATGTCCATTTCTGTGCCTCGGTGCAAAAGCGCAGTGGCACAGCTTCGCAAACCAGGTGATTTCAATGATTCCTTATTTGATTCTGGCAATTGAAGACGATGATGACCGTGCATTTATGACGAATCTCTATATGAAATATCATTTATTACTGTATAAAGAGATTCTAGAAATAACGCATAATCGCTGGGATACAGAAGATCTCATGCAATCTGTTCTGGTAAAACTAATTGATCGAATTGATATTCTCCGAAAACTGTCGGAACATCAATTGATTGCCTATATTTGTAAGGCAGCCCGCCATACAGCTTTTAACCATTGCCGGGATGACAAATCCTCGTTCTTTGTTGAGGTTGAACCAGAAAATACGGCTTCCCAATATAACACAGAGGATTTCATTATTAAAAAGGAGCAGATGGCAAATCTCCTTCTCGTATGGGATACTCTGGATGAAAACACGAAATATTTATTGAGTGCGCGATATATACTAAATAAAAGCGGTAAGGAAATCGCAGAGGATCTAAAAATACCACCAAATAATGTGCGTATGGCCATTGTTCGTGCAAAACGGAAGGCTCTGAGAGCAATGAAGGAACGAGAGGAAAAAGTAGACCAGACTATCTAGATATTTTGCCAAATCTCATACATAAGCAAGAAAAAGCAACGATGTCAGGAAGAAAACTTCTTGACATCGTTGCTTTTGTTTTATATATCACGACAGGTTACAAAGTACCTTTCCCAGTGTTCCCTATGCAGAGTGATCTCTGGTTGGGAGTTGTGTAAAATGGACCACATTGTTCAGCACATATTGTTGAAAACGATATTTTTTTAATAGAGTCCTTCAAATGGCTCATTTTATGGACCATTTGCCCTATACACTCCAAGACACAGAGCAAATAGGGTGTGGATTCAAATGACGTCCTCGGAAAGGCAAACTGCAATTCTTGAAGTCCTGTGCAGAATTAGACACGATACGATAAATCACCTTGCAGAACAGTTTGGCGTATCACGGAGTACCATCCGGAGGGATATTTTATCGCTTTCATGTATGTATCCGCTTAGGACAGAGCGTGGGCACTACGGCGGTGTCTATGTTGAGGATTGGTTCCATTTGAATCGAAAGTATTTGTCTCACCAACAAACAGACTTGCTAAAGCGTCTTCTTAAGACGCTTGACAAAGAAGATGCTAAGATTATGAGAAGCATTCTCGCACAATTTGCTCTGATTCAGGATTTTACAGCAATATAAGTAGATCCTGTGTACCTTGGAAAATTGAATCAGCAGCAGCTGGATACATCAGCTGGCGGGGCTCCCGAAAACGGAGCACAGCAGTAGCGGCGAATGCGCCAAGACCTGCCTGTGGAGTGAAACTACTCCATAAAGCGAGCGAAAGAAGGCAGCGAGCGCGTACCCATTCGTTTGCAGGGCCTTCTATGGCAGACTGCCCTATGCGATGATCCCGTCAGCTTTATAATGGTACTCCTGCTTCGGCAGCTCCGGGCGATCCCCGGAGGGGTGGAACTCCCGTGATGCGCGCCAACGCATACCAGTTTGCAGCCTACGGTTTCGGGCTATGAGAAATAAATGAGACCAAATAAGAGAACTGCGTGATCAACGCAAAGATCATGCAGTTCCTGTGCGCTGTGAAATATTGCAGCGTGCAGGAACTGTATGAACTAGAATTGCGAGATAGAGGAGGATGTAGTGTGTTCATTTCCACCAGACAACCATCCGTGATTTCACTGGATGATTTGCCGGATTTCTTCTCAGTAGAAGAGCTTCTGCACGTGCTTCCGGTTTCTCGAGCTACGATCTATCGTCTGTCTGCCCAAGGGGTGATTCCATGCCTGCGGGTAGGCAGACGCGTTATTTTTTCCAGGGAGCGTCTGAAGCTATGGGCTCAATCGAAACAGATGGGAGATGATCTGCTGTGAAACGCGAAAAGGGCACTGGTAGCCTCTATCAGGCAAAGGATAAAAGCTGGGTGTACCAATATCAGGAGGGGGGAAAGCGAAAAACAAAGCGATTCCCCCGCAAGGCGGATGCAAAAGTATTTATGGAGGCCCTGGCCGCTCAAAAGAGAAGCACCATTGTAGTACAAGGTAGCCGGCCATCCGGTGAGATTATGACAGTTGGCGAGTGGATGGATCGATGGCTTGAAAAATATGCCAAGCCATCCATTAAACTCTCCACTTATTGTAGCTACGAAATGTATATCAGGGTTCACGTCAAACCGCAGCTGGGAAACAGCTATATGAATACATTGACAGTGGATGAATTGCAGGATTTCTTTTTGGAGCGTGGACAGCATGGAAACCAGAAAGGGGACGGAGGTCTGGCACCAAAGACGCTCACCAATATTCGGAATATGCTGCACCTGTCGTTTGACCAGGCGGTAAAGAATAAGGTAATGGCGGAAAACCCCATTGAGGGAGTCCGGCTTCCCAAAATGCGGAAGGTAGAAATGAGGGTACTTTCTAGAAATGAACAAGGACGCCTGATGGATGCGGCCAAACGGGCACCGGAACCTGCGGCCTTTGGAATCATCTTCGATCTGTTTACCGGGCTACGGATTGGGGAGCTGTGCGGTCTCCGTTGGGAAAATGTCGACATGGATAAGCGCGTATTCCGAGTTTGTGAGACAAGAAACCGTCTGCCAAATTTTGACGATTCCATTCGTGCCTCCACCAGCGTGAAAACCGTTAAAAGTACGAAGACTGACAATTCCCTCCGAACTGTCTATATGATGAGCAGTCTGTTTGAAGATTTCCAATATTACCATGATGTACAAATGGCAATCATGGAGGAAAACCCAGGATATAATCGAGAGGGCTATGTGTTTTGCCAAGAGAACGGGGAACCATATGAGCCTCGTACATATCAGGATCTTTTCAAACGCTGCGTCCGCCAGGCAGGAATTGCCGATGCAAATTTTCACAGCCTGCGGCATACCTTTGCCACCCGGGCGCTGGAGCAAGGAATGGACGTAGTAACGCTTTCCCGGCTCCTGGGCCATGCGAACCCATCTATTACCCTGGACAAGTATGGGCATGCGCTGGACGATCATAAACGCGAGAGCATGGAGCGGTTGGACACACTGTATGATGCTGCGGCTCCTACAGCAGCTACTCAGACGCAGGAGGAAGATGCACCTTCGGCATCGTTTTCCCTGCACATGAAGTTCTGATGTCGATCTGCATCAGAAGAATTTTGAAAAATGGAAAAACAGCATCACACGCATCACGCCGGAAAAGGCAATTGCATCACAAGTTGATTTTCAGAACTTTTTGAAAAAGAAAACCGCTGATTTCGTAAGAAATCAGCGGTTTTATGGTTGCGGAGACAGGACTCGAACCTGCGACCTCCGGGTTATGAGCCCGACGAGCTACCAACTGCTCTACTCCGCGATATACACTTTTGTGGTGCCGGTGACCGGGCTCGAACCGGTACAGTATCGCTACCGGGGGATTTTAAGTCCCCTGTGTCTACCAATTCCACCACACCGGCAGCTTGTCGGCAATGTTTAGAATAGCACAGCATCTCCCATATGTCAAGTAGGTTTCACGTAAAATTTGAAATTTCCGGAAACACAGCTGCTATGCCGCTTGATTCTGGGGGACCAGCAGGAATTCGATCAGTCCCACCTCTCCATCTGCCGGGTAGTAGGAAACGGTCCAGGCGGGCGTCTGCTCCAGCCCCCGCTGTTTGCGGATCTCCGCCACGATCTCCTCCACCCGGGCCCGGCTGTCCTGGCCCCAATACCCGATACGGACCGCCAGTTCTGAGCGCTCTTCATCCAGCGCCGCTTCCAGCAGGCTGGGCAGCGCCTCCGTGCTGGTGGCGTTGACCACTGCCTGGATCTGCTCCGATGTCCGGCGGTAGCCGATCTGCAGACTGATCTCATAATATCCCCGCTGGGACTGGCTGGAGGAAGTGATATACTCCACCGCATAAGCCCCCATGGGGGTCTCCTGCTGGACCTCCGCAGCGGCCTGCTCCAGGGTCTCCGCCACTGTCAGATCGTCGCTGTAATTATAAAGGCGCAGCGTGGCGGTCTCCGTGTGCTGCCCGATGAGCAGCAGCAGATCGTTGACGATGTCCTGGTAGTTCTCCGCCCGCAGCGTGCCGGCGGCCTCGCTCTCCCAGAATTTGCTGGAATGGGGCTCCACAGACGTGTAGGTGCGCTCCAGCAGGGAGGCGCATCCCGTCAGCAGCAGTAGCACGGCGCACAGCGCCGGCAGCATCCGCAGCTTCATGAAACGCAGCCTCCTTTCCGTTTCGGGCAAGCCCGCCGGCAGCCGCCGGTCACATGCCCAGGTCTTCGTCCACCAGAATCACTTCAGCCTCCATGCCCATCATGGGGCCCCAGAGGACCACCAGGCCCCGGCAGATCCTCTCCGGACTCTTGCAGTTGTAGCAGCGATCTCCCTTGACGGCGCAGGGGGTTTTTTTCTGCAGCCGCTGGGCGTTCTTGGGTGCGGCGATATTCCGTGCCCGCCACAGTGCCTCATCGTAGGTAGGCGCCAGCTTGTTCCGGCCCACCAGGAAATAGACCTTCTTGTGGCCGTACAGGGTGGAGGCCACCCGGTTGCCGGCGCCGTCGATGTTGATCAGTTCCCCGGTCTCCGCAAGGCCGTTCACGGAGGTCAGATACACCTGCGTTCCGGCCGCCTGCTCCCGCTCCGCAGGACCGTTCACCCAGTGCCAGTGCACCTCGTTATGAGAAGCCAGCAGATCATACAATCCCAGCTGCTGCACGCTCATGGAGCCGCCGATGCCCACCGTGGTGCCGTCGATGGCGCCATTGAGGTAGGCCGCCGCCTCCGCGCCGGTGGCAAAGGTCTTCACCGTATACCCCAGCGCCGTCAGGTTCTGTTCCACTTTTGCAAAATCCGTCATCTTTCAGATGTCCTCCTTCCGGTAATTTCCAAACCCCTCGCCCAGCACATCGTGGGCGTCGCACACGATCATAAACGCGTCGGGATCGATGTCATGGACCCGCCGCTTGATGTCCACAATTTCCTTTTGCTTGAACGCCACCAGCAGCACCTTTTTCGCTGTGCCGGTATAGCCGCCCTCACCCTGCAAAAGCGTCACGCCCCGGTCCAGATCTCCCATCAGCATGTCCGACACAGCCTTCCACTCATCGGAGATGATGTAGGCCACCTTGGAGGTATCCAGGCCGTAGAGCACGGTATCCATCACCCGGGTGGCCACAAACAGCCCCACGGCGCCGTAGAGCGCCGCCTCCAGGCCGCCGAACACCACCGCCGCCAGCGCAAGCACCACAAAGTCGGGCACCAGCATCAGCTTCCCCATGGGGAGCCAGGGAATGCGCAGTTTCAAAAGCCTGGCCACCACGTCCGTTCCGCCGGTGGTGGCGCCCTGGGAGAACACGATCCCAAGCCCCAGGCCCATCAGCGCGCCGCCGCACAGCGTCGCCAGCATGGGATCCATGGCAGGGAAGGCATACACCGCGGCGATGACGTCGATGGCCACGGAGCTCACCAGCATGGAAAAGAGGGAGGAGGCCAGCAGGTGAAAGCCGATATACTTCCAGCCTGCGAGAAACAGCGGAACATTCAGCACGAAGGCCAGAACGCCCACGCTGAGCCAGGGCACCAGGGCATTGATGACCTGGGCCAGGCCCGTGATGCCGCCCATGGCCACCTGATTGGGTGCAAAAAACCAGTCAAAGGCCAGTGCGAAGATCACGGACCCCAGCGCCACGATGGCATAGGATTTCAAATACTTTTTCATATTCCGCAGCGCCTCTTACTCCAGAAGACCGATCTGCTGCTCTTCGGAGTCCGCCTCCCGCAGCAGGGCCCCCGCCGCAGGAATGGCCCGCACCCGGTAGCGGCTCTGATTGGTGATGGCGGTCTCCTCCAGGGCCTTGACGGTGTCCAGACGGTACTTGGGCTTGAGGGTCATCACCGCCACTCCCTGGGTGGTACGGGTGGTCTTGGGCGCCAGCAGCGCCGTGTGGAAGATCAGCACCCGGGGCTCCGTGGAGTACACCGCCAGTTCGCAGTCCGCGTCGATGCGACGGATGCACCGCAGGGGAGACTTGTCGGAATAGGCGCTGGTGAGCTTGCGGCGGTTGGAGGAAGTCTGATAGGACTTGATCTCCACCCGGGCGGCCTTGCCGTTTTCAAAGAAGAACAGCAGCGCCCCCGCGTAATCCGGGCCCGGCAGCACGGCGTAGATCACGTTCTCGCCGGGGTCCATGGCCAGCTTTGCCGGCAGGTAATCGCCCAGGACGCTGGCCTTGGTGTCGTCAAATTCGCTCAGGCGGGTCTTGTAGACCTGGCAGTGATCGGTAAAGAACATGATCTCCGCATTGTTGGTGGTCTCAAAGGTCTGGAGCAGGCCGTCGCCCTCCTTGTACTTCTGCTCGCTGCTCATCCGCAGGGAGGCCGGGGTGATCTTTTTGCAGTACCCCTCCCGGGAGAGGAAGACATGGACGGGATAGTCCTCCACCTCGGACTCCTCCTGATAGACCTGGATCTCATGTCCGTAGACGATGGAGGTGCGGCGGGGCTCGCCGTATTTCTTGGCCACCTCCGTCAGCTCCGACACCAGGATCTTCCGGATCCGCCGGGGATCGGCCACGATGTCCTCCAGGTCCGCGATCTCGTCCTGAAGGGTGGCGGTCTCCTGCACCCGCTTGAGGATATACTCCTTGTTGATGTTGCGCAGCTTGATCTCCGCCACGTACTCCGCCTGGGTCTGGTCGATGCCGAAGCCGATCATCAGGTTGGGGATGACCTCGGTTTCCTCCTCCGTCTCCCGGATGATCTTGATGGCCTTGTCAATGTCCAGCAAAATCCGCTTGAGGCCCTTGAGCAGGTGGAGCTTGTCCTTCTTCTGGTTCATGACGAAGAAGGTCCGCCGGCGGACGGACTCCGTGCGCCAGGCGGTCCACTCCTCCAGCACCTGCCGCACCCCCAGCACCCGGGGCATCCCGGCGATGAGGACGTTGAAGTTGCAGGCAAAGGCGTCCTCCAGGGGGGTGAGCTTATAGAGCTTGGTCATGAGCTTGTCCGGATCCACACCCCGCTTGAGGTCGATGGCAAGCTTGAGGCCCGAGAGGTCCGTCTCATCCCGCATGTCGGCGATCTCCTTGGCCTTGCCGGCCTTGATGAGCTCCGCCACCTTGTCGAGAATGGCCTCCACGGTGGTGGAGTAGGGGATCTCGTAGATCTCGATGAGGTTTTCCGCTTTGACATACCGGTACTTGGCCCGGACCCGGACGCTGCCCCGGCCAGTCTCATAGATCTCCCGCAGGGCGTCCGGGTCGCAGATCAGCTCGCCGCCGGTGGGGAAATCCGGCGCCAGCAGGGTTTCCGTCAGGTCACAGTCCGGGTTTTTCAGATAGGCGATGGTGGTCTCGCAGACCTCCTTGAGGTTGAAGCCGCAGAACTGGGAGGCCATGCCCACGGCGATGCCGCTGTTGGCGGAGACCAGGATGTTGGGGAACGTGGTGGGCAGCAGCGTAGGCTCGGTCATGGTGTTGTCGTAGTTGTCCACAAAGTCCACGGTATCGCTGTCGATGTCCCGGAACAGCTCCGCGCAGATGGGGGTGAGCTTGGCCTCTGTGTACCGGGGCGCCGCGCAGGACATGTCCCGGGAATAGCACTTGCCGAAGTTGCCCTTGGAATCCACGAAGGGGGTCAGCAGCGCCCCGTAGCCCCGGGAGAGGCGCACCATGGTATCATAAATGGCCGCGTCGCCGTGGGGATTGAGCTTCATGGTCTGGCCCACGATGTTGGCGGACTTTGTGCGGGGCTTGGTCAAAAGTCCCATCTGATACATGGTGTAGAGGAGCTTGCGGTGAGAGGGCTTGAAGCCGTCGATCTCCGGGATGGCCCGGGAGACGATGACGCTCATGGCATAGGGCATGTAGTTGAGCTCCAGCGTGTCGGTGATGGGCTGCTCTACCACCGCCGCGTGCAGCCCCATCACGTTGGGGTTATTTACTTTGGGTTTGGTTTCGTCGCTCTGTTTTTTCTTCGGCATAGGTTGTCTCGTTCCTTATCAGATTTCGGTTCCGGCACGGAGCCGGGCGGCGGTTCACGCCGCCACAGGCTCCGGCACCATATAGGATTCATAGGGGTCGATCACCGTCTCTCCCGCCGGAGGAGCGGTGTTGGGCTTCTGGTCGGTTTCGGTGGTATTGCCGGTATAGGTCAGTTCCAGATTGAACTGGTTTTTCAGCTTCATCAGCATGCTCAGGTCCACACGGGTGGGACTCTGGCTGCCGCTGATGTCCAGCAGCATAGCGGGGGAGTACATCCCCTGGTCCTTGGTCTGCATCAGCACCCGGAAGGTGGCCGCACCCGAACGGGCGACCTTCAGCTCCATCTCCAGCTGCTCAAACTCGCTGAGGTACTCCGCGGAGCCCTCACCGTACTCGGACTCCAGATAGGCGTTGTAATCCTCCTCGTCGTAATGGAGGACGCTGTATCCGCCGCTGGCTTCAAAGCAGTCATCTCCCAGGTAGGCCGCCGCCTCTTCTGCGCTGACAAACACTTCCCGGTACAGCATGGCGGGGGTGATCATGCCCTCAAAATAATAGGGTCCAAAGCTGGACATGAGCTCCACCTGCTGCCGCATGCTCTGGTAGAGGACCGCTCCCATGGTGGCGCTGGTCCCCACGGGCATCTGGGTAAGATCTGCCGCAGGGAAGGCGATCCAGCTGTCCTCGTCCAGCTGCCCGCCGGTGAGCTGGGCCAGCAGCGGCATCTTCAGGTACAGGGTGCCGCCCTCTGCGTCATAGATCATCTCCATCTTCACGTTCCGCAGCTGCCCCTTCACCGCCGCGGCAGACAGCGGGTCCATCCCATCCAGCGCGCCCGGGATCTCCAGCAGGGCAGAGAGGTCCATGGTGAGTTTCAAATTCACAGTACCGCCGCTTTGCAGCATCTCCACATCCGCATCCATGGGATACTGCTTGTCTCCGTTGATGGAATCCAGCATGGTGAGCTTGGCATCCATCCGCGCCACGGTCTTGTAGTTCTTGGACGCATCGTACTCCATGGCCGCAAACATCTGATTGATGAGCGTAAACTGCTCATCCAGCTGGGCGATCACCTTGTCCCGCCGCAGCAGCACCGCGGTCTGGAAGGTGCTGTCCCACATGACATCGCAGCCCATGGCTTCGGCAAACGGACGCAGCGCCAGATAGGTGGCGCCGTTTTTCTCATAGCAGGCCACCCCCAGCGGGATCTCGGAGACCGTTCCGTCAGCGGCGGTGACGGTGATGGTATCGCTGCCGCTGCGCAGGCGGTAAACGGCGCCGTCCAGCGTACACGTCACATCACTGCCCGTGTGGCTGACCGTTCCGCCGAAGGCCGTCAGAAGCGGGCCGCAGGGCACCATGGTGCAGCCGTTGACCACTTCCGGTGCGGCGCTCCCCGGGAAGGAGAGGTACGTGCCGTCCAGCATCACGCCGGTCTGGCCCGCGGGAGCTCCCAGCTCCGCCCGGGTCCGGTCCACCAGCGTCTCCTGCCAGTAGGCATCCCACTGCTGATCCAGCCAATCTTCCAGCATCACGTCCCGGAACTCCTCTTCCGTCTCCAGGAACCATTCCTCCATGAACTCCTCCTTGGAGTCATAGAACCAGCTGTACTGGCACTCGTCGGATTCCCAGTAGGCGTCCGGATCAAAGGCCGCAATGTCAGCGGCCATGGCGTCCTCCCACTGCTGGCGTTCCAGGGCCTCCTGCACCGCCTGCTCATAGGCATCTTCATTCCCATAGACATATGTAATGCACTCTTCCCGGGAGGAAAAGCCCATCTGCTGCCAAAGCGGCGGATCCAGATCCTCCGCCGCCAGCGAGGGGATGGTAAGGGACCAAGCCAAAATCAGGGACAGCACCAGGGAAAGCATGCGTTTCATACCGATTCCTCCTTTTCCGTTGCCCGCACATCGCGGGAGCGTTTATCAAACAGGATCTACATGGAGATGCCTCCGGGAATATGATGAAAAGCTGTCAATTACTCTGATTGACTTCCTTTGCCCAAGTTACATCTATCGCAAAGAGTTCTCAAATTGTCTAATTCTGTTTTTCCACCTTTAGCAATCGGGACAATATGGTCTACATGTAGTTTTACGCCATCGCTCTGTGTAGCCCCACATATCTGGCATCGAAAGTGATCTCTCCTCAGTACGCTATACCTCAAAGAGGGGGACATTTTAGCTCTTTCGGCTTGGCGGCGTCTCTTTTCGTCTGTAAGATGTTTTTGAGTTTGGAGTACTTGTTCATAATGCATTTGGACATCTTGCAACGAATATAAATGTTCTTTGTGATATTGATTTTTTCCTTTTGGACTTGAATAACTTACAGAATACAAAAGACAAGTGGTCAATCTAGGATGCAACTTGCACTTTTTGCAAATATGTGCTTCGATTTTTGAGTACAAAAAGTCTTTTTTTACCTCATGCAGTTTTACCGAATCTTGCCTAATCACATTATCCACTTCTCGTGTATACTGTCGGTACCCCTGCTGGTTTGCATAAATTTTTTTTAATAAGTCCAGGTAATAATCCAAATTTGCGGAAATGTGTCTATCTAGCGCAGTATCAAAGTTAAAGTTATCAAACCTTGATTTTGCTGGCACGGCTTCATCAATTCGGTATTCTCTCAATATTTCACCATGAAAATGATACCTAGAATTTAATCGGAGCAAATTTGCATATATACTGCTTGTTTGTTTTACATAGTTTATCCTTCTATATACACCAAATCCAATAATTACAACCAATACCACGAAGACACACATTATCCAAGTATCTTCCGCAGCGGGTTCAAACATGTCGCTTATCTCCTTACGAAATATCCGCCATCTCCAGATACTTGTAGCCGTTATCCGCGATGTGGCATCCCTGCCGCTTCGCGGCCCGGATGCCGCAGCGGCGGCTGGTCGATTCAAAACGCGCTCACGCGCGGCTCCCTCGCTCCCGCTCGGTCGCGGACCACATCGCATGGCGCCAGTATCTGTCTTTTGCTTACGAAATGTCCGCCATCTCCAGATATTTGTAGCCGTTATCCGCGATGTGGTCCTTGCGCCCCTGCAGGTTGTCGCCCAGGAGGAGATCAAAGACCTCCGCCGTGCGGGCGGCGTCCTCCGGCATCACCCGGATCAGCCGCCGGGTCTCAGGATTCATGGTGGTCAGCCACATCATATCCGGCTCGTTCTCGCCAAGGCCCTTGGAGCGGTCGATCTTGTACTTCTTGCCCTCCAGCTCCTTGACGATGTCGTTTTTCTCCTTGTCGGAGTAGGCAAACCAGGTCTTGCCGCCGCAGTTGATCTCAAAGAGGGGAGTCTCGGCGATGTAGACGTACCCCTCCCGGATCAGGGTGGGGGTCAGGCGGTAGAGCATGGTCAGCACCAGGGTACGGATCTGGAAGCCGTCCACGTCGCCATCGGTGCAGATGACCACCTTGTTCCACCGGAGGTTATTCAGGTCGAAGGCCGCCACGTCCTTGACGTGCTTGTTCTGGACCTCCACGCCGCAGCCCAGGACCTTGATGAGGTCCGTGATGACGTCGCTTTTGAAAATACGGGCGTAGTCCGCTTTCAGGCAGTTGAGGATCTTGCCCCGGATGGGCATGATGCCCTGGTACTCCGCGTCCCGGGCCTGCTTGACGCTGCCCAAAGCGCTGTCGCCCTCCACGATGTAGATCTCCCGCTTGTCCACGTCCTTGGTGCGGCAGTCCACGAACTTCTGGACCCGGTTGGCGATGTCGATGGTGCCGGAGAGCTTCTTCTTGATGTTCAGACGGGTCTGCTCCGCCTTTTCCCGGCTGCGCTTGTTGAGCAGCACCTGCTCGCCGATCTTCTCGGCGTCAAAGGGATTTTCAATGAAGTAGATCTCCAGGTTGCTGCGGAGGAATTCCGACATGGCCTCCTGGATAAACTTGTTGGTGATGGCCTTTTTGGTCTGGTTTTCGTAGCTGGTCTGGGTGGAGAAGTTGTTGCTCACCAGGACCAGGCAGTCCTCCACGTCGGCCCAGGTGATCTTGCTCTCGCTTTTCTGATACTTGCCCTGGTCCCGAAGATATTTGTCGATGGCGGAGACAAAGGCGGACTTGGTGGCCTTTTCCGGGCTGCCGCCGTGCTCCAGCCAGCTGGAGTTGTGGTAGTGCTCGATGATGTTCACCCGGTTGGAAAAGCACATGGCCACGCTGAGCTTGACCTTGTACTCCGGCTTGTCCGCCCGGTCCCGCCCCTTCTTCTCCGCCTGCCAGAACACGGGGGCGGTAAGGGTCCCCTCGCCGGCAAGCTCCTGGACATAGTCCATGATGCCGTTTTCATAGAGGAAGTCCGTCTCCTCAAACTGGCCCGGCGCCGTCTCGCTGCGGAAGCGGAAGGTGATGCCCTCGTTCACCACCGCCTGGCGCTTCATGACGTCGGTGAAGTACTCCGACGGGATGGCGATGTCGGTGAACACGTCCAGATCCGGCAGCCAGCGGGTGCGGGTGCCGGTCTTTTTCTGTTGGCTTTTGGGGAGCGGCGTCTTGGCCAGCTCACCCACCAGTTCGCCCCGCTCGAAGTGGAGGCGGTACTCAAAGCCGTCCCGCCAGACGGTCACGTCCATGTAGCGGGAGGCGTACTGGGTGGCGCAGGCGCCCAGACCGTTGAGGCCCAGGGAGTACTCGTAGTTGTCGCCGGAGGTGTTGTCATACTTGCCGCCGGCGTAAAGCTCGCAGTACACCAGCTCCCAGTTGTATCGCTGCTCCTTTTCGTTCCAGTCCACCGGGCAGCCCCGGCCCGCGTCCTCCACTTGGATGGAGCGGTCCGCAAAGCGGGTGAGGGTGATGACCCGGCCGTGGCCCTCCCGGGCCTCGTCGATGGAGTTGGAGAGGATCTCAAAGACTGCGTGCTCGCAGCCGTCCAGTCCGTCGGAGCCGAAAATAACGCCGGGCCGCTTGCGCACCCGGTCTGCTCCTTTTAACGATGAGATACTGTCATTGCCGTAATCGTTCTTCTTGCTTGCCATAGGTCCTCCGAACCGGCGGAGCCCGCCGGGACTTTCTAATACATAGGTATATATAGGTATTGTACCACAGCTGCCGCTGCGCTTTCAAGTCTCCGGCAAAAAGCGGGGGATTCCTCCTCCATTCTCCTCACTTTACCTGAATTTTTCAAAAAATGTTGTTGCGTAAAATTTCTCATAACAAGGCCGTCACCCCCTCAATCCACTCCCCCTGTGGAGTTTTAAACATTTTCCACAGAGTTTTCAACACTGTTATGTAAACTTCGGAACCAAGCAAAAAATACCCCACCTCTCCGCTCTCCTTTTTTCGCCCCAAACCCCAGGAAAATCAAGGGTTCCGCCAGTGGTGAAGATTCGTTTTTCACGGGCGGACGGGCAGGTCTTTTTCTCTGTTTGGGCAATCTTTTCCAAAGAACTTCAAAAGTGTTGCATTTGCAATGTATTAAAATATCCGGATATACTAATATAGCATCAGAAAGAACAAACACCCATCCCCGACAAAACAGGAAATAAGGAGATTTGATCGTATGATGAAGTTCTATATCTGCAAGCACTGCGGCAACGTGATCACGAAGCTGACTTCTTCCCAGGTCCCCGTTCAATGCTGCGGGGAGAACATGCAGCCCCTGGAGGCCGGCGTCACCGATGCGGCTGTTGAAAAGCACGTGCCCGTCGTGACGGTGGAGGGCAATCTGGTGAAGGTCCATGTGGGCAGCGTGACCCATCCCATGACTGCCGAGCATCTGATCCAGTGGGTGGCTGTGGTCACCGATCGGGACGCCCTGATCCACTGGTTCCATCCCGAGGAGGCCCCGGAGGCAGTGTTCGCCCTGGCGGAGGGCCAGCAGGTCAAGGAGGTCTATGCCTACTGCAATCTCCATGGTCTGTGGAAGGCGGAGCTGTAATCTCATCTGTGCCCAGACGGGCCGGTACGGTGTACCGGCCCGTTTTTTTCATTCGCTATCTCTGGTTGCGGCCATTCCAGCCCCGGCTGGTTGCGCGCAACCGCCTCGCTCTGGTATGATGGAGGCACAAACGAGAGGGGGCGACACCATGGAGTTTTCCAAAAATCTCTCCCGGGAGCGGAAGGCCCGGGGACTGAGTCAGGAGGAGCTGGCCGCCCGGCTGGGCGTCTCCCGGCAGGCGGTGAGCAAGTGGGAGACCGGCGAGGCCGCGCCGGACCTTTCCAAGCTGCTGGCCCTGGCGGACGCGCTGGACCTGCCGCTGGACACGCTGTGCGGCCGGGAGACCACCGACGGCCCCTCGGCGGCTCCCGCTGCGGCGGAACCGTCCGTCCCTCCGGCCCCCGGTGTCTCGCCCCGGCTGCGGCTGTGGCAGGGACTGTGCGGGGTGCTGGCCCTGCTTTTGCTGGCGGGCGGCGTCTGGATCTGGTATCAGCGCAGCACGCTGGTGCCCTCGGAGGACGCCCCTGCGGAGAGCACCCTGCCGGACACCTTTTCCGCGGCAGGGGAGTCCTTTTCCTGGGACAGTGCCCAGGAACGCCTCGATTTCCGCTTTATCCCCGGCATCGCCGACGAGAGCTGCTCCTACCAGATCACCTTCACCGGGACGGACAACGTCCCCCATACCTTTGACGCGCCGTACAGCGGCGGCGTCTGCACCGGCAGCGCAGAGCTGACCCCGTGGGACGTCTACGACGTGACCGTCTCGGTGTCGGACGGCACCGGCAGCCGGGCGGCGCTGCTGGCCCGGAGCCTGACGGCGGGCCCGGGCAATGTGGTCCAATGGACGCCGGCGGAAGAATGATGAAAGGTGGGGATGCACGCATCCCCGCCTTTTTTTGCTTTCCCGGTCGTCCTCTTCCTGTTACGCCAAATCGAACAGGACCAGCGCGATCCCGTAGAGGACGCTGGCGATGGTGCCGAACACGATCACCGGTCCGGCCACCAGAAACATCTTGGCTGCCATGCCGGTGATGAACCCCTCGCTTTTGAAGTCGATGGCGGGGGAGACCACGGCGTTGGCAAAGCCGGTGATGGGCACCAGCGTGCCCGCGCCGCCGTAACGGGCGATCTTGTTGTAGAGGTTCAGTCCCGTCAAAAGGGCGGAGAGGAACACCAGCGTACAGGAGGTGGCGGTGCCGGAGGCCTGCTTGCTGAGGCCCGCAGCGGCCCAGCCGTTTTGGATCAGCTGCCCCAGCACGCAGATGGCCCCGCCGATCACAAAGGCCAGAAGCACGTCTTTGACGATGGGCGACTTCTTCGCCATGCTCTGCACATACTTCTGGTATTCCTGGGGTGTCATTTCCATGGGAAATCCCTCTTTTCCTGGAAGTTTTCCCTAGGTTTCCCCGTTGGAGACAAAATATGCGTTGCAAACCGGCTTTCGGCGCGGTACACTGAAAAGGATGTCCATACGTTGGGAGGAACCGCTATGAAACCAGCCCCCAAGCCTTTGGGGCTTTACATCCATATCCCCTTCTGCAAGCATAAGTGCGCCTACTGCGACTTTTACTCACTCTCCGGCCGTGAGGACCGGATGGACGACTATACCGACGCGCTGTGCGCCCATTTGACGGAGATCGCCCCCTTTGCCGCCGGACACCAGGTGGACACGGTGTACTTCGGCGGCGGAACGCCCAGCTATCTGGGCACCAAGCGGCTCATTAAGCTGCTCAAGACCGTCCAGAAGAAGTACCGCCTGGATAAGCAGGCGGAGATCACCCTGGAAGCCAACCCCGACTCCGCCGGGGACTGGAAGGAACTGCGCGCCCTGCGGCGGGCAGGCTTCAACCGGCTGTCCCTGGGGATGCAGTCCGCCAGCGACGCCGAGCTCCAGACCATCGGCCGGGTCCACACCTGGGAGCAGGTGGGCGCCGCCGTGGAGGCCGCCCGAAAGGCCAAATTCGAGAACCTCTCCCTGGATCTCATCTACGGCCTGCCCCGGCAGACCATGGAACAGTGGCAAGCCAACCTCACCGCTGCCGTGGACCTGGCGCCGGAGCATCTTTCCTGCTACGGGCTGAAGGTGGAGGAGGGGACGCCCCTCTTTGCCGTCCGGGACACGGCGGGACTGCCGGGAGACGAAGAGCAGGCGGACATGTACCTCTGGACAGTGGAATTCCTGGCCCAGATGGGGTACGCCCAGTATGAGATCTCCAACTTTGCAAAACCCGGCCGGGAATCCCGGCACAACCTGAAATACTGGACCCTGCAGGAGTACGTGGGCTTCGGCCCCGGCGCCCACTCCGACTTCGGCGGCGTCCGCTACGCCTACGGCCGGGACCTGGAGGGCTATATCCGGGGGGTGCAGACCCACGCTTCCATGCTCTCGGAGAGCGAGAGCATCCCCCCGCTGGACCGGGACACGGAATGGCTGATGCTGGGGCTGCGGACGGTGCAGGGGCTGGATCCCAAGGTGTTCGAGCGGCGCTTCCGCCGCCGTTTCGACTGCTTCCGTCCCTTCCTGGAGGAGTGCCGCACCGCCGGCTACGCCGTGGAGGAAGAGGGCCGCTGGCACCTGACCCCCAAGGGCTTTCTGGTGTCCAACCAGATCATCGGCGGCATGCTGGACGCACTGGCGGCGGAAAAACGCCGCCGGGCCGAGGCCACTGCCCGGGGGGACTTCCGGGTGGATCTGGGAAATCCCGGGAAGGCATAAGTGTACATTTGAAAAGGTCCCGCCGCGAAACGCGGCGGGACCTTTTTCTGCCCCGAAAACCCAGCGCAGCAAATTCCCCGATTTTGGTATAATTTCCGGAAAATCCGTCCATACTCCCCGCAGACCAATACTCAAGAGGAGGGGTATGATGGAAAATAAACACACAGGCGCGCTCAGCGGCGTGGGATTTTACGCAACGCTGGCCATCTGTCTGCTGGCCGTCGGCGTCGGAGGGTATTTTCTGCTCTTCGGCGGCCAGGAGACCGCCCAGGAGGAGGAAGAGGCTCCCCAGACGGCAGTGACTGCCCAGGCGCCGGAGATCCCGGCGGAGGACCCGGTGGAGACCGTCTCCCCGGCGGAACTGACGGAGGAAGAGCCCCCGGAGGCAGAACCCGCCCCGGTGCTGGATGACACGCCGGTGGTAGCGGCCATTCCCCAGGTGGTGGTGGCGCCCCTGGAAGGAGAGGTGGTCGCCGCCTTTTCCGTAGACCAGCTGGCCTACAACGAAACGCTGGGTGACTGGCGGACCCACGACGGTGTAGACATCGCGGCGGCAGAGGGCACCTCTGTACTGGCAGCCTCCGGCGGCACGGTGCTCTCCGTCAGTGACGATCTGCTGATGGGCACCACTGTGGTGGTGGAGCACGCGGACGGCTACCAGACCACCTACGCCAACCTTCAGGAGATGCCTCCCGTGGCACAGGGGGACACCGTCACTGCCGGACAGGTCATCGGCGCTGTGGGCACCACCGCGCCGGCGGAGTCCGCCCAGGGGCCGCACCTGCACTTCTCCGTTTCCAAGGACGGGGACGCGGTGGACCCGGACACGTATCTCAATGGCTGAACACCCAGCAAAAAAAGCGGCGGAGCCGGTATGGCTCCGCCGCTTTTGCAATGGATCCGCTCAGTCCTGCTCTCCCATATCCAGGGCCGCAGCTGCGGAACGCATGGTCCGGCGCAGGAAGATGGCGCTGAGGGTCAGGGAGACCACCTCAGCCACCGGGAACGCCAGCCACACCAGCTCCAGCCGGCCCACCTGGCTCAGCAGCCACGCCACCGGCAGCAGCACCACCAGCTGACGGCACACGGAGACGATCAGGCTGTAAAACGGGTTGCCGATGGCCTGGCAAACAGAGCCGGCAATGATGGCAAAACCCGCCAGGGGGAAGGAGCAGCAGATGATCCGCAGGGCCACCGTGCCGATGGAGAGCATCTCATCAGAGGCGTTGAAGAAGGACAGCAGCACGCCGGGGATCAGCTGGAAGGCCGCAAAGCCCACCGCCATGATGCAGATGGCAGTGATGATGGTGAGCTTGACGGTGTGCTTCACCCGGTCCAGCTTGGCCGCACCGTAGTTGTAGGAGATGATGGGCACCATGCCGTTGTTCAATCCGAACACGGGCATGAACACGAAGCTCTGGAGCTTGAAGTAAGCGCCGAACACGGCGGTGGCCGCCTCGGTGAAGGAGATCAGGATCTTGTTCATGCCGAAGGTCATGATCGAGCTGATGGACTGCATGACGATGGAGGGCAGACCCACCCGGTAGATCTCTCCGGCCACCACCCGGTTCCACCGGATCTCCCGGAGCCGGATATGGATGTCCGGGTTGCGCTTGATGTTGATGATGACAGCGATGATGGCGGCCACGATCTGGCCTGCCACGGTGGCCACAGCAGCGCCCACCACTTCCAGACGGGGCGCACCGAAGTAACCGAAGATCAAAATGGGGTCCAGCACGATGTTGATGACGGCACCGGTGAGCTGGGTGCACATGGCGTAGAAGGTGCGCCCGGTGGACTGGAGCAGACGCTCAAAGCAGAACTGGCTGAACACGCCGATGGAAAGGCCCAGGCAGACGGTGGCGTATTGGGTGCCGTACTCCACGATGACCTCATTCTTGGTCTGGGCCAGGAAGAAGGGCCGGGACAAAAACAATCCGATGAGGGCAAACACCACAAAGCTGCACAGGGCCAGGAAAATGCCGGTGTTGGCCGCCCGGTCCGCCATATCCTGGCGCTTTTCACCCAAGGACCGGGAGAGCAGCGCGTTGATGCCCACGGCGGTGCCGCCGCCCACGGCGATCATCAGGTTCTGCAGCGGGAAGGCCAGGGACACGGCGTTCAGGGCATCCTGGCTCAGCTGGGCCACGAACACACTGTCCACCACGTTGTAGCAGGCCTGCACCAGCATGGAGATCATCATCGGGACTGCCATGCCGGCCAGCAGCCGTCCGACCGGCAGAACGCCCATCTTATTTTCCTGTGGGGCCTCCGCCCCGGCGGGGATCTTTTTTCCCATTTGATAAACCGCATCCTTTCTCTTGTACACGTTTGCGCAATATTTCCGCGGCGCCGCCCGTCCGGGAGACCCGCTGGAAAACGGCGCGGCCTCTCAGCCGCGCCGTTTGATCGACAGTTTGCCGCCTTCCCTTCCGGCCGTTACTTTCTGGTCAGTTCGCCGGTTGCCAGCTGGGTCAGGTAGGCGTTGATAAATCCGTCCAGATCGCCGTCCATCACGGCGTCGATGTTGCTGGTCTCGTAGGAAGTACGGGTATCCTTCACCATCTGATAGGGCATGAAGACATAGGAGCGGATCTGGCTGCCCCATTCGATCTTCATCTGGACGCCCTTGATGTCGGAGATCTTCTCCGCGTGCTGCTGGGCCTTGAGTTCCATCAGCTTGGACTTGAGCATCTTCATGCAGTTGTCCCGGTTCTGGAACTGGCTGCGCTCCTGCTGGGAGGCCACCACGATGCCGGTGGGCTTGTGGATCAGCCGGACGGCGGAGGAGGTCTTGTTGACGTGCTGGCCGCCGGCGCCGCTGGCCCGGTAGACCTGCATCTCGATGTCCTCGTCCCGGATCTCGATGTCATCGTCATCGGCGATCTCCGGCATCACTTCCAGCGCGGCAAAGGAGGTCTGCCGCCGGGCATTGGCGTCAAAGGGGGAGACCCGAACCAGCCGGTGGACGCCGTTTTCGCTCTTCAAAAGGCCGTAGGCATTCTCGCCCTGGATGGAGATGGACGCGGACTTGATGCCCGCCTCGTCGCCGTCCTCATAGTCCAGGATCTGATAGGTAAAGTCATGCCGCTCCGCCCAGCGGGTATACATCCGGTAGAGCATCTGGGCCCAGTCCTGGGCCTCGGTGCCGCCGGCGCCGGCGTGGAAGGTCAAAATGGCGTTGTGGTTGTCATATTCACCGGAGAGCAGCGTGGTCAGCCGTGCTTCCTCCAGCCGGCCCTCCAGCTGGGTAAAGCCGGTCTTGAGCTCCTCCAGAAGTTCCTCGTCATCGGCCTCCTGCCCCATCTCGCACAGGGCCGTGAGGTCCTCCCACTCTGCAATGAGCTTCTCCTGACGGCTGATCTTGTTCTGCAGCTGCTTGAGCCGCTGCTGCACCTTCTGGGAGCGCTCCAGGTCGTTCCAGAATCCGTCCTGAGCCGTCTCATCCTCCAGGCGCTGCGCCTCGGCCCGGGCGCCGTCCAGATCCAGGGCCGCCGAGAGCTTATCCAGCTCAGGCTCCAGGTCTCGCAGCTTTTGCTTGTAGGCGTCGTATTCGATCAAAGCCATGGCGTGTCTCTGCTCCTTTTCCTTCGAATTTCATTAACCATAGTATTATACCGAAGGAAATATATTTTGTAAAGGAAAACGTGCAAAATCTCGAAAAAAGGCAGCCATTAAGATTAGGTTACACAAGGTCAACGACCGAGTGTGACCTAATTTTTTTGGCCGTTTGGAGGTGAGGACATGGCCGACTATGCTTTTAGAACCATCGGGGACCGGATGGAAATTCAGAGAATGTGGGAAAGCGGGCTGTCCCCGAAAGAGATCGCCGGAGAAACCGGGAAATCCCTGGACGTGGTTTACACCGAACTTTCCCGGGGCCGGGACGGGTCCAGACTGCCGGATCAGCGCCTGCGGTATAGCGCGGAACTGGCCCAGCGGAAGGTGCAGCAGTCCCTGGAGCGGCGGGGCAGAAAAGCCCGTAAGCCCACCGCCAGCGAACAGGCGGCGAAACAGTAAGCCGCCGGAAAGGATACGCCATGAAACGAAAGGAAATTAAGTGGCGGCGGGAAGGACGCGGCACCATGGCCGGGCGACAGGATGGGATCATTTTTCGGATATTCCATCCGTGGGACGCACCGGAGCGGGGCCACACCGTAAGTTGCTACGACACAAGAGGGACCGGGAGAGAGATCAGCACGGCGGGATACCGGGAATTTACCTGGGAGGAGGCCGTGGAGTTCTGCCAGAAGATCGCGGCCGGGGAGATTGACCTGGAGGACCTGCAGGCACAGTTCGACGCGGAGGACATGGCCAAGGAGCGGGAGGCCGTGAGAAAAACCACGGAAAAGGCCAAGAGGCTGGCCACCATGCTGGAGGGGTACGGGATGAAGTACACCGACCTGCTGGAACTGGAGGTCATGCGCCACGCCCTGGGGGAAATGGGACACCAGATCCTTATGGGCCACCAACGGGGGGAGGGCTGGCCGGATGGGACCTGACGAAAAGGACACCGGCAAAATTGCCATTTATGAGGAGCCGGACGGGACACTGGTTGGGATCATGGACGGGGAGATCCAGGAGATCTACCCGGGGGAGGAGCGGCCGGGCGTTTACCTGGAAGGGGAAGCCATAGACGACATTAGGGAAAAAGCGGGAGAAATGTGTATCAGCGAGGACGCCTTCAACCGCGAACTGGCGGAGGAGATCGCAAAAGCATGGAACAATGTGGCCAGAACAATGGAGGCCGCTGCGGAAGTATTCACAAATTGGATCCGTTCGGTGGCGGCGCAGATCGAGGCAAAGCACGAACTGGAAACCGCCATGCGCTGGGCGTCGTGCTACTACCGGCCGGCGTTCAACCGATACCGGCACACCAAGAAAAAGAGAACCCGCAAGAAGTACGAAAAGAAGATCCTGGCCTGGTATCGGGAGGAGGTGCTGGGGAAATGGTGAGGATGAAAGCGACGAAAACCAGCCTTTACAGGCTGGTGGCGGAGTACGTGGACAACCTACCGCCCATGAGGAGCGGGACGCAGTTCATCAAGTATCCGCGCAGGCCGGACTACGCCATGGACTGGATCACGCCGGAATGGGACACGGCCCACGCCTTTTTCTCCACCTGCATGGGACACGCCCTCCTGTCCATCGAAATCAAAGACGGGGAAACCGGGAAAACGGTAAGCCGGAAGGTCTACGACCTGGACCCGCAGGACCTCCGGGAGCGGGGCATGGTGGAGGAGTTCACTACGGCGGCGGAGCGCCGGCGGATAGAAAGGGGTGCCGACAATGGCGGACTTTCTCCCGCTACCTGATAAGGAATACCAGGTGATTTATGCGGATCCCCCGTGGGAGTACCGGCAACACGGGACCACGGCCAAGAGCCGGGGAAACGCCGCCAAGCACTACCAGACCATGACAACCGAGGATATATGCAAATT
>CALXDH010000004.1 GCA_944387015.1 uncultured Oscillospiraceae bacterium
ATGGCCGGCGGCGCCGGCAGCTGGCGGGGCACCGGCGGCATGGCCACCAAGCTCTCCGCCGCCCGGATCGCCATGGACGCCGGATGCGACATGGTCATCACCAACGGCAGCCGGACCGAGGACCTCTACGGCATTGCGGAGGGCCAGGACATCGGCACCCGGTTCCTGGCAGCGCGGTAAACTCCGGTTCGTATTCTTTCCATTTGAATCTGGTTTCATCATCCCGGATGCCTCCGGCATTCCGGAAAGGAGGCTTTTTCATGACAGCATTGCAGCAGCAGGGCCAGGCGGCCAAGGATGCCGCCTATGTGCTCTCCACCGCCGGTACAGCCAGAAAAAACGCAGCTTTGGCCGCCATTGCGGACACCCTGGCCCAACACCAGTCCCAGTGGCTGGAGGCCAACGCCCAGGACGTGGCCGCCGCGAAAGAGGCTGGGATCCGTCCAGCCATGCTGGACCGGCTGACCCTGACGCCGGAGCGCATCGCCGGTATCGTGGAAGGCGTGCGGCAGGTAGCGGCCCTGCCGGACCCCATCGGCCGGGTGGACAAGATGGAGACCCGGCCCAACGGTCTCATCATCGGACGGCGGCGGGTCCCCCTGGGGGTCATCGCCATCATCTTTGAGGCCCGGCCCAACGTCACCGTAGACGCGGCGGCCCTGTGCCTCAAATCCGGCAACGCCTGCATCCTTCGGGGCGGCAAGGAAGCCATCCGCTCCAACCGCTGTGCGGCGGAGCTGATGCGCCAGGCCCTGCGTACAGCAGGCCTGCCGGAGGACTGCATCTCCCTGGTGCAGGACACCAGCCATGAGACCGCCCGGGAACTGATGCACCTCAATGATTTTGTGGATGTACTGATCCCCCGGGGCGGTGCGGGGCTGATCCGGGCCGTGGCCAAGGAAGCCAGCGTCCCCGTGATCCGTACCGGAGAGGGCGTTTGCCATATCTATATCGACAACGAGGCGGACCTGGACATGGGTGCCAGGATCCTTTTCAACGCCAAGTGCTCCCGGCCCTCCGTGTGCAATGCGGCGGAATGCGTGCTGGTCCACCAGGACGTGGCGGCGGATTTCTGGAAGCTGGCCCTGCCCCTGCTGGAGGAAAAGCAGGTGGAGCTGCGGGCGGACGCAGCGGCAATGGAGATTCTGGGAGAGCGGGCAGTCCCTGCGGCAGAGAGCGACTGGGACGCAGAATACGGCGACTATATCCTGGCCGTTCGGACCGTCCGGGACATGGATGAGGCCGTGGCCTTCATCAACCGCCACGGCACCGGCCACTCCGAGGCCATCATCACCCGCAATTACTTCAAGGCCCAGCACTTCCTGGACTACGTGGACGCGGCGGCGGTGTATGTCAACGCCTCCACCCGCTTTACCGACGGCGGAGAGTTCGGCCTGGGTGCGGAGATCGGCATCTCCACGCAGAAAATGCATGCCCGGGGCCCCATGGGATTGGAGGAGCTGACCAGCTGCAAGTACGTCATCTACGGCGAGGGGCAGGTCCGCTGACCGCCCCATCGCCCCAGTTTAGGACAATATATTGAGCAAAAGAGGTACGATCATGCTGACATTTGGATTTATCGGAACCGGAAACATGGGCGGTGCCCTGGCCCGGGCGGCCCGGAAGCGCCTGGACGGCAGGCAGCTGCTGCTGGCAAACCGGACGGCGGCCAAGGCGGAAACCCTGGCTGCGGAGCTGGGTGCCCAGACCGTTGACAATCAGACCGCCGCGGCCCAGGCCACCTATCTTTTTCTGGGCGTGAAGCCCCAGATGATGGCGGAGATGCTCTCGGACATCGCCCCGGTGCTGGCCGCCCGGAAGGACCGCTTCTTCCTGGTGCCCATGGCAGCAGGGCTTACCATTGCGGACATCCAGCGCCAGGCGGGCGGCGCATACCCGGTGATCCGCATCATGCCCAACACCCCCTCCTCCATCGGAGAGGGCATGATCCTCTATACCTGCGGCGACGGCGTCACCAAGGAAGAGGAGCAGACCTTCCTGGACGCCATGTCCGGTGCCGGAAAACTTGCCCCCCTGCCGGAGCGCCTCATTGACGCGGGAAGCTCTGTGGCGGGCTGCGGTCCGGCCTTCGTGGACCTCTTTATCGAGGCGCTGGCAGACGGCGGCGTGGCCTGTGGCCTGCCCCGGTCCACGGCGATGGAACTGGCCGCCCAGATGGTGGCGGGTTCCGCCCGGCTGGTACTGGAGAGCGGCAGCCACCCCGGCGTATTGAAGGATGCCGTCTGCTCTCCCGGCGGCACCACCATCCAAGGCGTCCGGACGCTGGAAAAAGCCGGTTTCCGGGGCGCGGTGATGGACGCCGTCATCGCCGCTTATGAGAAAAACGCGAACCTGAAGTAAGCCGCCGCGGCAGTCTTGATGCCGCCCCTGACAAAACGAATACCCAGCAGATGAAAAGCAGCCGCGGGGGAGTTCCCCGCGGCTGCTTTTTCACAGTCAAACCGGTATGTTGTTTTCTCAGGCGGCCTGCTGGACAGTCGTCTCCGCTGCGACCTTCTGGCAGAAGTTCGCCAGGAACTCGGCCACCTCATACCGCAGGGCGGCATCGGTGGGACGGAGCGCCTTATCGGCGATCAGCACGCCGGAGCCTACCGCCCACTCCATGGCTTCCTGGGCATACTCGCTGACGGCCTCCCAGTCGGCATAGACGCCGATGATCGTCGCCGTCTTGGAGACATCATACTCCATGAGCTGAGCATAGCGGTACAGGATCGTCAAAAACTGCTGGCGGGAGATGGCCTGGCCGGGCGCAAAGGTGGTGGCAGTGGTCCCGTTGGTCAGACCCTTCTCCGCCGCCCAGGTGATGGCCTGCCGGAAGGGAGAATCTGCCGCCACGTCGGTGAAGGGGCATGTCCCCGCAGGTGCGGGAGAGCCGTTCATCCGCCACAGCACGGTGACCATCTGGCCCCGGGTCAAGGTGGAAAGGGGGGCGAAGGTGGTCTCGGTGACACCCTTGAAGATGTTGTTGTCGTAGCAGTACTTCACTTCGTCATAGTAGGCGGCGTCAGCAGCCACATCGGTGAAGGGCAGACCCTTCTCAATGGTGATCCGGCCGTTGGGCGCACCATAGTCCTCGGCGGTGACAACGCCGTCCAGCTCGTCGGTGATGTAGTCCATGACCACCTCGTCCATGGGGAGTCCCAGGTCGTAGTTCACAGAAGCAGCGGCAAATGCATAGTAGGTATCGCCGCCGGCAGCCATGAAGTCGTTGGTGGCAATGGTATAGGTGGCGTTCTTGTCAAACGCCTTGCCGCCCACGGTCTGGATGCTCACGCGCTGGATGCTCTTGGGGCCATAATAGGTGGAGCCGGGATACAGATCGCCCTGGTCATAGGCCTTGGTGGTATCCACCGTGAAGGTGATGCCGCTGACCTGGGGGAAACCGCCGATGGCGGTGGGGGTGCAGTAGGTGGACGCCTCCAGAGCCTCCAACAGCTCCGCACCGGTGACCTTGACGATGCTCAGCGTGTTGCCGAAGGGCAGCACAGTGTTGATGTCCTTCTTAGTGATGTTGCCCTTGGCGATCGAGGCGCGGATACCGCCGCCGTTGGTCACCGCCGCATCCACATGGGTACCTTCCTTCTCAGCGCCCCAGACCAGTGCATCGGTGATCAGGTCGCCCAGATTGGTCTCCTCGGTGCGGTTGCCGGGCTCCTTCTCGCCGTTGAGATCCACTTCCGTCTTGGCAAAAGCTGCGCCGTATTCCTTGTCGATCTCCGCCTGAATGGCAGCGGCACGGTCGGCCACGGTCTTGTCAGCGTCGGTCAGGGAATCCAGAGGATAGGACTTGGCAGACACACGTCCGTCCTCGCCGATGGTCACAACGCCCACGTTCTCCAGCTTGGTGCCGGTGGAGGTCAGGACGGTGCCGTTGACCATGTCAGTTCCGGAGGTGACGACAACGTCACCCGCCTGGGTCTGGGTACCGCCCAGCGCCACGAGGATGTCCTCCTGGGTGGAGTGAGAATGGCCGTCGATGAACACGTCGATGCCATCTACCTCCTCCAGAAGATCGATGGAGCGGTTGCCGGTGGATTCCGCGTCAATCCCCAGGTGCCCCAGGCAGACGATGTACTCGCAGTGCGCATCCTCCAGCAGCTGCACCTCCGCCCGGGCCAGGTCGAACATCTCCTCCCCAGCCAGGAACGTCACACCCTTGATCTTGGCAGGATTGGCCTTGGTGGCCGTCTCGGGCGTATCCAGTCCGAACACGCCGATCTTGGTGCCATCAGGCGTGGTGAAGATCATGTGATCCTCAAAAGCCGGTCTGCCGTTGTATTCAATGTTGGCAGCCACGATGGCGAAGTCGGCGTCCTTTTCCAGGGCCTTGATGTTGTCGTAGCCATAGTCGAACTCATGGTTGCCCAGGCTCACCACATCATAGCCCGCCAGGTTCATCAGTTCCACAGCGGTGGCGCCCTGAGACGTGCTGACAGTGGGATCACCCTGGATGAAGTCGCCCGCATCCATCAGCAGCACATAGGCACCCCGGGCCTCGTATGCATCTTTGAGCGCCGCCACCTTAGCATAGCCGCCGATGGCGCCGTGCACGTCATTGGTATGCAGGATCACGATGTCTCCGGCCATGTCTCCCGTGGCGGCCGTGTCCGCGGCGCCGGCGGTGACGGTCAGGGAGAACAGCATCGCCAGTACCAGGAACAGGGATAAGAATCTGTGTTTCTTCATTCTCTATGCCTCCTTTACGATTTTGGAACTTCCTCGCCCGGATGATAGCTTCAGTATAGCACATCTCACAAAAAAGGACAGGGTCATTCTCACCGCTTTGTGTTAAAATTTTACAAAGATTTTTCATTTGTTTTGTCAAATCAAATGGTGCTTCCCACTCCCACACTGGAAAATCAAAACCGTACATGCTATACTGTCCACAGAATATGACCTGTGCAGACTTTGCCGGAAAGAGCCGGCAGAATGGAGGTTACCTATATGCAAACACTGCTCAAAGGCGGCACCGTGGTCTCCGGCACCGGTATGCACCGGGCCGACGTGCGTATTGACGGCGAAAAAATCGTTCAAGTGGGGCGAAAGCTGGACGGCGGCGAGGCCCAGGTGATCGATGTCACCGGCTGCCTGCTCTTCCCCGGCTTTATCGACGCTCACACCCATTTCGATCTGGATGTGGCCGGTACCACTACCGCCGACGACTTTTACACCGGCAGCCGGGCGGCCCTGCGGGGCGGCACCACCACCGTCATCGACTTTGCCTGTCCCAACAAGGGGGAATCCCTCCACTACGGACTGGACCTCTGGCATCGGAAGGCCGACGGGCGGACCTTCTGCGATTACGGCTTCCACATGACCATCGACGACTGGAATGAATCCATCCGCGCGGAACTTCCGGACATGTTCGCCGCCGGTATCTCCTCTTTTAAAATGTATCTCACCTACCCGGCCATGATGATCGGCGACCGGGACATCTACTGGGCACTGAAGGAGCTGCGGGGCCTGGGCGGCATCGCCGGGTTCCACTGTGAGAACGCCGGCGTCATCGACGGCATGATCGCCGAGCGGAAGGCTGCCGGTCAGCTCTCCCCCGCCTCCCATCCCCTGACCCGTCCCGCGGGCCTGGAAGCCGAGGCCGTCAGCCGGCTGCTGCGCATCGCCCAGGCGGCGGACTGCCCGGTGGTGATCGTCCACCTCACCAACCAGGAGGCCCTCAAGGAGGTGGAGCACGCCCGCCGCCGGGGTCAGAAGGTCTACGTGGAGACCTGCCCCCAGTACCTGCTGCTGGATGAGCATGTGTACTTTGACCCGGACTACTCCTCCGCCGCCCGGTACGTCTGCGCCCCGCCCCTGCGGGCCAAGGAGGAGCAGGACCGTTTGTGGAAGGCACTGCGCCGGGGCGAGATCCAGACCATCTCCACCGACCACTGCTCCTTCACCCTGGCCCAGAAGGACATGGGCCGGGAGGACTTCACCAAGATCCCCGGCGGACTGCCCGGCGTGGAGACCCGGGGCGAGCTGATCTATTCCTACGGCGTGGCCAAGCGGCGGATCTCCGCCGCCCGGATGTGCCGCTGCCTGAGCGAGAACCCCGCCCGGCTCTACGGGCTCTTCCCCCGCAAGGGCATCCTCCGCCCCGGCAGCGACGCGGACATCGTCGTCTATGACCCCACGCTCAGCCATGTGATCCGGGCGGAGGACTGCGTGGCCAATGTGGACTACAATCCCTACGAGGGCTTTTCCACCGTGGGCGGAATCCGCCAGGTTTGGCTGCGGGGACAGCTCTCCGTCAGTGAGGGCAAGGTGCTGGCGGAAACACCGGCGGGCCGCTATATGGCCCGGGGCAAAAATTCCCTGTAAGCCCACCTCTTTTCTGAAGACACCAAAAAACGGGAGACCCGATTCTTGACCGGGTCTCCCGTTTTGCTGTCTTTGCCCGCTTTTCACGCCGGCGGCTCACACCCTCCGGCGATGTCCGCAAGTTCCCGTTCCAGCGCCTGGTAAAACCGGGCGATGTGGATCCCGTCCACCAGGGCGTGGTTTGCCAGCAGCGACACCGGAAGCAGCGTCCGCTCTCCCTGCCGGTCATACTTTCCCCAGGTGATCCTGGGATTGCTGTCCGCCGGCACCGGTGTGGGCTGTACCAGCGCCGTGTAACTGAGCCAGGGGACACAGGAGACGAAGAGCAGCCGCTCCTGCTCCTGGTCCTCCAGGGACGGATGCTCCATGGCCCGGGCCTGCTCCGCCGCTGCGTAGGGCAAAAATTCCGCCAGGGGCAAAACCGCATCCAGCCGGCAGTAGCAATAGCTCCCGTCCGGCAGCGCCACCGTGTGGGAAGTGGGACAGCGGTCGTATTCCACCACCGCCTCCCCCCGCACCCGCCGCCGCAGTTCCGGCACGGCGTTGGCCGCTCGGGCGGCGGCGTAGAGCACCGTCAGGAAAAAGCTGCTGCCCGTCCGCTTTGTCCACGCCAGCACCTGCGTCACATCCACCGGCACCGTTACCCCCACATAGGGATTGGCCAGAGATCGAAAGTAGTCAAACTGTGCCCGGCGGGGATCCCGGGACAGATCCACCACATGAAAGGACATCTTCTTCTGCCTCCTGCTCTGTTTTTTTCCACAGTGTAGCAGAAATCCCGTCACTTTGCACGATTTTTTTCTTTCAGGACAGATTTGCTTGCCATTTCGTTCCAGCCGTGCTATGATTCACATTTGTGTGAAAAATATGATTTTTGAAAGGGACGGTTTTATGCCTGGAGGCAAACATATGCTGGGACGATCTAAAAACCGGGTTTTCGGAACCGCCAAGGTGGGAGACCGGGGACAGATCGTCATTCCCCAGGAAGCCCGCCGTTTTTTCGGCATCTCCCCGGGAGATACGCTGCTGATTCTGGGCAACGAGGCCAGCGGCCTTGTTGTGACCAAGCCGGAGATCCTGAACGATCTGGCGGATGAAATTTTAGGAAAAGAGGAAGGACACGATGGACATTGAGACCATGTATGAACAGCTGGGTGTCAGCCGGGCTGTCTATGAATACGGAGAAAGCGTACTGCGGGATCTGCGTCCCCGGTTCGACGCCATTGACCAGACGGCGGAGATCAACCAGGGCAAGGTGCTCCACGCCATGCAGAAAAACAAGGTGAACGCCACTCACTTCGCTGCTACCACCGGTTACGGCTACGACGATGAGGGCCGGGACAATCTGGAGCGGGTATACGCCGACGTGTTCCACACGGAAGCGGCGCTGGTCCGGCCCCAGATCACCTGCGGCACCCACGCCCTGACGGTGGCCCTCAGCGCCAATCTGCTGCCGGGAGATGAGCTGCTCTCCGCCGCCGGCGCGCCCTATGACACGCTGGAGGAAGTCATCGGCATCCGGGAGAGCAAGTGCTCTTTGAAGGAATACGGCGTCACCTATGCCCAGGCGGATCTGGAAGAGGATGGCACCTTTGATTTCGACGCCATTCGGGAGAAGATCAACCCCCGCACCAAACTCGTCACCATCCAGCGCTCCAAGGGTTATGCCACCCGTCCCTCCTTCTCCGTGGCACAGATCGGGGAAGTGATCGCCTTCTGCAAATCCGTCAAGCCGGACGTGAAGGTGATGGTGGACAACTGCTACGGCGAATTTGTGGAGACTCTGGAGCCCTCCGACCTGGGCGCCGACATGGTAGTGGGCAGCCTCATCAAGAACCCCGGCGGCGGTCTGGCCCCCATCGGCGGTTATATCTGCGGCACCAAGGAGTGCGTGGAACGGTGCGCCTACCGGCTCTCCGCCCCCGGCCTGGGCCAGGAAGTGGGCGCAAACCTGGGCCTGATGCCCGCCTTCTACCAGGGCCTGTTCCTCTCCCCCACGGTGGTCTCCGGCGCACTGAAGGGCGCCATCTTCGCCGCCAATATCTATGAGAAGCTGGGCTTTGCCTGCGTTCCCTCCGCCGAGGAGGACCGCCACGACATCATCCAGGCGGTGACCCTTGGCAGCCGGGAGGCCATGGTGGCCTTCTGCAAGGGCATCCAGGCCGCCGCGCCGGTGGACAGCTACGTGACCCCGGAGCCCTGGGCCATGCCCGGCTACGACAGCGACGTCATCATGGCTGCCGGCGCTTTCGTTCAGGGCAGCTCTATCGAACTCTCTGCCGACGGCCCCATCCGTCCGCCCTATGCGGTCTACTTCCAGGGCGGCCTGACCTGGTACCACGCAAAGCTGGGCATTCTCATGAGTCTGCAGAAGCTGGTGGAGGCCGGGATCGTCCGTCTGCCCGCTTAAATCATTTCATTTTAGTTTGTGTTAGGAGAAATACGTATTATGTGGTTTTGGCTCTCTCTCATCGCGCTGCTCTGCTGGAGCGGCTCCGACCTCTTTTCCAAGATCGGCTGCCGGGATCCCCGGGACAAGTTCAGCCCCCTGAAGATGGTCATCGCCGTCGGTGTGGTCATGGGACTCCACGCCGCCTATGAGATCTTCGTGGGCGGAACGGAGATCAATCTCTCCATCCTTCTGACCTACCTGCCGGTTTCCCTGCTGTATATCGGCTCCATGACGCTGGGCTATGTGGGCCTGCGGTACATTGAGCTGTCCATTTCCTCCCCCATCTGCAACTCCTCCGGCGCACTGGTAGCAGTGATGACGCTGATCTTTTCCGGCATCAGCGGCTACTCTCCCCTGGCGCTGGTGGCGGTGGCGCTGGTGTGCGCCGGTGCCATCGGCCTGGGCGTGGTGGACGCCTGCGAGGATGAGGACCTCCGGGCCGCCCGGCAGGAGGCCAGCAACTACAAGTACGCCAAAAGCGCCATGGCCCTGGCCATGCCGGTGGCTTACTGCCTGCTGGATGCCGCCGGCACCTTTGCCGACAACCGGGTGCTGGAGACCCTCAACGAGGACAGTGCCAACGTGGCCTATGAGCTGACCTTCCTGCTGGCCGCCGTGGTGTGCTTTGTCTATGTGGTCCTCATCAAGCGCACCCCGCTGATCCCCAAGCTGGAAGCTCCCAAGTACATCGGCGCCGTGTGCGAGACCGCCGGTCAGTTTGCTTACATCTACGCCATCGCCGATACCGAGCATCTGGCTATGTCCGCCCCCATCATCTCCTCCTACTGCGCCGCATCCGTGCTGTGGAGCCGCATTTTCCTGAAGGAAAAGCTCTCCTGGAAGCACTACCTGATGATCCTGCTGATCATCATCGGCATCGCCATCATGGGCTTTTTCGACATGTAAGAAAGTCCAAAAACCGCCCCTGCGCCATGCGGCACAGGGGCGGTTTTTCCTTAACATGATGCAGTTTATCCCCCGTCCTTTTGGATCTTTTGATCCAGACGGGCTATAAAAAAGGCCAGGGCAAAGCCGCCCAGGCAGCATATGACGGACCACAGGACCTCTGCCGGTCTGCTGTACGTCGTAGGAATGATCACCAGCGTAGAAGCCAGCACGATGCCCAGGATGCCATGGAAGGCAATGGCGTAATGCCGCCGGAAAAACCAGCTCACCAGCCGGGCCAGCAGCAAAATCGTCAGGATCATTCCCGGCAGACAGGCCGAGAGCACCAGCAGATCCAGCCGGGCCAGTCCCTCCAGCATCGGCTGGTACAGTCCCAGCGCCATCATCACGGAAGAAGAGGTCATCCCGGGGATCACCACACTCATGCCCCACAGTGCGCCGCAAAAATTATACCACCAGAAATTAGGCTCCACTGTTACGCAGATGACTTTTCCCACATAGAACAGGCTGAAAAATACTGCCAGCGCACATACCGCCATGCTCACCCAGGATCCGGCGGACCGTCCCTCCTTACCAGCCTCCCGGAAGAGAGAGGGGACCGTTCCCACGATCAGTCCAATAAAAAGCCAGGTGGTCACGGTACTGGAGACGTGGATGGCCGCTGCAATTCCCTTGGCAAAGCCCAGAAAGCCCAGGCACCAGCCAAGGCCCAACGGGATAAACCATTTCCAGTACCGTGGGATCGCCGCCCGTGGATGGGTCAGCGTCTCCATCAGCGGCCGGTAAATGTCAAATACCACCGCCAGCACGCCGCCGGAGACACCGGGCAAAATGGCCCCCGCTCCGATCAGCACACCGCACAGCAGATCCCGCAGCCAGCGTTCCACAAAGCTCCTATTCCGTTTCCGCCTCAACGCCGCTTCCTCCATCTTTTTACATATTGAACAGTATAATAGCAGTTTTGCCGCCCGGTTTCAATCCGATACCGGCAGCGGTGCTGAAAAAATTGCCGTTTTTGTATGCCTCTCCCCAGTTTTTATGCATATATCACAAATCAAGAAAGTGTCAGAAGCGTTCTTATATGCATTTTATCTGTTGACAGTTTCGTTGTTATCATGTAAACTGTGCATCAGTTATTAAAAAACCCGATAAGCAAAAGACGATGAAGGGAAGAGTACGCAAACAGGTACGTCAAAGAGAGCCCCGGTTGGTGAAAAGGGGTACGGAGGGGTTTGCTGAACATGGTCCCGGAGTTGCGTGGCCGACTGCGGATGCATAGGTCATGACGTGAGCGCACGTGACAGCGCAGGAGTGTGATGGCACTTCGAAAGGCCGGTTCCGTGAGGAGCTGTGCGAACCAAGGTGGTACCGCGGCGTAGGTTTACGTTCGCCCTTGATGCAGATCACTGCACCAAGGGCGTTTTTTATTGCCCGCACGAAATTGATTCGTAAAGGAGCATCGCAATCGTGAGTGAATCCATCATTCAGATCCAGCATTTGAACAAGACCTTCGGCACCGGCGAAACCGCCGTCCACGCGCTGGAGGACATCAACCTGGACATCCGCCAGGGCGAGATCTTCGGCATCATCGGCCTCTCCGGCGCCGGCAAAAGCACGCTGGTCCGGTGCATGAATCTTCTGGAGCGTCCCACTTCCGGCTCCATCACCGTCAATGGCCAGCGTCTGGCCTGGATGGAGGGGGAAAAGCTGACCACCATCAGTGAGCGGGAACTGCGGCTGGCCCGTCGGAACGTGACCATGATCTTCCAGAGCTTCAACCTGCTCATGCAGCGCACCTGCCTGCAGAACGTGTGCTTCCCCATGGAGCTCAGCGGCCTGCCCCGTCAGCAGCAGCGCAAGCGCGCTATGGAGCTTCTCGACCTGGTGGGCCTGCGGGACAAGGCGGATGCCTATCCCGCCCAGCTCTCCGGCGGCCAGAAGCAGCGGGTGGCCATCGCCCGCTCCCTGGCAACCGATCCCAAGGTGCTGCTGTGCGACGAAGCCACTTCCGCCCTGGACCCCAACACCACCGCCTCCATCCTGACGCTTTTGAAGGACCTCAACCAAAAGCTGGGTGTCACCGTGGTGGTCATCACCCACCAGATGAGCGTGATCGAGGAGATCTGCTCCCGGGTCGCCATTCTGGACGGCGGCGTCATCGCTGAGCAGGGACGGGTGGAGGACATTTTCTCCAATCCAAAAACCGAGATCGGCCGCCAGCTGGTGTATCCCGGCGGTGTCCAGATCGACCGGCTCCACGCCGCACGTGTCATCCGCATCGCCTTCAACGGCGGCTCTTCCGATGAACCGCTCATTGCCTCGCTCGCCATCGACTGCGGCGTGAAGGTCAATATCCTGGGCGCCGACACCCGTAGCATCGAGGGCAAGGCCTTCGGCACCATGCTCCTGGGGCTGCCGGAGGACCCGGGCGACGCCGCCAAGGCGCTCCAGTACATCCGCTCGCAGCCCAATATCACCGTGGAGGAGGTTGAAAACCATGCTTGAGATTTTTACCGCAGCCTTCTGGGAGAAATACGGAAGCCTTCTGCTGGACGGCACCATCGATACGCTGATCATGGTGGTGATCTCCACGATCTTCGCCTACCTCATCGGCCTGCCGCTGGGTGTCTTGCTGGTCCTTACCGGGGACCACGGCATCTGGCCCCACAAAAACCTCAACCGCGTTCTGACATGGATCATCAACATCGGCCGGTCACTGCCCTTCATCATCTTGATGATCGCCATTATGGATTTTACCAAGCTGCTGGTAGGCACCAAGATCGGTGTCCGGGGCGCCATCGTCCCCCTGGTGGTCTCCGCCGCCCCCTTCATTGCCCGGATGGTGGAAACCTCTCTTGCCGAGGTGGATGCCGGTGTGGTAGAAGCCGCTCAGTCCATGGGCGCATCCATTCCCCAGATCGTCTGGAAGGTCTACCTGCCGGAGGCAAAGCCCTCCCTGGTGCTGGGCGGTGCCATTTCCGTCATCACCATCCTGGCCTACACCGCGATTGCCGGCGCTGTGGGTGCCGGCGGCCTGGGCGACCTGGCCATCCGGTACGGCTACAACCGCAAGGTCCCGTCCATGATGCTGGTGACCGTCATTTTCCTGATCGTCCTGGTGCAGATCATTCAATTCGTTTTCAGCCGGGTGTCGAACCGCATCGACAAACGCTTGAAATAATTCACAATCTTATTATTCAATGGAGGAAATGAAGATGAACAAGAAGTTTTTGAGCCTGATTCTGGCCCTGGCCCTGTCCGCATCCCTGACCGCCTGCGGCAGCTCCGACACCACCGAGACCACCGATGACACCGACAGCGGTGATACCGCCGAGACCGTCACGCTGAAGGTGGCTGCTTCCCCCACGCCCCACGCCGAGATCCTGGAGCAGGTCAAGCCCATTCTCGCTGAGCAGGGCATCGATCTGGTGATCACCGAGTACGGCGACTACATCGTTCCCAACACCGCTGTGGACGAGGGAGACGAGGACGCCAACTACTTCCAGCATACCCCCTATCTGGAGCAGTTCAACGCGGAAAACGGCACCGATCTCGTGAGCGCGGGCAAGATCCATTACGAGCCCATGGGCATCTACGCCGGCAAGACCGCCTCTCTGGAGGAGCTGCCTGACGGTGCCACCATCGCCGTCCCCAACGACGCTACCAACGAGGCCCGCGCCCTGCAGCTGCTGGCCGCCCAGGGCCTGATTGAGATCGATCCCGAGGCCGGCCTCAACGCCACCCCCAACGACATCACCAGCAACCCCAAGAACCTGGAGTTCACGGAGCTGGATGCGGCCATGATCCCCAACACCATCGAGGAATTTGACCTGAACGTCATCAACTCCAACTACGCCCTCCAGGCCGGTCTGAACCCCGCTGAGGATGCTCTGGCTTCCGAGGATGCCTCCTCCGACGCCGCCCAGACCTACGCCAACATCGTTGCCGTCAAGGCCGGTCACGAGAACGATCCCGCCATCGTGGCCCTGGTGGACGCGCTGCACTCTGAGGAGATCCAGGAGTTCATCAACACCACCTACGCCGGTTCCGTTCTGCCCATCGACTGATTCCCTACCTTCCATACCGTGAACCCCGCCCCGGCACAACTGTGCCGGGGCGGGGTTTTTTCAAAAAGCGCAGGCTTCCTATGCCGAAAGCCGCGTTTCCGTCACATACATTTCGCCTTTTCCCAGAAAAAAGGAGACACCGTTCCGGTGTCTCCTTCACGTACCGTTTTTCGCTCAATCGCCCATGGGGGCACCGCAGTGGGGGCAGAACTTGCTGTCAGATACCGCACCGCAGATGGGGCAGGCTTTCTCTCCGGAAACGGGCTCCGCCGCATCATCCTTGGCAGACTTGCAGGCTTCCAGCTCCGCGATCTTGGCCTTGGAGGCAGTGACCGCGTCCACCAGTTCCCGCACCGCGTCGGGGATCTCGCCCTCATACTCATTGACGAACCATTCACCGATGGTCCGGTAATTCTTGTCGATCTCCTTCTGCTCGCCGGCGATGGCCACGCTGAGCTTCACCTGCTCGGCAGCGTCCTTGGTCTTGTCCGCAGCAACCGTGGCAACGTCTTTTGCCATCTTGGTCAGATCATCAAAAAAAGCCATATCTGGATACTCCTTTCACGACCGGGCTTTTCCCGGCACTCTTTACAGTCTCTCCCGCGCAATGCTGGGCCATGCTATCAGTATAGCCCACTTTCCTGCGGAACGCAACCGAATTTCCGTTTGTTTACACATCGTTTTCAATCCATCCGGAGGCCCGTTCCACCGCCCGGCGCCACTGGCGGTATGCCGCCTCGCAGCTCTTTGCGTCCTGCCGGGGCGTAAAGACATGCTGGCTGCGGCGCAGGCGCTCCAGCACCGGCAATCCGCTCCAGACGCCCACCGCCAGTCCCGCCAGTGCGGCGGCGCCGAAGGCAGTGGTCTCCACCTGAGCGGGCCGGTCCACCGGCAGCCGCAGCAGATCCGCCTGTGTCTGCATCATGATGTCGCTGACAGATGCGCCGCCATCCACCCGCAGGGTGGTGATGGGGCAGGGGGCATCCTGATTCATGGCCCGTACCAGATCTGTGACCTGGAAGGCAATGGAATCCAGCACCGCCCGGGCAATATGCGCCCGGGTGCTGCCCCGGGTAAGTCCCACGATGGTCCCCCGGGCGTACATATCCCAGTAGGGCGCGCCCAGCCCCGTGAAGGCAGGCACCACCACCACGCCGCCGGCGTCCGGCACGCTCTCCGCCAGCCGGTCGCACATGGGAGCGGAATCGATGAGCTTGAGCTCATCCCGCAGCCACTGGATGGCGCTGCCCGCATTGAATACGCTGCCCTCCAAGGCATAGGAGGTCTGCCCCTTCACCGACCAGCCGACGGAGGTCACCAGGCCCGCCCGGGACCGCACCGGCGTGTGGCCCACATTCATCAGGGTAAAGCAGCCGGTGCCGTAGGTATTTTTCGCCTGGCCGGGGGTAAAGCACCCCTGGCCGAACAGCGCCGCCGGCTGGTCTCCCGCGCTGCCGCAGATGGGGATCCCGGCCAGCGTCTCCAGTCCCGGCAGCTCCGGTGCGATGACGCCGTAGGTCTCGCTGTTGGACCGGGGAGACGGCAGCAGCGACATGGGAACCCGCAGCGCCGCACACAGATCCTCGTCCCACTGGAGGGTGTGGATATTGAAGAGCATGGTGCGGGAGGCATTGGAGTAATCCGTCACATGGGCCCTGCCTCCGGTCAGGTTCCAGATGAGCCAGCTGTCCACCGTGCCTGCCAGCAGCTCCCCCCGCTCTGCCCGCTGCCGGGCGCCGGGAATATGGTCCAGCAGCCACTGCAGCTTCGTGCCGGAAAAATAGGCATCGATCAGAAGGCCCGTTTTCTCCGCCACCGTCTCCTCCAGGCCGTCCGCCTTGAGTTGGTCGCAGATGGGCGCCGTCCGGCGGCACTGCCACACGATGGCGTTGCTGACCGGTTCTCCTGTGCGGCGGTCCCACAAAATGGTGGTCTCCCGCTGGTTGGTGATGCCCACGGCAGCAATCTGCTTGGGGTCGATATGGGCGCTGTCCACCGCCTCCGCCAGTGCCCGGGCAGTGGTGGCCCAGATTTCCATGGGATCGTGCTCCACCCAGCCGGGCTGGGGATAGATCTGGCGGAAGGGATGCTGAGACCTGGCCACGATCTCCCCTGCCTGGTTGAACAAAATCGCCCGGGAACTGGTGGTTCCCTGATCCAGTGCCGCAACGTAAGTCTCCATATGTCAAAGCTCCTCTCCGCGCTCCCGCAAAGCCGCCGGGCTCTGCCTGCACAGCACCTCAAAAAGCGCTTTCCAGCCACTCTCGCCGCCACCCGGCTGGCATTTTTTGCAGCGCTGTGCTATCATAAGAGCAGATTTTCGATGATTTACGACAGTATATCACAAAGAGGTGCTTTTTTCCATGCTCCAACATGAATTCGCCTTTCCCTCCTCCGACGGGAAAACCGACCTGCACGCCGTGGACTGGGTCCCAGACAGTCCTGTCCGGGCCGTTTTGCAGATCTCCCACGGCGTGTCGGAGTACATCCTGCGTTACCAGGCACTGGCGTCTTTTCTGACGGAGCGGGGCATTGCCGTGGCAGGACACGATCACCTGGGGCATGGTACGTCCGTGTCCCCCGGCGCTCCCCGGCTCTACTTCGGTCCCCGGGGCAGCTGGGATCTTGTAGAGGCAGATCTCTTCGCCCGCCACCAGTTGGTGCGGCAAAATTTCCCCGATGTGCCGGTATTCTTGATGGGCCACTCCATGGGCTCCTTCCTGGCCCGAACTTTCCTGATCCGCCATCCCGGCGCTGTGGAGGGCGCCATCATCATGGGCACCGGACAGCCTTCTTCCGCCGTTTTAGCTGCCGGAAAAATTCTTATGGACCGGGAGGCCCGGCGAAAGGGGACGGATACCCTGCCCAGCACACTGGCAGGCCGGCTGTCCTTTGCCGCCTATAACCGGCACTTTGCCCCCAACCGTACGGATTTTGACTGGCTCTCCCGCAACCCGGAAAACGTGGACCGCTATCTGACGGATCCTCTGTGCGGCGGTATGCCTACCACAGGGCTGTTCCGGGAGATGCTGCATGGCCTCTCGTTCCTTTCTCACCCTCAGAATCTGCGGCAGATGGACCCCGGCACGCCGGTGCTGTTTCTCTCCGGTGCCATGGACCCAGTGGGGAACATGGGCAAAGAGGTACGGCACGTCTGCGCCCAGTTCCGGCAGGCCGGTGTCCGGGATGTGACCTGCAAGCTCTATCCCCAGCTACGGCACGAGATCCTCTTTGAGACGTGCCGGGAAACCATATACAGTGATCTGGCCCAATGGCTGGAAGCCCGCCTTCCCGCCGTGCGAAAGGAGGCGGCCCGGTGACCCATTCCGCCAAAACCCGTCACTATACCCTCTGGTGCCTTGCCGCCAGAACCACCGCCTTCTGCGCACTGCTTTTTTACGCTCTGGCCGCACCGGATCAATTTCTCACGGACCTGCACCGGCCCCTCCGCTGCTCCCCCCTGACGGTGGTGTGGGGCTTGCTGATGGTCTCCATGGTCATACGGCTCTTTCCCTCCCGCGTGGAGAGTCTGGGCTGCCAAAAGGTCTTTGCCCGGCGGCATTGCCCCACCGGCAAGGCCCCGGAAGTCTCCTCCATCCATCATGCAAACCGGGGCGCCGCCCTGGTGGCTCTGGTATGGGTCTGCGGCAATGCCCTGGTCTTTTTCTGCTATGCCCAGGGCTGGCTGGGGCTGCGGTTTCTGGTGTGTCTTGCGGGGTTCTACGGCGTGTGCGACATTGTCTGCATCCTCTTTTTCTGTCCCTTCCAGACTTTCTGGATGCATAACCGCTGCTGCACCACCTGCCGCATCTATGACTGGGACTATTTGATGCTCTGCACGCCCCTTCTGGCCGTGGGCGGACCGCTGGCGATCTCCGCCTGTGCGCTGGCTGCCGTACTTTTTGTCCGCTGGGAGGTGGTCCATGCACGCCATCCGGAGCGGTTTTACGAAGAGAGCAACCAGGCACTGCGCTGCAGTGCCTGTCAGGAGCAGCTGTGCCGGTACAAGCGCCGTCTGGCGGCCGCAGCCGGCGGAAAACACTCCCAGACTACGCCGCAGGCAGCAGCCGCAGCTGGTCAATGTCCCCCGTCACATACAGAATCCGGGCAGAACACACCGCATCGGCAGTAAAAAGCAGGAGCATCAAATAGGTGGCCCAGGCAGGGATCCCGGAAAGAATCGGTAAAATCAGCTGCTGTAATCCGGGCAGCACCAGTGCCAGCAGCAATCCCCAGGCGATGGAAAACGGGAGGCACACTCTCCCCCGCAGATTGCCCCGGATGGTCCGGTAATCCCAGAACCAGACCCCGAACAGATGCTCATAGGCCCAATGGACGCCATATTCCACCGCAGTGGCTGTCAGGCCGCCCCATAGGGCCAGGTTCCAAAAGCCCTGACGCAGTTCCGGCGGCAGCGCCAGTACCGCCAGGACCCCCAGTCCGTACACCGGACACAGGGGAAGCAGAAAAAAGCACTTGCGAACCTGCTGACGGGAACGGGTCATCCATGCGAACCCCTTTTCCAGCAGGTACCCCAAAAAGCTATACGTCCAAAACAGCCACAGCGCCAGTGCCATTGTCTCCCACCTTTCCCGCTCATTGTGTCCGGCAGCGGGACTGCTTATCCGTTCATTGCGCTGGCAGAAATTTCGTGCTATACTGACGGCAGCCCGTTTGAAGGAGGAACTGATATGCGCGATACCTGGGAGACACTGCGTGAGCAATGCCTGCAATGCACTGCATGCGGCTTGGCGGAGACTCGGACCCATGTGGTGTTCGGAGACGGCGCGCAGGACGCGGAAATCCTGCTGGTGGGCGAGGGACCCGGCCAGCATGAGGATGAGCAGGGCGTCCCCTTCGTAGGACGGGCCGGACAGCTGCTGGATGACATGCTGGAGATCATCGGCCTGGACCGGACCAAGGTATACGTTGCCAACATCGTCAAGTGCCGCCCGCCCCAGAACCGGGACCCGCTCAATGTGGAGCAGGACGCCTGCATCGGCTGGCTGCGGCGGCAGACGGCGCTGCTGCGGCCCAAGATCATCATCTGCCTTGGCCGCATCGCCGCCAAGGTCATCATCAAAGAGGACTTCAAAATCACCGCGGAGCACGGTCAATGGTTCCAGCGCAGCGGCGTCCAGATGACCGCCATCTACCACCCCTCCGCCCTCCTGCGGGACGAGCGGAAACGTCCCGAGACCTTTGAGGACCTGAAATCCATTCAGGCCAAAATCCGGGAAGTCTGCACGCACACCACGATCTGACCAGCGCGGAGCACCACTTTTGCCGTCCGCTCTATCCTGCAGCCTCATCAGCCTCTTTGCCCCGGCGGGATCCCGCCGGGGCTGGTTTTTTTTCTTTCTGTCAACCATAAAGTGAAATAAGGTTGACAGGCAGTTTTTCCTGTGCTATACTCCCTCACAGAACTTCTTTGGAGGGACTTTCCAATGCCGACTGAATCTGTTTCTTACCGTCTGCGCACCAGGGACCTGACCTATGTTGCCCTGTGTGCTGTCCTGATCGCCGTGTGCGCCTGGATCTCCATCCCGGCTCCGGTTCCCTTTACGCTGCAGACCTTTGGTATTTTTGCGGCGCTGACCCTGCTGGGCGGACGCCGGGGGTGCTATGCCGTGGCGGTATATCTGCTGCTGGGCCTGGTCGGTCTGCCGGTGTTTGCCGGATTCCAGGGGGGAGCCGGAACGCTTCTGGGTGTCACCGGCGGTTATATTCTGGGCTTCGGCGCCACCGCGCTGATCTACTGGCTGGTAACCGCCCGCCTAGGTGCCTCTCTTCCAGTGTCGATTCTGGCCTGCGTTCTGGGGCTTCTGGTGTGCTACGCCTTCGGCACAGCATGGTTTCTGGTTGCCTACGCCCGGTCCGTCGGCCCTATCAGCCTCACCGCGGCCCTCGGCATGTGCGTGTTCCCCTTTGTGCTTCCGGATCTCATCAAGCTGGCCCTGGCGGTGCTGCTCAGCCGCCGGGTAGGAAAATTCCTGCGGTAACCGACTTCCGGAGCCATTTCCCCCACAGTCCCCAGTTCCGTAGAAGCGGAGGACACCTATGCTTTAAAAGAAACCGCCTGCCGGGGCAATGCCCCGGCAGGCGGTTTTTCGTTTTGCTCAGAAGGTCAGCCGCATGTCATACCAGACCACGCCGCCGTGCACAGATTTAGAGACCCCTTCGTTCTCAAATCCAAAGGTCTCATAGTAGTGGATGAGCTTGTCCTTGCAGGTGAGAACACAGCCCTTCCGTCCCTGGGCGCAGGCATCGGCAATAACCCGTTCCATCACCCGGGCGGCACAGCCCTGGCGCCGGTAAGCCGGCAGTGTGTTGACGCCGAAGATCATCTGCCAGGCGCCGTACTCATTGTGCAGCGCCGCGTTTTCATACATCTCATCCCGCAGGGTGGGTTCATCACTCACCATACCGTCGATAAAACTGATCAGCGTGCCGTCATCGTCTTCCAGCAGCCAGAAGTGATCGGCGTAGGCCGCCAGCCGAGCGGCGAAATCCGCCTCTGTGGCCGCCTCTGCGGCGGGAAAACAGGCAGCCTCCACCGCTGTGACAGCAGGCAGGTCCGCCAGAGTAGCGGTGCGAATACGCATGTTTCAGGACTCCTTTTTTCGATATTGCCACAGCAGCAGCGCCCGGACTGTGCTGTTCCCCTGATTTTCCAGTGTCCAGGGCTGGTCTGCCGCAAACCGCAGGGCATCCCGCTCCTGCAGGGGGACCGTCTCCCCCTCCACGGTCAAAAGGCCGGTTCCGGAGAGCACGGTGGCCGTACAGACGCAGCCGCTTACGGAAGGCTCCGGCCGGTAGCAGCCGCTGATGTACACGTCCAGAAACGCCGTCTCCAGACGGGTGGCCTCCTCATAGGGAATGGAGGGCCGCAGCAGCACCTTGCCGCCGTCCAGGCGTTCCGCCCGGTTGTCCACTTCCCGGGAAAGGCGCAGGGCCTCAAACCCGTCATTGCGCAAAAACTCTTCTGCCGGCACCTTCAGCGCCGACGCCAGCTTTCCCAGGATCGCCACGGATGGATTGGCCTCTCCCCGCTCGATCTGTCCCAGCATGCTGCGGGAGACGCCGGACAGCGCCGCCGTCCGCTCCAGGCTTAGTTTCTGCTGCTTGCGGATGCGCTTGATATTTTCTGCGACAGCGCGGTTCAACTCCATAACACAGCCCCCGATTGTCCAATATACTGCTCAATAGCGTTCTTATAGTAATGGAAGCGTCGAATTTTGTCAAGTGTTTCCAGTCCATCTGCTTTCGGCGTGGATTCTTTCCCCGGGGCAAAACAAAAAGGAAGCACCCGCAGGTGCTTCCTTTTGGGATCCGTTGGAATCAGACCCGCCGCCAGACGGCGCCGTTTTTCTGATCGGTGATCTCGATGCCCTGGGCCTTCAGCTCATCCCGGATGCGGTCGGCCTCAGCAAAATTCTTCGCCTTCTTGGCTTCATACCGGGCCAGCACCAATGCATCGATGTCGCTGTCGCCTTCACCGGTGACAGTGTAGCCGCCGGCGGTGGCAGCGGTCTGGGCCACCTCCTTCTCCCGGAGCTCCGCCGCCTTTTCCAGCAGGGACAGGGACAGCACCTGGTCGAAACTTGCCAGGATGGCCCGCTTGGTGGCGTCGTTGGTCTTGGCTTTGAGCACATCGTAAAGCAGCGTGACGCCCTGAGCCGTGTTCAGATCATTGCCCAGCTGCTGCAGGAACTTCTCCCGGTACTCCGTGGCCACAGCCTCGTCCACCGGACCGTCGTTCTCCTGAAGGGCAGCGATCCGCTTGATGAGCTTCTGATAGGCGGTGGCGGCGTTGTCCAGATTCTCCCAGGAGAACACCAGTGCCTTGCGGTAATGGCTCTGGAGGCAGAAGAACCGATAGGCCAGGGGATCATACCCCTTTTCCTCCAGCAGGGAAACCGTCAAAAACTCGCCCTTGGACTTGCTCATCTTGCCCTGAGCGGTGTTCAGATGGTGGACATGGAACCACTGCTTGCACCAGGGATGGCCCAGGTAGCTCTCAGACTGGGCGATCTCATTGGTGTGGTGGGGGAAGGCGTTGTCGATGCCGCCGCAGTGGAGGTCCAGGTACTCGCCGTTGTACTTCATGGAGATGCCGGAGCACTCGATGTGCCAGCCGGGATAGCCCACGCCCCAAGGGGAGTCCCACTTCAATGCCTGGTCCTCAAATTTGGACTTGGTGAACCAGAGCACGAAGTCGTTTTTGCTGCGCTTGTTCAGGTCCTCTTCCACGCCCTCCCGGACGCCCACGGCCAGGTCCTCCTCGTCGTGGTCGTTGAAGACGTAGTAATGGTCCAGCTTGCTGGTATCAAAATACACGTTGCCGCCGGCAAAGTAGGCGTAGCCGGTGTCCATCAGCCGGGAGACGATCTTGATATACTCGTCGATGCAGCCGGTGGCGGGCTGAACGGTGTCGGGGGTCTTGATGTTGAGCTTGGCGCAGTCCTGGAAAAAGGCGTCGGTGTAGAACTGGGCGATCTCCATAACGGTCTTGTGCTCCCGTTTGGCACCCTTGAGCATCTTATCCTCGCCGGTGTCCGCGTCGGAGCTGAGGTGTCCCACGTCGGTGATGTTCATGACCCGGTTGACGCTGTATCCGGCATAGCGCAGGAATTTCTCCAGCACATCCTCCATGATATAGCTGCGCAGGTTGCCGATATGGGCGAAGTGGTACACCGTGGGGCCGCAGGTATACATTTCCACGTGGCCGGGGGTATGGGTCTGGAATTCCTCTTTCCGATGGGTCGCCGAATTGTACAAATACATCTCAGGCAGTCCTCTCTTTCGTTTCTTTCACTTGTTTGAGTTCCGTTTCCAGCTGTTGGATCCGCTGGGTCAGAGCGTTGAGTTCCTCCTGCACGGGGTTATCCATGTGGATCTGGTCCACGTCGTCGGCGTAGTACACTGGCTTTCCGGCCACCCGAACCACCTGGGCCGGGACGCCCACGGCGGTGCTGTTGGGCGGAACCTCCCGCAGCACCACGGCGCCGGCAGCGATCCGGCAGTTGTCGCCTACCTTGAAGGGCCCCAGGACCTTGGCGCCGGAGCCTACCAGCACATTATTCCCCAAAGTCGGATGACGCTTTCCCTTATCCTTGCCGGTGCCGCCCAGGGTCACGCCCTGATAGAGCAGGCAGTCGTCTCCCACCTCGGCGGTCTCGCCGATGACAATGCCCATGCCGTGGTCGATCACCAGCCGGTGGCCGATGGTGGCGCCGGGGTGGATCTCGATACCGGTCCAGAAGCGGCTCCATTGGGAGACGCACCGGGCCAGGAAAAAGCGGTGGTGGAGATACAGCCAGTGGGCGATGCGGTGGTTGATGATGGCGTGTACGCCGGGATAGAGCAGGAAGATCTCCAGCTTGCTGCGGGCAGCCGGGTCCCGGCGCTGGTAGGCGGCCAGCAGACCGCCCAGACGGGTTACGCGTTTTTTCATGATGCATTTCTCCTTGTGTCGGTCGGGAGGAAAACAAAAGCGCCTCCCGTACCAAAGTACGAGAGGCGACGAATCGCGGTTCCACTCTCTTTTATCACTCAAGGATGGCCACTGACGCGGACCACACGGAGGGCTTCCACATCCCCCGCGCTCCCGGGCGCACTTCCCGATCTCCGCCGTAGGCACGCTTGCAGCCGGTGACGCGCCCTCTCTGTCCTTTGGGTGGATCGATACTCTTCCCGATCAACACGCTATTCACTTACCCCAGTATACTAGCAGGATTTGTCCGGTGTGTCAAGCGGCGGCCGGAAAATTTCCCTCCACTCCGCCGGAAGCCCTGCAAATCCAGCCGTGTCAACTCTCCGTTGACAAATTTCCATGGATCGTCCCTTGTCAGATGAGGGATCCGTCCGGTATGATGGGAACAGAAAAGGAGGACATGCCTATGGAATGGAACGATCGACTCGCCGCCGCCCGAAAGGCCGCCGGCCTCAGCCAGGAGCAGCTGGGCGAGCGGCTGGACGTCACCCGGCAGGCCGTGAGCAAATGGGAATCCGGCCAGGCCACCCCCGACGTGCTGACGGCAGCCCGGCTGTGCGAAGTGCTGCACATCTCCGCCGACTATCTGCTGCTGGGCAAAAATGAGGCCCCCAGCGGCCCCGAAGCCTATACGCCGCCGGACACCTGCCCTTGCTGCGGGCGGGAGGTCCCCGGCTCCATCTGCCCCGCCTGCGGCTACCCTAAGCCGGAGCAGCCGCCCCGCGGACCGCAGTACGCCATTCTGGTCTCGAACCTCTCCTGGTCCGGCAGCCAGCTGGCCGAGGAGGATCTGGTCCGCTACTGCGGCTTTTCCAAGGCGGACGCCGCCGCCTTCGTCCAGCAGATGAAAGAGGACAACTACGGTACCCGGCTGCTGCTGCGCCGTGGGCTCACCGATACCGCCGCCCAGTGGATCGCCTCCCACATCCGCCGCCAGCTCTTCAGCATCCGTATCGTGGAGGACTGCGGTGAGTCAGAGGACACGCTGCGCACCAAGGCCAGCGCTATGGAACTGCCCGCCTCCCCTCCGAAAAGCGGCATTGGCTTCTGGGGCGTGGTGGGAGCCGTCATCGTGGCGCTGCTGATCCTCTCCCTCTTCTGATGCGCAGACGCTGTCTTATCTCCATGGGCATCCTCCTGGCCTTGTACGGACTCAACCGCTTCTGCCTTGTCCCCCTCACCGGCAGCCGTCTCCTGGCCTGGCACGGAGCGGACGCCCTGGCCGGGGCGTGGATGCTGTGTCTGCTGGTGCTTTTGCTGGAGCTCTCCGGCCGCCCGCCCCTCCGGCTGGGCCCGGCATGGGGGTATCTTCTGGGCTGCGGCCTCTTCTGGGAGTATGTGACGCCCCTCTATCTGCCCCGGTCGGTGTCGGACCCCCGGGACATCCTGGCGGTGTGGCTGGGCGGCACCGTAATGCTGGTCCTTCTGCGCCGCCTCCGACGAACACGCCCGCCCGTAAACAAATAGCCTCCGCCCACTGTACGCTTTGGCTGCCGTACAGCAGGCGGAGGTTTTTTTCACATCCTGTCCTCAGGACTTACAGATTTTCCCGCAGCCGCTCCAGATTTCCCTGCATCAGCGACACATACGTGGCGCCGGCATCCAGATCGTCCTGGGAGATATTGTGGCAGGAGTGGAAGAGCGCCGTTTTCGCCCCGGCGGCCTCTGCGATGCTGTCCGCCACCAGATGGTTGGAAAACTCGATATACCACACCGTAGGGATCTGCTCCGCCTCCACCTTCTCCGTCAAAAAGGCGATGGTAGCCGCGGAGGGCTCCGTCTGGGTACTGCACCCTGGGAAAGCCGCATAATAGTCCAGATCGTATTCCTCCGCAAAATACCGGATGGGGAACCGGTCTCCGAAGACGATGGTTTTACGGGGAGCCGTTGCAAAAAAGTCCCGGAAGTCCTGATCCAACTGATCGATCTCCCCGGCATACGCCTCGGCACGCTCCTGATACGCCTCTCCGCGGGCCGGGTCCAGCTCCGCCAGCGTGTCTCCGATGGTCCGGGTGATAACCGCAGCGTTGACCGGGGAGGTCCAGACATGCTCGTCGATCTCCTTCACCTCGCCCAGATCATGGTCCTCATGGTCATGGCCGGGTTCTTCCTGCATCCCCTCCACGGTCTCCTCCTCCAAAAGCTCCACACAGTCCACCATCCGCAGCGTGGTCCCTGTCCGCTCCACGGAGTCCAGAATGGTATCCACCCAGGCGTCGGACTCCCCGCCCAGGTAAATGAAGAGGTCACACTCCTGCACGGCCAGAATGTCCGCCGGCGTGGGCTCATAGGAATGGCTCTCCGCCCCCGGCGGCAGCAGCAGCGTTACATCCGCATCGTCTCCCCCTGCCGCCCGGGCAAAATCATAAGCCGGAAAAATCGTGGCCACAACATGCAGCTTTCCGTCATCCTCCTGCTCCGCGCTCTGTCCGCAGGCCGTCAGTCCCAATACCAGCAATCCGCACAGCAGCGCGGCGATCCATCGCTTCAAAATAAGTCCTCCTCCAAATTTGAGAATGATTTTCAATTTCGGATGATACCATAGCCGGAACAAAAATGCAAGCTTTTTGAATAGACAAATCGGCACATACTAAGGGCATCCTGACACAGGAGGTCTATCTCATGCGCGCACTGCTGAAAAAAATCCGCCTCAACACCCTGCTCTCCAACGGACTCTGGGGTCTGCTGGGAGCCGCGCTGCTGCTTTGGCCGGCCCCCTCTGCCCGGGCGGTCTGCCTCGCCCTGGGGGCAGTGCTGCTGCTCTGCGGCGCAGGAAATCTGGCTGCGGCCCTTCCCAACCGGGACGGCACACTCTACACAGCACTTCGGCTGGGTTCCGGTGTCATCCTGGCAGTCGTCGGGCTGTGGCTTTTATTCCGCCCCCTTCTGGCCGCCGCACTGATTCCGAAGCTGATCGGTATTCTTCTTTGCATTCATGGCATCAGCAATTTGGGAGATGCGCTGGTCCTCCGCCGCGTCAATGACCGCCGCTGGTCCGCAGCAGCCCTTGCAGGCGGTGCTTCTGCGGCATTGGGCCTGCTGCTGTTGTTCCTTACCATTCCTGCATTTTTGACCGCTGTGCGCATCGTAGGCATCTGTTTGCTTTGTGACGGCATCAGCGGGCTTTGGATCGGCTTTCGGCTGGGAAAAATGTCTCCGCCAAATGATGCGCCCGCCTGAGACTGGCAATGCCCCAGTTGAAAATCGGCGGAAACGAAGCAGGCGGGAAACGGTCTTACCGTTTCCCGCCTGCTTTTTAATTTCCATTACGCGGACCGGCGAACCAGTTCCGTCACGAACCGCCACACCCGCTGCACGGACGCAATGTGCATCCGCTCCCGGGGCGTGTGGATCTCCGTCAGATCCGGACCGATGGACACGCAGTCCAGCCCCGGCAGCTTGCCTGCCAGGATGCCGCACTCCAGACCGGCGTGGATGGCCTCCACCTGAGGCTCCTTGCCGTACTGCTCCCGGAACAGCTCCACCATTCTCTCCCGCAGGGGAGAATCCGCCCGGTATTCCCAGGCCGGATAGTCACCGGTGACCCGCAGCTCTCCACCCAGCTGCTCCGCAAGACGCTTCAATCTGCTGTGGAGCATCTCCTTCTGGCTGGAAACCGAGCTGCGGACACAGAAGGTAGCCGTCGTGGAAGCGGTCTCCGTCTCCAAAATTCCCAGGTTCAGCGAGGTCTGCACCAGCCCCGGCAGATCCATGCTCATGGCCTGGATACCGTTGGGCGCGCAGCTGAGCAGGCACAGCGCCCGGTCCGTGGACACCTGGTCCATGGGCACTTCCTCCGCTGCTGCATCTGCGACAACAACGGTGAGGCCCGGCTCCGTGACGTGGTATTCCCGCTTCAGCGCCTCGCCCAGCTGCTCCATGGCAGTACGGGTGGCACCGGCATCCGCCACCGCTATTACCGCTTCGGCGGCCACGGGGATGGCATTGTCTTTCAATCCGCCCCGGGCATGCACCAGACGCAGTTCCCCGGCTGCGGCAGCCGCCTCCAGCAAACGGCCCAGCAGCATGTCCGCGTTGGCCCGGCCCTTGTTGATTTCAGAGCCGGAATGGCCGCCGGTCAGACCGCTGACCGCCACCCGCAGGCAGGCGCCGTCATAGGGTGCTCTTGTCACAGGCAGCACACAGGCCGCCCGGCTGCCGCCGGCGCAGCTGACGGTGAACACGCCCTCTGCCTCGGAGTCCAGGTTCAGCAGCGTTCTGCCCTTCAGCGGGGAGACATCCAGCCCCCGCACGCCGTCCATGCCCACCTCTTCTTCCGTGGTGAACACCGCCTCCAGACGGGGATGGACCAGGCTGTCATCGTCCAGCAGCGCCAGGGCGATGGCCACAGCAATGCCGTCGTCGCCGCCCAAGGTGGTTCCCTTGGCGTAGACGGTGTCGCCGTCCACTACCAGATCCAGACCCTCGCGGCTCATATCCTTGGCACAGTCCGCCGTCTTTTCGCACACCATGTCCAGATGCCCCTGGAGAATCAGGGGCTCCGCTGCCTCGTGCCCCGGCGTGGCCTCCTTGATGATGATGACGTTGTGCAGTTCGTCCTGATGGACCTCCAGTCCCCGTTCCCGGGCAAACGCAACACACCAGTCGCTGATGGCTCCGGTGTTGCCGGAACCGTGGGGGATCGCAGAGAGCTCCTCAAAAAAACGGAACACGCTCTGCGGTTCCAGTTGATCCAATACTGCCATATCGGCCGCTCCTTTCCAAATCAAAGAAAGGGAGCCGGCGCGGCGCGCCGGCTCCCCGCTATGAATGAGTATACTGCATTCGGGTCCCTGCATGCAACCCCTTACACCCCGGCAAACCGGAATACCACGCCCACCACGGCGGAGAGGACGATGAATACGATGGGATGCAGGTTTTTCGTGGGCTTGACCCAGTTGGTCAGCACCAGCAGCACTGCCGCCAGAGCGAGGCCTCGCCAGTCGAAGAGGCTCCCGTCCAAAGCGTACCGGTTCACGATGCCCCCCTCGCTGGTCCCCAGGGACACCACATGGGTCAGCACCTCCAGCACCACTGCCACACAGGCCGCGCCGATCAGTCCCGTGGACGCCGGACGCAGCCCGTAGAAGGCGTTGTTCACATACCGGCTGTCCCGGAACTTCTTGAGCATCGCCGCCACGATCAAAATCACCACGATGGCCGGCGTCACCTCGCCGATGGTCGCCACCAACGCGCCCAGGACAGCGCCTGCCGTCCCGCCATGGCTGCTGCCCACTGTGAACCCCACGTAGGTCGCCATGTTGATGCCGATAGGTCCCGGCGTGGACTCCGACACCGCCAGCATGTTCATCAGATCCGCCTGGGTGTACCATCCCGTGCTCTCTCCGATGTCATGGAGAAACGGCAGCGTGGCCATACCGCCGCCTACCGCAAACAATCCCGTTTTGAAAAACTCCCAGAACAGACGCAGATAGACGCTCATGCTTTCCGCACCTCCCAGTTCTTCAGGACGATCCCCGCCAGCGCTGCGCCGATCACGAACCACACCGGCGAGAGGTCCAGAAATACACCGCCCAGCAGAACCAGCACGAAGATCACCGCTGTCCGCTTATCCACCACCGACTTTTTCAGCAGCTTCGATACGGCGTTGAAAATCAGTACGCACACGCACACCTGGATGCCCGCGAAAGCGTTCTGCACCCACGCAAGGTCCGAAAAGTTGGTGATCAGTCCCGCCAGGATGGAGATGATGACCAGGGACGGGAACACCACCCCCAGCGTCGCCACGATGCCTCCTGCGATCCCCGCGTACTTCTGCCCGATGAACGTCGCCGTATTCACCGCGATGATGCCCGGCGTACACTGCCCGATGGCAAAATAGTCCACCAGCTCCTCTTCTGTTGCCCAGTGCTTGTTGTCCACCACTTCCCGCTGCAAGATCGGCAGCATCGCCATTCCGCCGCCGAACGTCATCACGCCCATTTTCGCAAAGGTCCAGAACAGCGTCCACAGCATGGAGAATTTCTGTTTCACTGCTTGCTCGCTCCTCTCCCGTTTCTCTTGTGCCCCAGCATATCGGTTTTTCTTGCATATTTCAATTCATATGTTAATATAAAATTCATAAGTAATTACTAATGTAACGGAGGGAATGCTATGACGCTGCGCCATTTGGAGATCTTCCGCGCGGTCTGTGCCCGGGAGAGCATCACCCTGGCTGCGGAACACTTGAACATGACTCAGCCCGCGGTGAGCCTTGCGGTCAAGGAGCTGGAGGCCTTCTATGGCGTGCAGCTCCTGGAACGGATGAACCGCCGCATCTACATCACCGACGCCGGCCGCAGCCTGCTGCAATACGCCGACGCGGTGCTCAGTCAATTTGAAGAGTCCGTTCGGGTCCTGCGGGACAGCGGCACCCACAGTCACTGCAGCTTCGGTATGACCGTCACCATCGGCGAATCCCGCCTGCCGTCGATTCTCAGCCGTCTGGCCCGGGAATTGCCCCAGATCAGCGTCCAGGCCTTTGTCCAGAACTCCCGCCGGACGGAGCAGATGATCCAGCGCAATGAAATTGATTTTGCGCTGGTAAACAACATCACAGCGGTCTCTCCAAGCCATGTGGTGGATTTTCTGGGACAGGAGGAGATGGCAGCAGTCTGCGCCCCGGCGTATCTCGCGGGACAAGCCTCCCTGTCTCTGGAGGCGCTGGCGCAGCACCCCCTGCTGCTGCGGGAGCCCGGCAGCGGCACCCGCAACAGCGTGGACGCTATCCTGCAGACCGTGGGACGCAAAGCCGCTCCTCTTGTGGAGAGCATCAGCACTGCCAGCCTTGTCAGCTGCGCGGCGTCCGGGCAGGGGATCGCCATTCTGCCCCGCTCCCAAGTGCGGCAGGCTTTGGCCGAGGGCAGACTGCGGGAACTGGAAATCGACGGCCCCACCTTTTCCCAGCAGTATTTTCTGGTCTACCATCGGAACAAGTACCTCACCGACGGCATGAAGCGGGTCATTAAGGTCATCCGGGAGGAAATGACGTTTTAAGCAAAAAAGAGCGGCGCGTTTTTCACGCGCCGCTCTTTTCGGATCACTCGGATCTCTGCTGTACCGCTTCGCCGCTTTCGCCCTCCAGCCCGAAGTCCCGGGCCGCGGAGGCGGTATCCCGCTTCAAAATGGTCTCCATCACCCGAATGTCGCTGTCTACGTCCAGCGCATCCGCTTTGTACAGCTCGTCCAGCTGATGCTCAAACCCTGCCACGATGGAATCCATGGTGGATGCAATGCGGTTTTTCGCCTGCCGCAGGTTCTCCCCCTCCACACCGGCAGCCTCAAACTCCGCATAGGAATCCAGCAGCTTTTGGGTGGTGGGGAGATAGTAGTTCAGGAAGGTCCCGATCCGGTCCTTTTTTCTGGGGTCCTCTTCCACCGCCCGGAAAATCTTGGCGGTGATCTCCTCAAGCCGGTCGATCTTGGCAGAGAGGGCCGGATCCGCAATGGCATCATTGGCCCGCCGGATCCCCCGCAGGATGCCGGAATATCCCTCTTCCGTCTCCTTGGGAGGCTGCTGGGCAGCCGCCTGTTCCTTCTGCCGCTGCTTTTTCAGCGCCTCATCCGCCCTGCCGCTGCGGAAGAGATACCCCAGCTCCACGTTCAAATACGCCGTGCCGCCGAAATATCCCTTGTCGATCATCTTGCCCAGGTCCCGCTCCACCCGCTTTTCCGGGTAGCCCAGCGTCCGGGCCAGCTCCTCCACCGGCATGGCCTCCCGTTCTCCCAGCACTGCCAGATACTTTTCAAACCGCTTGAGCTGGCGGTCCATGGAAATGCCGCCGCAAAATAGCGCCACGCCTGCCGCGGCAATGGCCAGATACTGCAGAAGGTCCAGAAAATAGAACTCCATCCAGTAATCCGACCAGAAAAAGGCGTCGATGGGATCATTCAACCCCAAAATGCCGATCACCGCCGCCACGATGCCCACGATCTTGAGCTTTTTGGCATTGGATTTTTTCACCGCCGGGGATTGGGTGACTTTTCGGGCCGCCTGCTGTGCCCGCCCGGGCTGAGCGGCGGCGGACTGCCGCGGAAGATCCGTCTGCAGCGGCGGAGCCTGGGTACGCTTCTTGCCGTCCCGACCAAAGAGCTTGACCAGCAGCACCACCAGCGCGATGGGGGAAAGGCCCACCAGGAAAAGCACTGCGATCACCACCCAGGAGACCCAGTCACTGTCCGATTTCCGCTTGGCAGCCATGGTTCATTCCCCTTTCTTTTTCAGCTTGCGCTTGTTGCCCTGCTCGTCCACGATATAGGTGTGGTCCAGCTGGCCCTGGAGGCTGCCCAGCACAGCGTCGATATATTCCCGGCGCAAAGCGGCACGTTCCTCCGCCTCCCACTGGGTCAGTCCCTCCGGAGATTTTGCTTTCTTCGCCAGCTCATTGAGCCGGTCGATCTGTTTTTGATCCATGATGTCCTCCTGTCAGATAAAACGCTTTACCACAATGGAGATGCGGCCCTTTTTCGTCGTGCCGCCCACCTCTGTCAGTTCAAATTTACCAAAGCCCCGGGCGGAGACGGTATCTCCCTCCGCCAGCAGGTGATCCGGCTTCGTACACTCCCGCCAGTTCACCTGGACCTTACCGCTTTCGATCAGCGCTGCCGCCTTGCCCCGGGCCAGCCGGAAGCCGGTGGACGCCACCGCGTCCAGCCGCAGGGAGCTGACGGTGTCCCGCACCTCCTCGCACCGGACCTGCGGGATGTGCAGGTACTCCCCCGGAATCTCGGAGACCGTCAATTTTGCCCGGCCGGCGGAGATCCAGCTCTCCAACAGGAACGAGGCAACACTGTCCAAAACGATGAGGTCCGCCTCGTCCTCTCCCACCAGGATGTCGCCCACCTTTTCCCGGACGATCCCCATGCCCATGAGGCTGCCCAGGAAGTCCCGGTGGGTCAGATGGTACTCCTTTCGGAAGGAGGCCCGCAGAAACCGCAGCGGGCTCTGGCTTTGGGCATCCTCCGCCTCCAGCCAGTCCGGCAAAAACAGCAGGATCGTCCGCTCTGCGCCCTCATAGCCGCCCAATGCCGCATAGGCAGTTTCCGGGATCCCCGCCAGGTGCAGCAGCTCCTGGGCCATCACCCGCTGCTGCGGGCTGAGAAAATCCGTGGAGGCAGGGATATTGCGGCTGTGGGATTGCTCCGCCCGGTCCAGCACCTTGGCCAGCAGCAGCCGGTCTTCCTTGTCCGCCCCCAGCTTATCCAGCAGCTTCGTCTTATCCATGACGCAGCTCCTGCGTCCGGACCAACGCCGCGTAAGCGCCGTTCTTGGCCATCAGTTCCTCATGGGAGCCCAGCTCCGCGATGCGGCCGTCCTCCACGACAGCGATCCGGTCGGCATTGCGGACGGTGGAGAGCCGGTGTGCAATGATGATGGTGGTGCGGCCCTTGGAGAGTTTTTCAAACGTCTCCTGGAGCTTGGCCTCTGTCACGCTGTCCAGAGCGGAGGTTGCCTCGTCCAGAATCAGCACCGGCGGGTCCTTCAGGAAAATCCGGGCAATGGAGATCCGCTGCTTCTGTCCGCCGGAGAGCAGGGTCCCCCGCTCGCCCACATAGGTGTTGAAGCCCTCAGGCATCGCCACGATGTCATCGTAGATCTCCGCCAGCCTTGCCGCCTGGGCCACCTCTTCCTCCGTGGCGCCGGGCTTGCCATAGCGGATATTCTCCAGGATGCTGGCGGCAAAGAGGAACACCTCCTGCTGCACCACACCCACGTTTTGCCGGAGGGACTCCTGGGTCACGGTGCGCACGTCCTGCCCATCGATGCAGATGGCGCCCTCGGTCACGTCATAGAACCGGGGGATCAGCTGGCAGAGGGTGGACTTGCCGCCGCCGGAGGGGCCCACCACCGCCACGGTCTCGCCGGGACGAATGTGGAGATCCACATCGTGGAGCACCGGCAGGTCGTCTTCATAGGCAAAGCTCACATGGTCCACGTCGATCCGGCCCTCCACCCGCGTAAGCGCTTTGGCGTCGGGGGCGTCCTTCATGTTGGGTTCCTCCCGCATCAGCTGGATGAACCGGGAAAGGCCCGCTGTTCCGTTGGCAAAGAGCTCGGCAAAGGTGGAGAGCTTGCGCACAGGATTGACAAAGGCAGTGATATACAGGCTGAAGGTAATGAGGTCCACCGTGTCCATACGGCCCTGCATGATGAGGTAGCCGCCCACAGAGATCACCGCCACAGAGAGGATGCACAAAAAGAACTCCATCACCGCATTGAAGCGGCCCATGGCGCGGTGAAAAGCCCGTTTGGAGGTCTTGTAGCTGTTATTGGAGGTGTCGAATTTCCGCAGCTCCGCCTCCTCATTGGCAAATGCCTTGGCAGTCCGGATGCCGGAGAGGCCGGATTCGATGTCCGCATTGATGGTGGCGGTGCGCTGCTTGACCTTGAGAGAGGCATCCTGCATGGACTTCCGGCAGCGCCAGACCACCAGGAAGAACACGGGGATGATGAGGGTGATCACCAAGGCCAGCTGCCACTGAATGGTGAACATAATGGCTAAAGCGCCCACTATCGTGACACCGGAGATGAAAATATCCTCCGGACCGTGATGCGCCAGCTCCGTAATATCGAAAAGGTCCGCCGTCAGACGGCTCATCAGCTGGCCTGTACGGTTGCGGTCGTAATAGTCGAAACTCAGCTCCTGCATATGCCGGAACAGATCCCGGCGGATGTCCGCCTCCACCAGGATGCCGAAGGTATGGCCGTAGTAGCAAATGATGTACGTGAACAACGACCGCAGAAGGTAGGCGGCAAACACCACCGCCATCACCGCAAAAAAGGTTCCGTACGCACTGGTGGGCAGCAGCTCATACATGCACCAGCGGGAGACTGCCGGGAACGCCAGATCAATGAGCGAAATGGCCAGTGCACAGCAAAGGTCCAGAATGAACAGCTTCCGGTGAGGTTTGAAATAAGACAAAAAGATCTGCAGAGAGGATTTCTGCTGAAACTCTCGTGTCGTCATAGTACGCTCCTTTTTTCTATGAGAATACGGGATATATCATATCATGATTCCCTGGCCGATGCAATGCAAATCCCCGGATGCCGCGGCATCCGGGGATCTGAAAACGCCAATGATCATTTTGTCACGCGGACGATACACTCCAGCACCTTGCCGTCCACCGTAGCCGTAATGGTGGTGGTTCCTGCAGAGACTGCCTTCACCACTCCACTGCCGGAGACCGTGGCGATACCGGTATTCTTGGAGGCCCAGGTAACGGACGACGTCGTCCCGCTCACCTTCAGCTGTACGTCCGGATCTCCCACATGGGTGGTAAAGTCCGTGCTGCTGAGCTTGGGCGCGGAGCTGGAGGGGGTGGTGGTCGTCTGTCCGCTGCTGGTTCCGCCTTTCACCCGCACCATGCAGGTGCCCTTGCCGCTGCCGTCCGTCACCGTAATGGTAGCCTGGCCGGCGGAGACTGCGGATACCTTGCCGTCCGCGTCCACCGTGGCGATGCTCTCATCACTGCTGCTCCAGGTATAGCTGCCGGAACCGCCGGAAGCGGTCAGCGGAATGGGGTCATCCCCCACCGACATGGTAAATTCCGTTTTGGGGGAACCCAGGTAGGACATGGTCAGCGTTTCCGGCAGGGCGGTGAGATCCGTCTCTTCGGCGGTGTCTCCGGTACCTTCCCCATCGTCCTGATCGTCGGTGTCCGCACCGACCTCCGGTGCAGTCGTATCCTCATCCTCATTTTCATCCAGTGTCGGCGGCGCAGGCGTCACTTCCTCCGTACCCGGGTCCTCTGTCTGGTCCCCCGCCAGCTGGTTGGCAATTTTATCGCCAAAGAGCAGGTAAACCAAAAGGGCGGCCATGATCAGGATCAGGATCACCAGAATGGGGCTGAGCAGATTGGGCTGTCCCCGCTTGTTGCCCGAGGAAGCCCGTTTGCCTCCTCTTCCACCGCGGCGGAGCTGATTTCCCCGCTGCAAAGCGGCCTCTTCCTCACAGAAGGGGCAGCTCTTATAGGTATCTGAATAATTCTCCCCGCAGATGGGGCAGCGCTTCATGGCCATAATCTTCCTCCCCGCCGGATCAGCATTTTACAATTTACATAATATCGGCTTTCCTCTACGCCGTCAAGCCTGCCGCCGAAATTTCGGGAAATTTCCCGCAGAAGGTCGGCAGCTCTTGCTTTTGGGCGAGCAGCTTTATTATAATAAACGAAAGAGCAGGCGGTTTTGTTCCGCCCTTGAGGACAAATAAAGGAGGATTTGGGGAGATGAGCACGATTCTCATCGGCATTGCCGGCGGCACCGGCTCCGGTAAAACCACCCTTACCCGGCATCTGAAGGAGCATTTCGGCGAGGATGTGACCGTCATTGGCCACGACAGCTATTACAAGCGGCAGTTCGGGAAAAGTTATGAGGAACGGGCCAAGGTCAACTATGACCACCCCAGCGCCTTCGACACGGAGCTGCTGATCGAACACCTGCGGCAGCTGAAGGCTGGTCATCCCGTAGAGTGCCCGGTCTACTCCTACAAGGACCACAACCGCACGGACGAGACCGTGACCATTTATCCCACCAAGGTCATCATCGTGGAGGGGATCCTGATTTTCCAAAATCCCACTTTGCGGGAGATGCTTGACATCAAGATCTTCGTGGAGACCGATGCCGACGTCCGCATCCTCCGCCGCTGCCTGCGGGACGTGGAGGAACGGGGCCGCACCCTTCAGTCCGTGGTGGACCAGTATCTGACCACGGTCAAGCCCATGCACGAGCAATACGTGGAACCCTCCCGGAAGTACGCGGACATCGTGGTTTTGGAGGGCGGCCACAATCTGGTGGCCCTGGACATGATCATGCAGCGGATCCAGCACCATATCGACGAGGACTGAACCGATTCTTAAAACAGCAAAAAGGAGCCGCAATGCGGCTCCTTTTTTTACTGCGTATCCGGCAGAAAAGTTTCCTGTATCAACATCTGCCGACTCGAAAAATACGTGTGCTGTCCGCCGGGCTCTTACACGCCGGCGAAATGAAATGCCACGCCCACCACGGCGGAGAGGACGATGAATACGATGGGATGCAGCTTCTTCGTGGGCTTGACCCAGTTGGTCAGCACCAGCAGCACTGCCGCCAGAGCGAGGCCTCGCCAGTCGAAGAGGCTCCCGTCCAAAGCGTACCGGTTCACGATGCCCCCCTCGCTGGTCCCCAGGGACACCACATGGGTCAGCACCTCCAGCACCACTGCCACACAGGCCGCGCCGATCAGTCCCGTGGACGCCGGACGCAGCCCGTAGAAGGCGTTGTTCACATACCGGCTGTCCCGGAACTTCTTGAGCATCGCCGCCACGATCAAAATCACCACGATGGCCGGCGTCACCTCGCCGATGGTCGCCACCAACGCGCCCAGGACAGCGCCTGCCGTCCCGCCATGGCTGCTGCCCACTGTGAACCCCACGTAGGTCGCCATGTTGATGCCGATAGGTCCCGGCGTGGACTCCGACACCGCCAGCATGTTCATCAGATCCGCCTGGGTGTACCATCCCGTGCTCTCTCCGATGTCATGGAGAAACGGCAGCGTGGCCATACCGCCGCCTACCGCAAACAATCCCGTTTTGAAAAACTCCCAGAACAGACGCAGATAGACGCTCATGCTTTCCGCACCTCCCAGTTCTTCAGGACGATCCCCGCCAGCGCTGCGCCGATCACGAACCACACCGGCGAGAGGTCCAGAAATACACCGCCCAGCAGAACCAGCACGAAGATCACCGCTGTCCGCTTATCCACCACCGACTTTTTCAGCAGCTTCGATACGGCGTTGAAAATCAGTACGCACACGCACACCTGGATGCCCGCGAAAGCGTTCTGCACCCACGCAAGGTCCGAAAAGTTGGTGATCAGTCCCGCCAGGATGGAGATGATGACCAGGGACGGGAACACCACCCCCAGCGTCGCCACGATGCCTCCTGCGATCCCCGCGTACTTCTGCCCGATGAACGTCGCCGTATTCACCGCGATGATGCCCGGCGTACACTGCCCGATGGCAAAATAGTCCACCAGCTCCTCTTCTGTTGCCCAGTGCTTGTTGTCCACCACTTCCCGCTGCAAGATCGGCAGCATCGCCATTCCGCCGCCGAACGTCATCACGCCCATTTTCGCAAAGGTCCAGAACAGCGTCCACAACTCTTTCAACTTCCAATTCCTCCCTGTCTCCACATATTCTCATTCCGCAAAGCGGCAGGCACGCGGCGAAAGCCGCATGCCTGCCGGCTTATTCCACATACCCGTACAGCCCCCGTACCGAGACCTCACCGGAATGCACGGTTCGGCGGCTTCCGTCCGCCATCCGAACCACCAGTCCAAAGTCCTCGTCCAGATCCTCCGCCACCGCCGGCTGACGGGTCCCGTCCGGAAGCAGCAGCTGTACCTGGCGTCCCAGGTTCACACAGTCCCGGCGACAGGCCGCAAGATACGGTTCCGTATCCCCCGACAGCAGTGCCGCATACAGCCGGTCCAGGGCCTCGATCTCGGCAGCCGCCAACGCAGGACGGGACACCGGATGGCCCAGCTCCTGCAAAAGCGATGTGGCCACCGGCCGCACCTCCGGTGCAAAGTCCTCCGCCCGCTGCCCCACGTTCACGCCAATGCCCACCGCCAGATACTGCAGCCGGCCGGACTCTCCTTCCAGCGAAAGCTCCGTCAAAATGCCGCAGAGCTTCTTCCCGTTCAGCACCGGATCATTGGGCCACTTCAGTCCGGGCCGCACACCGCAGATCTGCTCCACCGCCTCGCACACGGCCACGCCGGCCATGGCGGTCACCATCATCAGCCGATCAGGGGGGAGCTGGGGCCGCAGCAAGGCGGTGAGGTAAATTCCCTGGTCCCGGGGGGACTGGAATACCCGGTTCATCCGCCCCCGGCCCGCCGTCTGGCAGTTGGCCACCACCACGGTGCCGTCCTGGGCGCCTTCCAGCGCCAGCTGCTTGACCCGGGTGTTGGTGGAATCCACCTGATCGTAGCAAAAAAGCATTCGCCCTACCCGTTCCACCGGGTGGAGGAAGCTGCGGATCTCCGGCTCCGTCAGCGCATCCGGGACCCCTGTGAGCCGGTATCCCTGACCAGCACGGGCCTCAATGGAATAACCTTCCTGCCGCAGGGTATTGATGGCTTTCCACACGGCAGTGCGGCTGATGCCCAGCCGCTGACTGAGTTCCTCACCTGAAATGGGCTCTCCCATCTGCTTTCGCAAAAGGGCCAATACGCTCTGACGGCTCACGGTACTCCCTCCTGTTGCATAAACACGTTCTTTGCAGTTTATCACGTTTCCGCCATCTTGTAAACCGTCCCCCCGTTTTGCTGTAAAAAACGCCGCGGAGCAGTTGCTCCGCGGCAGTGATTCAAGCTGTTTCTTCTGCTGAAGGTAAAATCGGTCCCTCTTGTTCGTCCCCTTCAGGTGCCGGCGGAGCATCCTCTGCGGATCCAGCCTCTTCCGTCTGCTCTGTCTCCTGCGGCGTCTGTGCAGTTCCTGCCGACTGGGAGGAGTCCTGGGTCTGCGCACCGTTTACCGGCTCCTGCGGATCCACTGCTGTCGATGGAGCCTCACCGGCACCCTGATCCTGGGGCTGGCTCGGTGTCTGCGGCGGCTCTGCGGAAGGCACCGTTTCCTCCGGCGTGGTCTCCACAGGCGCCGACTCCTCCGGAGGCGTGGTTTCCTCCTGGGATCCTGCAGCTTCCGCTGCCGAATCCGAGGGTGCAACGCCTTTGAGTCTGGCCTGGACGACCCACCGGGTGGCATGTCCGTTTCCAGTGCAGGTAGACAGCGTCAGGATCTTGTCGTGGACCGTGGGGGTGATCCCGGTGTCGATCACCGACTGTCCCAAACAGTAGTCCAAAAATGCCTGCTTGGACGCATCCCCGGAAAAGCCGATCTGATACGTGGTTCCGGCGGTAGACACCTCATAGGCGGCAAAGATCTCATACTTATGGCTGCCGTTATCATCCGTGATGTACACATAGGGATGTGCCGCCCAGTAGCTTTGCTTCTTGTAGTTTTTCAGCGAGGCAAACATGGAGCCGTTATTCATCCGGTGCCCATAAATGATAGTGTTGAAATCACTGAAATCCGGACTGTTCTGATACTCCAGGAAAATCGCTCCCACGGCGCTGGTCCACTTTTTCCAGGTATGCTTGAGATAATACTGGTTGTCATCGCCCTGCACAAGCGGATAGGAGATGACGGTATTGGGGATGAGAATCCACCCCAGCACATCGCTGTTCACTTCCCGCAGAGCGGCGAAATCCATGTTGCGCAGCGCATCGGCATAGGGGTCCACATAAACGGGTGCATCCGTCTCTTCCGTCTCCTCGGTCTCTTCCAGCACAGGGTCCGGCAAATCACTCAGATCCGGCAGCTGCACCAGCTCTGCCGCCTCCGCATAAATCTCCTCGCCCTCTTTATATTCCATGGTACGGTAGATCACCATTCCCAGACTCCCGACAAAAATCAATGCCAGGAGCACCATCAGTCCGCGCCGGATCTTCCGCTTCATCGTGTCATCCCCCTTCCGGGCTTACAGGTTTGCTGCTCGTATTATACCGTTTTTTCCGGGAATGCGCAAGGACCCGGGCCGTCTGGCCCGGGTCCTTTGCAGATGCGCATACATTATGCGTCGTGGTCCTTGCGCTTCTTTCCAACGATTGCCAGCCACACCAGGCCAACACCGGAAACGGCCGCGGCCAGGACCCAAGCCAGCACGTTGTCGCCGGTCTTGGTGGGATCCGCAAACTCATCCGTCGGGGTCTGCTCATCGGGGATGTCAGTGGTGGGAGTGTTCTCGTCGGGGATGTCGGTAGTAGGCGTATTCTCATCGGGAATGTCCGTGGTCGGCGTGTTCTCATCGGGGATGTCGGTGCCAGGATCCGTGGGATCGCGATCATCGTCATCGTCATCATCGTCGTCATACCCATTGACCACGATGAAGCTGTCCACACCGTCCTTGTAATTCTCGGTGACCGTATACACCCAGTTGCTGCCCAGGGAATCCTCCGTGATGGTGTAGTCAATAGGCTTGCCGTCGGCATTCACCGGCTGTGTACCGAAGCTGGCCTTCCAGGCCGTGGTCTCGGTCTCATCCACCGTACCGTCCAGCGTCACGGAGGCGATCTCTTTGCCGTTTGCCAGCAGATGCAGCGTTACCGCTCTCTGCCATCCCTCTACGCTGCTCGCCCACTGCTTCTCCACAGTGATTTCCATGGCTGCGGGCTCATGGGTGTTGGTGATGGTATCGCTGCCGGTATACACCGGTGCCGCATAGCCCTCCACCGCAGTCAGATCCTGACTGAAGGGATGATCGCCTTCGGCGTCGGTATACCCGACTTCCTTTACATGAAGTTCCTCGGCGTCATAGCGGTAGTCGTCAAAGGCAACGGTAAACGCATCCCGCTCGTTCCGCTCGCTGACAGGCACCTTCACCACGTCGCCAACCGCCTCGTTGTTCTCGTCAAACAGCTGGACCCAGATGCTTTCGGGCCGGATACCGTCCTGATTGTTGGCATCGTCCCAGATCTTGGTTCCCTGGAAGGAACCATCCAGCTCCTCAGGAGGAGGCGTGATATACGCGTAAGTATTGGTGACTGTCATGGTGCTGGTCTTGCCGTCTGCCACCGTCAGCTTCTCCGTGTGCTTTCCGTCTGCCGTGTAGGCGTAAACGGTCTCGGGGCCGCTGTGCTTATCGATGGAGGCGGAGACCTCGCTCACCGTGTAGGTACCGGTCTTGACCTTGATGCTGGTATCCTCTGCGGGATCACCGTCGCCGATGGTCACCGTGCCGTTGCCGGTCACTGTCACGGGGATGGAATAGGTTTCATCCGCGTACTTGTCGTTGGTCAGCTGGAAGGTGAAGCTGTGCTCCTTGCTCATCTCATCACCCACCAGGCCTTCAACGATCTTGGTGATCTGGAGATCACCGGTCTTGCGGGTATAGGCGTTGGTGCAGTTCACAAGGACATTTTCCACACCACTGCCCACTGTTACGGGGATATAGCCGTGATCGTTGGGTTCGATCGTGTTGCCGCCCGCATCCGTGTAGGAAACGGTGAGATCATAGTCCTCTTCGGCAACATCCGCTGCTCTGTTGACCTCCATCAGATAATAGGTCTTGTTGGTGTTCAGAGGCTTGGAAGCCACTGCCTCACCCGTAGCAGCATTCACCTCGACAGAGCCTACCACCGTGTAGGTATCGCCCGCCTTTACGGTAATGTCAAAGGTGTAGGTACCGCGGTTATCGGCGCTTCCCTCCACTGTGACGTTCTTGCCGATGGAGATGACAGCCTTTTCATGGGTGTTCTTCACCTGGAGGATGTGATGGGTCTCGTCATAGCTGCCCCAGTCAGCGCCCAGGAAGAAGGTCTTGATGCCCGCCAGGATCTGATCCAGGCCGGCGGCATCGGTCTTTTCGGTGATGGTCACGTCATCCTGGGTGATGACCACCGTCCACGTCGTGTCGGTCTTCTCGTAATCCGCGGGGGCCGTGGTCTCTGTCAGGGTGTAGGTGCCCTCGGGGATGTTGCTGAAGAGGAGCTCTCCCTTTTCGCTGCCGGTTTCGGAAGTGTAGGTGCCCTTCTCGCCGGTCAGCGTGAACACCGCGCCGTTCAGACGGGACATGGCGTTCTCCGCATCCACCTTGTCGATGGTGAAGCTGTTGGTATTGTAGTGATTGGTGAACACAGCCGCAGCCGTGGCCTTCTCACCCGCTCCCTCACCGATGGTGACGGAGATCCCGTTCTCAGCATCGGTGCCGTCCAGCTTTGCGCTCGTCAGGGTGTAGCCGTCCTTGTCGCTTTCGGTGATGACGAAGGCCGTGCCGTACTTGACGCCGCTGATGGTGGCAGTTTCGTTGTGCTTGAGCGTAATGCTGCCATTGGCCCCAGCGGCCTTCGTCTCGCCGCCCACCGTGTAGGTGCCGGTATAGGCCGCGCCGTTTGCCGTCACCAGGAAGGTGAAGGTATCGTCCGGAACATCCACGCCGTCATTGGTGGTGACCTGCTTGGAGATGGTCAGTCCGGCAGTTTCAGGCGTGGTCAGACGCTGGTCATAGACGGTGATGCTGGCCGGCTCCTCAGAAATGACATAGTCCTTCTGCGTGTCGTGATCCTTGCTGCCGGTCATATCGGCGATGGAGTAGTCCTGATAGACATGGATCTCATTGTTCTCGTCGGGACCTTCGCTCACCTGTGCGTCCTTCTGCACCGTAATGGTCCAGGTGCTGGTGCTTGCAGCAAAGTTGGTAGGCGCATCCGTCTCGCTCAGCGTGTACACGCCGTCCTTCAGATCGCCAAAGGTGATCGTTCCGTTCTCGCCGGTCTCCTTGACCACCGCAAAGGTGGGATCTCCTTGCTTGATCAGCGTGAATTCCGCGTCCGCCAGCGGCGTCTCGGTACCGTCTTCGTACTTGGTCACCGTGAAGGAAGCCAGATTTCGGTCGGCAGCCGGGAGGACCGTAGCCTCGTACCGGTTGTAAATCGTGGCGTAGGCAGTTCTGCCATCGCTGGGCGTGGTATACACATCGACGGGGTTGAAGGTTCCGTCGCTGTCATAGGGACCGTAGCCCAGAACACGGATGCCGTCCTGGAGTTCCACTCCGTTGATGGCCGTCTCCACGACCCGGTAGGTATAGGGCAGCTTTGTCTTCGCGTCATACAGCGGACGGCTCGACCAGGTGATGCCCTTTGCCGCCGGTCCGGAGGTATAGCTCATATTCGCTGTGCTCTCCGCCGTCCACACCGCATCCGCATCATTGGGATTGTCCGTTGTCCGCTGCAGTTCCACCGTGATGCTCTTGATCTTCTGCTGGTTTTCAGCGGGAGAAGCCGGATCTCCATAATCCCAGGATTTGTCGAATCGGAAGCTGCCCTTCGGCATCTCCATGTCGTAATAGATGTTGATGGTCCGGTTGTCCTCGTCGTAATAGGCATCCGTATAGAGGATGGACACAGGCTGGGCCGGATTCTCCGTACTGACACTGTACTTGCTGCGGGTCACATAATGATCTCTGGCATAAACGCGTTCATTATACGGAACCGTCACCGTATCCGGAGCGTAGAGTCCAGTCCCCAATGTATAATCAGCAGTCTTATCATACTTTCCGTATTCATTCTGGAACCAGTGGTTGATGGTGATCTCCAGCTCAGGGTACTCCTGCTTCTGAACAGTCACCGTAGCGGAAGCCGTTTTCCCTGCAACGCTGGCCGTGTTGCGGTACGTTGTAGCCGTCGTGGTAGGCGTCAGCGTTGCCTGATAGAACAGATCCACTTCTCCGCTTGCCGGAATCTGATCAGGCACAGACTTGGGATCAACCAAGGTCAAATTCAGGGAAGCATTTGTCGCGGTATTGACTGCCTGATCGGTGTAGTCTGCAAGCGAAGCACCGGGGGCGCCTTTGATCACTACCTTGAACATCGCATCCACAGATGCCGTGTCAGGCGCCAGATTCTGATACTCCGCCGCCGTTACATATGTCAGCTGTTTATAGTCAGAAGTAGATGCTGCCACATACGGAGACTCCGTGACATACTTTTCGATCTGCGTCACCTGAGGGATATTGACCATCTTCAGCACGGCGGTGGACAGTTCATGATTGTCAGAGCTCAGCGATACCGGCGCGCTCTCCGATGTGTACGTCTCACCGGAGAAGAAGTTCAGCACGGACTTCCAGAGCTTTGCAATGATGTTCGTGCCGTCTTCCACGGTAACGCGGACCTCACTGGGGTCGATCGCACCGCCGCTGGTGGTGACCGTCACCGTCCAGACGGTGTCATCCTTGGCATAACCGGTGGGCGCCGCGGTCTCCTGCAGGTAATAGATACCCGCAGCCAGGCCATTGAAAGACGCCACGCCGCCGGTGGTGGTCTGCTCCTGCACAAGATCCGTTTCGGCATTAAATCCGTCGCTTCCGGGCTTCTTGCTGTACAGTGCAAAGGTGGCCGGTCCGGAGGTGATCAGGTTGCCGGTGTTATCCACCTTGTTCACCACAAAACCGCTGGTGACATAGGTGTTGGTGATGGTCTCGGTGCAGTTACCCTGGAAGGACTTCTGCTCCTTGACCTCGCCGGAGACCACATAGCTGAAGGGCTCCTCGTGCTGCTCCTCCACGGTATATTCCGTGGTGTAGGGCAGGCCGCTGATGGAAGCGGTTTCATTGTCTGCCAGCGTGAAGGTATAGACACCGTTCTCGCGATATTCTGCGGTTCCGCCGGCAACCACATTCTGCTTGCCGCCTTCGCCGGTGCCCAGCGTCACGACAATGGTGAACTTCTCGTTGGTGTCCTTGCCGTCCACAGCCTTTTCAACCGTCAGTGTGCCGGTCTTGAGGGTGTAGGCATTGGTGCAGACCACTTGGGTGGTTTCGCCGCTGGTCACCGTGATCTGAACGAAGCCGTTCTGATCCGCAGTCCCCACGTCGTAGGTGGTGCCCGCCGGATCATAGTTCGCCTGGGTCGCAGAAGCGGTCTCCTTGATGTAATAGGTGCCGGTATTGAGGGTCAGCGCTGTGCTGGCCGCACCATTGGCACTGACCGTAATGGGCTCCACATCCGACAGGGCAGTCTTGTCCTCGTCATAGACAGTGAATGTATAACTGCCGCTGAGGGTATCGGGGGTTGTGACCTTTTGAATGGTCAGCTGTCCCTTTTCATGGGTGTTGTAAATGACCAGGTCATTACCAGTCAGGCTGTAAGAATCGTCGGTCCCGCTGAGCAGATTGCCGAAGAACCGGGCCACTGCGTTGGGCTTCTGGAAGGTCACGCCGGACTTGGCGACCACCACATCGATGGTGGTGTCCTTTCCGCTGCCAACGCTCTCATAGTTTGCAGGGGCCCGGGTCTCCCACAGGTCATAGGTGCCCACGGGAACACTCTGGAAGGTCACCGTGCCGTCGCTGCTGACATCTTCAATCACCGTGCTGCCGCTGCGCAGCTCAAACTTGGCGCCGCTCAGGCCCGCATGGGTCTCCGCATCCTGCTTTGCAAAGGAGACGGATTTCGTCACGTACTCGTTGGTATACGCCACAGTCACCAGGGTGCCGTCGGAGATGGTCCTGGTGGCACTTCCTGTATGATTCGTGGTGTAGTTGGCCGCCAGCGCATCCGCATCCGATTCACCGTCAACCAGCACACCGGTCTCGGAAACCTCATAGGCCGTCTTGCGGGGGATGCCGGTGATCTTGGCATGGTCGCCGTCACCCAGGTTGAAGGTGTACACGCCTTCGCCCTGATAAGTGGTATCGGTCGTAAAGGTGCCGCGATTGGTGGTTCCATCGCCCAGCCGGATCTCAAACTGGAATTTGGCATCCGCAGGCGCGCCGGTACCGGTGACGTCCTTGGTGATTTCCAGCTGACCGTCACGCTTGATCTCATACGTATTCGTGGCGGTGACCGTCACGCTCTGGTGGCTCCGGTCAATGGTAACGGTCCCGTTGGTGCTGCCGCCGGAATAGGACACGCTCTTCCACCGGTAGTCGCCGGAGGAAGCAGGTGTTTCTTCCGTGATGGTGTACCGACCAGGCGCCAGGCCGGAAAGGGTCTCATCCCGATCAGACTTGCTGAGCGTCACTTCCTGGCGATAGCTGTTGGGGCCAGTCACCACAAAGGTATAGCGCTCCCAAGCCGCGTCGATGTTTACGTTCTTTTCAATGGTGAGGGCGCCGCTGACCTGGGTATTGGTGATGTGGTAGCCAGCCGCCGGGACAACACTGCCGCCCGCCTTTACCTGAACGGTATCGATGTAGGAAAGGGTCACGCTGCCGTCATCATTGGGCTTGCTTTCCGGCACAGTATCCAGGACCTTTTCCACCGCAACGCTCCAGCTGTCGGTGGGCAGGATGTAGGAATCGGGGGCATCTGTCTCCGTCAGGGTATAGCTGCCGGGAGTCAGATTGGTCCACTCCGCGATACCGCTGGTATCGGTGGTCTTTTTCACGCCGCTCAGATCAAAGGTAACACCGCTCAGAGGCGTATTGCCCTCTCCGGTCTTATAGACCTTAAAGGTCCCCTTGGGATCATTGCGGGTCACGTTATAGTATGTGTTGGTGATGGCGTCGCCGGAGATGGAAACCTGCCACCAGCTATTGCCGTCGGCAGTACCATTGTAACCAGAGGTCGCATAGACGCCGTCGTGATTCGTAACCGCCTTGCCATCCACTGAGGTCTCCGCAGAGACATGATAGTCACTGCTGCTGGGCAGGCCCTTCACCGTGACCGTCCAGCCATTTTCAGACACTTCCGCAGCATAATCGCCGCCCGTGACCGTGGCCGTCTTGGTATCCGCATCCACGTTCACCGTCAGCTTATCGCTGCCGTCCGCCAGTTCCACGGTGAAGTCCACAGGCGTACCGTTCCAGGTCTTGGTGAAGGAGAAGTCCTTCTCCGCGGCGAGAATGTCGATCTTCGCCTCCGCCTGCTTGCTGGTGCCCTGGATCTGGGCGGTATTGGTGACGTTCTCTCCCACCGTGTTGGCCGTCACCTGTACGGTCAGCGTTGCGCTCGCTCCGGCCCCCAGCTTTCCTGCGTTCCAGGTCAGCTTATGAGTGGCGGAATCATAGCTGGCGCCGCCGTCATTGGAAACATAGGTGACCTCCGCCGGGAGGGTATCCACCACGATCACGTCGTTCTTTTCCGCGCCGCCGCCTTCATTGGTGACGGTGACGGTATAGGTGGCCGTCTCGCCCACCTTGAACTCCGGTCTGTCGTCCGCATCCTGGTCCGTGCCGTTCACCGTCTTGGTGATCTTGGTGTTGGGCTGGTCCGCAGGGATGATGACGCCGCCCTTGGGGACCAGGTTGGGGAGCTTGATGGTCATGTTGCAGTTGGATGCATTGGCACCCCGCTCCATGTAGAGGACCGTGATGGTATGCTCCTCGCCGTCGGTCACATCAGGAATTTCGTACGTGGTCCGTTTCGTATTGTCTCCGGTGACTTGTCCGTCGCTATTTTTGTTCTTGGCATAGACCACGGCCTTACCGGTACGCAGATCCACCTCGCCCGTGATGGCGCCGTGGATACCGCCGATGTCCAGCACCAGCACGCCGTCGATGAACACCCACAGGTCGTCATCGCCGGAGAAGCTGTAAGTCAGATCGCCGGGATAGCCCTCCGGCACGCTGAAGGTGGCGTCCATCCGCATGCCGAAGTACATGTTGTGCTGCTCGCCGTCTTCGCCCGTCTCTTTCTGCACGCCGGGAATGTTGTCCAGCGGGAAGAAGGCATCGCTCTTGTATTCATAGGTATCCAGATCCGTCCAGGTGAAGTCCAGACTCCGGTCCGTGTAGATGGTCTTTCCTTCCTTGGTATCTGCGCTGAACAGGCCAGGCTCATCCACAGTGAACTCGACAGTTTCATAATTCGAGCCGCTCAGGCCGGAGATCAGCCCCTGCACCGCCTGCAGGTCATACTTCTTTTCCCACTGGTTGATGTTGACGGTTGCGTTGGCAGTGTTCGTCCGGCGGGTATCATAATCGTGGGATTTGCCGCTCATATTGCTGACGCCGATCCGGTTATTGGGGTCAGAACCCGAATAGTTGCCGGAGGCGTTGATACCGATTGTCTTCCAATATCCTTCCCACCACTCCCATGGCCGTCCTGTCGATACCCACTCCATCCCATAGACATTATAGTCAAAATACGTAACGTCCTGGGTGTAGTTCTCGTTTTTCTGATAGTACAGCGTGACTTCGATGGGATTTTCCTCAACACCCACCGGATTGCCGTCTTCATCCTCCAGCTGCTGACCGTCGGACAGCAGCAGGCTGATGGGAGCGCCGTACAGGGAGTTGCCGTAATAGCCGCCGTCCTCCGCGGCAAAGCTGTACAGCCGGTAACCGTCTACCGTCTTCGCCTTGCCATTGAGCCAGGCGGAATCCAGCTGCGCAAGCCGCTCCGTGCCGCTGGCGGCATTGACCACGATGGTCTCATCCGGGGCAGCTTCCGTGTTCTCCTCTCCGATCTCGCGATGACGAATGGTAACATAAACATCCGTGGCCGGCGTACCGGCTGCTCTTGCGGAAGCCACCAGCGCGTAGACAGAGAATTCGTTCGCCTTCACGGCCACGTCTGCGCTCTCGCCTTCCGACACGGGCACAGGGTCGCCCACCGGCTCCGCGCCGTCCTCATCCAGGTGATAAACCTGCAGCTGGGCGGCCTCACCGTTCAGCAGCGCGGAATCGCTCTCCACATAGAAGCGCACGTCCACACTGTCTCCCTCGGGCTGCACCTTTTCACCGGCCGCGTTATAGAAGCTGATGTCAAATGCCGCCAGAGGTGCGTCGTTCTCCACATCCTCCGCCGTATCCGCCAGCACCTGGCGCACCGCGTCCAGAGGCTCCAGATCCGTGTCCGCAGCCTCCTCGGCGTTGCTGAAAAGATGCGTAAAGAAACTGTGGACCTTATCCTCAAAGGACATCTCTTCCTTGATCGGGATAATGTCGACGGTAACTTCATCCTCCAAGAAGGCACTCCGAGGCGCGGAAACATCCACCGTAACACCGTCATAGGACATGCTGCCGGTGATCATGGACTCGTCTTCCTGCACCGCAACCGTCCAGGACTGGGTCCGGGCTTCATAGGTGATCTCCACCTGCGGCTCCTCAGACGCTTCCTGAGTGTCCTCCGCCGCGCTCTCAGGCGCGTCGTCATTGAGCGTCAGTGTCTCGCTGCCAAGATCGATGCTTTCCTCCGCACCATCGGCCACGTCACTGCCGGCAGACTCATCCGCAGGCTCCTCAGCCTCCTCAGTCTCCTCAGGCTGTTCCGGATCAACAGGCTGCTCCGGGTCAACGGGCTGTTCCGGATCCACGGGCTGCTCCGGATCCACAGGCTGCTCCGGATCAACAGGCTGCTCCGGGTCAACAGGCTGCTCCGGGTCAACGGGCTGCTCCGGATCAACAGGCTGCTCCGGATCAACAGGCTGCTCCGGATCCACAGGCTGCTCCGGATCCACGGGCTGCTCCGGATCCACAGGCTGCTCCGGATCCACAGGCTGCTCCGGGTCAACGGGCTGTTCCGGGTCAACGGGCTGCTCCGGGTCAACGGGCTGCTCCGGGTCCACAGGCTGCTCCGGGTCAACAGGCTGCTCCGGATCAACAGGCTGCTCCGGGTCAACAGGCTGCTCCGGATCAACAGGAACTTCCGGTGTGACCGGAAGTTCCGGCTCCACCAGTGTTTCCACAGCTATGTAATAGGTATGCGTAACGACGGTCTCTCCTGCGCGCAGGCCGGTCACATACCCGTCCTCCACAGAGACGATATCTTCGTCCTTCACAGACCACTCATGCTGTCCATTGTCACTCTCCCGAACACCGGGAAGCGCTTTTTCCTCGCCGACAATCAGCTCCACCACGGGGTCACTGTCCGCCAATGCGCTGACAGGCAGCAGGCTGAATGCCATGACAAACGCCATGAACAGAGCCAGCAGTCTCCTTTTCACATCGTTTTTTGTTGCCATGCTTTCGTTCTCCTTTCCTCTTCCGAAGATCGAAATACTGGCAGCCGGGCCGGCGTAGCGTCACCGCTTTAGCCCCCTTGCTTTGCGTCCCGGGGTTTCCCCCGGTTTGCCATTTCAGTCATTTCCGATTGTGTGCCCGCACAGGCACACAGAGATCTTCCGTCATGCACCGCATGACGGAGAAACGGGTACCCGTTTCTGACTTTTGGACGTTTCTTCGAGCAGAGCACTGTCCATCAGCAGGACCAGTTCCAGTGCACTGCGGAAGCTCTCCTCCCTTTTGCCCTCCAACCAGGTAACTGATCCCTGCCAACTCGCATTTTGGCGGAACAATACCCGAACGGAAAAAGTGGCACATTTTCCTTCCTGCACTTCCTGCACCGGCGGACTTGCAGCTTTCCTCTGCGGTGGGTCCCCAAAAGCCCGGACCGCTGTAAAGGATTGCGGGAATTGCATTTCATCCAGCAGTTCTTCCATCCTGCGGAGAAATTCCATCAGACTTTGAAAGCTGCTCCCTGTGGAAAAATAGGGATTGTACAGCCGTCCGCGCAGGATACTGTCCTGATAGTCATCCACGCAGACCAATGTCATCCGATATTCATTCCCCCATGCCCTGTTCTGCATCCCGGAAATACCTCCTTTCTGGTTGATAGAGATTTGCTAACAAAAGTAGTATATCATTCCCCCGTTACAAAACCGGTTATATTTCGCAGGCGCACGTTCAGAAAAGTAAAAATTTTTGCACAAATCTATCTCCGCATTTTATTGTATATTGCATAAATATTTTGAGTATCCGCTTGTATTTATGTGCTTATTTTACATGTCAGATAAAAAAACAGCCGCCCGGGACAAGCCCGAGCGGCTATTGGGTCTGCGGTCATCCGATTTACGCCCCCAGCCGGCGGCGCATCTGCTCTGCATTGTCGGCATAGTCCAGAGCGGTTTCCCGACTGATCTTTCCGGCCTGATACAGTGCCAGAATGGATTGATCCATGGTCACCATACCATCGCCGCTTCCGGCGGCAATGGCGTTATCGATCTGATGGCTCTTGCTGTCCCGGATCATGCTGCGGATCGCCGGTGTCATGTGCATGATCTCAAAGGCAGGCACCAGTCCGCCGTTCTGGTCCGGCAGCAGCTGCTGAGACACCACTGTCCGCAGCACCATGCTCAGCTGCACCCGGATCTGGGCCTGCTGTGCCGGCGGAAAGGCATCCACGATGCGGTCAATGGTGTTGACCGCTCCTTTGGTATGGAGCGTGGCGATCAGCAGATGACCGGTCTCCGCCGCCGTCATGGCGGTGCGGATCGTCTCGTGGTCCCGCATCTCTCCCAGCAAAATCACATCCGGTGCCTGCCGCAGACAGGCCCGCAGCGCCGAGAGATAGTCCGCCGTATCGATGGCGATCTCCCGCTGGCTGACGATGCTGCGCTGGTCCCGGTGGAGGAACTCAATGGGATCCTCCAGGGTAATGATATGGGCCTCCCGGGTACGGTTGATCCGGTCAATGATGCAGGCCTGGGTAGTGGACTTTCCGCTGCCGGCGGTGCCGGTGACCAGCACCATGCCGTGGCCTGTATCCGCAAGATCCATTACCGTCTCCGGAATCCCCATGGATTTCCAGTCTGGGATTTCAAAAGAGACCACCCGGACCACTGCCGCCATAGAACCCCGCTGCCGATACGCATTTACCCGGAACCGGGCCAATCCCGGCACGGCAAAGGAAAAATCATCGTCCCCCGCAGCCTGGTACCGGTCCATGGGCCGGTTTGCCAGCTTGTAAATCTCGGAGATCAGGTGCTCCGTCTCTGGCGGAAATACCTTTTCCGTTCCAATGGGACGCAGACGACCCTCGGCCTTCTCGCTGACCACGCCGCCGGCCACAATAAAGAGGTCCGATGCCCTGTCCGCCACCGCCTGCTTCAAATATTCCACCAATTCCACTGTTGCTTCCTCCTCATCCGTTTCAGGATGCGCCGTCCCAAACTTCCAAATCCTCTTCCGCCTGCCAGTCCGCAGTGGACACCGCCTGCCAGCGCAAAACGGTATAGGCGCTTTCGTCCACCCGGACCTCCACCTGGAGCGTCTGCGTATCCGAGATGGGGCAGGTATAGGAATACACATCTCCCCGAACGCTGACACCCTCCGGCACGGTTCCGCTGCGCAGTTGGGCCAGGATCGTTTCCGCCTGGCAATCCGCCGCATAATATCCGGATACGGTCTGGGCAGACGCGTCCGAAAGGCGGCTGTTGGCCTGAACTGTGGCAAGGCCCAGCAGCGCAAACACTGTCAGGCACAGCACTGCAAAAATCACCAGCAAAGAGCTGCCGCCCACCGCCGGCGGAAAAGAATCCCGCCGCTCATCCATGGTCTGCCACCTCCCCACTGTCTCCGGCCTGCTCCTGCCAGGCCACCGGGAGCGTCACCAACAGCTCCCCGTCCGCCGCATAAACGGCAATGCTGGCACCGCCCAGCAGGGCAGTTTCGCTGTCAACAGGTGTCACCAGCAGATGATAGGCCGCCTGGGATACATTCTCTGCCGGTTCCCACTGTTCATCATAGGAAATGCCCCACATAGTGCCGTTCCACTGTCCGCCGCAGGCAGCACAGGCCGCCTCATAATCTCCGCTCAGACCTTTGAGGATCTCCGCTGCATTCTGTGCCTCGACAATCGCCCGATCCCGGCTCTCATTCCAGCGGGACGTCTGTCCGGAGAGGACAAAGACCTGTACACACAGCGCCGCCGCCAGTGCAAAGACCAGCACCATTACCAGCTGTTCCATCAGCGCAAGGGGGGCTTTGCTTCTCATGACGAGGCCCCCTTTCCGCTGCGGACCGACAACACCACCCGTTGCGTGGTGCCGTCGGCATTGGTGAGTTCCATCTCCAAAAGCTGGTCTCCACCGTCGCCGTTCATCCACGCCACCGTCATCGCCTGTGCCTCCAGCACTTTTTCACCGTCCGCAGGAGTCATCTGCGCTTCTGCCGCGCTGAAAAGCTCCCGCAGGTAGCCGTCATAACAATAGACGCGGGTGATATAGGGGGTCCCGTCGATGGTCTCTGTCAGCTCCAGGGCATCGCAGCCCTGGAAATCCGCCACTGCGACGCCGTCGGCCCGATCTGCCTGGCGGACCCGGGTGGCAAGATACTGGGCAGCAGTCCGGCGGTCGTAGCTGTCCTGATCCCGCCGGGTCAGGGTCTGGTATGTATCGGCACCCGTCAGCAGCACCGACAGCACACATACTGCAAATACCAGCAGCAAAAGCAGTGCCAGGAGTCCGCCCATATTCGATTTTCCTGTCCGTTCCCTCATGTCTCGTTTTCCAGAACCGTGATGTCCGGCATCAGGTTCGATCCAAAAATATCATAATATACCGTATAGCGGCTCTCATCGATCTGGATGCCGTAGTGCTCCTCCAGATAGGCAAGGTCCGGCGGGTAGATCCCCTCCGCCGCATAACAGGCCACAGCGGAGCGCCGGATGGCATCTTCCAGCTGGCGCTTTCCCTCATCATCCCGTCCCTGTTCCAGATTGGACAGTGCCGTCAGAAAGCAAAGCAGCACCGCTGCCGCCGCCACCGGCACCAGCAGCCCCCGCACAGCCGCCAATCCCCGTTTTTCATGCATCATGGCGTCTCACCCGATGGCCGCCATGATATTCATCAGCGGCAGCATCACAGAGAGCAAAATTGCCCCCACCAGCAGCGAGGTCACCAGCACCAGCGCCGGCTCCACCTGGGCCACCTTCCGGGACAGGGCATCGTTTCCCTCCCGGGCCAGCCGACGGGCGATCTCCTCCATGACCGTGTCCGCCGTTCCGCCCCGCACACCCAGCGCCAAAAGGCGGCAGGCCGCCGGCGGCAGCACGCCGCTCTCCCTCATGGCACCGGACAGTTCCTCGCCCTGTTGGAGCTGCGCCTTGCAGCTGCGGCAGCGCTCCGCCGCGGCAGGCGTCTGAGAGAGAAGCCCTGCTGCCAGCTCCAGTGCCTCCTCCATGGGCAGGCCGCTTTGCAGTCCCATGGCCATGGCCTGGGCAAAGCGGGCGTCATTGAGGCGCCGGGAAACGCCCCGGTCACCGAACCGTCTCTGCCAGAAAGTCAGCAGCCGCTCCCGGAACCCTCCGGAGAGAGAAAATACTGCAAGAAAGATCACCACCACGCCCAGCACCGCGCAAAGCACCGGCATGGCCGCATCCAGCGCCCGGCCCAGCGTCAGAAGTCCCCCGGCCACGCCGGTGAGCTCACCGCCCAAAGACGCGTAGACCTGATCAAATACCGGCAGGACTTTTGCCAGCAGCACCACGATCACCACCAGCATCAAAACCAACAGCACGGAAGGATACAGCAGCGCACTGCGGACCTGTCGGTCCAGCTGGTCCCGCTGCTCATAGTAAACCGAGAGCGCATTGAGCGCCTCCTCTGTGCGGCCGGAGCGCTCTCCCACCGTCACAAGTCCGGTGACATAAGCAGGAAACAGCCCCTGGCCTGCCAAGGCCTCTCCCAAGGAGGCCCCGTCGTCTACCTGGCGGGCCATTTCCTCCAGCTGTTTGCGGCGTTGGGCCTCCGGCTCCTCCTCCGCCAGCAGCGCCAGACCATCTCCGGCCCGGACTCCCGCATGGAGCAGCAGGGCAAGTTCCCGGCACAAGGAGGCAATTTCCAAATAGGTTGCTTGTTTTCCTTTCATATCGCACCCCGCAAAAATGGGCTTGCAGAAAATCTGCAAGCCCATTTTAAAGCAACTTTGCCCATTCGTAAAGTGGCAATCAATATAGATATTTGGCTGTGTAGTTCTTTCCGTCCCCGATATACTGCATAATGGACGCGCTCTGCTTGCCGCTGGAGGCAAACGTAGGATCCATCCGCTGCCAGGAGACGCCGTCAAAGTACACTACGCCCTCGACCCAGCCGGTCTTCTCCGAATAGACACTGATCCAGGCATGGTATGCGGTCCCGGCATAGCCCACCACGAGCTTGCAGGGCACGCCCTGGCTGCGGAGCATTCCGGTCATCAGCGCCGCATAGTCAAAGCAGATGCCGGTTTTCTTGGCCAGCACACTGTCCAGCACCGGCAGATACCCGCTCTGGACCGTGGCGGCCAGCTGCTTGTCGTAGGTCAGGTTCTTCACCACAAAATCATAGATGGCCGCCACCTTGTCCAGCGGATCCGTCTTGCCGGCAGTCAGTTCTGCAGCCTTGGCCACCGTGTTGGGCGCGGCACTGTAATCCACATACTGATTGGGCCGCAGGAACGGCGCGAACTCATCCGTAAGCGTCACGGAGATCGACTGGGAAAGCACCGTTGCGTACTTGGTGCCGGAGATATTCTCATACACCACCACCTGATACGTCCCGTTGCCGTCGGACAGCGGGAAGGTATCCCACGCGGCGTCTGCCGCCAGATTGTATGTATACGTGGTGCTGGGGCCCTTTACCTGCACCTTCAGGCGCTTGGTGGTAGCCGCCGTATACTTGACCATCACATAGCCGTCCGCCGTATTGGAATAGTCAATAACAGCCTTGCCGTTGCTCTGCACCAGTGTACCGGAGGCCTCCGGCAGCAGCAGTGTGGATACCGCCGGTTCCCCGGCCAGGGCCACCGCTTCATCCTCCAGATCCACCTCTTCCAGCGGAGTCACTTCCGTATAGATCTCATCTTGGGTCTCCTGCTCCTCCTCCGCAGGCGCCGTTTCCGCCGCGGTCTGCCCGCAGCCGCTCAGCAGCAGTGCCGCCGCCAGCAGCGGCAGGAACAATCGTTTCATTCGCTTCAAGGCTTTGTTCCTCCTTCGTCCTTCCTTCCTATGCAGAGTCAGTATATCACAATGTCTCGGAAAATGGAAGTACTTTTTTCCTTCTTCCCTTCACTTTCTCTCATTTTTCGTAATTTTAGCTGATTGCACATTGCAAACCCCCCCTCTGTATGGTACAGTAATGATATTTAATAAAGTGTGAACTGCTCTTCAAAGGCGATGAGCGCTCCATTGGGAGGGGGCCGCCTTTGGACGTTTAAAATAAGAGGGGGAGGTAACAGCATATGGTTGCTGATACGCTGCGAGTACAGATGCTGGGCGAATTCACGCTTCAATATGGCTGTCAGGAAATCTCGGACAATGACAATCGCTCCCGAAAGGTTTGGCTGCTGCTGGCATACATGATATACTGCCGCAATCGGTCCGTCTCTCAGGAGGATCTTGTGAATCTGCTGTGGGGAGAGGAAGAGCGAAGTTCCAATCCTCTCAATGCGCTCAAGACCATGTTCCACCGCGTCCGCACCATGCTCAATCAGTTGGATGCCTCTGCCGGACACACGCTCATCATCCGGCGGGACGGCAGTTACGCCTGGAACCCGGATGTGGAGTTTTTCTTTGATGTGGAGGAATTTGAGGCTCTGTGCCGGGCGGGAGCCGCCGCCGCAGAGAAAGATGTCCGTTTGGAAAACTATCTGCAGGCGCTGGATCTCTACCAGGGCGATTTTCTCACAAAACTCTCCGCTGAGCCTTGGGTGGTCCCCATCTCCGCGTATTTCCACAATCTCTACACGCAGACCGTTCTGGAGACGCTCCCCCTGCTGGAGGCCCAGGACCGGCTGACGACTGCGGTTTCCCTGTGCCGCAAGGCGGTGGCTCTGGAGCCGTATAACGAAACCCTCTACCGCCATTTGATGCAGGAGCTGCTCTCCATGGGGGACAACCAGGGTGCCATCACCGTCTACGAGGAGATGAGCGAGCTGCTGTTTTCCAACTTCGGCATCATGCCGTCGGAGGAGCTGCGGGAACTGCACCGCCAGGCGGCCCGCACCGTAAACGACCGGGCCGTGTCCATGAGCGCGGTGCAGGAACAGCTGCGGGAGCCGGACGGTCCCCGGGGCGCACTGGTCTGCGAGTACGACTTCTTCAAAATCTTGTATCACGCCGAGGCCCGCTCCATTCTGCGCAGCGGCAACGCCGTCCACATCGGCCTTCTCTCCGTTACCAGCGAGTCCGGCGGAGAGCTGCCCAAGCGCAGCCTGGACCGGGTGATGGAAAACCTGCTGGATCTGATCCGCAGCTGTTTGCGCAAGGGAGACATCGCCTCCCGGTGCAGTGTTTCCCAGTTCATTCTCATGCTGCCCCAGGCCAACTATGAAAATAGCTGCATGGTCTGCGAGCGGATCATCAAGTCCTTCTGCCGGCAGTATCCCCACTCTCCGGCCCAGCTGCATTATACCGTGCAGCCTCTGGAGCCCAACGTATAAAATCAAAAAGAACGCCTTCCAGCAGGAAGGCGTTCTTTTTTTCTAAGCTTCCTCAATACCGGCCCAGAGAGGCAGCGGTATCGGACGTTGCGGTCTTTCCGAAGTGGAAGTCGTTGCCCGGGAGAATCGCGTTGAGGGCGATCCCCGCGATGGCAGCGATGGCCAGGGAGGTGAGTGTGATGGACACCTCACCGATGTGGAACGTCAACCCGTCGGTAAAGCCCAGGCCGCACACCAGAATGACGGCAGCAATGATGAGGTTGCGGGAGTTGGTAAAGTCCACCTGGTTTTCCACCACGTTCCGCACGCCGATGGCGGAGATCATGCCGTAGAGGATGAAGCTGACACCGCCGATGATGGCAGAGGGGATGGAGCTGACGAAGGCGGCGAACAGGGGGCTGAAGGAAAGCACGATGGCATAGAGGGCTGCCAGCCGGATCACCCGGGGATCGTGGACCCGGGAGAGCACCAGCACGCCGGTGTTCTCGCCGTAGGTGGTGTTGGCAGGACCGCCGAACAGTCCCGCAAGAGAGGTGGCGATACCGTCACCGATGAGGGTCCGATGCAGGCCGGGATCCTCGATGAAGTTCTCACCCACCGTGGCAGAGATGGCGGACATGTCACCGATATGCTCCATCATGGAGGCGATTGCGATGGGCGCCATCACCAAAATGGCGGAGATGTCAAACTTGGCAACGCTGCCGGTGAAGTTGGTGACAAACGGCTGGAACCCCAGGATCGGGGCATCCGCCATGCCGGAAAAGTCCAGCATGGGGCCGGTGGCACCGGTAGCGGCGTCGGTGATCACCGTGGCGCCGCAGGCGTTGGCGATCACCGCCACCAGATAGGCGCCCACAACGCCCAGCAGGATGGGAATGATCTTGATCATGCCCCGGCCCCAAATGTTAGCCACCACGATGATGGCCATGGACACCAGTGCCAGCCACCAGCAGGTAGACGCGTTGGACACGGCGGAGGGGGCCAGGTTCAGTCCGATCAGGATGATGATGGGGCCAGTGACCACCGGGGGCAGGAAATGCATCACCCGGTGCACGCCCACCACTTTGATGATGCCGGCCAGCACCACATACAAAAGGCCGGCTACCACGATGCCGCCGCAGGCATACTGGAGCTTCTCCGCGCCGTCCATACCGGCGTAGATCCCGCTGTCCATCGCCCCCATGGCAGCAAATCCGCCCAGGAATGCAAAGGACGAGCCCAGGAATGCCGGGACCCGCAGCTTCGTGCAGAGGTGGAAAAAGAGCGTGCCGATACCTGCGAAAAACAAGGTGGTCTGGATCGACAGCGGCAATCCGTAGGTGTTGACCAGGATGGGCACCAGCACCGTGGCGCCGAACATGGCGAACATGTGCTGCAGGCCCAGGATCAGCATCTTGGGCATGCCCAGGGTCCTGGCGTCCCGGATGGGCTGCTGCCGGGAGGTCTTTGTCTCGTTCATGTGTGTTCTCCTCTCTTTCATACGTGCAATTCCTGTCCAGGGCAAAAAAAATACCGGCAATAAAGCCGGTCAAACAGGAATCCGAAAAAAACGAAAAAAGGGGACCATCGCCGCTGCATCGCAAAAGCCGTTCCAACGCTGCATACCGAATCCTCCCTCCCGTCATTTTGATTCATTATACAAAAAGCCGCTGCCTATTGCAAGAACAGATTGCCCTTTCTCCCAGGTAAATTTTATATGATCCTCATGAAAAATGACGAAGCGGATCGCTTCGTCATTTCAGCAATTCTGGAACGCGGGACTCACCATACACGGGGATCCCCTGGGCCGCAAGCATTTGAGCCGCGACACCGTTTCCTGTCGTCAATCCGCCGGAAAACGTACCGTCATGGATGATCCCATAACCGCAGGAGGGGCTGCGCTCCTTGAGCACCGCCGCCTCACAGCCCAGCAGGCGGCAAAGGCGCACCGCCTCTTCCCCGCCCCGGCGATAGGCCGCCGTCACATCCCGGCCGTCTTTGGTCATCACTCGCTCGCCCTGCCGCTCCGCAGGGGGACGGGGCGTGGAAAGACCACCCAGCTGTTCCGGACAGACCGGCACCAGGTCATGTCGCTGTGCCAGCGCCTCTGCCAGAGGATGGGTCTTGGAGGCCCCGTCATACCGGCAGCAGCATCCCAGAAGGCACGCGGAAATCAAAAGCCGCATTCCCTTACCTCCTCCGTTCCAGAGCAGCACGTTCCCGGTGAAGCTCCGCCAATAGAGCAGGCGGCGTCCAGCTGCGGTTGGTTTCCGTCAGCACCGCCTTGGGACACAGAATCCCTGCCTTTTGAAGGGCCGGGATCAAGGTGTCCACATGGCGGTCCAGGCCGCACAGCACCGCCATCTGCCCGCCAAGCACTACCGGCGCCGCGTCCGGGGGCGCACTGACTCCTGCCGCCAGCTGCCCCAGCGTCAGCCCGCAGGACCGGGGGCCCACCACCTGCAGCGTTGCGCCGAAGGGTTTGACGGCGGCCTCCGCCGCCAGGATCACCGGCAGCTGGTCATATCCAAACAGCAACAGCGTTCCTCCCATTGCTTGCTCTCCTCTCCCAAAAGTTTCATCTTATCTGCTCCGCCCCATCTATTGGGCGGCAGGAGCCGTTCTTCCGGCCTCCGGCGCTCAGACGATCTGCTTTCCGTTCAGCACCGCCTCTGCCAGATGGTCCCCCTGGTAGCGCAGCTTCAGGGAGAAAAACGGCACATTTTCCTCCAGCAGCTTCAAAAAGATCCTGTCCCCTTCCCACATGGGCAGGGTCAGCAGCTGTGCCTTTTGGATCCAGGCCAGCTCCCCCTCATCGCAGGGATGGGGCGTTCCGGTCCAGCCGGTGGCAGTGAACAAGTGCATATATTCCGTGGGCGCCTCGTCGGAGACAAAGGTCACCAGTCCCCGGTAGCGGTAGTCCGTCAGCGTCAGCCCCGTCTCCTCCCAGGTCTCCCGCAGGATGCAGTCCTCGGGGCTCTCCCCCTCCTGGAATTTGCCGCCCACGCCGATCCACTTGTCATGATTGACGTCGTTTTTCTTCTTCACCCGGTGGAGCATCAGGTATTCCTCGCCCCGCTCCAGATAGCAAAGCGTTGAGTTGATCATGCGCATCTCTCCTTGTGGGGCTATTATAGCCGTTTTTCTTCCAAAAAGAAAGTCCTGCCTGGTAAAGCAGTTCCCTGCAAAACGACGCGCCGCCGGTGAAGCGTCTCACCGGCGGCGTATTGTTTTGCAATGAGGTTACTTTTCCCCACGGGTCCGGATGGCCTTGAGCAGCTGGATCACCACCATGCTGCCGGCCGCAAGGCCCACGATGGTCCCCACCAGGCTGGCGGAGAGAGGCGCCACCTGGAAGAGCGGCTCCAGGGGCGGGATCAGCAGCACCGCGCCCAGCAGCACCGCGCCGATGACAAAGGCGCCCAGCAGGAAGCTGTTGTTCCAGAAGGTCCGGGTGAAGAGCACCGGCCGGTCTGCTTTGCAGTTGAAGCCGTGGAACAGGCGGCTCAGGCACAGCGTGGAAAACGCCATGGTGCTTCCAAGGGCCGCGCCGCCATTGGCAAGACCGATGTGGAAGGCCACGATGGTCGCCACAGCGATCACAAATCCCTCGATGGCCACGCTGGTGAGGAAGGGACGGGTGAGGATGCCCTCGTTCCGGGGGCGGGGCTTCTCGTGCATCACCCGGTCGGTGTGAGGCTCCAGGCCCAGGGCGATGGCGGGCAGGGAGTCCGTCAGCAGGTTGATAAAGAGCAGATGCACGGCGGCAAAGGGCACCGGCAGACCCAGCAGCGACGCATAGAGCACCGTCAGAATGCCGGCGGCGTTGCCGGAGAGCAGGAACTGAATGGCCCGCTTGATGTTGGCATAGACATTGCGGCCGTTTTTCACCGCCTTGACGATGGTGGCAAAGTTGTCGTCGGTCAGCACCATGCCAGCGGCGTCCTTGGCCACCTCGGTGCCGGTGACGCCCATGGCCACGCCGATGTCCGCCTGCTTAAGGGCGGGGGCGTCGTTGACGCCGTCTCCGGTCATGGCCACCAGGTTGCCCCGGTCCTGCCAGGCCTTGACGATGCGGATCTTATGCTCCGGGGACACCCGGGCATAGACGGAGACCTTGGGTACGAACTCCCGCAGCTCCTCGTCGCTCATGGCGTCGATGGCACTGCCCTCCACCGCCTCGGTGCCGGGCGTCAGGATGCCGATTTCCTTGGCGATGGCTGCAGCGGTGACTTTGTGGTCGCCGGTGATCATAATGGGCCGGATACCGGCGGCAATACACTCCGCCACAGCGGCCTTGGACTCCTCCCGGGGCGGGTCCATCATGGCGATGAGGCCCAGGAAGTCCAGGCCGTTCTCATCCTCCAGAGAGACGGCGGTATCCTCCACCGTCCGGCAGGCAAAGGCCAGCACCCGCAGACCCTGGCTGGAAAATTCCTCGTTGACCTGCTCGATCTCCTTGCGCTCGGCGTCGGAGATCACGCACCGGTCCAGCATCACGTCCACGGCGCCCTTGGTGACCATCACCAGACCGCCGGAGAGACGGTGGACCGTACTCATGAGCTTGCGGTCGGAGTCAAAGGGGATCTCCGTCAGCCGGGGATACTTGCCCCGGGTGACTTCCTCATCAAAGCCGTTGGCCTCGCCCAGCCGCACCAGTGCCGTCTCCGTGGGATCGCCCACTTCGCCGTTTTCATTGATGGTGGCGTCGCTGCACAAAAGAGCCGTCCGCAGCAGCGGCTCCTGGATGGGATCACTGAAGTCCGCCTGGTCGGCGTCCACGATCTTGCCGCCGGTATAGAGCTTTTTGACGGTCATCTTGTTCTGGGTCAGCGTGCCGGTCTTATCGGAGCAGATCACGGAAACGCTGCCCAGGCCCTCCACCGCCTGGAGCTTGCGGATGATGGCGTTTTCCCGGGCCATCTTCCGGGTGCCGAAGGAGAGGACGATGGTGACGATGGAGCTCAGCGCCTCAGGCACCGCCGCCACCGCCAGGGCCACGGCGAAGAGGAAGGCGTTCATGATATTCTCGCCCCGCAGGAAAACGCTCACGGCAAAGAGCGCCGCGCAGATCACCAGAATGCCCACAGAGAGCTTTTTGCCGAACTGGTCCAGGCTGATCTGGAGGGGCGTCTTTTTCTCCTCCGTGTTTTTCAGCAGCGTGGCGATCTTGCCCATCTCGGTGTTCATGCCGGTGGACGTGACCAGGAACCGGGCCCGGCCGTAGGTAACGAAGCTGCCGGAGAACACCATGTTCTTCCGGTCGCCCAGCGCCACTTCACCGCCGATCTCTCCCAGTTCCTTTTCCACCGGCAGGCTCTCACCGGTAAGGGCGCTTTCCGCGCATTTCAAGCTGGCACACTCCAGCAGCCGACCATCGGCACACACGGCATCGCCGGCCTCCAGAACCACCACGTCACCGGGCACCACGTCCCGGCCCGGTACCTGGAGCACCGTGCCGTCCCGCACCACCTTGGCCGTGGGAGCGGACATCTGCTTGAGACTGTCCAGCGAAGCAGCGGCCTTCACCGTCTGCACGGTGCCGAGAATGGCGTTCATGGTGATGACCGCCAGAATGACCACCGTGCTCTCCACGTCTCCCATGGCGGCGGAGATCAGCGCCGCCAGGATCAGGATGATGACGATAAAGTCCGCAAACTGCTCCAGGAAGATCCGCAGCACGCTTTTTTTCTCACCGCTGTGGAGTTCATTGGGGCCATAGGTCTCCAGCCGCGCCTTTGCCTCCTGGGCGGAAAGGCCGTCCTCTCCGCACTTCAGGTCCCGGAACAGCTCCACCCGGTTCTTCTGCCATATCTGTTTTTGTTCGCTCATTGCATCCACATTCCTTTCCGGCAATACGCAAAAGCGGCGAGGCTTTTGCGCCAATGCCCCCTGCATTGATGCAAAAGTCTCGCCGTTTCAACCCGTGGCGGGGCAGAGCCCGTACTGACGCCTGCGGGTACACATCGGATGTGCCAGCTACTCCCTTTTGATTCTTGAGGTATTGTATGCGCTTTTTTATAAAAAGTCAATCCCAGCCATGAATTTTTTCTGCCAGAGCCTCAAAAAACAGCCCTGCGGCCGCTTTGTGTCCCTAGTCTGCGCAGATTTCGGAAAAGTTTTCAGCAGCGGACAGCAGCGTTGTGCCCTTCCGGCGCCCGTGCTATAATGAAGGTCGATAAACGCCCCGGTTTCCGTCTTGTTTTGCCCGGCTGCTGTCCGGGCGCCTGCTGTTCCGGGGATCAGGAGGGATTTTTTGATGCGCGTTGCACTGATCCAAATGTTGGTCACAGCGGACAAAGCCACCAATCTCCGCTCCGCCTGTGAAAAGATCCGGGCAGCCAAGCAGGCAGGGGCAGACATCGCCGTACTGCCGGAGATGTTCTGCTGTCCCTATGAAAACCGCTGCTTCCGAGCCTACGGTGAAGAAGCGGGCGGTGAGGTCCAGCAAACCCTCTCCCGCCTGGCGGCAGATCTGAATCTCTATATCGTGGGCGGCTCCATTCCGGAACTGGCGGGAGAAAATGTCTACAACACCAGCTTTGTCTATGGACGGGACGGCCAGCTCCTGGCCCGCCATCGGAAAGCCCATCTTTTTGACATTGATGTGGAAGGCGGGCAGTCCTTCCGGGAGTCGGACACCCTCTCCCCCGGAAACGCCGTCACCACCTTTGAAACGGAATTCGGCACCCGCGGTCTTTGCATCTGCTTTGACCTGCGGTTTGAGGAGCTGGCCCGGTGCATGTGCCTGCGGGGAGCGAAGGTGCTCTTTGTCCCGGCGGCATTCAACATGACTACGGGTCCGGCCCACTGGGAGCTGCTTTTCCGCCAGCGGGCCGTGGACAACCAGTGCTTCACCGTAGGCGTCTCTCCTGCCCGGGACGAGCAGGCCTCCTATGTGGCCTACGGCAATTCCCTGGCCGTGGACCCCTGGGGCACAGTGCTCTGCCGGGCCGGAGCGGAGGAGACGACCCTTCTGGCTGATCTGGATCTCCACCGTCTGGAGGCTGTGCGCAAGCAGCTGCCCATTCTCTCCGCCCGGCGGACGGACCTCTACGAGGTGCGGGAGCATTGAAAGACCGCGCAGCTATGAATGGACAGGTGTTTTCTCGCTTCTATGCTCTGGTCCGGCAGATCCCTCCGGGGCAGGCAGCCACCTACGGCCAGATTGCCCGGCTGGCGGGGATGCCCCGGTGTGCCCGGCTGGTGGGATACGCCATGGCTGCCTGCCAGGATTCCGGTGTCCCCTGCCATCGGGTAGTGGACCGCATGGGCGGCACCAAAGCCGCCTTCGATACCCTTGCCCCCGGCACCCAGCGGGCGCTGCTGGAAGCGGAAGGCGTTCCTTTCCGCTCCGACGGCACGGTGGATCTGGATCAATGCCTGTGGGACGGCAGCGCATCCACATGAGGGAGTGCTTCATCACATTGCCGCCAAAAGCAAAAAGAGCACCGGGGATGAAAAGTCCCCGACGCTCTTTTTTGTTTTTCAGCATTCGTAATCCACAGATGCCCGGTCGGTGCGGATGGATTTGCACAAAGCGGACACCGCCTTGTGCCGGGGGTCCTCCCGGTAGGCCCGGAGATCTTCCAGGTCCCGGAACTCACTGACCAGGACCGCGTCATAATTGCCGTCTCCGGTGTTGACGGACACCTCACTGCGCAAAAGCTGCGGGATCACCCCCTGCAGGTTCCGCAGGCCGTCCAGAAACTGCGCCTGCTCCGCCTCTGTGCCCGGGCGGAACTTCCACATGACGATGTGCCGGATCACGCCTGCTCCTTCCGGGCGTTGTAAGCCTGGATGCCCAGGCCCAGCAGCTCGATGGACCGGGCCAGATCGGCGGGCTTGGTGACATAGGCAATACGGATCTCATTGCGGCCTCTGCCGGGCGTGCCGTAGAAGCCCTCGCCGGGGGCGTACATCACGGTCTCGCCGTGGTCCTCAAACTCCTCCAGCAGGAAATACTGGAGCTTTTCCGCGTCATCCACCGGCAGCGTGGCCATCACGTAGAATGCGCCTTCGGGATGGCTGAACTGAACGCCGGGGACCTTTTCCAGCGCCTCCACCACGGTATCCCGGCGGCGGCGATACTCCTCCCGGACAGCATCATAATACGCCTGAGGCGTGGAGCGGTACATGGCTGCGGCGCCCACCTGGTCCAGCGTGGCGGCGCACAGCCGGCCCTGGCAGATCTTCATGGCCTGCTCCATCAGCTTCTGGTTGCGGGTGATGAGGGCGCCCACCCGGGCACCGCAGGAAGAGAACCGCTTGGACACGGAGTCGATGATGGCCACGTTCTCGGCGGCGTCCTCAAACTCCAGCATGGAGCTGAGCTTTTCGCCGCTGTACACGATCTCCCGGTATACTTCGTCACTGATGAGCAGCAGGTCATGCTCCTTGGCAATGTCCGCCAGCAGGCGCATCTCCTGATGGGTGAGCACCACACCGGTGGGGTTGCCGGGGTTGGTGACCAGGATCGCCCGGGTGTGCTCGTTGATCAGCGGCTCGATCTGCTCCCGGGTGGCGTAGCGGTAGCCCTCCTCCGCCTTGGTGGGAATGGGACGGACCACGCCGCCGGTAACGCCCACGAAGGTGGTGTAGTTGGGATAGAAGGGTTCGGGGAGCAGGATCTCATCGCCCTCGTCCAGAATGCAGGAGAGGACGATCTGCAGCGCTTCGCTGCCGCCGTGGGTCGCCATAATATCATCACAGGTGATGGGATAGCCCAGGTTGACGTAGTAATCCCGCACAGCCTCCAGATACACCTCCACACCGGGAGAGGGCGCATAGGCAAGTACGGATTCGCCGAAATTCCGGACGGCGTCGAAGAAGGACTGGGGGGTCTCAATGTCGGGCTGGCCGATATTCAGGTGATAGACCTTGCGTCCCTTTGCCTGCGCCGCCACCACGTAGGGGTGAAACTTCCGGATGGGAGAGAGTTCGCACGCTTCGATCTTACTGGAAAACTTCATGTGAGTGACCTCCTTAGCTTGATGGTTCAACTGCTGCCATACCACGGCGGAATGGGAAGATGTGCCGCCGACACAGGTGCATCGTCAAAAAAAACGCCCCTGACAACTGTCAGGGGCGAAAAACTTTCACGGTACCACCCTGATCTGCCTTTGCAAGCAAAGACATCTCATGTCATCCTGTAACGGAGATGAACCGTCCTGCTCCTCGCAGGCTGCTCCAAAGTGGCTTGCTTTCTGGCGTTGGCTGGGGACTTGCACCATACACCCCTCGCTGAGAACCGGTTTCAGAAAGCTGGCTTTGTCATCGCGTTTCTTCGTTTTATTATAGCTCTTTGCGGCCATTTGTCAAGGTGGAGATTTCCGGCCGCCCGAATCTTCTCCCGGCGCGGCAAAGCCGCGCACTGCCTTTTCCGGGAAGATGCGCGGCTTTGTTTGTCACGTAAAATGCTCAATCCTCGTTGACAGGAAACGGCGGCTCCTCAGATTCCGCGGCATCCGGCGCGGCACTGCCGCCGCCCATCTGCATCTCCTGCCACTGGGCCCGGGTGATGAGCAGCTGCCGGGGCTTGGAACCCTCAAAGGGACCGACGATCCCCCGCTCCTCCATCTGGTCCACCAGTCGGGCAGCACGGGAATACCCCAGCTTCAGCCGCCGCTGCAGCATGGAGACAGACGCCTGTCCCGTCTCCAGGATGACGTCCACCGCCGCGGGCAGCAGCTCGTCGCCCTCTTCGTCGCCGGAGTCGGCAGAGGCCGAACCGCCCTTGGCACCGCTCCCCTTGTCCTTTTCCTGAATGGATGCCTCGATCTTGGCGATAACGTCGTCGTCATACTGGGCCTCACCCGACTGCTTGACAAAGGAGACCACCTGCTCGATCTCCTCCGGGGAGATGAAGCAGCCCTGGACACGGGTGGGCTTTCCGGCCCCCAGAGGGGCGTAGAGCATATCGCCCTTGCCCACCAGCTTTTCTGCGCCGGTGGTATCCAGAATGATGCGGGACTCCAGCGAGGAGGCCACGGCAAAGGCGATCCGGCTGGGGATATTGGCCTTCATGAGGCCGGTGATGACATCCGCCGAAGGACGCTGGGTGGCGATGACCAGATGCACGCCGGCGGCACGGCCCATCTGGGCCACCCGGCAGATGGATTCCTCCACTTCCTTGGCCGCCACCAGCATCAGATCCGCCAACTCGTCGATGACCACCACCACGCTGGGCATGGTCTCCATCCCCTCCGTGGCCCGGGCCAGCTTATTGTACTCCTCCAGCTTCTTGACACCGCACTCGGAGAAGGTCTTGTAGCGCTTCATCATCTCAAACACGGCCCACTGCAGCGCGCCGGCAGCCTTTTTGGGATCCGTCACCACCGGAATTAGCAGGTGGGGGATACCGTTGTAGGGTGCCAGCTCCACCATCTTGGGGTCCACCATGATAAAGCGGACCTCGTCCGGAGTGGACTTATAGAGCAGGCTGATGATGAGGGAGTTGGTACACACGGACTTACCGGAACCGGTGGTACCGGCGATGAGCACATGGGGCAGCTTTTCGATGTTGCCCACGATGTTCTGTCCGCCGATGTCCCGTCCCAGCGCAAAGGCGGTCTTGGACTTGTGCTCCACGAATTCCCGGGACTCGATAACGTCCCGGATCAGCACCGGCGTTACCTGCTTGTTGGGCACCTCGATGCCCACCACAGAGATCTTGTCGGGAATGGGCGCGATCCGGACACCCGTGGCACCCAGGGCCAGGGCGATGTCGTCCGCGAGATTGGTGATCTTGGAGAGCTTCACGCCCTGCTCCAATACAAACTCGTACCGGGTGACGGAAGGACCGTGGACCACATCTCCGGGGGTAGCATCCACACCGAAGCTGGTGAGGGTCTCCGCCAGACGGCGGGAGTTGTTCCGCAGCTCGGCGCCGGCCTCGATGTGGTTCTCTCCCCGGCTCTCATGCAGCAGCGTAATGGGCGGGAACTGATAGTTCTCCTCTCCGCTGGAGAGTTTTTCCTGGATCTCCGCCGTAACGGCGGCAGTCTGGGCCGCCACCTCTTTGGCGGTGTTGGCCTTTTCCCGCCGGGGGGAGGGCTCCTCCGGCGCAATGGGTGCAGGCGCGGAAACCGGAGCCGCAGGCTCTGCAGGCTGCACGCTCTGGACCGCAGGCGCAGGCTCCGCCGGAATGGCGGGCGTCTTGGGCCGCACGGGCTCTGCAGGCTGCGGAGCCTCTCTGGGCGCAGACGGGGCCTCTTCCCCGTTCTCCCGGAGCACCTGAGCCGGGGTCATCTGCTGATCGGACTTATGCCGGAAAAAGCTGGTAAAACGCCCCGGCTCCCGCTGTGCGGGTTCTGCCGCATCCTGCTGTGTCCGCGCCGGATCTCCGTCCAGCGGAATGTCAATGACGGTCCGGGCCCGTTCCTCCCTGCGCCGCCGGGGAGGCTCCGCCGGGATGGCGGGGATCTCCGGCTCAGGTTCTTCCTCATAGACCGGACGGTTGCGGATCTTTTCCACCAGCGCCGCCGGCGTCAGACGCAGTGCAACCATCAGCAGCACCACAAACAGCACCAGGAAGATGACGATGGACGCCACTTTGGAGAACACCGCCACAGATCCCGCGGCCAGTGCGCCGGACACCGCGCCGCCGCATTTCAGCGCAGCGCCGTCCTGCCACAATACTTTTAGGATACCAAAGCCAGGATTATACGTTTTGGATACAAAAATCATATGCCCCAGCACACCGAAGAGCACCGGGAGCAGCAGGGCGCAGGTCACCCGCAGGCGAACCGGGCGTCCATGGTGAAACATCAAGATCCCGGACGCAAACAGGAAAGCCGGTCCCGCCAGGCAGTAGCCGTACCCAAAAAGGCCCTTGAGCAGCAGCGCCAGCCAGTCGATAAAAATGGCGCTGATCCCGCAGTAGCTGACCACCGTACACAGGGCCAGCACCAGCAGCACCACGCTCCAGACCTCCCGGCGGATGGGCTGCTTTTGGGGCTGGGCAGGCTTTCTGGTACGGGTGGAAGTCCCCTTTGCGGACGTACTTTTTCGTTTTGCGGTGGGTTTCTTTTGCGAGGCGGATGCCACGGTATGTACCTCCTTACAGGATCACTGGGTCACAATGGTCAAAAGCAAAGTCGCCGCGCCGGCAAACCAGCAGTAGTAAGCAAACCAGCCGAAACGGCCCTTGGCGGCGATCATCTTCAAAAGCCGGATGCAGGTATAGCCCACCACGGCGGACACCGCCACGCCCACCAGATACACCGGCACGGAGGCCCAGTCGATACCGGCCTCCACAGCGTCTTTCAGACTCAGGATGTTGGCACCCAGGATGGCGGGAATGGAAAGCAGGAAGGAAAAGCGCACGGCGAACTTGCGCTCAAAGCCCACAAAGCAGCCGGCGGTGATGGTGGTGCCGGACCGGGAGATGCCGGGGCAGGTGGCGATGGCCTGGGCAACGCCCACGATCAGCACATCGATCAGCGTGGCACTGCGCTCCGTCTTGCGGCCATGGCGGACCCGGTCACTGACAAAGAGCAGGCAGCCGGTGACCAGCAGCGCGCCGGCCACAAAATACATGTTGTCGCTCAGGCCTTCCACCAGATCCTTCACCGGCAGCACCAAAAACAGCGGCAGCGTGCCCACGATGATGAGCAGGATCATCCGGCGGGCGGGCGGGATGGGATCCGGCGTGTTGCGGCGGGCCAGATCCCGCACGCCGCTTATCAGCTCCAGGATCATGTCACGAATATCGGACCAGTAAGCCACAAACACCGCCACCAGGGTGCCCAGGTGGAGCAGTACATCGAAAAAGTCAGGGATCTCCGTGGCACCGGACACATTCAAAAGGTGCTCTGCGATGGCCAGATGGCCGGAGCTGGAGATCGGCAGGAACTCCGCGATACCCTGGACCAGGCCCAGGAGAATAGAGGACAAAAGGGACAATCAGCTCACGCTCCTTAATGCTCATATGGGAGATAGTATATCATAGCGGCTGTGAAAATTCCAGTCATATTTGCGCCCCGGCGGAAAAGGCGGCAGGGGGCGGCAAATTCTGCCGTCCCCTGCGATCGGATCGTATCAAAGGTGTTCCGTTTCCTGCATGGACTCCAGTGCCGCTCTGGCAGCGGCCTGTTCCGCCTCTTTCTTGCTGTGGCCCTGGCCCCGGCCGGCAACCTTGCCGCCCACTGCCACCTCCATCTCAAAGACGCGGCAGTGATCCGGCCCGGACTCCTGCACCAGTTCATAGGTGATGGTCACTCCGGGTGTGCGCTGCACCAGTTCCTGCAGCGCGGTCTTGTAGTCCCGGCGCCGCTCCTCCACGGCCTCTTCCTTCTCCGCGTCCAGCAGGCAGCGGTGGATGAGGTCGGAAGCCGCACCGATGCCGCCGTCCAGATACACCGCGGCGAACACCGCCTCCGTGGCATCTGCCAGGATGGACGTCCGCTGGCGGCCGCCGCCGCTCTCCTCGCCCCGGCCCAGCTTCAGATACCGGCCCAGGTCCAGCTTGCGGGCCACCTCATAGAGGCTCTGCTCGCACACCAGCGCCGCCCGGATCCGGGTCAGGTCGCCCTCCGGCAGGTCCGGGTGCTGGGCAAAGAGAAATTCCGCCGTGACGAATCCCAGCACGGAATCTCCCAGAAACTCCAGCCGCTCGTTGCTGCGCAGATGGGCACTGCGGTGCTCGTTGGCGTAAGAGCTGTGGCTCAGCGCCTCACTGAGGAGCCCGCGGTCCCGAAAGGTGTAATTCAGTTTTTTCTCCAGTTCCTCCATGGCGTCTCTCTCCAAAAGGAAGCCCCGCGCAGGGCGGGGCGGTTCCTCATCTTATTTATTCAGCTTTCCCGCGATGTAGTTCACCGCGTCCCCGACGGTCTTGAGGCCGCTCAGATCCTCCTCCTGGGTCTGACCGATCTCGAACTCCTCTTCCATGGCCATCACCAGTTCCACCAGGTCCACGGAATCGGCGCCCAGATCTTCCTCGAAGGAGGTCTCCATGGTCACCTCTTCCGGCTCCATGGCAAACTGCTCGGCCACCAGGTCTTTCATCGTCTGAAAAATCTCTTCATTCGACATGCTGTTCACTCCTTACGGGATGTTGGGATGTACTCGCTGGGGTAATCATACGGCAACACCCGCGCCGGTGTCAATAGGGGAAGAAAATTTTTACATTTCCCCCTGAACCCGCATATGGTCGATATTTGCGGCAATGTCGGCGATAAAGCCGCTCCGGGCATATTCCGCCGCCCGGAGCACGGCATTGGTGATGGCCCGGGCATCGGATCCGCCGTGGGCCTTGATGACCGGCTTGGAGATCCCCAGGAAGGGCGTACCGCCCACCTCAGAGGGATCGAGCAGTTTTTTCATCTGCTCCAGATCGCCCTTCACCATGCCGGCAGCCAGCTTGCCCCGGGTGCTGGAGAGAAAGACGCCCTTGAGTTCCTTCAAAAGGAACTTAGCGGTCCCCTCCAGGCCCTTGAGCAGGATGTTTCCGGTAAAGCCGTCGGTCACCACCACATCGGCCTTGCCCAGCATCACGTCGTTGGCCTCCACGTTGCCGATGAAGTTGAGCCGCCCCTGCTCCGCCGCCGCCTGGAGCAGCGGATAGGTCTCATGGCGGAGGTCATCGCCCTTCTCTGCCTCAGCACCGATGTTCAAAAGGCCCACCCGGGGGCGCTCCACCCCCTGGACCCGCTGGGCGTAAAAGCTGCCCAGATACGCGAACTGCAGCAGATACTCCGGCGTGCACTCGGCGTTGGCGCCGCAGTCGCACAAAATGGCCCGGCCCCCCAGAACGGGGATGGTGGGACCCATGGCTGCCCGGCGGATGCCCCGGATGCGCTTGGTCACCAGCGTAGCGCCGGAGAGCAGGGCGCCGGTGGACCCGGCGGAGACGAAGGCGTCTCCCGCTCCCTCTTTGAGCAGGTTCAGTCCCACGGTGAGGGAGGAGTCCTTCTTCACCTTGAAGGCCGTGGCGGGATCGTCGGCGATCTCCACCACTTCCGTGGCCCCCTTGATCTCCACACCGGCGGGCAGCGTCTTTTCGCCGCAGGCCTCCACAGCCCGCAGGATCTCCTCCGTCCGTCCCACCAGAAGGATCTCCAGTCCGTGGGTGCGGTTTGCCTCCAGCGCACCCTGGACGATGGCACCGGGAGCATTGTCGCCGCCCATGGCGTCTACGATGATCTTCATGCAAGGACCTCCTCTCTCAATCCGTCAATAATAGCCAGCGACCGCTGGGACAGTTCAGCATTCTTGTTCCGCTTGCCCTTGACCCGATGGTCCAGGGGCGGCATGATGCCGAAGTTGATATTCATGGGCTGGAACACCGTCACGGATTCGTTGGACACATACAGCCCCAGCGCGCCGATGGCGGTCTCTTGGGGGAAGTCCACCGGAGACTTGCCCTGCAGCCGCCGGGCGGTCTCCACACCCACCAGGAATCCGCTGGCCGCGGACTCCACGTAGCCCTCCACGCCGGTCATCTGGCCGGCAAAGGAGATGCGGGGCTCCTTTTTCAGACGGTAGTAGCGGTCCAGCAAGCGGGGACTGTTCAAAAACGTGTTGCGGTGCATGACCCCGTAGCGGAGGAACTCCGCGTCGTGGAGAGCGGGGATCATGGAAAAGACCCGGCGCTGTTCCGGGAACCGCAGATGGGTCTGGAAGCCCACCAGGTTGTACACGGTGCCGTCGGCGTTGTCCCGCCGCAGCTGCACCACGGCGTAGGGCCAACGGCCGGTGCGGGGATCGTCCAGCCCCCGGGACTTCAACGGGCCATAGAGCAGCGTATCATGTCCCCGGCGGGCCATGACCTCCACTGGCATGCAGCCTTCGAACACCTTGCCGTCCTCAAAGCCGTGGACCGGCGCCTCTTCGGCGGTGGTCAGGGCCTGCCAGAAGGCGTCGTACTCCTCCTGGTTCATAGGGCAGTTGACGTAGTCCGCCGTGCCCTTGTCGTACCGGGAGCCCATCCAGGCGTAATTCATGTCCACGCTCTCGGCGGACACCAGCGGCGCCGCCGCGTCGTAAAAGTGAAGGGCCGTGTCCTCCCCCAGCAGTTCCCCCAGCCGCTCGGCCAGGGCGTCGGAGGTCAGGGGACCGGAGGCGATAACCACCTCTCCCTGGGGGATCTCCGTCACCTCGCCCTCCTGCACGGTGATGTTGGGATGGGAGCGGACCCGCTCCGTCACCATTCGGGCAAAGCCGTGACGGTCCACCGCCAGGGCGCCGCCTGCCTCCACCCGGGTGGCGTCGGCGCAGGAGAGGATCAGGCTGCCCAGGCGGCGCATCTCCTCTTTCAAAAGGCCCACCGCGTTTTCCAGCTGGTCGCTGCGCAGTGAGTTGGAGCAGCACAGCTCCGCAAAATATTCCGTCTCATGGGCGGGGGTCTTTTTCTCCGGCTTCATCTCGCAAAGCGTCACCTGGACGCCCCGCTGCGCCAGCTGCCAGGCGCACTCGCTGCCGGCAAGACCCGCCCCGATCACTGTTACATGCATGGTAAATCCCTCTCTTTTGGATGGACCGTCCGCCGGTGCCCGCCCCGAAGCGGTGCTCAGCGCCGGTCGCTGCGGCCCAGCAGGTAGTCGGTGGACACGTCAAAATAGTCCGCCAGCTTGATGAGATTCAAAATCTCAGGGAAAAACGACCCTGACTCATAGTATTGGTATGCCCGAAGCTGAACACCCAAAAATTCCGCCATTTCCCGCTGCGTTTTCTTCTTCTCTTGCCGCAGCAATTTGAGGCGTTCGCCAAAAATTTTCATAGCGCCTCCTTGATATGCAAGTCTCTTGCATATATACTTTATGCAAGATACTTGCATAAAGGAGATGTTTTTCGTGAACGACCCGCTGGAGATCCTGTTTCAGGAACTCACCGACACGCTGGAGGACTCTCTCCCAAGCGCCTACTGGAAACATCGCCGTCTCCGGGACCGCCGGGAGGACGCCCTGCTGGAAACCCTGGACCAGCGGCAGCGGCAGCTGCTGGAGGACTACCAGGAGTCCGAATGGGACTGCACCGAGCAGCGGGAACGGGCGGTGTTTCTCGCCGCGTTCCAGCTGGCCCGGGCCCTTCGTTAGGCCTCGTCCTCCGCCTTTTTGGCGGACTTCTTCGCGGCAGGCTTCTTGGCTGTCGTGGTCTTTTTCGCTGCGGTCTTCTTGGCAGTGGAGGCGGCCGTTTTCTTCACGGTCTTTTTCACCGTGGCCTTCTCCTCCGCCTTTGCGGCGGCTGCCTTGGCGGTCTTTTTCGCAGGGGCTTTCTTGGCGGCTGTCTTTTTCGCCGCAGGCTTTTTCGCTGCCGTCTCTGCGGCAGACTGCTCCGCCGCCTCTTCCGCCGCGCCCTCCGCTTTGTCCTGGGCGGGTTTGCGGGGATAGCCCCGCTTCTCCTCCGGCAGGAAGTTGGAGCAGGCCGGGTTGATGCAGAAGGGCTTCTTGAAGCCACGGCCCGCCCGCTTGAACATGGTCTGGCCGCACACTGGGCAGTCATCCTTCACCGGCACGTCCCAGGTCATGAAGTCGCACTTGCGGCTCTCGTCCTTGCTGTTGAGGAATTCACAGCAGTAATAGGTATACTGCTTGTTGGTCTTTTTGCTGGTGCCGGTGCGCTTCATCAGCCGTCCGCCGCACTTGGGGCAGCGGCCCGGCATCTCCACCACCAGCGGCATGGTGAAGCTGCACTCGGGATACCCCGGGCAGGCCAGGAAGCGGCCGAAGCGGCCGGACTTGACCACCAGGTTGCGCCCGCACTCCGGGCAGATCTCCTCGCTGACCTCGTCGGGCACCTTGATGCGCACGCCCTCCAGGGCCTGCTCCGCCTGCTTGAGGTTCTGGTCAAAGTCCCCGTAGAAGTCCCGCAGGACATCCTTCCAGGCGGTTTTGCCCTCCTCCACGGAGTCCAGCTGCTGCTCCATATGGGCGGTGAATTTCAGGTCGGCAATGTCGGTGAAACGCTCTTTCATCAGCGCCGTCACCACCCGGCCCAGGTTCGTGATGTGGAGGTACTTGCCCTCCTTCATCACATACTCCCGGTCCAGAATGGTGGACACGGTGGGGGCATAAGTGGAAGGACGGCCGATGCCCTGCTCTTCCATAGCGCGGATGAGCGTTGCATCGGTATAGTGGGCGGGAGGCTGGGTGAAGTGCTGGTCCCGGGAGAAGTCCTTGAGCTCCAGGGTCTCCCCCTCCCGCAGTGCCGGCAGGGGGGATTCCTTCTCTTCCTTCTCCTCGTCGCGGCCCTCTTCGTACACGGCGGTATAGCCGGAGAATTTCAGGCTGGAGGAGCTGGCCCGGAAGCTGTGATCCGCAGCCTCCACCTCCACCGCCACGCTGTCATAGACGGCGTTGGACATCTGGCAGGCCACAAAGCGGCTCCAGATCAGCCGGTAGAGCCGGTACTGCTCGCCGGTCAGGTCTTTTTTCACCTGCTCCGGCGTCCAGTTCACGTTGCTGGGGCGGATGGCCTCGTGGGCGTCCTGGGCGGTGGCTTTCGCCTTGTAGCGGTTGGGGCCCTTGGCGGGATAGTAATCCGCGCCGTAGCGGCCCAGAATGAACTCCCGGGCGGAGGCGATGGCCTCCTCGGAAAGCCGCAGGGAGTCGGTTCTCATATAGGTGATGAGGCCCACGGTGCCCTCGCCCTCGATGTCCACGCCCTCATAGAGCTGCTGGGCAATGGCCATGGTGCGCCGAGGCGTCATGGAGAGCTTGCGGGAGGCCTCCTGCTGCATGGTGGAGGTGGTAAAGGGCGGAGACGGAGAACGCTGCTTATCCGTCCGCTTGACGCTCTTGACCACAAAGGGAGCGTTTTTCGTGGCCTCCACCACAGCCTCCACCTCGTCGGCGGATTTGAGCTCCGCCTTCTTGCCGCCTACGCCGTGATACCGGGCGGCAAAGGGCAGACGCTTGACGTCGCTGCCCAGGAGATTGGCGTCCAGCGTCCAGTACTCCTCCGGCTGGAAGGCCTCGATCTCCCGGTCCCGGTCGTCCACCATCCGGGTGGCCACGGACTGGACACGTCCGGCGGAAAGGCCCCGGCGGATCTTCTTCCACAGCAGGGGGCTGAGTTCATAGCCCACGATCCGGTCCAGGATGCGGCGGGCCTGCTGGGCATCCACCAGCTTCTGGTCGATGTCCCGGGGCTCCCGGATGCTCTCCTGCACCACGTTCTTGGTAATCTCGTTGAAGGTCACCCGCCGGCACTTGTCGTCCGGCAGGTCCAGGAGCTGTTTCAAATGCCAGGAAATGGCCTCTCCCTCACGGTCCGGGTCGGTTGCGAGATACACCATGTCCGCGCTTTTGGCGGACTTCTTCAGGTCGCTGATGATGTCCTCTTTGCCCTTGATGGGCTTATAGACCGGCTCGAAATCATGCTCCAGGTCCACGCCCAGCGTGCTCTTGGGCAGGTCCCGGAGATGGCCCATGCAGGCCTTTACCGTAAAGTCCTTGCCCAGATATTTGCCGATGGTCTTGGCCTTCGCGGGAGACTCCACGATGACCAGGCTGTGATTTGCCATTGCGTACCTCCAAACGCCCCCGCCGGGGGCGTATTATTTACTCAAAAAGATTCACCTTGCGGGTATAGCGCTTCCCGCTGTGCTGCTCAATGAGCTGTTCCAGCTCCAGCACCGTCAGGGCGGAGAGCACCCGCCGGGTGGGGATGCCGGTCTGCTCGATCAGATCGTCCACCAGCATGGGCTCCTCTTCCGGCAGCGCACGCAGCAAAGCGATCTGGTCGTCCGTCAGCTCCAGCTTCTCCTCCTTCAAAGACAAAGACGGCAGCACCGGCTTTGCCTCCCGGGACTGACGGGCCCGATAGCCCAGCGTTTCCGGCTCCCGCCGGGCTCCTTCTGGATGGAGCTTATCCGGGAAACGGTCCTGGTATTCCCGCAGGATGTCCCAGGCGTCGGACACCAGCCCGGCGCCGTCCCGGATCAGGCGGTTGCAGCCCGCGCTGGTAAGTGCGTCGATGGGACCGGGGACGGCAAACACATCCCTCCCCTGCTCCAGCGCAGTCTCTGCGGTGATGAGGGCGCCGCTGCGGGCGGGGGCCTCCACCACCAGCGCGGCAAGGCTCAGTCCGGACAGGATCCGGTTGCGCACCGGGAAATGTCTGCCGTCCGGCCGGGTCCCCGGCGGATACTCACTCAAAAGCGCGCCGGCCGCCGCCACGTCCTCATAGAGATAGCGGTTCTCCTGGGGGTATTTGACGTCCAGGCCATTGCCCACCACGCTCACCGGCGTACCGCCGGCCCGCAGGGCACCCCGAACGGAAGCGGCGTCGATCCCCTCCGCGAGGCCGCTGACCACCACCGCGCCCGCGGCGGCAAGTCCAAAGGCCAGCTTTTCCGCGCAGGCCACCCCGTAGGGCGAGCACTTCCGGGTGCCCACCACGGCGATGGCCGCCTCTTCATCCATCACCGGCAGGTGCCCCCGAACGTAGAGCAAAACCGGCGGGTCGTAGATATTCTGCAGCCGGGCAGGATAGGCAGCATCCTGGATGGTCAGCAGCTGAAGGCCCAGCCGCTGGCAATCCCCCAGGATCCGGTTGGCTCGCTCCAGGTCGTGGTCCCGCAGCAGCGCTGCCTGCTCCCGGGTGATGCCCTCCGTCAGCAAGATCTCGCCTTCGTCGGCGTAAAAGAGGTTCTCCGGAGTGCCGAAATGGCGCAGCAGCGCCAGCCGGGTCTGGTTGTGCAGCCCCCGCAGGTTCGTCAGCCAAAGCCAGTATTTCAGCAACCCTCTCACCTCTCGTCCGCCGTGCGGCGGCGCTCTTTTTACAGCGTGTCTCTGGCCGCCTCCCACAGCAGCACGGCGGCAGCCGCCGCCGCGTTCAAGGACTCGCAGTGCTCGCTCATGGGGATACGGACCGTCTTGTCGCAAAGGTCCAGGACCTCCCGGGAAAGCCCCCGGCCCTCGCTGCCGATGGCCACGGCGCAGCGGCGGTAATCCGCCTCCCGGGCGTCCACAGTATCGCTGCGCAGCGCGGCACCATAGAGCGGCAGACCGCTCGTCTCCAGCAGCGCCGCCAGCGTTTCCACGGAACAGCTCCACACCGGACAGCGGAACACCGCGCCCATGGTGGCCCGCACCGTCTTGGGATTATAGAGATCCGCGCAGCCGTTTACCAGCAGCAGCCCGTCGGAGCGGAAGGCGTCCGCTGTGCGGAGGATGGTGCCCACATTGCCGGGGTCCTGTACGCCGTCAAGTACCATGTACCGCGTCCCCGTCAGCTTCTCCGGAAGAGGCCGCTCTGGCATCCCGCACACGGAGAGCACCCCCTGGGGCGTCTGTGCCGGGGAAACCGAGCCCATCACGTCCTCCGGTACCCGGACATGACGGACCCCCGCCGGGATGGGCGGCAGGGGCACCTGGTCCGTGGAGATCACGGTATGAAGCGCCCCCTGCCACAGGAGGGCCTCCTCCAACAGCTTAGGGCTGTCACAGAGGAATTCACCGCATCTGCGGCGATAGGAGGCAGAGGCCGCCAGCTTTCGCAGATGGGTGCAGAGCGGATTCTGCCGGCTGGTAATGGTCTCCATGATGTTCCTCCTGTTTGAAAACGGCCCGTCCCGCTGCCGACTGTCGCTTCTGCCGGACTTAGGGACATAATGGCCAGTATATTTAATGTATTATAGCAATGTCCGTTTTCTTTTTCAAGCTGTCTTTGTGAAATTCACGCAGCAAAACCGCCCTCCCGCCGCATGGGCAGGAGGGCGGAGCTGATCCGTCACGCCTCTTCGTCGTCCAGCTTCACCGTGGCAAACCGGTAGAAGGGCTTGCGCTTGCGCAGCTCATAGTCCGTCTCACGCTCCGGCGTCCAGTGATACAGATCTTCACCGGTGGCGGTCTTTTCGTCCAGCAGGTGGCTGGGGCGGTCCGCGTTGCACAGGTGGGGGAAGAGATACGTCTGGATGTTCCGCTGCAGCGTCACGGGGAGGTGATCCCAGTACTCCATCAGACCGATGGAGCTGTACCGCTGACCAATGGAGTAGAGGATCGTCTTATCCACATCCTCCGCATCGGCGATCCCCTCGTCGATGATGTGCTCCGCCTCCCGGAAGAGGGCGTGGTGCAGCCGGTTTCCGATAAAGCCCGGGACATCCTTCTTGAGCACCACCGGCACCCGGCCCAGGTCCTCCAGCAGCGCCACTTCCCGATCCACGGTCTCCTGGGTGGTCGCCGCACACCGGACGATCTCCACCAGCGGCACCAGATGAGGCGGGTTCCAGGAGTGGGCCACCAGGAACCGCTCCGGATGCTTCATCTCCGCTGCGATCTCGTTGGCGGAGATGGCGGAAGTGGTGGAACTGAGGATCGCCTCCGGGGCGCAGACCACCTCCAGATGGGCCATGACCTCCCGTTTGGTGTCAATGGTCTCCGCCGCGGACTCGATCACAAACTGACAGCCCGCCAGATCCTCATAGGCCGTAGTGGCGGAAAGATACGTCAGCGCCTTGTCCCGCTGGGACTCCTGCAGGACACCTGCGGCAATCAGATCGTCCAGCGCCGCCCGGACGGACCGGAGGCCCCGCTCACAGCTCTCCTGGGTACGGCCGTACAAAACGGCCGGATAACGGTTGCAGATCAGCAGCGTGGCCGTTCCCGTGGCCATCACGCCGGTTCCCACCACACCTACCTGACACTTCGGCATAGTCGCTCCTCCTCTGATTGGTATAAGATACCTTCACTATATCACACCGTCCGCCTATGGAGCAACGGAATTTTCCACATCGATTTGTGGAAAACCCGGCGTTGCCGCCGGGTTTTCCATCCAAAGTGCCGCTTTTGGCCAGCGGATCAGTACATCCGCCCCGGCTTGCCGTACCGGTTGGGGGCATTTTCCCACAAATCCGCATTATCACCCATCTGGTCCCGGAGCCCGGCGGACAGCTCTTCCAGCCGCGCCAGGACATCCGCCGGGACCTGCGTCTCATAGGCGTCCAGGTTCTGCCGCAGCTGATGGACATTCCGGGCGCCCACCAGCACGCTTCCCATCCCGGGACGGGCCTTGAGGAAATTCAGCGCCAGCGTGGGCATATCATAGCCGGTCTCGTCGCAAAGAGCCCGGAGCTGCTCCAAAAAGGCGAAGATCTCCCGCTCAAAGCCGCCGTCGGTGTGGCGTCCCGCACCCCACTTGGAGTCGTACATCCGGTTGGCCCGGCGGTTCATGGGCACATCCTCCAGCGTCCGGAACTTGCCGGTCAGGAGACCCTGGGCCAGGGGGCTGTACGCCCAGAGCAGGATCTTCCGTTCCTCCATGACGGGGCTGAGCTGGTGCTCCGCCAGCCGCCACACCAGAGAGTAGGGCATCTGATTGAGGACCACGCCGTAGGGCGCCACATGCTCCAGGCACTGGATCCCGTGATTGCACACGCTGACCATGCGGATCTTGCCCGCCTTCTTCAGTTCGTCAAAGGCCCCGAAGGTCTCTTCTACCGGGATTTCCTCATTGGGCCAGTGGATCTGGAGGATGTCGATGTAATCGGTCTGCAGCCGCCGGAGGGACCCCTCGCAGGCGGCGATGACATCGTCGTGGTGAAGATGATTGGAGTAGACCTTGGTGGCCAGCACCGCATCCTGCCGGCGGCCCTTCAATGCCTGGCCCAGCACCAGTTCCGCCGCGCCGTCACCGTATTTCTCCGCCGTGTCAAAGAGGTTGATGCCCCGTTCCAAAGCCTCGTGCACCGTCTCGATGGCTGCGTCCCGGTCGCAGCCGCCCCACACCGGCGCCCCGGAAAAGGCCCAGGTGCCCAGGGACAAGCCGGAGATCTTCGTCGTTCCGTCGTTTAGCAGCTTGTAGTCCATCTTGTACGCGCTCCTTTGTAAAAAGTTTGACGCTCCGCCGCCCCGGGACTGTTTGCGCTGCATCCGTTCCGGCAGCGGCGGGGAGTAAAAAAGCGGCTCCGGCTATTTCCGGAGCCGCTTGCAGGCGTTCTCCCGCTCTTAGTCCAGCGGTTTCATCGTGGGGAACAAAATGACCTCACGGATGGTATCAGAATTGGTCAGGAGCATGACGCACCGGTCGATGCCGATGCCCAGGCCGCCCGTGGGGGGCATACCGTACTCCAGTGCGGTGAGGAAGTCCTCGTCCATCATACCGGCCTCGTCATCGCCCTTGTCCCGCAGCTCCACCTGCTTCTGGAACCGCTGGCGCTGGTCGATGGGGTCGTTGAGCTCGGAGAAGGCGTTGCCCATCTCGCTGTGGCAGATGAACAGCTCAAAGCGCTCGGTGAGCCGGGGATCGCTGGGAGAACGCTTGGCCAGAGGGGACACATCCACGGGATGCATGGTGATGAAAGTGGGCTGAATGAGCTTCTCTTCCACCTTCTGGTCAAAGCACTCATACAGGGCGTTGCCCCAGGTCTTGTCGGCGGTCTCAGGCAGCTCCACGCCGATAGACTTGGCGGCGGCCACGGCCTCCTCATCGGAGGTGATGGCCATAAAGTCGATGCCGCAGTACTGCTTCACCGCCTCGTGCATGGGCATGCGGGGCCAGCCGGGGGTCAGGTCGATCTTCTCGCCCTGCCACTCCACCTGGTAGGTGCCCAGGATCTTCTGGGCGGCAGAGGACAGCAGGTCCTCGAACAGGTCCATCATGTCGTTGAAGTCGGCGTAGGCCTGGTAGAGCTCGATGGTGGTGAACTCGGGGTTGTGCTTGGGGTCCATGCCCTCGTTGCGGAAGATGCGGCCGATCTCATACACCCGGTCCATGCCGCCCACGATGAGCCGCTTCAGGGGCAGCTCGGTGGCGATGCGCATATACATGTCGATGTCCAGGGTGTTGTGGTGGGTGATGAAGGGCCGGGCGGTGGCGCCGCCGGAGATGGTGTTGAGGACGGGAGTCTCCACCTCCATAAAGCCCCGGGCGTCCATAAAGTCCCGGACATGCTTGATAAACTGGGAGCGGATGATGAAGTTCCGCTTCACCCCGGGGTTGACGATCAGGTCCACATACCGCTGGCGGTAGCGAAGCTCGGTGTTGGTGAGCCCGTGGAACTTCTCGGGCAGGGGCAGCAGAGACTTGCTCAGCAGAGTCACCTTCTGCACACGAACGGACATCTCGCCCCGCTGGGTGCGGAACACTTCGCCCTCCACGCCCACGATGTCACCGATGTCGTACTTCTTGAAGGCCTTGTAAACCGCCTCGTCCATTTCGTCCTGACGGGCGTAGAGCTGGATGCGGCCGTCCCGGTCCTGGAGGTCGCAGAAACTCACCTTGCCCATGCCTCGCTTGCTCATCAAACGGCCGGCCACCTTCACAGGCTGGCCCTCCAGGGCGTCAAAGTTCTCCTTGATCTGTGCGGAGGTGTGGTCCCAGGCAAACCGGGTGATCTGGAAGGGATCATGCCCCTCGGCCTGAAGGGCGGCCAGCTTTTCCCGGCGGACTCTGGTCTGCTGGCTCAGATCCTGCTCCGGCTGCTGGGATGTCTTCTGTTCAGCCATCGTCTCTCTCCTTACCGCTCGATCTTCTTGACCGTATACTCAATAGCGCCCCGGGGTGCTTCCACCGTGACGGTGTCCCCTTCTTTGGCGCCCAGCAGGGCCTTGCCGAAGGGAGATTCCTCGGAGATCACACCGTGCATGGGGTCTGCCTCCTGGGAACCCACGATCCGGTACGCGGGCATCTCCTTGCCGCTGCGGTCCGCCACCACGACCTTGCAGCCGATGGTGACCACGTTGGTGGGAGCGTTGCTCTCGTCCACGATCACCACATGCTGCAGGATCTCCTCCAGCTCGGCGATCCGGGAATAGAGCTTGCCCTGCTCGTTTTTGGCCTCGTCATATTCGCTGTTTTCGCTCAGGTCGCCAAAGCCGCGGGCCACCTTGATCTGCTCCGCCACTTCGTCAGAGCGGGTCGTCTTGAGATAATTGAGTTCTTCCTGCAGTTCCTGGGCGCGGGCCGCGCTCATCCGGTATTCCTTTTCCATGTCCACGGTTTCCTTTCCGATTGTTTGATCAGAGAGCGATCAATTCTCTCCTGTGCATACTTATTCTATAATATCATTAGTGCTTTATTATAGTGATTGAAACCTGAAATGTCAAGTTGGAAGCATGGTTTGCGCCTCCATCCGGGGCAGTCCCACCGTGATCTGTCCCGGCCGCAGCGCTCCCGCTTCCCGAAGTGCCGCCAGGAGCTGTCCCCGATCCGCTCCGGCCGGCAGCCGCTCCTCCATGGCCGGCGGCAGCAGCAGCGGCGGCAGCGGTGTCTGGGCACCTTCGTAGAGGGGCAGGACCACCCCGCCGGGCTTCAGATCCTCCCGCCGGTCAAAGAGCAGCAGGACATCCGCACCCTCCAGCTGCTCTTTGGCGGGACTCAGCAGCAGCGTCACCCCATACTCCCGCCGCAGCTGGCGGCACAGCTCCTCTCCGCCGTAAGGCAGATCCAGCAGCACATAGCGGTTTCGCAAAGACAGCTCCGTCACGGTCCGCACCAGTTCCCCCGTGAGCTGGGAACCAGCCACCGCCACTTTGGCGGTTCCCGGGGAAAGCGCTCCGGTCTCCATCACCGCCCGGACCCAGTCCGCTGCCAGTGCCCGGCGCAGCGTCACCGTGGACACCGCCCGGATCCCCTGCCGCTCCAGCAGTTCCTGATATGCAAAGTCCTCCGGTAGCACTGCCCTGGTAATGCCCAGCTTGCGAAGCCGCTTTCCCGCCGCGATCACCCGGCGGCGCAGCACCGCCTCCGGTGTCTTGGACCCCCGGGTGATCTCCGCGCAGGTAAAGCGCATGTGGAGAATGCTCGGCTCTCCTACCCGCAGGCTCCGTCCCCGTTTCTCCGGTAGTTTCCACAACAGCAGTCCGATCATAATAAAATTCCTCCCGCCCCATCCTACGGGGCGGGAGGAGATTTTATGCGTTTAAGCGCTTCCAGAGAGGGTGTATCCGGTCAGGTATCCCATGCGGGGCTCCGCGCCATCGCTGAGGGGATTGACTCGTACACCGTTCTCCGTCACCTCAAAATGGAGATGGGGGCCGGTGGAGTTTCCGGTGGAGCCGGTGATGCCGATGACATCGCCCTGATTGACATACTGTCCCACACTCACCTTCCGGCTGGACATATGGGCATACAGCGTCGTGTTGCCGCTGCCGTGAGAGATGACCACATAGTTGCCATAGGAGCTGGAATACTGGGACACGATCACGGTTCCCGCCTTGGAGGCATAGACCGAGCTGGTATAACCCACCCGGCCGATGTCGGTGCCCTTGTGGTTGGTGGAGCCGATGCCGCCGGGCGATGCCCGGCCGCCCACCGTGGAAGTGATGTACCGGCTGTCCACCGGCCAGATATAACCGCCGGGGTTGGATTCCGTGGACTGGCCGTTGGCAGCCTGCTGGGCGATCAGCTGGTCACTCAGCCGCTGGGCCTCCGCCCACAGGGCGTCCTGTTCCGCCTCCAGATCCGCCAGCACGGCCTCCGTCTCACTTTCGTTCGCTGTGAGCTGCTGGATGACGGCATTGGCCTCACTGCGCTGGGTGTTGAGTTCGTTCTTCTTGGCCTCCAGATCCGCCTTGGCGGCCTCTTCCTCCGCCTTGCCGGTCTCCAGGTCCGCCTTCTTGGTCTCGATCTCCTCCTGCAGCGCCTGCAGCTCATCGATCACCCGCTGGTCCGCGTCCATGATCTCATTGATGATGTCCAGCCGTCCCAACAGATCCGTAAAGCTGGTGGCCTTGAAGAGAACAGACCAGTAGCTGACGGTCCCCCGCTCCTCCATGTCCCGTACCCGGGCACAGAACAGCTCGTACTGAGCCTCTTCCTCTTCCTGGGCCTGCGCCAGTTCCTCCTCCGTCTGGGTGATCAAGGCAGCGTACTCAGCGATCTGCGCCTCGGTATTCTGGATCTGGGCAGCGGTGTTGGCGATCTGCTGGTCCAGCAGCTGCTTCCGGGCCATGGCCTCGCTCTTGTCGTTGGACAGGGCATCCAGCTTGCTCTGCAGCTCTTTCTTCTCTGCATCCAGGCTGCTGGCCTGGTTTTTCAGATCATTGACATCGGACCAGGTAGCAGCCAGGGCGGGACTCGCCTCCGCCGCCACCAGGAGCACCACCATGGCCATTGCAGCCAGGCACCGCCCCAGATGGACAAGATGACGCTTGGTTTTCTTCTGTCCCATGCATTTCACCTCACACCTGCAGGAATTTACGAATGGCGGAAAGGCTTCCGCCCACACCGATCAAAATACCGGCCCCCGCAAACACGCCTGCCACGGGAACCCACAGCTGGCTGAAGGGGATGATCCGGATCAGCTGCAGCGTATCGTTGGTATCCACGCCCTGGGCCACCGCCTCATACAGCGCCCATTGCAGGAAAAAGGAGATCACCGCGCCCAAAAAGCCGATCATAAAGCCCTCGTACACAAAGGGCCAGCGGATAAAACCGTTGGTGGCACCCACCATCCGCATGATGGCGATTTCCTCTCTCCGGTCAAAGGTGGTGAGCTTGATGGTATTGGAGATGATGAACACCGACACAATGAACAAAATCGCGATCAGCGCCACGCATACCACCGTGGCCACATTCCGCACGGTGACAAAACCGCCGGCGATCTCCTCAAAGGCGTTGACCTCTGCAATGCCCTCTACTTCCTTCACCTTTTCCACTGTCTGGCTCTGCAGCTTCAGATCCACCATCCGGATAGCAAAGCGGTCCCGGAGGATGGCCGGATCCAGATCCTGAAACATCTCTTCGTCGGGATACTGGGCCTTGAAGTCCTCCATGGCCTCTTCCTTGGAGATGTATGTAGCGGATGCCACATTGGGCACTTTCTCCAGTTGACTTTGCAGCGCCTTGGCCTGCTCCTCGGTGTAGGAGTCATCTACATAGGCCAAAATCTCATTTTCCTGCTCCAGATCCGCAAGCAGGGCGTTGGCGTTGACCGCCACCAACGTAAACGTCCCCATGATCAGAAGACACGCCACGGTGATGCCGATGGCTGCGAAGGACATGAAGCCATGGCTGAACATATTGCTCAGGCCTTCATGAAAAAAATACCGGAAATCGTGCCGTTTAGCCATGGATATGCCCTCCCACATAGCCGCCTACGCTGTCGTTGACCACGTGGCCGGAATCAATGGTGACCACCCGCTTGCCGAAGCGGTCCACCAGGTCTTTTTCATGGGTCACAACCACCACGGTGGTGCCCAGCTCGTTGATCTTCACCAGCAGGCTCATCAGTTCCAAGGACCGCTCCGGGTCCAGGTTGCCTGTGGGCTCGTCGGCGATGATGGTATTGGGGTTGTTCACCAGTGCCCGGGCAATGGCCACCCGCTGCTGCTCACCGCCGGAGAGCTCCGTGGGATAGCTGTCGGCCTTTTTCTCCAGATCCACCAGATGCAGTACATAGGGAATGCGCTTGCGGATCTCCTTCTGGGGCGCACCTACCGCCCGCATGACAAAGGCCAGATTGTCATAGACGGTTTTTTTCTCAATCAGGCGGAAATCCTGGAAAATGACCCCCAGGGTCCGCCGCATCAAGGGGATCTGCTTTTCCGAGATGTTGCTCACAGAAAAACCATTGATCATAATGCGCCCGGCACAGGGCTCCACCTCGCCGGTCAAAAGCTTGATAATCGTGGACTTGCCGGAGCCGGAGGGACCCACCAAAAACACAAACTCCCCGTCCTCAATGGTCAGGGTAATGCCCTTGATGGCCTTTGTGCCGTTCTCATACTCCATTTCCACGTCTTTTAAACGAATCATGCAGGCACCTCACGCGTATTTTCTCATTTTCCAAATGTCAAGACGGCTGTCCCCATCAAAAGGTTCCCTTTTTCCGCCTTTTGACAGTATAGTCGACATAATGCCTAATCGAATCTCATTATATACGGTTTTTTGCGTCCATGCAACTGCCTGTTGATAGAATTCATAAAAAAAGTAACAAAAGTTACAGTTCTGCGGTGTGTGTCCTGTGAGGATCTTCCGGCCCATCTCCCGCTTTCTCTTCAGCATGAAAATACAAATCCCAGGGCGCCCCTGTGGACAGCGCCTGCATCCGCTGCCCAAACGCAAAAATGCATCCCCGGACAGAAACCTATCCGGGGATGCAGTCAGGTATATGTAGATCAGGAGTCGATACCGCGGCTGGTGAGGTACTTTTTGACCATCAGTGCCACCTTGAAGGTGATGGCGTCATCAAATTCCCGCAGATCCAATCCCGTCAGCTTCTTGATCTTCTCCAGCCGGTACACCAGGGTATTCCGGTGCACGAAGAGCTTCCGGGCAGTCTCAGAGACGTTGAGGTTGTTTTCAAAGAACTTATGGATGGTGAAGAGCGTCTCCTTATCCAGGGCATCGATGGGATTCTTCTTGAAAACCTCCTGCAGGAACATCTCGCAAAGCGTAGTGGGCAGCTGATAGATCAGGCGGCCGATGCCCAGGTTTTCATAGTTGATGACATACTTCTCCGTGTCAAAAACCTTGCCCACCTCAATCGCGATCTGGGCTTCCTTGTAGCTCTTGGCCAAATCCCGCAGATGGATCGCGATGGTACCGATGCCCACCACCACAGTGGGATCATTTCCGGCCCGGAGAGACTCCTCCACAGACGCAGCGATCTTGTTGAGTTCCTTGATGCCGGACCCTTCCGGCATCTGGCGGATCAGCACCACGTCGCCTTCGCCCACGGAAAGGACAAAATCATTCTGCCGGTCCGGGAACTGGGCCTGGATCACATCGGTGGGAACAGACTCGCCCTTTTTCAGGGAGCGGATCACAAACACGCCCCGGGGCACGTCCGCCGTGACCCGCAGCTCTTTGGCCCGCATATAGATATCACCCAGCATGATGTTGTCGGAGATAATATCCTTGATGAACGCGCCCCGATCATGCTTTTCCTCATAATAGGCCTTGGCAGCATTGAGCGCCACGGTAGCCATGGCACACACCGTCCGGCTGACCTCATTGTCGCCGAAGGCAAACGCTGCATAATCAAACTGATTTCCCCAACCATTGAGTGCCTTGAACGTCTTTCCGTCGGAAGTGACCATGGTACCACCGGCGTTGTTCACCACCGGGACGTGTTCCGCCCACCGCTGCCCGATCATGGACAGCTCGCTGCATGCAATGACGATTCCCTCTCCGTCAATCACACCCACTGTGCGGTCCGTATTCTCCTTGAGCTGCAGCACCACATTTTGAAAAATCCTTCCAGACATGGCCGGTCCTCCTCACCTAAAATCACACAGGAGCTTTGTGCAAATTGTCAATGGCAATATTATATCGGGGTTTTCGGCAAAATGCAAGATATTTTTTCTTTTTTCAACAAAAAAGGCTTTTCGAATTTGGTGAAGATTTGATTATTTCCAGCGCATTTTTAAAGATTTCGCAACTCCTGAATTTCCGTGTCTGTTAAAAAGCGGTAGCTCCCCCTTGGGAGTTGTGAATCTAATGTCAAATTGCCCATCTGCACCCGCTCCAGGTATTCCACCGGCTTGCCCCGCTGGGCCAGCATCCGCTTGACCTGGTGAAATTTCCCCTCCCGAAGCGTCACATATGCCTCGCTCTCCTCCCCTGCGGAGAGGATCTCCAGTCCTGCGCTCTGGCATACCAGTCCGTCATCCAGCACCATACCCGCAGCGAAGGCTTGGCAGTCCTCCTCTGTCAGCCGTCCGGAGACCCGGGTATAGTAGACCTTATCCACATGGTGCCGGGGTGAGAGCAGATCGTGGGCCAGGCCGCCCTCATTGGTCAGCAGCAGCAATCCCTCCGTATCCTTATCCAATCGCCCTACCGGAAAGAGGTTCTGGCGCTGCAGCTCCTCCGGCAGCAGATCCAGTACCGTCTTTCCCCGCCCGTCCTCTGTTGCCGAGAGATACCCCGCGGGTTTATTGAGCATGACCCAGGTGTAGCGCCGATAGGTCAGCACTTCTCCCTGGACTACCAGTTCTGCCGACTCCGGGTCCACCTTTTCCTCAGGCGAGGCGGCCAGTCGTCCGTCCACCAGAACCAGGCCCTGCCGCACCAGGGATTTGACTTCCCGGCGGGAGAATTTTCCTGTAGAGGCAATGATCTTATCCAGCCGCTGCTTTTCCATTTCCCGCATCCTTTCTTCTGCACTGCCATCAGTTTATCATAATTGTCCGCAAAAATGAATAGGAAACAAGCAGGAGGGATGCATATGCTGATTTGGACCGCCCGAGTTTCCAAAAAGAAAACCGCCGTCATCACAGCGGTGATACTGGTTGCCGTACTGGCCGTAGTCGTACTGGTGGGAAACCAAGCTGATCCCGCGGTATCCGGTCTTCCCCAGCTTGCAGACAATGAGGCCCGGGTCTCCTATCTTCAGTCCATGGGCTGGGAAGTCGATCCGGAGCCGGTGGAGACGCTGCAGTTCCTGCTGCCGGAAAAGCTGGAAGAGCCCTATCTCACCTACAACGAATTGCAGGATTCACAGGGCTTCGATCTTTCCACAGCCTGTGGAAAACAGGTGTCCCGCTTCACCTACACCGTCACCAACTACCCGGATCGGCCCGAAGGCGTGCAGCTGAATCTGTACATCTGCGAAGAGCAGCCCGTAGCAGGCGATATTCTCTGCGCCGGTGCCGACGGATTCCAGGACACCCTGGTATACCCGACAGAGGAAACCGACTGACCCGTTTTCAGACAAAAAAAGACTGCCGCAATGCGGCAGTCTTTTTTGAAAGCTGAAATTAGCCCTCGATGATCTCGGTCACAGCGCCGGAACCCACGGTACGGCCACCCTCACGGATAGCGAAACGCAGGCCCTTCTCGATGGCGATGGGGGTGATCAGCTCAACGCTCATCTCGACGTTATCGCCGGGCATGCACATCTCAGTGCCCTCGGGCAGAGTGATGACGCCGGTCACGTCGGTGGTGCGGAAGTAGAACTGAGGACGATAGTTGTTGAAGAAGGGGGTGTGACGGCCGCCCTCGTCCTTGGTCAGAACGTAAACCTGGCCCTTGAACTTGGTGTGGGGATGAATGGAGCCGGGCTTAGCCAGAACCTGGCCACGCTCGATGCCAGTACGATCCACGCCACGCAGCAGAGCGCCGATGTTGTCGCCGGCCTCAGCGTAGTCCAGCAGCTTGTGGAACATCTCGATACCGGTAACGACGGTCTTCTTCTTCTCGTCGGTCAGACCAACGATCTCGACTTCCTCGGACAGCTTCAGAACGCCACGCTCCACACGGCCGGTAGCAACGGTACCACGGCCGGAGATGGTGAACACGTCCTCGACGGGCATCAGGAAGGGCATATCCTCCTTGCGGTCGGGAGTGGGGATATAATCGTCAACAGCGTCCATCAGCTCCTTGATGCAAGCATACTCGGGAGCAGCGGGATCGGTAGACTCGGACACCAGGGCGTTCAGAGCGGAACCCTTGATGATGGGGATGTCGTCGCCGGGGAACTCGTACTTGGAGAGCAGCTCGCGGACTTCCATCTCCACCAGCTCCAGCAGCTCGGGATCGTCGACCTGATCGCACTTGTTCAGGAACACGACGATGGCGGGCACGCCCACCTGACGGGCCAGCAGGATGTGCTCACGGGTCTGAGCCATGGGGCCGTCGGAAGCGGCGATGACCAGGATAGCGCCGTCCATCTGAGCAGCGCCGGTGATCATGTTCTTGATATAGTCGGCGTGGCCCGGGCAGTCAACGTGAGCATAGTGACGCTTCTCGGTCTCATACTCAACGTGAGCGGTGTTGATGGTGATGCCGCGCTCCTTCTCCTCGGGAGCCTTATCGATGGCGTCATAAGCCTCGAACTGGGCCTTGCCCTGCAGGGACAGCCACTTGGTGATGGCAGCGGTCAGGGTCGTCTTGCCGTGGTCGACGTGACCGATGGTGCCGATGTTAACATGGGGCTTGGTTCTTTCAAATTTCTGCTTCGCCATTTGAAAATCCTCCTATCAATTTCAAATCCGCTTTTCAAAAACGAAATCATCAGTACTGTATATTTTACAGCATTGCGCAGGGAAAATCAATCCCTTTTTCCTCAGTCCTGAGTCTTGGTGCGCTCGCTGACGATCTTGTCCCGCAGGCTCTTGGGCAGCTCTGCGTAGCTGTGGGGCTCCATGGTGTACTGACCACGGCCCTGGGTGGAAGAACGCAGGTCGGTGGCATAGCCAAACATGTTGGACAGAGGCACCAGTGCGTCCACCTGCTGTGCGCCGGGACGGGCCTCCTGGCCCAGGATCTGGCCGCGGCGTGCGGTCAGGTCGCCGATCACGGTGCCCAGGTAGTCATCGGGAGCGATGACGGAAACCTTCATGATGGGCTCCAGCAGCACGGGATCCGCCTTGCGCATAGCCTCCTTGAAGGCCATGGAGCCGGCGATCTTAAATGCCATTTCGGAAGAGTCCACCTCGTGGTAGGAGCCGTCGTACAGGGTGACCTTGACGTCCACCACAGGGAATCCGGCCACAACGCCGGCCTGCAGGGCGCCGCGGATACCGGCGTCGACAGCGGGGATGAATTCCTTGGGGATGGAGCCGCCCACAACGGCGTTGATAAACTCGTAGCCCTTGCCGGACTCGTTGGGCTCCACCTTGATCTTGACATGACCGTACTGGCCGGAACCACCGCTCTGGCGCTTGTACTTGGTGTCCTGATCCACAGCCTTCTTGATGGTCTCCTTGTAGGCGACCTGGGGGGCGCCCACGTTGGCTTCCACCTTGAACTCACGCAGCAGACGATCCACGATGATCTCCAGATGCAGCTCGCCCATGCCGGCGATGATGGTCTGGCCGGTCTCCTCATCGGTGTAGGTCTTGAAGGTGGGGTCCTCCTCAGCCAGCTTGATCAGAGCCATGGTCATCTTCTCCTGACCAGCCTTGGTCTTGGGCTCGATGGCCACGCGGATAACGGGCTCGGGGAACTCCATGGACTCCAGGATGATGGGAGCCTTCTCATCGCAGAGGGTATCGCCGGTGGTGGTGTTCTTCAGACCGACAGCGGCTTCAATATCGCCGGAGTAGACCTCCTCGATGTCCTCCCGGTGGTTGGCGTGCATCTGCAGGATGCGGCCGATACGCTCCTTGACGTTCTTGGTGCTGTTGAGCACGGTAGAACCGGTGGTCAGGTGACCGGAGTACACACGGAAGAAGCTCAGACGGCCCACATAGGGGTCGGTCATGATCTTGAATGCCAGAGCGGAGAAGGGAGCGTTATCATCAGAAGGACGATCCTCTTCCTCGTCGGTCTTGGGGTTGACACCCTTGATGGGGGGCACGTCCAGGGGAGAAGGCAGATAATCCACGATGGCATCCAGCATCTTCTGCACGCCCTTGTTCTTGTAAGACGTACCGCAGACCACGGGCACCATCTCGTTGGCGATGGTGGCCTTGCGGATGGCAGCGCGGATCTTGGCCTGAGGAACTTCCTCACCGCCCAGATACAGCTCCATGATCTCATCGTCGAACATGGAAACGGCGTCCATCAGCTTCTCATGGTACTCGTTGGCCAGGTCCACCATATCCTCGGGGATGGGCTCGACCCGCATATCCTTGCCCAGGTCATCGTAGTAGATGTCGGCATCCATCTCGATCAGGTCGATGATACCCTTGAAGGTATCCTCGCTGCCGATGGGGAGCTGAATGGGCACCGCGTTGCACTTGAGCCGCTCATCGATCATGCGCAGCACGTTGTAGAAGTCCGCGCCCATGATGTCCATCTTGTTGACGTAGATCATGCGGGGGACCTTGTAGTTATCGGCCTGGCGCCACACGGTCTCGGACTGGGGCTCCACGCCGCCCTTGGCGCACAGGACGGTCACAGAGCCGTCCAGCACGCGCAGGGAGCGCTGCACTTCCACCGTGAAGTCCACGTGGCCCGGGGTGTCGATGATGTTGATCCGGGTCTTGGGGAACTGGTTCTTGGAACCGGACCAGAAGCAGGTGGTAGCAGCAGACGTGATGGTGATGCCGCGCTCCTGTTCCTGGGCCATCCAGTCCATGGTGGCGGTACCATCATGGGTCTCACCGATCTTATAGTTCACGCCGGTGTAGAACAAGATTCGCTCGGTCGTGGTGGTCTTGCCTGCATCGATGTGAGCCATAATGCCGATATTTCTGGTATTTTCAAGAGGTGTTTTTCTCGGCATACTGTCTCTCCTAACTTACCAGCGGAAATGCGCGAAAGCCTTGTTGGCCTCGGCCGCCTTGTGAACTTCCTCACGCTTCTTGACCGCGGCGCCGGTGTTGTTGGCCGCGTCCATGATCTCACCAGCCAGACGCTCGGCCATGGTACGCTCACTGCGGGCACGGGCATAAGCCGTCAGCCACCGCAGGCCCAGGGTCGTACGACGGGCGGGACGGACCTCCATAGGCACCTGGTAGTTGGCGCCGCCCACGCGGCGGGCCTTGACCTCCAGGCTGGGCATGATGTTCTCCATGGCCTGGTTGAACACCTCGATGGGGTCCTTCTCAGTCTTTTCCTTAATCTGATCGAACGCAGCGTAGACCACTTTCTGCGCAACGCCCTTCTTGCCGTCCAGCATGACGCTGTTGACCAGCCGCATGACCAGGACGGAACCGTAGACGGGATCCGGCAGGATCTCTCTCTTGGGAACATTACCTCTTCTGGGCACTATGCTTCCCTCCTTCATAATAATTCT
>CALXDH010000005.1 GCA_944387015.1 uncultured Oscillospiraceae bacterium
GCCCGCTTGATGGCCTCAGTCAGCTGACGCTGATGCATGGCGCAGGTGCCGGTGGTCCGGCGGGGCAGGATCTTGGAGCGCTCGGAAACAAACCGACGCAGCTTGGCAGCATCCTTATAATCGATGAACTCGCACTTGTCCGCGCAGAACTGGCAGACCTTACGGCGCTTGCCGCGCATGGGACGAGCGGGTCTGGATTCACGATCGAAAGCCATGATTGGTTCCTCCTTTATCAAAATCAGAACGGCAGTTCGCCGTCTTCCTCGCCGATCTCGGCGAAGTCAGAGTGGCCGCCGGAGGGTGCGGGACTGGAATAGCCGCCGCCCACGGGGGCACTGTAGGAAGCGGGTGCGCCGCCGAAATCGCCGGCGCCGTCGCGCTTGGAATCGCCGAAATAGATGTTATCGGCGACGATCTCCGTGGCGACACGTTTTCCGCCCTCCCGGTCCGTCCAGTCACGGGTCTGCAGCCGGCCCTCCACCACAGCCATACGGCCCTTGGTGAAGTACTTGCTGACGAACTCGGCAGTGGCGCGCCAGGCGACGACATCGAAGAAGTCCGCCTGCTTGCTCCCATCCTGGCTCTTGAAGTCACGGTCTACCGCGATGCGGAAAGACGTGACGGCAGTGCCGGACTGGGTGCGCCGCAGCTCCGGGTCCTTGACCAGACGGCCCATGATGATGACCTTGTTGAGCATCGAAATGCCTCCTTATTCGCCCTTGCAGACGATCAGGGAACGCATGATGCCGTCCGTGATGCGAAGAACACGGTCCAGCTCCTTCGGGAAAGAAGGATCGCTGGTGAAGCTCATCAGGACGTAGTAGCCTTCGTTCTTGAAATTGATGGGATAAGCCAGCTTGCGGCTGCCCCACTCTTCCACTTCCACAGCGGAACCGTTCTGCTCGGCCAGGGTCTTGAACTTCGCCACCAGCGCGGCGGTGTTCTCCTCACCCTGTGCAGGGTCGATGATATAAACGACCTCATAATTGGCAGAAACCTTTGCCATTGTTGCACCTCCTTCTGGACAAATGGCCCTCATTCTTGATGAGAGCAAGGATATGCCTGCATACTGCAAGCCTTATTATTATATAGGAATCAGGACAAATGTCAAGGAAAAATTTCAAATTTTCCAAAAAATCAGCCAAAATTCCGGGGATTTTCTTTTCCCGGGAAATATGGTACAGTGAAGCAAAGCATACATAAGGAGGAAGCGCATCATGCAAGAGCTTTATCAGGGCCTGGGCCACATCGCCATCCACACCCGGGACATGGACGGCAGCATCGCCTTTTACGAGAAGATCGGCGGCAGCCTCTCCCGCCGGGAGACGGTTTCCACACCGGATGGGGAAAAGCAGCTGGCACTGGTGTCCTTTGCCGGCTTTTTGCTGGAGCTGATCCAGTCCCCGGTGCCGGTGCCCATGGGCGAGGGCAACATCCCCCACTTCGCGGTGTATGTGGACGACGTGGACGCCGCGGCCGCCGCCCTTCAGGACCTGGGGGTGGATACCTTCCTGGCGCCGGAAAAGACGGTGCGGCCCAACCTCTTCGGGGGGCTGGAAAACCGCTTTTTCACCGGTCCCTCCGGGGAGCAGATCGAGCTTTTGCACATGCTCTGATGCCTGCCCCAAAAGAGAGAAAACCGGGCGTACCCAGATGGGTACGCCCGGTTTTTGTGTGATTGCAGGCGGGACGGTCAGCCGAAGAGCCGCCGTCCCAGCCAGATGAACAGGCACGCCCCCACCACATTCACCACCAGCGTGGCAAGGAAGCCGTAGGCGTAAAAGCCCAGGAAAGCGCACACGAAGCTGCCCACAAAGGAGCCGATGACGCCCACCACGATGTTGCGCAGCAAGCCGCCCTTGGTGCCCATCAGATGGCCGGCGATCCAGCCCACCAGGGCGCCCATGAGCAAAGAACCCAGTAATCGAAACATCAGATGTTCTCCATTTAATCCTTGATATATTCCCGCACCCGGTAGGTGGCGCTGATCTCCTCTTCGCAGATCTTCCGGCAAGCCTCGATCTCCTCGGGCGGGATGGTGTCCACCACAGTCATCATGACGGTGGGGACGTACTTGCGGATCTCTTTCGTAAAGTCCTTCATGGCCTCATAGGCGTTTTCCTGCTGGGGGTGGCACAGCGCGTTGTACTTTTCCGCTGTGTCGGTGTTGAGGGACACGGAGACCATGTCGAACCGGCCGGCAAAGTCCGGGGCGATGTCCCGGCCGTTGATGAGAGAGCCGGTGCCGTTGGTGTCCATCCGGGTGAAGATCTTCTCCCCTTTTGCCTTCATCTGGTCGATGACCCAGCAGATGTCGTCGAAGCGGTAGCTGGGCTCGCCGAAGCCCACGAACACCAGCTGTTTGTACCGGGAGAGGTCGTGGCTCTCGATGGAGGCCAAAATCTCCTCCCGGGTAGGCTCCCGCATGAGCCAGAGGTTGTGGGTGTAGATGCTGCCGCCGTGGCCGTTGTGCCGCAGGCAGAACTCGCAGTTGAAGTTGCAGCGGTTGGTGGGGTTCACATACAGGTTGTCCCCATATTCATAGGTAATGGTAAATCCTTTTTCCATCGTAATTACTCCAATCCAAACAGTCGTTTTCCGTTTTGCCAGGTGATGTCCGTCATCTCCTCCGGCGTGACGCCCTTCCACTCCGCCAGTTTCTCCACCACATAGGGCAATAAGCGGCTGTCGTTCCGCTTGCCCCGGAAGGGCACCGGCGCCATGTAGGGGGCGTCGGTCTCAATGACGATCCGGTCCATGGGGGTGATGGCGGCCACCTCCGGCGCCCGCTTGGCGTTTTTATAGGTGATGGGGCCGTCAAAGCCCAGATACCAGCCCCGCTTCAAAAGCTCCTGAGCCATTTCGGGGCTTCCCGAAAAGCAGTGGAACACGCCCCGCAGCCCCGGGTAGTCCAGCACGATCCGCAGACTGTCCCCGTGGGCCTCCCGGTCGTGGATGATGACGGGCAGGTCCAGCTCCAGCGCCAGCTCGATCTGGCGGCGGAACACCTGCTCCTGAAAGTCCCGGGGCGGGTTTTCCTTCCAGTAGTAGTCCAGCCCGATCTCCCCCACGGCCACCACCTTCTCCCGGCGGCACAGCTCCCGGATCGCGTCGAAGTCGGCGTCGGTACAGCCGGCGCAGTCCTCCGGGTGAATGCCGACGGCGGCGTAAACGTGGTCGAACCGCTCCGCCAGTGCCGCCGCCTCCCGGGAGGAGGCCACATCGCAGCCGGGGTCCACCACCAGACCAACGCCTGCGGCGGGCAGGGCGGTGAGCACCGCCTCCCGGTCCGAGGCGAACTGTTCGGCGTCATAGTGGGCATGGGTATCAAAAATGGGCATACAGGCACCTCTCAAATGTTTCGTGTACCGCTATTCTACCACGGCCGCGGCAAAAAGAAAGGGCCAGAATGTAAAATATCCCCGGGGTCACCCGGAGAGGCAAGAAAAAAAGGACATCCTGACGGATGTCCTTTCTGTTCGCTCGATCAGCCGATCTTGTTGAGCTTCAGGGTCATGGCGCTCTTGCGATGAGCAGCCGTGTTCTTGTGCAGAACGCCCTTGGCAACTGCCTGATCGACTTTCTTCACTGCAACCTTGTAAGCGCCATCGGCCTCGGTGCGATTGCCTTCTGCGGCAGCAGCCTCGAACTTCTTGATGGCGGTCTTCAGCTCGGACTTCGTGGCCTTGTTGCGAGCGTTTCTCACTTCAGCGATCAGAACGCGCTTCTTGGCAGACTTGATATTCGGCAAACCAAACACCTCCTTAGGCAAAATCCAGCGGTGGAACAAAAACCCACCGTGCAGAATGATATTTTAGCAGGAAACTTCCTAAAAAGCAAGCTTTTTTTTGCAATTTCCGTTCACTTTTTGTATATTGTGCCGCCGGATGCAAAACATAGGGCCACAACCACAAGATTTTGTGTCTGGGAGGGGTGCTTTTTGTTCATAAAACGCACGGATCTGGCGCTGGAGGCCCGGGAATTGTGGCAGGAGTCCGCGGAGCGGACCACCCGCCTGGCGGGAGTGAAGGCCATCAAGAGCAAGCAGGAGGGCTATCCGGTGACCCGGGTGGAAATTCTGGATGAACGGGGCGAGGAGGCCCTGGGCAAGCCCCGGGGCAGCTACCTCACCATTGATCTGACCACCTTCTGGCAGCGCAAGGCGGATTTTTTTGAGCGGGCGGTCCGGGCGGTGGGCGGCCAGCTCAAGACGCTGCTGCCGCCGGAGGGGGCGGCGCTGGTGGTGGGCCTGGGGAACCGGGCCATGACGCCGGACGCGGTGGGGCCGCTGGCGGCGGACAGCGTCCTCATCACCCGGCACCTGATCGCCGCCATGCCCAAACACTTTGCCGGGTTCCGCCCGGTGGCGGTGCAGCGCACCGGCGTGCTGGGCACCACGGGAGTGGAGTCCGCCGAGGCAGTGCGGGGCCTGGTGGAGCAGGTGCAGCCGTCCATGGTCATCGCGGTGGACGCCCTGGCCTCCCGGCGGGTGGGTCGGGTGTGCGCCACGGTGCAGCTGAGCGACACCGGCATCATCCCCGGCTCCGGCGTAGGGAACCACCGTGCGGCGCTGAACCAGGAGACGCTGGGAGTGCCGGTGGTTTCCATCGGCATCCCCACAGTGGTGGACGCCGCCACGCTGGCGGTGGACCTGCTGGAGGAGGCGGGCGTGGAGCATGTGGACGGCGACAAGCTGCGCGGCAACCGGCAGAACATGATGGTCACCCCCCAGGACATCGACCAGCAGGTCCGGGACCTGAGCAAGGTGGTGGGCTACGGCATCAACTGGGCCCTTCAGGATCTGGAGATCGAGGAGATCAACGCGCTGCTGTCTTAAAAAAGCGCCGGGCGAGACCGCCCGGCGTCCTTTATTTGCTGCGGGATTGCAGCACTTCCACCATCCGCTCCGCGAAAAGCCGCCCCGCGAGAGCCGCCTCCTCCGGGGAGTTTCCGGCGGCGCCTACCTCCACCAGCAGCGAGCCGGTGGTGGCATGCTGGTTGTAGCGGGAATTGCGCAGCAGGATGGGCCGCATCAGCGTGGGATAAGACGTGAGCAGGTCCTCCTGGAGGGCCACCGCCAGCTTCAGGTTTTCCATCCAGTTGGGATGGGGCAGCCCGCTGCCGTCGCTGCCCACCACCAGCGTCAGCTGGGCGGCGGTGCCCACGCCGTCGATGGTGGAGACCACCTTGTACTGGTTGCCCTGGCTGTCCTCGATGGCGTCCCGGTGGACATCCAGGATGAAGCGCAGGGAGGGATACTGGGCCAGGTAGCTCTCGATGGCCGCCAGGGAGCGGTCATAGGCCTCATTATAGGAGGGATAGTCGTACAGCGTCCGGTCGTGGAGCACGGAGATGCCCGCCTCGCTGAATACGTCCGCCATCTCGTCTCCCACCTGTACCACGTTGTACCGGGAGTCGGTGGTGCGCAGATTGCCGGACCAGACCACATCCGTTCCTGCCGTGGGGGTGTAGGCCTCGCTGCCGTGGGTGTGGAGGATCAGGATCTGGGGGCCCTCGTCCGTCAGCTCCGCGTCAAAGGTATCCGTCAGGGCGGTGACGTCCAGGGTATGGTCCGTGGTATTGGAGATGTAGGCCCGTCCGCAGACGGTGTAGCCGCTGGGGTCCGTGGGCACCAGGGTCCGGGCGGGGATGCCGTTGTCCACGGCGTCTGCCGCGTCCAGAGGCGTCTCCTCCACCGGCGTGGTCACCAGCTCCTCCTCTTCCCCGTCGCCGGCGGACTCGGCCCGCTCCGTGGACCACAGCTCCGCCACCGCTGTCCGGGCGGAGAGCAGCAGCGGCGACTCCCCCAGCGTCAGCACCGCCGCCGGGGACAGGGTGTCCCGCACCCACAGCTCCCCCAGCTCCCACCGCAGCGCCCCCATGGGAGACGATTCCCGCAGTGCCTTCCAGGCACCGGCGGCGGTTTCGCTGCCGGCGGTGACGGTGACCGCCCACAAGGTCCCTGCCGCAAGTCCCGCGGCGCCCAGCCGGCGGCCCAGGCTCCGCAGGCGCGTTGTCATTCGTTTCATGTGCTTCACCTCTGGGACAACCTTATGCGCCGGTCACGGCGGATATGCACGCAAAAAAAGCCGCCCGGAAACTCCGGGCGGCAAAGATGCGGGGTGTTTACTTAATGATGAGGGACGTTCCGTCCATCTCGGCGGGGCAGGCCAGACCCATCACGTCCAGCATGGTGGGGGCGATGTCCGCCAGGCGGCCGCCCTGGCGCAGCTCTGTTCCGGCGCCGCAGAGGATGAAGGGCACCGGGTTGGTGGTGTGGGCGGTCATGGGAGAGCCGTCGGGCTCGGTCATCTGCTCGGCGTTGCCGTGGTCGGCGGTGATCATGGCGATGCCGCCCATCTTCAGCGTGGCGTCCACCACCTTGCCCACGCAGGTGTCCACGGTCTCCACGGCCTTCACGGCGGCGTCGAACACGCCGGTGTGGCCCACCATGTCGCAGTTGGCAAAGTTGAGGATGATGACGTCATAGGCACCGGACTCGATCCGCTCCACGCACTTGTCGGTGACCTCGTGGGCGCTCATCTCCGGCTGGAGGTCATAGGTGGCCACCTTGGGAGAGGGCACCAGCACCCGGTCCTCGCCGGGGAACACCGTCTCGGAGCCGCCGTTGAAGAAGAAGGTGACATGGGCGTACTTCTCCGTCTCGGCGATCCGCAGCTGCGTCATGCCCATCTGGCTGAGGTACTCGCCCAGGCCGTTGCGCACGGAGGTCCGGGGGAAGGCCACCTCCACGTTGGGCATGGAGGCGTCGTACTCCGTGTTGCACACGAAGGTCAGGGGGAAGATCTGGCGGGTGAAGCCGTCGAAGTCCGGATCCACCAGGGTGCGGGTGATCTCCCGGGCCCGGTCGGGCCGGAAGTTGAAGAAGATGACGCTGTCATTGTCGGAGATGGTGCCGTCCCGGTCGCAGACCACAGGCTCCACGAACTCGTCGGTGACGCCGGCGGCGTAGGAGTCCTTCACGGCGGCCACGGGCACGGGGTTGAAGGTGGAACCCTCACCGTAGACCATGGCGTCATAGGCCATCTCCACCCGGTCCCAGCGCTTGTCCCGGTCCATGGCATAGTAGCGGCCCATCACCGTGGCGATCTTGCCAACGCCCACTTCCCGGCACTTTTCCACTGTCTGGGCCACAAAGTCCGCGCCGGAGGTGGGAGAGACGTCCCGGCCGTCCAGGAAGGCGTGGATATAGACCTTGGTGAGGCCCTTGTCCTTTGCCATCTGCAAAAGGGCGAAGAGGTGGTCCAGGTGGGAGTGGACGCCGCCGTCGGACAAAAGGCCCATCAGGTGCAGGGAGGTCCCCTTCTCCAGGCAGGCGTCCATGGCGTGGCAGTAAGCGGGATTGCGGAAGAAGTCCCCGTCGGCGATGGACTTGGTGATCCGGGGCAGGTCCTGGAACACCACCCGGCCGGCGCCGATGTTGGTGTGGCCCACCTCACTGTTGCCCATCTGTCCTGCGGGAAGGCCCACGTCCAGGCCGGAGGCCTGGAGGGTGGTGTGGGCAAACTCCCGGAAAAACTCGTCCAGCCGGGGGGTGGCGGCGGCCTTGACGGCGTTGCCGTCGGCGGCGTCGGAGAGGCCGAAGCCGTCCATGATGATGAGAGTAGTCGGTGTTTTATTCATAGTGAACAGGATTCCTCATTTCCATAATCAGCTGTCAGACTCGCCGGGGCGGCATCGCCGTGCCCGGATGGAGCGCGGCAGGCTCACTCCTGGTTGGCGGCGTTGATGATGTCCACGAACTGCTCGGGCTTCAGGGCGGCACCGCCGATGAGGCCGCCGTCGATGTCGGGCTGGGCCAGCAGCTCCGCGGCGTTCTTGGGATTCATGGAGCCGCCGTACTGGATGGTGACGGAGCGGGCCACCCGGGCGCCGTACAGGGCGCGGATGGTGGCGCGGATGTTGCCGCAGACCTCGCCGGCCTGCTCGGCAGTGGCGGTCTTGCCGGTGCCGATGGCCCAGATGGGCTCGTAGGCGATGATGCAGCGGCGCAGCTTGTCGGCGGGCACGCCGTACAGGGCGCTCTTGACCTGCAGGGCGATCCACTCGTTGGTGATGCCGGTCTCCCGCTGCTCCAGGCTCTCGCCCACGCAGATGATGGGGTTCATGCCGGCGCTGAGCACGGCGTGGACTTTCTTGTTGACGGTGGCGTCGGTCTCGCAGAAATACTGCCGCCGCTCGCTGTGGCCCACGATGACATACTTCACGCCCAGGTCCTTGAGCATCTCGGCGGAGACTTCGCCGGTATAGGCGCCCTTCTCCTCAAAGTAGACGTTCTCAGCGCCCACGGAGATGCGCAGGTCCTTGAAGACCTTGGCAGCGGTCTGGATGTTGCAGGCGGGGACGCAGATCAGCGTCTCGCACCACTTGGCGCGGGGCATGATCTTCTTCATGTCCTCGGCGAACTTCTTGGTCTCGGTGGCGGTCATGTTCATCTTCCAGTTGCCGGCGATGACGGTCTTGCGATATCTGCGATTCATTTCCTTGATTTCTCCTTTTATGTGATGTGGATCGGCCCCGTGCCGGAGGTACGGGTATTTTTGAGGCGGAATCCGCTGTTTTTATCACGCAAACTACTATCTTATACAGAAAATCCGCCGCTTTGTCAAGTTAAAGTTCCCGCTGTTCCCGGTGGTGAAACTGCCGGAGGAACGGTTTCAGGCGTCCAGCAGGCAGGCGACACCGGGGAGTTCCTTGCCCTCCATGAACTCCAGGCTGGCGCCGCCGCCGGTGGAGATGTGGGTCATCTTGTCGGCGTAGCCCAGCTGCTGCACGGCAGCCGCGCTGTCGCCGCCGCCGATGATGGTGATGGCGCTGGTCTTGCTCAGGGCCTCGGCCACGGCCTCGGTGCCCTTGGCGAAGGCGGGGAACTCAAAAACGCCCATGGGGCCGTTCCAGATGACGGTGCCGGCGCCCTGCACGGCGTCGCAGTAGAGCTTCACCGTCTCGGGGCCGATGTCCAGGCCCTGCCAGCCGTCGGGGATCTCCCCGGCCTTGACCACCTGGCTCTTGGCGTCGGGGGCGAAGGCGTCGGCGCAGACGGCGTCCACGGGCAGCAGGAGCTTGACGCCCTTGGCCGCGGCCTTTTCCACCATCTCATTGGCATAGCTCTCCCAGTCGGCTTCCAGGAGGCTCTCGCCCACCTTGCCGCCCTGGGCGGCGGAGAAGGTGTAGGCCATGCCGCCGCCGATGATGATGGTGTCGGCGATCTCCAGGAGGTTGTTGATGACGCCGATCTTGCTGGAGACCTTGCTGCCGCCCAGAATGGCCACCAGGGGACGCTTGGGATTGGCCAGGGCGCCGCCGATGATCTCCAGCTCCTTCTGGATCAGGAAGCCGGACACGGCGGGCAGATAATCGGCGACACCGGCAGTGGAGGCATGGGCGCGGTGCACGGCGCCGAAGGCATCGGAGACGTAAACTTCCGCCATGGAGGCCATGGCCTTGGCCAGCTCGGGATCGTTCTTGGTCTCGCCCTTTTCAAAGCGGGTGTTCTCCAGCAGCAGGATCTCACCGGGCTTGAGGGCTGCGGCCTTGGCCTGGGCATCGGGGCCCACCACGTCCTGGGCCATGATGACGGGTCTGCCCAGCAGCTCGCTGAGGCGCTTGGCCACGGGAGCCAGGGACAGCGCCTTCAGGGACTTCTTCCAGGACTCCTCCGTAGCCTCCTTGCCCTTTTCCGCCTGCTTCTTGGCGTAGGACTCGAAGGTGGCGGCGGGCTTGCCCAGGTGAGAGCAGGCGATCACGGCAGCGTTCTGGTCCAGCAGGTACTGGATGGTGGGCAGAGCCGCCCGGATGCGCTTGTCGTCGGTGATGACGCCGCTGCCGTCCTTGGCCAGGGGCACGTTGAAGTCACAGCGCAGCAGGACCTTCTTGCCCTGGACGTCTACGTCCCGGACAGTTTTTTTGTTGTAGTTCATAGGAATGCCTCCGATTCGTAATGGATTTCAAAGTTCCTTGATGGGTGGGGGATCAAAAGCGGCGCGCGGACGCCGCGGGATATCATGGTTAGTATGGACCGGACGGCGCCGATGTACCCCGGTGCCGGGATTCATTTCTCTGCCATCTCGCCGGTGCCCAGCAGTCCGGGAAAGCCGGTCTGCCGCAGGGCCTCGTACACGCACACCGCTACGGTGTTGGAAAGATTCAGGCTGCGGGCCTCGGACACCATGGGAAGCCGGATGCACCGCTCCCGGAACTGCTCCCGGAAGTCCATGGGCAGTCCGGCGGTCTCCTTGCCGAAAAAGAGCCAGCTGTCCGGCGTAAAAACGGCCTCCTGATAGCTGCGGGGGGCCTTGGTGGTGGTGAGCCAGGCGTTTTCCGCCGCCTCGGGATGGAGCCGGAACAGCTCCTGGAGGTTTTCGTAGTCGAATACCTCCACCAGATGCCAGTAATCCAGCCCGGCCCGCCGCACGGCCTTCTCAGAGATGTCAAATCCCAGCGGACGCACCAGATGCAGGCGGCTGCCGGTGGCGGCGCAGGTGCGGGCGATGTTGCCGCAGTTCTGCGGGATTTCCGGCTCTACCAGTACAATATTGAGCATAAAAACGGAAAAACCTCCCTTTTCCATACGAGCGACCTTCATTGTAATCCTTTGCCTGCGCAAATTCAACAGCAATATGAGAAGAAACGTAAAAATTCGGATAGAATCACGACAAAAAACGCGGTTTTTCTGCAATTTGCCGAAAAATGACGGATTTTTCGGCACAACCTTTTCAGCCCGACGATTTTCCTGCAAGGGGGCGGAAAAGGTGCCGAAAGCGGGCTGATGGAAATTTCAAAAAGAAAATTCCTGAAAACACTGGATTTTTTACAGGCCTTTGTTATAATAAAAGAACGAATGCACTGTTCCGGACGGAACGGTGCCGCTATACGCTAAAAAGGAGGAAAGCGAACATGAATTGTCCGCAGCGCGCCGTTTGTTTTCTGGAAGAAGACTCCTCCATCCCGGCGCACTCCAAACCGCTGATGCTGGAAGCCGTGCTGTTTTGCCCCATCCTCACATGGGTCGGCGACAAGTTGCAGGCCGATGGTGTCGAGCGGTTTTTTATCGTCTGTGGTCCGACCTTCGCGGAGGAAGTTCGCCGCTGTTTCCCGGCGGACGCGGATGTGATCGTCTCGGAACAGCAAAAGGATCTGATGGAGTTCCTGAACACACCGGACCAGGTGCTGGTGCTGCCCCGGGCGGCCCTGCCTCTGGAAGAGGCCGGCGTGGGATTTGTTTACCAGGCTCCCGGCTATGAGCTGCAGGAGAGCTGGAAAGAGCGGATGAGCAACAACGTCTCCGCGGCGACGCTCGCTCCCGGCTGGCTGCCGGTCTACGGGCCGGAGACCATCGCCGAGCTGGAGCTGCTGCTGCGGGACCGGGTCGTCAAGCGCCACATCCAAAACGGCGTGCGGATCCTGGACCCCACCGCGGTCTATATCGATCCCCGGGTCACCATCGGCCGGGGGACCATGATCCTGCCGGGCACCATTCTCCGGGGCGACACCCACATCGGCTGCGGCTGCACCATCGGCCCCAACGCCATGGTACGGGACTGCACCGTGGGGGATGACACGGAGATCAATGCCTCTCAGATCAATGAGAGCACCATCGGAAGCCGTACCCATGTGGGGCCCTTCGCCTATGTCCGGCCGGGCTGCACCATCGGCGACGACATCAAGGTGGGCGACTTTGTGGAGGTGAAAAACTCCACCATCGGGGACGGCACCAAGATCTCCCACCTGACCTACGTGGGCGACAGCGACGTGGGCAAGAAGGTCAATTTCGGCTGCGGCACCGTCACCACCAATTACGACGGGTTCAAGAAATACCGCTGCACCATCGGCGACCGGGCGTTTTTGGGCTGCAACACCAACCTGATCGCACCGGTGACGGTGGGCGAGGGCGCCTACACCGCGGCGGGCAGCACCATCACCGACGAGGTCCCTGCCGACGCGCTGGCAGTGGCCCGGGCCAGACAGAAGAACCTGGAGGGCTGGGCCGCGCGGCGGCGCAAGATCCACGAGAGCCAGGAGCAAAAACCCGAGCGTTAACATGTACTGTGTTCCCCAAAAATACGAAAGAAAAACGGAAGAGAAAGAGGGCGTTTGGAAATGATTTCCCACGGTAAAGATATTAAGGTATTCTGCGGAAACTCGAATCCCAAGCTGGCGGAGGACATCTGCAAGCTGATGGGCACCAAGCTGGGTGAGGCCGAGGTCGGCACCTTCTCCGACGGCGAGGTGTTTGTCTCCCTGTACGAGACCGTCCGCGGCAGCGACGTGTTCGTGGTCCAGTCCACCTGCAACCCCGTCAACCAGAACCTGATGGAGCTGCTCATCATGATCGATGCGCTCAAGCGGGCTTCCGCCGGCCGCATCACCGCCGTCATCCCCTACTACGGCTATGCCCGTCAGGACCGTAAGGCCAAGGCCCGCGATCCCATCACCGCCAAGCTGGTGGCCAACATGCTCACCGCCGCCGGTGCGGACCGTGTGCTGACCATGGACCTGCACGCCTCCCAGATCCAGGGCTTCTTCGACATTCCCGTGGACAATCTGGCCGGCAACCCCATCTTTGTGGATTACTACGCCAAGAAGTTCGGCACCGAGTGCGAGGACATCGTGGTGGTCTCCCCCGACGTGGGCTCCGTGGCCCGCGCCCGCGCCTTCGCCCAGAAGCTGCACATGAACCTGGCCATCGTGGACAAGCGCCGTCAAAAGGCCAACCAGTGCGAGGTCATGAACGTCATCGGCGACGTCCGGGGCAAGGACTGCATCCTCTTCGACGACATGGTGGACACCGGCGGATCCCTGTGCAACGCCGCTCAGGCCCTGGTGGAAGTGGGCGGCGCCAAGAGCGTCCACGCCTGCGCGTCCCACGGCGTTCTCTCCGGCCCCGCTATCGACCGCATCAACAACAGCGTCATCAAGGAGCTGGCCCTGCTGGATACCATCCCGGCCATCGATCCCGCCAAGAGCGAGAAGATCAAGTACCTCTCCGTGGCCCCCATGTTTGCCGAGGCCATCGAGCGCATCTATCAGGAGATCTCCATCTCCAAGCTGTTCCGCTGAGCGGCGGTCCGGCACCCAAACGAACAAGACATCCATCAAAGGCGGGAAAGGACACTTTCCCGCCTTTGCGGACGTTGGGAAATATGTGCGGATGAAGCGCCGTCTCATTAAAACTACCACTTTCAACAGAAGGAGCACCCTATGTTTGGCATGAAATCCGCCGCGGTGGACTGGCTGATCGTGGGCCTGGGCAATCCCGGCCAGAAGTACGCCAACACCCGGCACAACATGGGCTTTCTCACCGTGGACCTGCTGGCGGAGCAGGCGGGGGTGAAGCTCAACAAGGTCAAGTTCAAATCCGCCTACAACACATTCTCCTTCGCCGGGTGCAAGTGTCTGGTGATGAAGCCCCAGACCTATATGAACCTCTCCGGCGAGGCGGTGCGGGAGGCGGTCCAGTTTTACAAGATCCCCGCCGACCATGTGCTGGTGATCTATGACGACGTGTCGCTGCCCGTGGGAAAGCTCCGGGTGCGGCCCACCGGCTCCGCCGGCGGACACAACGGCATCAAGAACATCATCGCCCACCTGGGCACCCAGGACTTCCCCCGGATCAAGATCGGCACCGGCGCCCCCGGTGAGGGCGGCGACATGATCGACTGGGTCATCGGCGTGCCCTCCCAGGCGGAGCGGAAGGTGCTGCTGGAGAGCTTTGAGCGGGCTATCCAGGCGGCGGCGTGCATCATCGAGCACGGCTGCCAGAAGGCCATGAACGACTTCAACTGAGTTTCCGTTAAGGAGGCGCTGCACCATGGGGATGATTCGCTGGCTGAACCGGCACCGGTGGAGCTTTGCCCTTCTCTGGGCGGTTCCGGCACTGCTTCTGGCAGTCGTCAGCCGGACCTGGCGGGTGGGCGCTGTGCTCCTCATCTGGATCCCCCTGGCCATCGCCGTGGCCTGGCTGTACTTCACCTCTTTGGAAAAAGAGATAGCCCAGGCCCGGGAGGCCCTGGAGCGCTGTGACCCGGAGCCGCTGCTGCGGACCAGCCGGGAGCTGACGGAGGGATTTCCCCTGGAGCGGCCCCGCACCCGAAGCGTGGGGATCTCCCTGGGGCTGAGCGAATCCGCCGCGCTGTTTTCCATGGGGCGTGACCCGGAGGCCGTCCGGCTGCTGGACCGGCTGGAGCCGTGGGTACAGACAAGCGGCGGACCCAACCGGGCAACCTGGCTGCTGAACCGGGCGACAGGGGCCTTGCGGGAGGAGAACGGCCCCCAGGCCCGGCGGTTTCTGGAGGAGGCGGAGCGGACCGTGGAGGCCATGGCGCCGGAGGTCCGGAAGGCCTCTGCCTGGGAGGCGGCTCTGGAGCGGTACCGCTGGCAGCTTCGCTTCCTGGAGAAGGAGGACCCTGCGCAGCTGCTGGAGGAGGTGCGCTCCCGGCTGGAGCGGCCGGAGTCCCTTCGCCTTCAGGTGATGGACCACTATCACGCTGCCTGCTGCCTGCGTGCCCTGGGACGGACGGAGGAAGCCTGCCCCCCATCTGGAATTTGCCGCGGAGTTCGGCGGCGGTTTGGAGGTCCGGCGTCGGGCCGCAGACCTGCTGAAGGAACTTCAAAGGCCGGAGACGCTGTAAGGGCCGCTGTTTTTCGGGGGATCGGAAAGGTACGGGCGCTTCGCGCATAAAATCCTACCGCGACACCCCCACCGCCCGTCTGGGCGGCGGGGCGATATGCACGTTGAAACTTCCAAATTTTTACAAGGACTTGCAACTATGGAACAATTTCTCAAACAACTCCATACCATTCCCGAGGTGGCGGAGCTGGTCCGGCGGGTGGAAGAGGGCGGCTGCCCGGTGGCGGTCACCGGCTTGCAGCCGGTGCACCGCTCCTGCGTGGGCGCTGCGGTGGCCCTGGCGGCGGAGCGGCCTGCGGTGTTCGTCTGCGGCGACGAGCGGGAGGCCCAGCAGCTGCGGGGCGATCTGCAGACGCTGCTGGGCACGGAGCCGGTGGTGCTGCTGGGCCGGGAGTGGCAGCTGCGGCCCGGCGCCATCGCCTCCCGGGACTGGGAGCGCAGCCATCTGGCGGCGCTGTATGCCCTTTCCCGGGGCGAGGCGGCGGTGACGGTGGCTACCGCGGACGCCCTGTGCGCCCGGACGCTGCCGCCCAAGCTGCTCCATTCCCTGGCGCTGACGCTGGAGGTGGGGGCCCGGGCGGATCTGAACGAGCTGGCGGACCGCCTGGTGTCCGCCGGGTACACCCGCTGCCAGCAGGTGGAGGGCGTGGGCCAGTTCGCCCTGCGGGGCGGCATCCTGGACGTGTTCTCCCCCCTGATGGACCAGCCGGTGCGGTGCGAGTTCTTTGACGATGAGATCGACTCCATGGGCACCTTCGACCCCGGCACCCAGCGGCGGACGAAAAACGTCACCTCCGCCCAGATCCTGCCGGCGGCCGAGGTGCTGCCCCACTGCGCCCCCGGCGGTCTCACGGGCCTTGCGGAGCGTCTGGAGGCGCTGGCGGAGAAGCTGGCGAAAAAGCCCAAGACGGAGAAAACCGCCCAGCAGCTGCGCCAGGACGCGGAGCACTTCCGCACCGGCGCCGTCCCCGGCGGCCTGGACCGGTATCTGGCCGCCGTGTACCCGGAGGTCTGCACCGGCGTGGATTATCTGCCCAAAGACGCGGTGGTGTTTTTGTGCGAGAGCGGCCGGGTGGACGAGCGGGTGAAGGGGACGCTGCTCCAGCTCAAGCAGGATGAGGAATCCCTGCTGACGGCAGGGCTGCTGGCGGGCGAGTATGCCCGGCTGACGCTCTCCGGCGAGGAGCTGTACGCCGCGCTGGAGGAGTTTCCGGTGGTGATGGAGGACACCCTCCCCACCTCCCGTCATCCCCTGCGGCCCCGGGGGCTGATGGCGGTCAACGCCAAGCAGCTCTCCTCCTACGGCGGCAGCCTGGAGACGGCGGTCAGCGACCTGGAGCACTACCGGGCCACCGGCAGCGCCGTGCTGCTGCTGTGCGCCGGAGAGATCCGGGCCAACAACCTGCGCCACCTGCTGCAGGAGCGGGGCATCCCGGCGGTGCTGGACCTTGCGGGCACCGCCATGCCCGCCCCCGGGGAGGTGCGCATCACCCTGGGCGCCCTCACCGCCGGCAGCGAGTGGCCCCAGCTGCACCTGGCGGTGCTGACGGAGGGCCAGCTGACCACGGCCTCCGCGGGCAAGCGGCAGCGGGTGAAAAAGGCCTCCAACCGCCAGAAGATCCAGTCCTACACGGACCTGACCCCCGGCGACCTGGTGGTCCACGAGCACCACGGCGTGGGCCGGTTCGTGGGCATCCAGCGCCTGCCGGTGGACGGCGTGGAAAAGGACTACATCAAGATCGACTACGCCGGCGGCGACTGCCTCTACGTGCCCGCCACGCAGCTGGATCTGGTGAGCAAATACATCGGCGGCGGCGAGGATCAGGAGCGGACCCGGCTCAACAAGCTGGGAGGCACCGAGTGGGCCAAGCAGAAGACCAAGGCCAAAAAGGCCGCCAAGGACCTGGCAAAGGGGCTCATCGCCCTGTACGCCCAGCGGCAGAAGCAGCCGGGCTTCGCCTTCTCCCCCGACTCTACCTGGCAGCGGGAATTTGAGGAGTCCTTTGACTTCACGGAGACCGACGACCAGCTGCGGTGCATCGCGGAGATCAAGGCGGACATGGAAAAGCCCCGGCCCATGGACCGGCTTCTCTGCGGCGACGTGGGCTACGGCAAGACGGAGGTGGCCCTCCGGGCGGTGATGAAGTGCATCCTGGACGGCAAGCAGGCCGCCATTCTGGTGCCCACCACCGTCCTGGCCCAGCAGCACTATGCCACCGCCGTCAGCCGCTTCCGCAATTTCCCGGTGAAGATCGAGGTCCTCTCCCGCTTTACCCCCGCCAAGGAGCAAAAGCGCATCCTGGAGGCGGCGGCCGGCGGCCGCGTGGACCTGCTCATCGGTACCCACAAGCTGCTGCAAAAAAATATGGTGTTCAAGGACCTGGGCCTTTTGGTCATCGACGAGGAGCAGCGCTTCGGTGTGACCCATAAGGAGCGGCTCAAGGAGATGAGCCGCCAGGTGGACGTGCTGACCCTTTCCGCCACCCCCATCCCCCGGACGCTGAACATGGCCCTCTCCGGCCTGCGGGACATGTCCACCCTGGAGGAGCCGCCCCGGGACCGCCAGCCGGTCCAGACCTACGTGCTGGAGCACGACTGGGCCATCCTGGAGGACGCCATGCGCCGGGAACTCAGCCGGGGCGGACAGATCTACTACCTCCACAACCGGGTGGAGTCCATCGACCTCACCGCCTCCCGCATCCAGAAGATGCTGGGGCCGGAGGTGCGGATCGTGGTGGGCCACGGGAAGATGAGCGAGCACGAGCTCTCCTCCGTCATGCAGGCCATGGTGGACGGCGAGGCGGACATCCTGGTGTGCACCACCATCATCGAGACCGGCATCGACATCTCCAACGTCAACACCCTCATCATCGAGGACGCGGACAAGATGGGCCTGGCCCAGCTCCACCAGATCCGGGGCCGCATCGGCCGCAGCTCCCGCCGGGCCTACGCCTACCTCACCTACCGCCGGGGCAAGGTGCTCCAGGAGACGGCGGCCAAGCGTCTGGCGGCCATCCGGGAGTACGTGGAGTTCGGCTCCGGCTTCAAGATCGCCATGCGGGACCTGGAGATCCGGGGCGCGGGCAATCTGCTGGGCCCGGAGCAGTCCGGCTACCTCATGAGCGTGGGCTATGATATGTACCTCAAGCTCCTGGAGGAGGCGGTGCTGGAGGAAAAGGGCGAGGAGAAGAAGGTGGAGACGGAGTGCTCCGCGGACCTCACCATCAACGCCAACATCCCCGAGCGGTACGTCCCCGCCCCGGAGCAGCGGATGGACCTCTACCGGCGCATCGCCGCCATCCGGACCAACGACGACGCCTCCGACCTTCTGGACGAGATGCTGGACCGCTACGGCGAGGCTCCCAGAAGCGTCCTGGCGCTGCTGGATGTGGCGCTGCTGCGGGCGGCGGCCGCCAAGGCCGGCGTGTGCGACATCACCCAGAAGGGCAGCACATTGCGCTTCACCCTGGCGGTGTTCCGCCCGGAGGCGCTGGTGGCGGTGTGCGGACTGAGCAAGTACAAGTTCCGCCTCACCCTTTCCGCCGGAGAGACCCCCATGCTGACCCTGAAACTCAAGCCCGGCGAGGACACCCTGGAGGCCGCCCTGGCCCTGGTGGAGGATCTGAAGCTGGCCTCGGAGCCGGCCGGGCAGGCATAAAATGGCACTCTTTGGCATAGGATGGAAGGACATCCTGTGGGAGGAGCCTGAACATGAGAAGACGACACTTTGCGGCCCTGGGCCTGGCGGTGCTGCTGGCCCTTTCCCTGGCCGGCTGCGGCGGGGAAAAAGCGGAGGAGGAGCGGACCTCCGGCCTTTACTACGAGGCCTGCGGCATCAGCCCCGACGCGGTCCTTCTGACGGTGGACGGCCGGGAGGTGCCTGCCTGGCGGTATCTCTACTGGCTGACCTGGGGCTGCGACCAGCTCAGCGAGGCTTATGATGAAGCGGGGCTGACCCTGGACTGGTCCGAGACGGTGGAGGGCACGGACCTTGCCTCCTATGTCCGCCAGCAGGCGCTGGACAACACGGTGCTCTACGCCACGGTGGAAAACTGGGCGGAGCAGTACCAGGTGGAGATCACGGAGGCGGACCAGCCGGAGCTGGACAGTCTCTGGGCCAAACAGGCGGAGGAGGCCGGCGGCGAGGAGGAATACCTTGCCCAGATGGCGGACCGGGGCCTGGAGCGCAGTGAGGCGGAGGCGCTGTGCGCCGACGCCCTCCTCTACCGCAAGCTCTCCCAGCTCTCCGCCGAGAGCGGCAGCGCCCTGGCACCGGCGGAGGGAGCCGTGGAGGCCTTTGCCCAGGAACAGGGCTATCTGACGCTGGAGTGGCTGACGGTGCCGGTGACGGACGAGGCGGACCGGGAGAGCTGCCGGGAGCAGGCGGCCTCCCTCTTCTCCCAGATCAACGCCAGCACCGATCCTGCGGCGGCCTTTGCCGCTTTGGAGGAGACGTACGGCACCGGCGAGGGCAGGCGGACCTTCCTGCCGGGGCGGGGCATCCTGCCGGCGGCGGTGGAAGAGGCCGCCGGGACCCTGGAGGAGAACCAGTGGAGCGGGATCCTGGAGGCGGACGATGGGTTTTACCTCCTCCTGCGCCGTCCGCTGGATACAGCTGCGGTGGCGGCGGACTATTTCGACAGCCGCCTCCAGCAGGCTGCCCAGGAAGCGGACATTGTTACGACCTCCGCCTTTGACGCCCTGGAGGTCCCCGCCTTTTACGAGCACCTCACCGCCGCGCGGGATCGTGCGGAGGAAGACGGCGAAACCTAGGGAATTTTGGAAACGCCTTCCTTTTTCGTCAAGTTGACGGAAAAGGAAGGTGTTTTGTCAAACTTTTAACAAATTTTCGGATTTCACACAAAATTGCATTGACGCGGACTGGAAAAGCCTCTATAATCAAATTTGCAGACGGGGTGAAGGAACGTCGTTTGTCAAAAATTTAGCAATCAAGCTGCTGAGTTTGACACGCATCCGTCCTTCGCCGTTTGTTATGGATACCACGGCAGCGGCGCGGAAAAAGCGTATCGCCTGCCGGTCAAATTTCAGAAAAAACGGAGGAACATCATGAAAGAGCTTTATGTCGTCAATTGCTGCAGAACCGCCATTGGTTCCTTTGGTGGCTCCCTGAAGAACACTCCCGCTGCCGAGATGGGCGCCATCGTGGTGAAGGAAGCGCTGAACCGCGCCGGCGTGAAGCCCGAGCAGGTGGACGAGGTCATGTTCGGCTGCATCCTGACCGCCGCTCAGGGCCAGAACGTGGCCCGGCAGGTCTCCATCAAGGCCGGCATCCCCTACTCCGTTCCCGCCTATACCGTGGGCATGGTCTGCGGTTCCGGCATGAAGTCCGTCATCGAGGGCGCCCGCTCCATCCTGGCCGGTGACTCCGACGTCGTGGTCTGCGGCGGCACCGAGAACATGAGCGCCGCTCCCTTCGCCTCCATGGATGCCCGCTGGGGCGCCCGCATGGGTGACAAGAAGCTGGTCGACACCATGATCAAGGACGGCCTGTGGGACGCTTACAACAACTATCACATGGGCACCACCGCTGAGAACATCAACGACATCTGGGGCATCACCCGCAAGGAGCAGGACGAGTTCGCCGCCGCTTCTCAGCAGAAGGCCTGCGCCGCCCGCGATTCCGGCCGGTTCGATGACGAGATCGTTCCCGTTCCCGTGAAGGTCAAGAAGGAGATCGTGGAGTTCAAGCGCGACGAGTATCCCAAGGAGGGTGTCACCCCCGAGAGCATCGCCAAGCTGCGCGGCGCGTTCCCCGTCGGTCCCGAGTCCCCCAACCCCGAGGTTGTCCACACCTTCGAGCCCAAGGGCATTCAGGATGCTGACGACAAGGGCACCCAGCGCGTGACCGCCGCCAACGCCTCCGGCATCAACGACGGCGCTGCCGCCATCATCCTGGCCTCCGGCGAGGCTGTGGAGAAGTACGGCCTCAAGCCCATGGCCAAGCTGATCGGCTGGGGCCAGGGCGGCGTCGATCCCAAGATCATGGGCGTCGGCCCCGTGGTCGCCTCCCGCAACGCCATGGCCAAGGCCGGCGTGACCATCGACGACATCGACCTGGTGGAAGCCAACGAGGCCTTCGCCGCTCAGTCCATCGCTGTTGCCCGTGAGCTGGGCTTCGACATGAGCAAGGTCAACGTCAACGGCGGCGCCATCGCTCTGGGCCACCCCGTCGGTGCTTCCGGCGCCCGGATCATCGTCACGTTGCTGCACGAGATGCAGAAGCGTCCCGAGGCCAAGAAGGGCCTGGCCACGCTGTGCATCGGCGGCGGCATGGGCACTGCCGTTGTGGTGGAGAAGTGCTGAGCACCTCCCCGGAGACGGTACATCACTGACTGAAAAAGAGGGAAGCCATGGGCTTCCCTCTTTTTTTCGTAGGGAAAGCGCACCTCCCTGCCTCCTCCCTGTGGGGGAAAAAACCACGCCCGCCGTGCAGACCGCACGGCGGGCGTGGTTCAGCGTTTGGGATAGGGGCGGGGATCATTGGTGTAATCCACCAGGTAATCCACACTGGTGTGGTAAAACTCTGCCAGCTGGATCAGAACTTCCACAGGAATGTTGATATTTCCAAGCTCGTAGTCCGAATATGTGGTTTGATGGACCTGTAAAAGTTCCGCAAGCTGTTTTTGCGAAAGGTTCCGGTCCTCCCGAAGCGCGCGTAAATGATGGAACATGATACCACCTCGCGCTCAGTATACAATAAGGGAAATCCCCTTATTGACTTTTAAGGGATATACCCTTAAACTGGAGCCGGAGGTGAGCTTATGAACGAGACCTGTGCGAGCTGCAAGTATTTCCGCCGCCACTATGTCAAATTCGGCCGGGGGTACGTCCCCCTGGACCAGGGGCACTGCGTCCATCCCCGGCTCAAGGACCGCACGGCAGACACCCCCGCCTGCACCCGCTACCGCTGCGGGGAAAAGTCCCGGCAGGAGTCCTGACCGCCGCAAAAAAAGCGGGGGAACAGGATGTGCCTGCTCCCCCGTCCATGGGCTGTGCGTTACAGATTGTTGTCCAGGATGCCGGTGAACACGTCGCCGGGCATCACGCCCACCTTGCGGTCAAACTCCACGCCGTTTTTCAAAAACACCACCGTGGGGATGCTCATGACGCCGAACTGGCGGGCCAGCTCCGGCTCCTCATCCACGTTGACCTTGCCCACCAGCACCTTGCCGTCATATTCCTGGGCAATGGCCTCCACCGTGGGAGAGAGCATCTTGCAGGGACCGCACCAGGAGGCCCAGAAGTCCACCATTGCCAGAGGGGCTGCCTGCGTCAGGGAGGCGAATTCCGCCGTCGTCAAATGCTTGATTGCCATACGTTCATACTCCTTTTTCTTTTTAGTTTAATATAGTCTGGATTTGAAACTGTATTCACCGATCTGTGGATCTTCAGGTCCGGCTCTGGGCCACGGCCCAGGCCGCCGCGCTCTGCCCGGCGATCAGGCCTTCCCCCACCGCCTTGGACACCTGCAGCGGGCCGCCGGTGCAGTCGCCTGCGGCGAAGAGGCCCGGCAGATTGGTGTTCATCCGGCGGTCTACCGATACGTAGCCGTTCTCCACGGCAAGACCCGGGAACAGGTCCGTGGGCGCCACTGTGGGCCGCAGTAAAAACACGCCGTCCACCGCTGCCCGTTCGCCGTCGCACACCACCGCCGTCACCTGGGTGTCCCCCTCGATGCGGCAGTCCTTGGGACGGTCGAAGTAGGTCACGCTGCAGCCGATGTCCCGCAGGAAGTCCGCCTCCCGGCGGGCGCTGTCGCTGTATCCCAGCACCGCCACCGGGCGGCCCCGGTAGAGCATCCCGTCGCAGGTGGCGCAGTAGCTCACGCCCTTGCCCAGCAGCTCCGCCTCTCCGGGGAACTTCTTCCCCCGGGCCACGCCTGCCGCCAGCACCAGCGCGGAGGCGGCGTACATCTCCGTTCCCACGCTGACGTACCACAGCTTGCCGCTGCGGACGGAGGTGAGGACCTTGCCGGTGAGAAATTCCACGCCGGCGCTCTCCGCGTGGCGGCGCATCTGCGTCAGAAGCTCCGGACCGCTGTGACCCGGCAGACCCAGGTAGTTGTCCACCCGTTCTGCCCGCCAGAGGGGATTTTCCTCCGGCGGATTGGAGACCACCAGCACGCTCCGTCCCCGGATGCGGACATTCACCGCCGCCGACAGACCCGCCGGGCCTCCGCCGATCACCAGTACGTCATAGGGCATAGCTGGATACCTCCTCTCCCATCAATACCGCTACCAGGCGGGCCGCCTCCGGCGAGGACGCCCGGTAGTAAACCTCGTTGCCGGAGCGCTCCGCGCTCACCAGACCCATCATCCGCAGCTTCTGGAGATGCTGGGAGATGCAGGACTGGGAGACGCCGGTGAGATGCTCCATGCAGCCCACGTTGTGGCATCCCGTGTGCAGCAGCCCATGCAGCAGCTGCAGCCGCAGCGGATGCGCCAGCGCCTTGAGCAGCGCCGCCCGCTCCGCATAGTCGATTTGCTGTTCCATGAATGCTCCCGCCTTTCTAAACACAACGCGTTTGTGTGTCCCGTCTTTTTCTTGTTCATTAGCATATCATGATATTGTGGTGCTGAAAGTCGTTTTTGCAACAGGACAAAAAATTGAGCGGGGGAAAGGCGGGTTGCTTTTAAAGCGGGAGTTTGATACACTGGATGCGGACAAAAAGAGAGCCGGCGGGCGGACCCACCGGCTCCTATATCAAAAGCGGCGGCGCCTCATCCCGGGAGGGGCGGATGCTGCGCGGAAGTGCGCGCGGGGGGCGACCGGGCCGCTTGGGGTATCCTATGCGCCGCCCGGCGCAACGGTCACAGAGGCTGTCCCCGCTGCGGAGGGCCAAAGGCGTCAAGGGTCAAGAAAAGGAGCGTTTTTTATGATCAAAATTGCACCGTCCATCCTCTCTGCTGATTTTGCCAATCTGGAACGGGACATCGGACGCATCGCCAGCGCCGATTACGTCCATGTGGATGTGATGGACGGACTGTTCGTGCCCAACATCTCCATCGGCATCCCGGTGGTGGCGTCCATCCGCAAGGTGACGCAAATGCCCCTGGACGTCCATTTGATGATCGTGCAGCCGGTGCGGTATGTGGAGCAGTTCTGCGATGCCGGAGCGGATCTGGTGACGATCCATGTGGAGTCGGACACGCCGGAGAAGATCCAGGAGGCCCTGGACAAGATCCACGCCAAGGGCAAGCGGGCGGGCATCGTCCTCAAGCCCGGCACCCCCGCCGAGGCGGCGCTGCCCTATCTGGAGCAGGTGGAGCTGATCCTGGTGATGACGGTGGAGCCGGGCTTCGGCGGCCAGAAGTTCATGGCCGACCAGATGCCCAAGGTCTCCGCCCTGCGCAAATGGATCGACGAGAAGAACCCCGGCTGCGAGCTGGAGGTGGACGGCGGCGTGGGCCCCGACACCTGCGGCACCTGCATCGCCGCCGGCGCCAACGTGCTGGTGGCGGGCAGCGCCGTCTACAAGGCGGAGGACATCCCCGCCCGGATCGCCCAGCTGCGGGGCTGAGAACAGGAGGATCGGATGATGAAACAGATCGACGAGCTGCCCCGGCTGAAGCTGGGGGTGTTCCCCACCCCCTTTTACAAGCTGGAGGGCATCAGCGCCCGCTATGGCCGGAACATCTGGATCAAGCGGGACGACCTTTGCGGCGTGGCCCTGGGAGGCAACAAGGTCCGCAAGCTGGAATTTCTGCTGGCGGACGCCCAGCGCCGGGGCTGCGACACGGTGCTGACCACCGGCGGCGCCCAGTCCAACCACGCCATGCTCACCGCCGCCTGTGCCGCCCGGCTTGGGATGCGGTGTGAGCTGCTGCTGAAAAAGCGGGGCGTCACGGACCGCCGGGGCAATCTGGTGCTGGATGAGGTCTACGGCGCCTCCGTCCGCTTTTTTGACACCGACGATTATGCGGACATCTACGAGGCCATGAACGAGCGGAGCATCGAGCTGGCGGAGGAGGGTCATCGGGCCTATCCCATCCCCGTGGGCGGGTCCACCACCCTGGGCACCCTGGGGTATGTGGGCTGCGTCCGGGAGATCGCCTGGCAGGCCAAGGCGGCGGGCATGTGCCCGGCCCATCTCGTCAGCGCCACCGGTTCCGGCGGGACCACCGCCGGACTGCTGCTGGGGGCGTCGCTGGAGCTGCCGGAGACGAAGGTCACCGGCATCGGCGTGGACGACGAGCCGTTTGAAGACATCGTCTCCCAGCTGGCCGCCGGTGCGGCGGAGCTGCTGGAGGGGACCATTTCCCGCCGGGAGGGGGATTTCTCCATGGTCTACCATGTGGGGGCCGGGTATGCCGTGCCCAACCCGGAGGACACCCCCTACCTGGAGGAGCTGGCCCGGACCGAGGGGATCCTGCTGGACCCGGTGTACACCGGCAAGGCCTGGGTCGGGATGCTGAAGCTGCTCTCCCAGGGCGGCTTTGGCGAGACGGGGGATGTGGTGTTCGTCCACACCGGCGGCGCCGCGGCGCTGTTCGCCATGGATCTGCCCCGGGCGTGAGATGGCCCGGTCCCATTGAAGGATAAAGGAGCGTTACCAGTATTATGGAGTATTTTCCCGCACCGCTGCAAAATCTGGTGGAGCAGTTCGCCCGGCTGCCGGGCATCGGCGGAAAATCCGCCCAGCGGCTGGCTTTTTATGTGTTGGGCCTGCCGGAGGAGGAGGCCAAGGCCTTCGCCGACGCCATTGTGGACGCCAAGCGCAACGTCACCTGCTGCCCGGTATGCCAGAACTTCACCGCCGGGGGCCTGTGCCCCATCTGCGCCTCCCCCAAGCGGGACCCGTCCACCATCTGCGTGGTGGCGGATCCCCGGGACGTGGCGGCCATCGAGCGCAGCCGGGAGTACAACGGCCAGTACCATGTGCTCCACGGCGTGATCTCCCCCATGAACCACGTGGGGCCCGACGACCTGGCCATCAAGTCCCTGGTGGAGCGGGTGGCCAAGGGCGGCGTCCAGGAGGTCATCATGGCTACCAACCCCGACACCGAGGGAGAGGCCACCGCCATGTACATCGCCCGCCTGCTCAAGCCCTTTGACGTGCGGGTGACCCGTCTGGCCTACGGCATCCCGGTGGGTGGCCACCTGGAGTTTGCCGACGACGCCACGCTGATGCGGGCCCTGGAGGGCCGGCGGGACATCTGAGAAGGAACCTGCCAGGAAAAAACAAGCAAGCGCCCCGGGCACTGCCCGGGGCGCTTGGTTCTTTTGCGGGAGACGTCCGGTTCAATCCTCCTGAAAGACCTGCGCCAGCAATTCCACCGCCTCCGGCAGGCGGTCCTGGGCCAGCCCGGCGTAGTTGATGACCAGGGTGTGGGCGTAGGCCGGGGCGGGCGCGGCGGCGTATTCGGAGAGAAAGCCCAGCCGCACCCCCAAGGACTCCGCCCGGCGGCGGAGGGCCTCGTCGGTGCAGGCGGTGTCCAGGTGCAGCAGGAAGTGGAGGCCAGCTCCCTCCTCGGCGATGGAGACCCGCCCGGCAAAGGGACCGGTCCGGAAGGCCTCCAGCACCCGGGCCCGGCGGAGCCGGTACTCCTTGCGCATCCGGGAGAGGTGCTGCTCGTAATGCCCCCCCGCCAGGAACCGGGCCAGGACGTGCTGCTCCAGGGCGGGGACGGTGCAGGCGTAGAAGTCCAGCTCCCGCCGCCAGCGCTCCAGCAGCGCCGGCGGCAGCACCATGAAGCCCACCCGCATGGAGGGGGAGATGGTCTGGGAGAAGGTGTTCATGTAGATCACCCGTCCCCCGGCGTCGATGCTTTGCAGCGTGGGGATGGGCAGGCCGGAAAAACGGAACTCGCTGTCGTAGTCATCCTCGATGATGACGGCGTTCCGGTCCCGGGCCCATTGCAGCAGGGCCTGCCGCCGTCCGATGGGGGTCACCAGCCCGGTGGGATAGTGGTGGGAGGGCGAGAGATGGGCCGCCGTGGCGCCGGAGGCGGAAAGGGCCGTGAGGTCCATGCCCTGGCTGTCCAGCGGCACGGGACAGCAGCAGACGCCGCATTTGCCATAGACCTGACGGATCTTGGGATAGCCCGGGTCCTCCACCGCCAGCACCGTCTCCCGGCCCAGCAGCTGGGCCAGCAGCAGATACAGGTATTCCGCCCCGGCGCCCACCACGATCTGCTCCGGAGAGACCGCCATGCCCTTGTAGTCCCGCAGGTCGTCGGCGATGGCCTGCCGCAGGGCGGGCAGGCCCTGGTGGGGCACCGGCCGCAGCAGGGCGTTGCCGTCCTCCGTCAGCACCTGCCGGGTCAGCCGGGCCCAGGTGGCCACCGGGAAGCGGGTGGTGTCCACCTGGTTGCTCTTGAGATCCAGACGCCAGTGCTTCACCGCCTCCGGCGGGGGCGGCGGAGGCGGCGGGGCCTGGGGCAGGCGGGCCACCTGGGCGACGAAAAAGCCCCGTTTGGGGCGGGTGAAAACATACCCCTCTGCCTCCAGCTGGGCATAGGCGTTTTCCACCGTGATGACGGAGATGCGCAGATGCTCCGCCAGCGCCCGCTTGGAGGGCAGCCGCTCCCCGGCGGCCAGGGCGCCGCTGAGGATGTCCTCCCGGATGCGGCGGTAGAGATATTCATACAAAGGCAGCCCGCCCCGCTCTTCCAGGGAATATGTCAGCATATGGCACCCCCAAACTGATCTTATAAAAAAAGAATAAATTGAATATTTTCACCATATCACATTTGCCGTACAATGGCAACCAGAAATCCCGAAAGGAGCTGGGACACATGGAAAAGACGATGGGGCGGCAGGCCCGGTCCGGAGACCGGGTCAAGACGCTGGTGCTGACGGCGGTGGTGGCCGCCATGGCCTGCGCCGCCACGCTGGCGGTACAGATCCCCTCCCCCACCGGAGGCTATCTGAATCTGGGAGACGCGGTGGTGCTGCTGGGGGCGTATCTGCTGGGGCCGGGTTGGGGCGCGGCGGCAGGCGCCGTCGGTCCGGCGTTGGCGGACCTCATGACCTATCCGGCCTATGTCCCCGCGACCTTGCTCATCAAGGCGGTGATGGGCTTTGCGGCGGGCACGCTGTACAGCCGGCTGCGGACCCGGGGCTGGGGCGCGCTGGTGTGCGGCATCGTGGGCGAGATCCCCATGGTGGCGGGTTACTGGCTCTACGACGCCCTTCTGGTGGGCAGCCTGGCAGGCAGCGCCGCCGGGGTTCCCGCCAACCTGGTCCAGGCCGTGTTCGGCGTGGCGGTATCCACCCTGCTGGCCACGGCACTGCGCCGCAGCAGCTATGTGCGCCGGGAGTTTCCCCGGCTGTGAGACGAAAAAAGCGAACGGAGGGGTCGACCCTCCGTCCGCTTTTCCGTTATTTGTTATTCAAAGAAGGTGGGGCCGCCCAGGTCGTCGGGACCGGTGCGGGGCGGACGGTCCGCCCGGACGCCGGAGGTGTCCTTGGCGGTGTCAAAGTACCCCAGTTCCACGCACTGGTAGTTGGGCAGGTAGAAAAGGCTCACCAGCAGGGTCCACAGGCTGCACACCAGCGTCCAGACCCAAAGGGGGAGGAAGGCGAAGGGAGAAACCTGAACGGAAAAGACGGCGGCGTCATAAAGGTCGGTGGACTCCAGCACGCTCCAGTACAGCACGCCGGCCTCAATCATGGACGGCAGCGTGGCCAGCAGATTCCAGCCGATATAGCTCAGATCCAGTATAAACACCTGGCCCTTGTAGCCCAGCGTCTGGCGCTTGCTCATGTTCAGGGCCTCCAGGATGCCGATGTCCGGATTCTCATATAAATTATAGAGGGCGAACCGGTAGCGGTAGGATGCGATGATGCCGGGAATGACGAACAGCAGCGACCACAAAAAGGTGAACACGGCGATCAGAATGTTCAGACCGATGACCTTTCCCACAAAGGAAAACCCGTCGAAAAGCGTCAGGTATTCGGCCCGCTGGCCCTGGCGGATCGCCATGCAGTACATCACAAAGCCGGCCGCCAGAACGGCGCTCATCAGATTGGTGAGAATGCTGACAAACGTGCTCAGGATCCCGCCCGACCCTGCGGAGCTGGTAAGGCTGTTCACCAGGGACAGTACCACCAAAATCCCCAGATACAGCGCCGTCATGCCCCGGGAGCTGACCTGGGCGGTGCGCAGCAGTTCTCTGGTCTCCTCTTTTAAACGTCTTCGGTCGACGATTGCAGCCATCATGCAGTGGGCCTCCTCTTCGTTGTTTGGCGAAAAACCGGAAACAGCGGTGAAAAAAACGAGCTGTTTGAGGGCAGTGTACCATGCTTTTTCACAAATGGCAAGAGCGCGCAATCCCGGGAAATTTCATGGGAAGTCTGGAAAAGATATGGAAAAGCGGAACAAACCAAATAAAAAAAGGGATTATTTCCGTAAAAAAAGTTGTTCATTGTCTGGACATTTTTGAGATTAGGGTGTAGAATGAAACGCAGTATGTGATAGTATCAACAGGGCATGCCCATCCCGACCCGTGCCGGCGGGCCGGGGTCTCCTTTCGCTCTGGGGGCTATCAGGAGAAAAAATGAGGTGAAAGACAATGGCACAAGCTTTCTTTGGCGGCGTTCATCCCAACGACATGAAAGCCGCTACCAATGAAAAGGCCATCGAGCAGCTGGCACCCCCAGCCCAGGTGGTCATTCCCATGTCCATGCACTTTGGCGCACCGTGCACGCCCCTTGTCAAGGTAGGCGACCATGTCAAGGTGGGTCAGAAGATCGGCGAGTTCCATGGCCTGGGCGCACCGATCCATGCCAGTGTTTCCGGTACGGTGAAGGCAGTGGAGCCCCGTCCCTATTCCATGGGCGGCAACATGATGTCCGTGGTGATCGACAACGATTTCCAGGATGAGATCTCCGAAGAGGTCAAGGCTCCCGCCAACCCCGACGCGCTGTCTGTTGAGGAAATGGTGGAGATCGTCAAGAACGCCGGTATCGTCGGTATGGGCGGCGCGACCTTCCCCACTCACGTGAAGATCACCAGCGGCATCGGCAAGGTGGACACCGTCATCATCAACGGCGCCGAGTGCGAGCCCTACATCACCGGCGACCACCGCACCATGCTGGAGCGCCCCGAGGAGATCATCGGCGGCTGCGTGTATCTTGCAAAGATGTTCGGCGTGGACAAAGTGATCATCGGCGTGGAGGATAACAAGCAGAACGGCATCGACGCCATGAACAAGGTCATTGCCGAGAAGAAGGCCCCCGTCGTGGTGGAGCCTCTGCACTGCCGTTACCCCCAGGGCGGTGAGAAGCAGCTGTGCCAGGCCATCACCGGCAAGCAGGTGCCTCCCGGAGGCCTGCCCGCCAACATCGGCTGCGCCGTGTTCAACATCAACACCACCTGCGCCATCTACCGTGCCATCACCACCGGCATGCCCGTGGTGAAGAAGATCGTCACGGTCTCCGGTTCCGGCGTGGTGGAGCCCAAGAACATCGAGTGCCCCATCGGCACCCCCGTGTCCTGCCTGTTCGACGCCTGCGGCGGACTCAAGGACGGTACATACAAGCTGGTGTGCGGCGGCCCCATGATGGGCATGGCCCAGTACACCGCCGACATCCCCGTCGCCAAGGGCACCGGCGCCATGCTGGCCTTCTGCGAGAACGAGGAGCAGACCGTGGAGCATCCCCAGTGCATCCGCTGCGGCAAGTGCGTTTCCGCCTGCCCCATGCACCTGGAGCCTCTGTTCATGTACCAGTATGCCTCCAAGGGCATGGTGGATGAGCTCAACGACGCCCACATCATGGACTGCATGGAGTGCGGCGCCTGTTCCTACATCTGCCCGGCCCGGATGCACCTGACCCATATGTTCAAGACCGGCAAGCAGCTGCTCAAGGATAAGATGGCTGCCGACAAGGCGGCCGCCGAGGCAAAGAAAGCGGCCGCTGAAGAGAAGAAGGAGGCTGTCAACAAATGACGGATTACAAGAATTTGAAGCTCATTGCCACTTCTTCCCCCCACATCCGCGCGGCGGAGACCACCCGCTCCATCATGCTGGACGTCATCATCGCCATGGTGCCCGCCCTGGTCTGGGCCGTCATCACCTTCGGCGTGGAGGCCCTGCTGCTGACCGCGGTTTCCGTGGTGGGCTGCGTGTTCTGGGAGTGGCTGTACCGCAAGCTCATGAAGAAGCCCCAGTCTGTGGGCGACCTCTCTGCTGTGGTCACCGGCATGCTGCTGGCTTTCGTGTGCCCCCCCTCCACCCCGCTGTGGATGATCCTCATCGGTGACTTCTTCTCCATCGTGGTGGTCAAGCAGCTCTTCGGCGGCATCGGCAAGAACTTTGTCAACCCCGCCCTGGCCGGCCGTGCGTTCCTGCTGGGCAGCTACGCCAGCGTCATGACCACCTGGGTGGATCCCGCTGCCAACAAGACTCCCCTCTTCGGCGGCACCGTGGACGTGGTGACCACCGCCACCCCGCTGGCCATGATGAAGAGCGGCGATCTGGAGGCCCTGAGCCAGTACAGCGTCATGGATATGTTCCTGGGCAAGATCCCCGGCTCCCTGGGTGAGGTTTCCGCCCTGCTGCTGATCGTGGGCGGCCTGTACCTGATCATCCGCAAGGTCATCAACTGGCAGACTCCCGTGGCCTACATCGCCACCGTCGCCGTGCTGACCTTCCTGTTCCCCCGTTACGGTGCTTCCGGTCTGGAGTGGATGCTCTACAGCATCTTCGGCGGCGGTCTGATGCTGGGCGCCTTCTTCATGGCGACCGACTACGCCACCTCTCCCGTGACCAAGAAGGGCCAGCTGATCTTCGGCATCGGCTGCGGCCTGTTCACCGTGTTTATCCGCTATTTCGGCTCTTACAGCGAGGGTGTTTGCTACTCCATCATGATCATGAACCTGTGCGTGGCTCTGATCGATAAGTTCACCAAGCCCGCCCGCTTTGGCGTCGTGAAATCCGAAAAGAAGGAGGCGGCTGCGAAATGAGCAACGAAGTCAAGACCAAGGAAAAGGTCGATATGGACCCCAAGTACATCATCAAGCTGACCGTAACACTGTTTCTGACCTGCCTGGTGGTGGCTGCCGCTCTGGGCGGCGTCAACGCCATTACTGCTGACAAGATCGCGGCCATCAACTGGGAGAACACCCAGAAGGCCATGAAGGCCGTGGTGGCCGATCCCGAAAACACCGAGTTCTCCGACGCGCTGGAGCTGAGCGACGACATGACCGCCGCTGCCGCTTCTGCCGGCGGCACCCTGGACTCCGTCTATGAGGTGCTGGTGGGCGGCGAGAACGACGGCTATGCCATCAAGGTCATCGCCTCCGGTTCTCAGGGCAACATCGAGATGATGGTGGGCGTGGACGGCGAAGGCGTCGTGACCGGCGTCTCCGTGGTCGACAGCTCCGAGACCGCCGGCATCGGCACCAAGGTCACCGGCAACGAGCCCCTGGCCAGCGGTGTGGGTGTTCTGGACCAGTTCATCGGCAAGAGCGCCGCGGACGGCGGTCTGACGGTCGGCAGCAACGTGGAGGCCATCACCGGCGCCACCGTGTCCACCAAGGGCGTCACCACCGGCGTCAACGCCGCGCTGGCTGTTGCCGGCGTCATGGGCTGAGAGAGGAGGAGCAACTGACATGAATTTGGGAAAACAGTTTAAAGAAGGCCTGATCACCAACAACCCCGTTCTGGTGCAGGTTCTGGGCATGTGCTCCACCATGGCCATCACCACCTCGTTCTTCAACGGCCTGGGCATGGGCCTGGCCGTTACGGTGATCCTGACGCTCTCCAACGTCATCATCTCCGCCATCCGTAAGATCGTCCCCGACAAGATCCGTATCGCCATGTTCATCGTGGTCATCGCCGGCTTCGTGACCTGCGTGGACCTGCTGATCCAGGCGTATGTTCCCTCCCTGGCCACCTCCCTGGGTGTGTTCATCCCCCTGATCGTGGTGAACTGCATCATCCTGGGCCGTGCGGAGTCCTTCTCCTATAAGAACGGCGTTGCCGCCTCTTTCTTCGACGGCATCTTCCAGGGCATCGGCTACACCGTGGTGCTGCTGATCATGTGCATCATCCGCGAGCTGCTGGGCGCCGGTACCTTCGGCGGCGGCATCCTCGGTCCCGACCTGAAGGGCATCCAGATCATCCCCTCCCAGTTCCCCGCCGGCATGCTGACCCTGCCTGTGGGCGGCTTCCTGGTGCTGGGCTGCCTGATCGCCTTCATGCAGTGGGCCCTGGCTAAGTCTAAGAATAAGGAGGAGAGCAAGTAATGGATCAGATCACAAACCTCCTGGCAATCATGCTGGGCGCCATCCTGGCAAACAACTTCATTTTCTCTCAGTTCCTGGGCATCTGCCCCTTCCTGGGCGTTTCCAAGAAGGTCGACACCGCCGTGGGCATGGGCATCGCCGTGACCTTCGTCATGGGCCTGGCCTCCGCCGTGTGCTATGTGGTCAACCAGTTCGTGCTGATCAAGTTCGGCCTGGAGTACATGCAGACCGTGACCTTCATCCTGGTCATCGCTTCTCTGGTGCAGTTCATCGAGATGTTCCTGCAGAAGTCCATGCCCTCCCTGTATACCGCTCTGGGCATCTATCTGCCCCTGATCACCACCAACTGCGCTGTGCTGGGTGTCGTGCTGCTGAACGTGCAGAACAGCTACGGCTTCATCGAGTCCGTGGTCTACGGCATCACCGGCGGCCTGGGCTTCCTGCTGGCCATCGTGCTCTTCGCCAGCATCCGGGAGCGTCTGGTGTTTGCCGACTATCCCAAGGCCTTTGAGGGCTTCCCCATCGCATTGGTCACCGCAGGTCTGATGGCCCTGGCATTCATGGGCTTCTCCGGCCTGAAGGTCTGGTAAGGAGGCAAGGAATATGGCTAATGTAATTGCCGCCATCGCGGTATTGAGTATCCTGGGCGCCCTGTTCGGCCTGGTCCTGGCCGTGGCCTCCAAGGTCTTTGAAGTCAAGAAGGACCCCCGTGAGGAGGAGATCCTCAGCCACCTGGCCGGCGCCAACTGCGGCGGCTGCGGCTTCCCCGGCTGCTCCGGCTGTGCCGCCGCCATCCTGGCCGGCACCGCTCCCGTGACCGCCTGCGCTCCCGCGGGCCCCGAGAACGCTGCCGCTATCGCCAAGATCATGGGCCAGGAGGCCCCCTCCGGCGAGCGCAAGATCGCTTTCGTCCGCTGCAACGGCGGCACCAACGCCGTCAAGCGCTTTGAGTATCGCGGCGTGCATGACTGCATCTCCGCCACCAAGGTCGCTGCCGGTCCTCTGGAGTGCGCTTTCGGCTGCCTGGGCTTCGGCTCCTGCGTGCAGGCCTGCCAGTTCGGCGCCATGTCCATCGGCCCCAACGGCGCCGCTGTGGTGGATCCCGACAAGTGCACGGACTGCATGGCCTGCGCCCATGCCTGCCCCCGCCACCTGATCACCGAGGTCCCCGTGTCCAAGAAGGTCCACGTGGCCTGCGCCAACCAGGACAAGGGCAAGGCTGCCATGAGCGTGTGCTCCAACTCCTGCATCGGCTGCGGCCTGTGCCAGAAGGAGTGCAAGAAGGACGCCATCCATGTGGTCAACGGCGTGGCCGTCATCGACTACGACAAGTGCGTGGGCTGCAAGCTCTGCACCAAGGTCTGCCCGAGAGACGCCATCCTCCCCGTGGCTACCGCCGAGGAGAAGGAGAAGTACAAGGCCATCAAGAAGGCTCAGGCCGAGAAGGCTGCTGCCGCCAAGGCCGCTGCCGCCAAGGCTGCCGACGAGACCGCCGGTACCGCTCAGTAAGCGTCCTCGCTTTCTGCATGAAAAGGAAATGCCCCGAATCCGAAGATTCGGGGCATTTTTCTATTGCCTTTTTTCCGCAAAGGGCATATCATGAATAGCATTCAGGCAGAGTAGGAATATACGTGAAAAAGAGTGCCGGGAAAACGGGGAGTTGTTTTCCGGACGAAGGGACAGGCCGTACCGGTCGGTGTCCGCAGTGTGTGTTCCGCATCCCGCTGCCGCATATGGGAAGTGGGGACATCCTCCTCTCTGTGCGGCGTTCCGAGTTCGGACTGCCGGATCAGAGAAGGAGGTTTTTTCATGAACAACAACATCGCCCGCAGGATCTGTTTGACAGGCATGCTGGCCGCCCTGTACCTGGCATTGAATATGGTGGGTTTTCGGGCGTGGACCTTTCACATCACCTTTGCCTCGCTGCCCGTGGTGGTGGGCGGGCTGCTGTTCGGGCCCTTGGAAGGAATGCTGATCGCTGCCATCGGAGAGTTTTTCAACCAGACGCTCTCCTATGGCGTGACGCCTACCACCGTGCTGTGGATCATTCCGCCGGCGGTGCGGGGGCTGATGATTGGCTATGCCGCCCTGGCCCTGAGAAAGGGGCCCCGCAGTCTGGAGGAGCGGCCGGTGCTGTGCTATGGGATCTGCATGGCTGTGGCACTGTGCACGACGGCGGTGAACACACTGGTGATGTATCTGGACAGCGTGATCATGGGGTATTACAGCTTTGCCTATGTGTTCGGCTCCGCCGTCATCCGCATCATCTCCGGTATCCTGACCGCCGTGGTGGTCACTACGGTGGCGATTCCTCTGGTGCGTTTGCTGCGGCGCCAGGTGATCTTGCGCCGGGCTTGAAAGGAGGCGGCCGCCGGTGAACGGTAAGGACGCGGTATCGTATATCGACAGCTTCCAGTGGCAGGCCCACGCGCCTGGACTGGAGCGCATCCGGGCGCTGCTGGGGCAGCTGGGCGATCCTCAGCGGCAGCTTCGGTTCGTCCATGTGGCGGGGACCAACGGCAAGGGCAGCGTCTGCGCGTGCCTTGCTTCGGTCCTCCGGGCGGCGGGATACCGGGTGGGGCTTTGCACCTCTCCCTTTCTGGAGGATTTCCGGGAGCGGATCCAGGTGGACGGCGAATTGATCTCCCCGGAGGACCTGGGGACGCTGACGGAACAGGTGCGCCCTGTGGCGGAGGCCATGCCGGATCACCCCACAGAGTTTGAGCTGATCACCGCCGTTGCTATGCTGTATTTCCGGCAGTGCCGCTGCGACATCGTGGTGCTGGAGGTGGGCCTGGGCGGCGGCCTGGACGCCTCCAATGTGATCGACGTGCCGGAGGCGGCGGTCATCACCGCCATGGGGATGGACCATGCTGCCATCCTGGGGCCCTCCCTGGCAGACATTGCCGCCGCCAAGGCCGGCATCATCAAGCCCGGCGGCGCTGTGGTCAGCTGCGGCGGCTGCCCGGAGGCGGATGACGTCATCCGGCGCCGCTGCCGGGAACAGGGCGCGGCGCTGACGGAGGTGGACTTCACCCGCCTGCAGGTGCGCCGGACGGATCTGACCGGCACGGAGCTGGATTTTGCCCCCTATCAGGAGCTGTGCCTGCCGCTGGTGGGACTCTACCAGTCCCGCAACGCCGCCGTGGCAATCACGGCGGTGGAAGTACTGCGGCAGAAGGGCTGGAACATTTCCGACGAGGCCCTGCGGCAGGGGCTCTCCGCCGTCCGCTGGCCGGGGCGGCTGGAGGTGCTGCGGCAGGCGGACCCGGTGATCCTCCGGGACGGCGCCCACAACGCCCACGGCATGGCCGCCACGACGGAGAGCCTGAAGGCGCTGTTCCCCGGGGAAAAACTGGTGATCCTTATGGGCGTCATGGCGGACAAGGACGTGGAGGACATGCTGGAGCTGCTCTCCCCCATCGCCGAGGCGGTGGTCACCGTCCGGCCCGATAGTCCCCGGGCCATGGACGCGGCGGAGTTGGCGGACCGGGTGCGGCGCCGGGGCATTCCCGCCTGCGCCTGCGAAAGCGTGGAGGAGGGAATGCGGATCGCCGCCATGGCGGCGGGGCAGGGCGGCGCGGTATGCGCCCTGGGGTCCCTCTATCTGGCGGCGGATGTGCGCCGGGCGGCGGAGGCGCTGTAAGCAGCTGTACCGGGAACGGTCCGGTGCAGGGGGCTTTTCAAGGACGTACCCCAAAAGCGAAGAAAGACCAGCGGACCATCCTGTGGGATGGTCCGCTTTTTTGCGCCCTCGGCGGGAACGGGGACTGCAGATGTCCCGGATTTTCGATGTTCAAAAAACGTCTGTCGTTTGTTTACAATTTATTTATATCCACCCGTTGACAATGGTTTGCGCCGGTGGTAAACTCACTTTAGCACTCAGGAGAAAAGAGTGCTAAAACGAGCTGTAAGTTTTGGCGCGAGGTGCTTTTTGTGGAACTGACGGACCGGAAAAAGCAAATACTGAAGGTAGTGATCGAGGATTACATCCACACTGCCGAACCGGTGGGCTCCAAGACCATCGCCGCCGAGATGGGCGGCAAGATCAGTTCCGCCACCATCCGCAACGAACTGGCGGACCTGGTGGAGCTGGGCTATCTGGAGCAGCCCCACACCTCCGCAGGCCGGGTCCCCTCTCCCAAAGGCTACCGCCTCTATGTCAACGAGCTGATGGAACAGCAGCGGCTGAGCCTGGCGGAGACCGAGCGGATCAACCAGTCCCTCCAGATGAAAATGGAGGAGCTGGACCGGGTGATCTCCCAGGCGGGCAAGGCGGTCTCCGCCTTTGTCAACTACCCCGCCTATATCACCGCCGCCGGCCGGAAAAAGACCGTTGCCCGCCGCTTCGAGCTGCTGCCCGTGGATGAGCACAGCTGCATCGTGGTGATGATGCTGGGAGACGACCGGGTGAAAAGCCAGCTGCTGCGGCTGCAGCTGAAGGTGGAGCCGGAACAGATGCCCGGCCTTGTAAATCTGCTCAACACCAACTTCACCGGCATCTCCGTGGACGAGATGAACCTTCGGCTGATGGATCTTTCCGAGCAGGTCACACCGCAGCTTTTTTTGCTGCTCAGCCAGACCGTGGCCTACGCCGTGGATGTGCTGGAGGAGGCCGGACAGCGGGAGATCGTCACCGCCGGGGCGAAAGAGCTTTTGAAGCTCCCCGAGTTCCGGGACGCCGACAAGGCCCATCAGCTGATGAGCTTTTTGGCCGACAGCAAGGAGAGCCTCCCCATGCCGGAGGAGGGCCCCATGAAGATCCTCATCGGGCCGGAGAATGTCAGCGAGGCGCTGCAGAATACCAGTGTTGTGGTGGCCAGCTACGACATCGGCGGCGATATGCGGGGACTGATCGGCGTGGTGGGTCCCACCAGAATGGATTATGCGTCCGTAGCGGCCCGGCTGGCCGGCTTTGCCGACGGGCTGACGCGGATGTTCGGAAAACAGGAAGGATTACCCCCGAAGGAGGATACAAAAACATGAGCGAAGAGAACAAGCGGCCCGAGGAGCCGGCGGAAGAGACCGCCCAGCAGGAGCCCGTCCGGGAGGAGCAGCCCGCTCAGGAGACCGCCCAGGACCAGTCCGCTGCCGACAAGGCGGAAAAGGGCGCCAAGGCCAAAAAGAAAAAGGAAAAGACCTACACGCTGACCCGGGAGCAGATGGAGGCCGCCGAGCTGGCCGCCAAGCAGCTGGAATCCGTGAAGGACCAGTTCACCCGGCTCACCGCGGAATACGACAACTACCGCAAGCGCACCACCAAGGAAAAGGACGGCATCTATCAGGACGCCAAGGCAGATACCATTCGGGCGTTTTTGGATGTGTACGACAATCTGGAGCGGGCGGCAGCCACCGAGGGAGACGATGATTCTCCCCACAAGAAGGGCCTTGTGATGATCTTCCATCAGTATCAGGAGATCCTCAAGAAGCTGGGCGTCACCGAGATGGAGGCCCTGGGCCAGCCCTTTGACCCGGAAAAGCACAACGCCGTGATGCACATCGACGACGAGAACCTGGGCGAGAACGTGGTGGCTCAGGTGTTCCAGGCAGGCTTTTCCATGGGCGACAAGGTCATCCGCCACGCCATCGTGCAGGTGGCCAACTGAGTAAGGCAACCGTCCCTCCGGCGTGCCGGAGCGGTTTGATAAAGTGATAATTGATATTTGAACGATATATTGGAGGAATCAACTATGTCTAAAGTTATCGGTATCGACCTTGGTACTACAAACTCCTGCGTGGCTGTGATGGAGGGCGGCGAAGCCGTCGTCATCCCCAACGCGGAAGGCAACCGGACCACCCCCTCTGTGGTGGCATTTTCCAAGACCGGCGAGCGGATGGTGGGCCAGGTGGCAAAGCGCCAGGCCATCACCAACCCCGACCGCACCATCTCTTCCATCAAGCGTGAGATGGGCTCTGACTACAAGGTCACCGTGGACGGCAAGAGCTACACGCCCCAGGAGATCAGCGCCATGATCCTGCAGAAGCTCAAGGCGGACGCCGAGGCCTATCTGGGCAGCACCGTCACCGAGGCCGTCATCACCGTCCCCGCCTACTTCACCGATGCCCAGCGTCAGGCCACCAAGGACGCCGGCAAGATCGCTGGCCTGGACGTCAAGCGGATCATCAACGAGCCCACCGCCGCGGCTCTGGCTTACGGCGTGGATAAGGAGCAGTCCCAGAAGATCATGGTCTACGACCTGGGCGGCGGCACGTTCGATGTCTCCATCCTGGAGATCGACGACGGCGTCATCGAGGTCCTGGCCACCGCCGGCAACAACCGTCTGGGCGGCGACGACTTCGACGAGTGCATCATGAAGTACCTGGTCAGCGAGTTCAAGCGCACCGACGGTGTGGACCTCTCCGGCGACAAGGTCGCCATGCAGCGCCTGAAGGAGGCCGCTGAGAAGGCCAAGATCGAGCTCTCCGGCGTCACCACCTCCAACATCAACCTGCCCTATATCACCGCTGACGCCAACGGCCCCAAGCACCTGGACGTGACCCTCACCCGGGCCAAGTTCAACGAGCTGACCGCCCATCTGGTGGACGCCACCATGGGCCCCGTGCGCCAGGCCATGTCCGACGCCGGCCTGCAGCCCAGCGACCTCTCCAAGGTGCTGCTGGTGGGCGGCTCCAGCCGGATCCCCGCCGTGCAGGAGGCTGTGAAGAACTTCACCGGCAACGAGCCCTTCAAGGGCATCAACCCCGATGAGTGCGTGGCCATGGGCGCCGCCCTCCAGGCAGGCGTTCTCACCGGCGACGTCAAGGGCCTGCTGCTGCTGGACGTCACGCCTCTGTCCCTGGGCATTGAGACCATGGGCGGCGTGTTCACCAAGCTCATCGACCGCAACACCACCATCCCCGTGAAGAAGAGCCAGATCTTCTCCACTGCCGCCGATAACCAGACCAGCGTGGAGGTCAACGTCCTCCAGGGCGAGCGCGAGATGGCCGCTGCCAACAAGTCCCTGGGCCGCTTCCACCTGGACGGCATCGCCCCGGCCCGCCGCGGCGTGCCTCAGATCGAGGTGACCTTCGACATCGACGCCAACGGCATCGTCAACGTCTCCGCCAAGGATCTGGGCACCGGCAAGGAGCAGCACATCACCATCACCTCCTCCTCCAACATGTCCAAGGAGGACATCGAGAAGGCCGTGAAGGAAGCCGAGCAGTATGCCGCTCAGGACAAGAAGATGAAGGAAGAGGTGGACGTCCGCAACCAGGCCGACCAGATGGTCTACCAGAGCGAGAAGACCCTCTCCGAGATGGGCGACAAGATCCCCGCCGATGACAAGGCCAAGGTCCAGGCCGGCATCGACAAGCTGAAGGAGACCCTGAAGGGCCAGGACATCCCTGCCATCAAGGCCGCCACCGAAGAGCTGACCCAGGCCTTCTACGCCGTCAGCGAAAAGCTTTATCAGCAGGCCAATCCCCAGGGCACCCAGGGCGGTGCCCAGGGTCCTCAGGGCGGCACTGACGCCGGCGCCCAGGGCGGCCAGCAGTACTATGACGCCGACTACAAGGTCGTGGATGACGACGATCAGAACAAGAAATAAGAAGCGTTCAGACCGATGGGACGGGGAGTCTGCTCCCCGCCCCATTCGGAGCGTTTTGTGAGAATTAGGAATGAGGAGTCAGGAACTGGGGATCTCAGCAAGCGGTTCCCGATTCCTCATTCCTAATTGACGGGAGTTGAGACTATGGCAGAGCAAAAACGAGATTATTATGAGGTCCTGGGCGTTGCCCGGGGCGCCTCTGAGGATGAGATCAAAAAAGCATATAAGAAAATGGCCCGGAAGTACCACCCGGACCTGAACCCCGGCGACAAGACGGCGGAAGAGAAGTTCAAGGAGGTCAACGAGGCCTATGAGGTCCTCTCCGACGCCAACAAGCGGGCCCGCTACGACCAGTACGGCCACGCCGGTGTGGACCCCAACTTCGGCGCCGGCGGCGGTGCCGGATTCGACGGCAGCTTCGACTTCGGCGACCTGGGGGACATCTTCGGCAGCTTCTTCGGCGGCTTCGGCGGCGCCCGGCGCACCAATCCCAACGCGCCCCAGCGGGGCGAGAGCATCCGCATGTCCCTGGCCATCAGCTTTGAGGAGGCGGCCTTCGGCTGCGAGAAGGCCGTCACGGTGGAGCGGTATGAAAACTGTGAGACCTGCCACGGCAGCGGCTGCGCCCCCGGCACCACGCCGGAGGTCTGCCCGGACTGCCACGGCACCGGCACGGTGCAGGTCCGCCGCCAGACCCCCATGGGCGTGTTCGCCACCTCCTCCCCCTGTACCCGCTGCGGCGGCAAGGGGCGGATCATTCACCAGCCCTGCAAGGACTGCCGGGGCACCGGCACCGTGCGCAAGCGCAAGACCATTCAGGCCTCCATTCCCGCCGGCATCGACAACGGCCAGACCATCTCCATCCGGGGCCAGGGCCACGCCGGCAAGAACGGCGGCCCCGCCGGCGATCTGCTGATCACCATCACGGTGCGGCCCCACGAGCTCTTCCGCCGGGAGGGCACGTCCGTGCTGTGCGAGGCCCCCATCACCTTTACCCAGGCGGTCCTGGGCGCGGAGCTGGAGATCCCCACCATCGACGGCAAGGTGAAGTACACCCTGCCGGAGGGCACCCAGTCCGGCACCACCTTCCGCCTCAAGGGCAAGGGCATCCCCTCCCTCAACGGCCGGGGCCGGGGCGATCAGTACGTGACCGTCTATATCGAGACCCCCCGGAATCTCAACAAGGAGCAGAAGGAAGCGCTCAAGAAGTTTGCCGACAGCATGGGCGAGGGCAACTACGAAGAGCAGAAGAAATTCTTCAAGAAGTTTAAGAAATGAGTGCTGTGCGTTATCTTGCCGATTACCATACCCACTCCCGCATCTCCCCCGACGCCCGCCACCCCATGACGGAGATGGCCCGGGCCGCCGCGGAGGCGGGGCTGGACGAGATCTGCTTCACCGACCACGTGGAACCCATTTTGCTGGGTTCCGGCGCGCTGCGGGACCACTATGACTGGGCGGCCCTCACGGCGGAGTACGCCGCCGCCCGGAAGGACTGGGACGGAAAGCTGACGCTGCGGCTGGGCATCGAGCTGGGCGAGGCCGTCCGGGACCTGCCCCGGACGGAGCGGCTGCTGGCAGATGCGCCGGAGCTGGACTTTATCATCGGGTCCATCCATGCCCTCTCGGAAGCGTTTGGCCACGAGGGCCTCTACACCTTCTGCCCCGCCGACGAGGCGGAGGCCCGCCGGGGCATCGCCGACTACCTGGACCGGGTCCAGGCCCTGGCGGACTGGGGCGGCTTTGATGTGCTGGGCCATCTGACGCTGCCGCTGCGCTATCTTAATGAGCTTTACGGGTTCCATATGACCTTTGACGGCTTTGAGCCTCAGATGGAGGCCATTTTGCGCACCGTGATTCGGGGCGGCCGGGGCATCGAACTTAACACCAACCGGGGCCATACGCCCCTGCCGGATGAGAAGTGGCTGCGGATGTACCGGGAGCTGGGGGGCGAGATCATCACGCTGGGCAGCGACGCCCATGCCCCCGGCGCGGTGGGCACCGCCATCCGGGAAAACCAGGCGCTGCTGCGGCGCTGCGGGTTCACCCGCTTTTGTACCTTCTGCCGCCGTCAGCCCATCTGGCACGAACTGTGATTGATTTTTCTCACCGCAGGGGGTACAATACCACTACCAAACGACAAACCGAGACAAAACGGGAGGAACATCATGAAGATTGCGTTGGGCTGCGACCACGGCGGCTATGAGCTCAAGGAGCACATCAAGGGCGTGCTGGAAAAGCTGGGCCATACCTATGAGGACTTTGGCTGCCATTCCAAGGAGAGCTGCGACTATCCGGACTTCGGCGCCGCCGCTGCCCGGGCGGTGGCGGAGGGACGCTGCGACCGGGGACTGGTGTTCTGCACCACCGGTATCGGCATTTCCATCGCCGCCAATAAGATCCGCGGCATCCGCTGCGCCCACTGTGCCGATCCCCTGGAGGCGGAGCTGACCCGCCGCCATAACGATGCCAATATGATGGCCATCGGCGCCGGTTTCACCGGGGAGAAATTGGCTGAGCGGATGGTGGAGGTCTTTTTGAGCACCGAATTCGAGGGCGGACGCCATGCCCGCCGTGTGGATAAGATCATGGCGCTGGAGGCGTAAGCGTCCCGCCGGGCAGGAAGAAATGAGGTGACGGAAATGGCTGGAGCGAGAGGATACCACAGCTACCGCGGGCGGACCCCCAAGAGCAGGATCGTCCTTGCGGTGATTTTGGTGGTCATCATTCTGGCTGCCGTGCTGTTTATGGTGTTTCAGCAGTTTGTGGTCTACGACGAGACGGGGCACGCCCGGCTGGATCTGCCCTGGCAGACGGAAGAGCCCTCCCAAGAGGAGGAACCGCCTGACAATGTGGAGATCACCGTGGAAGAGCCGGAGCGCACGGAGACGAAGACCCTCCAGCTTGACGCTGCGCCCCTGACCGATTGGGACAGCGCCGCCGCCCAGGCCGCCGCGGCCGGCTGCAACAGTGTGGCCGTCACCGTGAAGGACGCGTCGGGCCAGGTCTACTTTGACAGCGCCCAGCCCGCGGCCTCCGGCGCCATCCGGACGGAGAGCACCACAGCCGCGGCCCTCACAGCCATGACCGCCTCGGACACCTATACCATCGCCCGGCTCTCCTGCCTGCTGGACCCCATCGCGGCCAAGGCGGACGTGGAGGGCATGGGCCTCAAAAACACCGGCGGCTATATCTTCTACGACGGCAACAACCTCAACTGGCTGGACCCCTCCAAGCCCGCCGCCCGGCAGTATCTGTGCGGCCTTGCCAAGGAGCTGGCGGAGATGGGCTTTGACGAGATCCTGCTCACGGACGTGAGCTATCCCACGGAGGGAAAGCTGGATAAGATCGCCTACGGCGAGACCGGCAAGGTGCAGAATCTCAATACGTTCCTGGATGAGATGCGGGCGGCTCTCGCGGCGTATGATGTGAAACTCTCCATCGAGCTTCCGGCCGCCGCCGTCTCCGAGGGCAGCGACAGCCAGGCGGGACTGACCCTGGCGGACATTGCCCCCCGGGTGGACCGGATCTATGCGGTCACCACCGAGGACCAGATCTCTGCTCTCTCCCAGGCGGTGAGCGCTGCTTCGGCCGAGACGGAGTTCGTGCCGGAGCTGGCCGCGGCACCCGCCGCATTCACCGGCAGCTGGCTGGTAACGGGCTGAAAAACCGACAAGCATCAAAAAGGGACCGTGCCTGAAGGCACGGTCCCTTTTTTGTTACAGCGTGAAGCACTGCCCGTTCCGCTCCACCATCCGCACCTGCCCGGCAAAGGCGGGACAGGCGGCGAGAAAGTCCCGGGTGAAGGAGAACTGCTCCCACTGGTGCATGGGCAGAAGACAGGCGGTGTCCGTCAGCTCCAGGAAGTACCGGGCGCCCCGGAAGCCGTCCTCCCCCAGACGGGGGTCCACCGGGAACATGGCAAGGTCCATGTGCCGCCCCCGGAGAGGCTCGCAGTAGCGCTTAAAGTTGACCTCCATGTTCCGGTTCCAGGCCTTGTCCTCCCCCTCCCAGTGCCACCAGTTGAGATCTCCGGCGTGGAAGATGGTCTTTCCCTCCAGGGAGACCAGGAACGCCACCCCCTCATCGGTGGAGGGCAGCGTCTCCACGGTGACGCCGGGAATGGGGGAAACCGTCTCGCCGCCGCCTAAGGCCAGGCAGCGCGCAGCCACGTCGTCGGAGAGGTTCCACCGGGTGCGATTGCGCTCCGTCAGGCGGATGTCCTTTCCCAGCAGGAAGCGGACGTCCCGCCCGCCCTCCGCCAGGGAGAAGATGGCGGGGTTGAAGTGGTCCTTATGGCGGTGGCTGGCAAAGACCAGCAGCGGCCGGTCCGCCGGCAGGGGCGGCAGCTCTCCCTTCCACCAGTCAAAGAGCAGCGAAGCCGTCTCCAGCTCCAGAAAAAAGCCGCTGTGGGCCAAGAACGTGACGCGCATCAGCAGAACTTCACCGCCGTTCCGTAGGCGATGACCTCCGCAGCGCCCTGCATCACAGAGGAGGACGCGTACCGCAGGCCCACCACCGCGTCGGCTCCCAGCTCCTCGGCGGCGTCCACCATCCGCTTGGTGGCGATCTGACGGGCCTCGTTGAGCATCTCCGTGTAGCCGGTGATCTCACCGCCCACCAGGGTCTTCATGCCGGCCATGAAATCCCGGCCGAAGTTTTTGCTGTATACCACGGTGCCCTTGACGGTGTCCAGCGCCTCGAAGGCCTGACCGGGAATGGTCTCAATGGTGAAAAGCTTCATGTTGGGTTCCTCCTTATGTGTTAAAAAAATCAATGTGGATTTCCACGATCTTCCGTTGGATTTGTGGAAAACGGACGGGATCAGTATTTTTTGGCGTCGTCCTCCTCGCCCCGGCCGATCTCATGGATCCGCTGGACCAGGGCCACGATTATCCCCAGGATCACCGCCGCCGGAATGGCCACCAGCAGCGCCAGCAGCGGCAGCGGGGGCGCTCCCGCCGGGTCCGTGTCAAAGGCCCAGAGAAAGAGCCAGATGAGGCCCGCCATGAAAACCGCCATCAGCACGGTCATCAGCACCGGCGCCACATAGCGGCGGCGCCGGGTGTCCTGCTTCTGCTTGTTCATAAAGGTCGTCCCCTCCTGTTCCATTCGCTCCATCCGGGCGAGGAGCGACTCCGCGTCCAGGTGGTCCAGCCGCTCATGAGAATCGGTCAGCTCCGCACACAGCCGGGCGGCGTCCGCCAGGTTCTGCCGCTCCCGCTCCAGGCTCACCAGATGCCGCCGCATACCGTCCCCCACGGTGTGGACGCCGCTTTGCATCTGGCGGATCTCCTCCAGGGGCACGCCCAGCTTGCGCAGCAGTTTGATGCGCCGCAGGGCGTCCACCTCCGCCTCGCCGTAATCCCGGTAGCCGTTCTGGCTGTTCCGGCGGGGGCTGAGCAGCCCCTGCTCCTCATAAAAGCGGATATTTTTCTTGGTGATGCCCACCAGGGCCTCCACCTCGTTGATTTTCAAGGGCCTCACTTCCCCCTTCCGGGGCTATGGTATACCTTCCACCTGGGGGAAAGTCAAGAGCTGTGGAAAAAAATCCGCCGGAGGGGTGGGAACCGTCCGCCGGTTATGGTACAATCATACCATGTGTGATGAGATTTTGACAACCAAAACCCCCCTTTCCGACCTGCCGGAACCGCTGCTGGACTGGTACCGCGCCAACGCCCGGGACCTGCCCTGGCGCCGCACCCGGGACCCCTACCGGATCTGGGTGTCGGAGATCATGCTCCAGCAGACCCGGGTGGCGGCGGTCCTGGGGTATTATGCCCGGTTTCTCGACGCCTTCCCCACGGTGGAAGCATTGGCGGCGGCACCGGAGCAGCAGCTGATGAAGCTCTGGGAGGGCCTGGGCTATTACAGCCGGGCCCGGAACCTTCAAAAGGCCGCCGGACTGGTGGCGGAACGGGGTTCCTTTCCGGACACCTATGCAGAGCTCCTCTCCCTGCCGGGAGTGGGCGATTACACCGCCAGCGCCATCGCCTCGGCGGCGTTCGGCCGGCGGGAGGCGGCGGTGGACGGCAACGTGCTGCGGGTGGTGACCCGGCTGACGGACTGCCATGACGACATCGCCGACCCCAAAACGAAAAAGGCGATCCGGGCCCAGGTCCAGGCGGTGATGCCGGAGGCGGCGGAGGACATCCGCATCTTCAACCAGGCCACTATGGAGCTGGGGGCCACGGTCTGCGTCCCCAACGGTCCCCCCAAGTGCGAGGTGTGCCCGGCGGCGGGATTCTGCCTGGGGCGTCTGCGGGGCACAGCGCCGGTGCTGCCGGTGAAGGCGGCGAAAAAGGCCCGCCGGGTAGAGGAGCGGACGGTGCTGGTGCTGCTGCGCCAGGGCCGGACGGCGCTGCGCCGCCGGCCCGGCCGGGGGCTTCTGGCGGGGCTGTGGGAATTTCCCAATGTGGACGGCGCCCTGGACGAGGACGCCGCCGGGGCGGCTGCTGCCGCCTGGGGGTTGACGGTGAAGGCCTGGCGGAACAAGCTGACGGCCAAGCACATCTTTACCCATGTGGAGTGGCACATGACCGGCTACACCCTGGAGGTGGAAGGAGACGGCCCGGCGGACTTTTTCTGGGCCGACGCCGCTGCGCTCCGGGAGCGGGCGGTGCCCTCCGCCTTTGCCCGGTACTATGCCGAGGCCATGACGGAACTGGAGGACGTATGGAACGAATCGAACTGAGCACCCTGGCCATCCTGGCGGTGATTCTCTTTTTCCTGGGCTGGTGGTTCAAGGGCTGGGCCCGGCGGCTTCGGCAGCAGGTGGAAAACGGCGAAGCGGTGGAACCCACGGAGGAGACGGTCCTCCAGGCACCGCCGCCTGTGTCCCTCCCCACTCCGGCGCAGGTCTCCCAGGAGCCGGACGGCCCGGTGCCCTTCGGGTACAAGACCACCTGGATGGCCCTGCGCTGCGATGATCCGGAGCGGATCATCTCCGCCCTGCGGCCCCGTCTGCGGCAAAGCGCCAACTGGACCACGGGCCTGGCGGCGGTGGACGCACAGACGGAGAGGCGGGTGTTCGTCTCCCCGGCGCTGGAGGGCTGGGTGCTGGCCGTGGGCGGCCCCGAGATGCTGCAGGAGGAACTGGCGGTGCAGTTCCCCCAGGCCCAGCGGTTTATGAGCCACCGGACCTCCGGCTGCTTTGGCTGGGCGCTCTATGAAAACGGGCACTGTTGCCGGCGGTACGCCTGCCTGGACGGGCAGGTGGAGAGCACGGGAGAGCTGACGCCCCAGGAGCGGGTTCTGGGCTTTGACCGCTTCCCCACGCCGGAGAATGCCGACACCTGTGAGACTCTGCCCGATGAGGAGGACGTGCTGAACATCGCCGCCGCCTGGGGCGTGGACCCCCGGTTTGAAGAGACGGCGTACCCGCCTTCTGCCGGGTGGGTGTGCGGACTGTAAGGCGATACGCCGGGAGGACGCGGAATGGAACTTGTCAATATTGCGGGCATCGCGCTGCTGATGCTGCTGGTGAGAAAGCTCATCTGGTGTGTGCGGTGGCTGTGGTGCTATTACCACGGCCGTCCCACGCCGGAGCCCATCTCCTTCCTGCCCCGGCGCACCGGGAGCGTTTTTAACGGGCACGTAGACCAGACCGGGCGTGATCAGGAGGAATGAAGATGGCACTTTGGAACAAAACACCCCGGGAAGAACCGGTGGTCCCGATGCGCTGTCCCTGGTGCGGCGGGGCGATGAAGCGGGGGTATCTGACCAGCGGCCGGGATGCCGTCTACTTTTCCGAGGAGAAGCCCGGCATGGTGGAGTACCTGATTCGGGGAGCGGGCTGGCTTCGGCTGGACAACGAGGGCGGCTCCGTGAACACCTATAAGACCGCCTGGCACTGCCCTGCCTGCCGGAAACTGGTGGTGGATACCGCCGATATCCGCCCCAAGGGAGAATGGCCGGAGCTGGGACAGACGCCGGAGCCCGGTTCCGGGGACATCTGAAACAGGACGGAGACGAGGAGGAACGGCCATGAGCTTTTGGAAGAAGAGCGACGACCCATGGGACTGGAAGGACGAGGAGGAGCGCCGTCCCCGGAAGGCGTCTGCGCCGCCGCCGGAGGAGGGCCAGCCGGCAGAGCCGGGGCTTTGGGAGGAGATCAAGGACCTGGGCAAGGTGCTGACAGAGAGCTGGAGCCCCCGGCAGAAGGATGAGGAAGACCCCATCCCGCCCATGACCTGCCCCTGGTGCGGCAAGGACATGCTGGGCGGATACCTCTACACCGGCCGGGACGCCATTGTCTGGGCCCGGAAGCGGCCGGGCTTTTTGTCGGTTGACAAGGAGCGGATCCGGGTAGACGACGAGGGCGGCGTCTTCAGCAGCTACAAGACCGCCTGGCGCTGCGAAAGCTGCGAAAAGCTGGTGTTGGACACCACCGGGATGCGCCGGATGGGCGAGGACCGCTATGTCGGTCCTTTTACGGAGACCAAGGAAGAAGAACCCAACGAAACGAGAGAGGAAGACAGCAACCACAATGGCACAGCTTTACTTTAAATACGGAGCCATGGGCTCCAGCAAGACGGCCAACGCCCTGATGACCCGCTTCAACTACGAGGAGCGGGGCCAGCAGACCCTGCTGGTCAAACCCCGGGTGGACACCCGGGACGGGGACCACATGGTGGTCTCCCGGATCGGACTGACCTACCCGTGCATCTACTTTGATGAGATGCGGGCACTTTCCGTGATGGAGCTGCAGCAAAACGCCTGCATCATCGTGGACGAGGCCCAGTTCCTCACCAAAGAAGAGGTCATGTACCTGGTGTATCTGGTGGACGATCTGGGCATCCCCGTCATCTGCTACGGGCTCCGGGCGGACTTCAAGGGAGACCTCTTCCCCGGCAGCGAGGCGCTGCTGGTGATGGCGGACAAGCTGGAGGAGGTCAAGACCGTTTGCTGGTGCGGTCGGAAGGCCACCTTCAACGCCCGCTTTGACCACAGCGGCAAGGTTCTCAAGGAGGGCGCCCAGGTGGTGCTGGGGGCCAACGACCAGTACATCGGGCTGTGCCGCCGGCACTGGATGGCCGGGGACCTGGGCCCGGACTTCCACGTGGAGGATTTATGATCTGTACCCTTTGTCCCCGCCGGTGCGGCGCGGAGCGGACGGACACCCGGGCGGGGGGGCTTTGCGGCATGCCCGCCGCTCCGGTGGTGGCCCGGGCCATGCTCCACCAGTGGGAGGAGCCCTGCCTCGTGGGAGACCACGGCGCCGGATGCGTGTTTTTTTCCGGCTGCAACCTCCGCTGCTGCTTCTGCCAGAACGGGACCATCTCCCGGGAAGGGTTCGGAAAGCCCATCTCCGTGGAGCGGCTGCGGGAGATTTTCCGGGAGCTGATCGCCCAGGGAGCCGCTTGTCTGGATCTGGTGACCCCCACCCACTTCACCCCCGCCATTCTGGAGGCCCTGGGAGACGAGGAGTGGCCGGTGCCGGTGGTGTGGAACTGCGGCGGCTATGAGTCCGTAGAGACGCTGCGGCTGCTGGAGGGAAAGGTGCAGGTATACCTGCCGGACCTGAAGTACGCCCTGCCGGGGCCCGCCAAGCGCTACTCCGGGGCGGAGGATTACTTTGACCGGGCCTCCGCGGCAATCCTGGAGATGTACCGCCAGACGGGACCCTACGTGCTGGAGGACGGCCGCCTCAAGCGGGGCGTTGTGATCCGGCACCTGCAGCTGCCGGGAGAGCTGGAGAACACCCGCCGGTGCATCGATTGGGTGGCGGAGACCTTCCGCCCGGGAGAGGTGCTCTTCTCCCTTATGAGCCAGTACACGCCCCAGCCGGGGGCCAAGGGGCCTCTGGCCCGCCACGTGACAGGGGCGGAGTACCGGGCGGCGGTGGCCTACATGGAAAACTGCGGCATTACCGACGGCTACACCCAGGAGCGCACTTCCGCCCGGGAGGAGTACACACCGGACTTTGATCTCCGGGGCGTATAGCGGAAAGATTTTACCTGGATTTGCATGGACGGTGATGGCCCGGTATGGTATCCTGAGAGAAAGTCGGCAGAGGAGAGGGATACCATGGCAGAGAACATTCGCAGAAAGATCCCGGTTCTGGTGCTGGCAGCGGTGGTGCTCTTTACCGCCTGGATGCTCTGGCCCCGGTCCCTGGCGGCGGCCTTTGACGCCCGGGGCGAATTGTCTGTTACCGTCATCACCAGCGGGGTGGAGGTAGTGGATATGACCTCCAAGCCCTGGCAGGATATGGAGACGTACACCGTGGAGGCGGGGTCCCCCGAGGCCGCGGCCGTTGAGAAGAGCCTGGAGGGATATTCCTACCGTCTCTGCTGGGACTCCCTGACAGGAAAAAGCCTGATCGAGGACATTGGAGCTGTCAGTGTGAAACTGTACGGCCCGGAGGGCGACCTTTCCGTATTCAGCGGCACCGGAAAGATCCGTCTGAACGGACGGACCGTCCGTCTCGCCGGGGGCCGGTCGGCCGTTTTGTGTGAAGAACTTACCGTCCTGCTGCGGGGTGAAAATTAGGGTTGCAAACTGTGTGCGCTGTATTATAATAAGGGGGCTGTCCGGAGCGGACAGCCCTATTTTTTATGTGTGAGGAAACCTGCTATGAAACTGGAAAACGACCTGGGGAACGATCCCATCGGCCCTCTGGTGCGGCGCATTGCCATTCCCAGTATGCTGGCCCAGTTTGTCAGTGTGCTCTACAGCATTGTGGACCGCATTTACATCAGCAACATTGCCGATATTGGCGAGGTGGCCCTGGCGGGCGTGGGAGTCTGCGGGCCGGTGGTGACCATGATCGGTGCCTTTGCCTCTCTCATCGGCATCGGCGGCGCACCGCTGATGAGCATCCGCATGGGAGCGGGCAAGCGGCTGGACGCCCACCGCATCCTGAACAACTGCTTTTTGATGCTGTGCGTGTGCGCCGTGGTGATCACGGCGGCCATCTTCCCCCTGCGGCGGGTGATGCTGATGGCCTTCGGCGCCAGCGAGGTGACGCTGCCCTACGCGGAGCAGTATTTCACGGTCTACCTCTGCGGGACGGTGTTCAACCTGCTCTCCCTGGGGATGAACCAGTTCATCATCTGCCAGGGCTTTGCCCGCAAGGGGATGTTCTCCGTGGTGCTGGGTGCTGTGCTGAACTTGGTGCTGGACCCCATCTTCATTTTCGCACTGCACATGGATGTGCTGGGTGCGGCGCTGGCTACGGTGCTCTCCCAGCTGGCCAGCTGCGTGTATGTGCTCTGCTTCCTCTTCGGCCGGAAGGTGCCTATCCGCATCACTTTCGGCGGTTATCAGCGTAAGCTCATGGGGCGCATCCTGGCGGTGGGCTTTACGCCCTTTCTCATCATCGCCATCGACAACGTGATGATCATCGCCATGAATGCCGTGCTGCAGCGCTACGGCGGCGCCGCTCTGGGAGACCGGCTGGTGACCTGCGCCACCATTGCCCAGAGCTTCATGCTGGTGGTGACCATGCCCCTGGGCGGGATCTCCGGCGGCACCCAGACGATCCTGGCGTTCAACTACGGCGCCCGCCGGCGGGAGCGGATCCTCCAGGCGCAGAAATACATCACGATCCTGTGCGTGGCGTATGTGGCGGTGCTCTTTGTGCTGGCCCGGCTGGCGGGGCCCCTCTTCGTGCGGCTTTTTACCAGCGAGGCCGATCTGGCGGCGGAGGCCCTCTCCGCCATCCGGGTGTGCACCCTTGCCATTTTGCCCCTGGGCATCCAGTATGAGGTGGTGGACGGCTTTACCGCCATGGGGCAGGTCCATCTCTCGCTGCCGTTGTCCTTCTTCCGCAAGGTGGTGTATTTCGGCGCCCTCTTCCTCCTCCCTGCCCTGTTCGGCGCCCGGGCGGCGTTTTACGCCGAGCCGATCTCCGATGTGCTGGGGCCCCTGGCCTGTATCGTGGTGTACCGTCTGGCTATTCGGCGGGTGCTGGATTTTGACGGGACTGTGCCCCAGACAGGCAAGCGCCTGCCGGCCTGAATGCCTGAATAAAAACAAACCGGATGCCGTCCGTATGGACGGCATCCGGTTTTTCTGTTCAGAAAAGAGGCGCAGGCGGATGCCTCTCAGTGCTCCCGCCGTCCGCCGCTCAGCTTGCGCAGAGACTCCATAGCCTCGGAGAAGTCCTTTTTCGCTTTGGCGGAGGGGTTGGCCCGCAGGATCCGCAGAGCGCGGCGGTAGGTCCGGGCCGTGCGGGTGCGGATGGAGGCCTCCCGGTCCTGGAGGTGCTCCAAAAGCCCGGTCAGCTCTGCCCGGCGCTGGGCCAGGGCGTCGCCGGTAAGGTCCGCGGACTCCTCCAGGTGGTCCAGGGTCCGCTCCAGCGTGTCGGAAATGGCGCGGAGCGCCTGGAGCTTGGCGGAAGTGCGGCGGCGGAGGTTCTCCTCCAGCTGCTCCTTCCACTTCCGGGAGCGGGAGAGACGTTCCTCTTCCCGTTTCAGCCGTTCCACTTCCGTCCGTTCCCGGAAGCGGCGCAGATCGTCGGCGGCAAAGGCCGCGGCCACCTCCGCCCGGCGGGCCAGGCGCCGCAGGTCCTCATTCTCTTCGGTGAGCTTGGCAAGGGCCTGCTTGAGATCCAGGGCGGCCTGGGTGGACTGCACCACATCCACCGCAAAGAGGGCGGTCAGCACCAGGGCCAGCGGGTCCACCAGAAGCGAGGGGACGTCCGCCAGCAGACGGGAGATGGGCGGATGGATCAGGCGCACCAGCAAGATGGAGAAGAAGCCCCAGGCGATGGAGCTGGTGAGACAGATGTACCCGTGAAGATTGAAGGGCTGGCTGGAATAGTCCCAGTAGCGCATCTGGAACAGCCGCTCCATCACCGCGCCGGTGATGTACTCCAGCGCTGTGGCGGCCGCTGTGCCCAGAAGGAACACCAGACGCAGGTCCTGCTGGACCGGCAGCGTGACGAAGAGGATGATGATGGCGCCGCTTCCATAAATGGGCAGCACCGGCCCGTGGAGAAAGCCCCGGTTCACCCATCGCCGCTGGCGGAGGGAGACGTAGCAGCACTCCCATACCCAGCCGCAAAAGCAGTAGAAGAAAAACAGCAGCACCCATTGGCCGGTGGTGTAAAGATGCATAAAAACTCCTTTTTCAAGCGGGACGCATCCTGCGGCGGTCAGGCCTCCGCAGGCGTCTTCTCCGGGTCTGCCACCCGGATCTCCAGCACCCGGCGGTGATCCACCCGGGTGACGGTGACTTCCAGTCCCTCAGAGGTAAAGTGATCCCCTGCCTGGGGCAGGCGGCCCAGCTGTTCGATGACCCAGCCGGAGACCGTGCTGGCGTCGCTGTCGTCCTTGATGGAGAAAAGATCGAAGAGGTCGCTGAGGTCGGCGCTGGCGGCGATGAGGTAGCTGCCGTCGCTTTGGCGGCGGATGGACTCTACCACCTCGTCGTGCTCATCCCAGATCTCGCCCACCAGTTCCTCCAGGATGTCCTCCAGCGTTACCAGGCCCTCGGTGCCGCCGAATTCATCCACCACCACGGCCATGTGGATCTTTTTCTTCTGCAGCGTCCGCAGCAGGGCGCCCAGCTCCGCGTTGGCGGTGGTGTAGTGGACGGGGGTGATGCAGCCGGAAATATCGGTGCGGCCCCGGTAGCGGGCGGCGTGGAAATCCTTTTCGTGGATCAAGCCCACGATGTCATCCACATCCTTGTGGTAGACCGGCAGCCGGGAGTAGCCGCTTTCGGCAAAGACGGCGGCGATGTCGTCCATGGTGGCGGAGTCCTCCACCGCCACGATGTCCACCCGGGGGGTGAGAATGTCCCCGGCCTCCAGGTCGCCGAACTCGATGGCGGAGCGGATCAGCTGGCTTTCGTGCTGGTCCAGGCCGCCTTCGTTTTCCGCCTCGGAGACCATGGTGATGAGCTCATCTTCGGTGATGCCCTCCCCGTCCGCCGGACGGATGATATGGCTCAGAAGCCGCTTCCACTGGGAAAAGAGGAAGTTCAGCGGCCGCAGGATCACCAGCAGCACCCGCAGCAGCGGCGAGGCCCACATGGCGAAGCGCTCCGGAGATTCCTTGGCGATGCTCTTGGGGGAGATCTCGCCGAAGATCAGTACCACCGCCGTCAGCACCACGGTGGAGATGGTGGGGCCGTAGGCATCGAAGAGCCGGGTGAAGAGCACCGTGCCCAGGGTGGAGGCGGTGATGTTGACGATGTTGTTTCCGATGAGAATGGTGGAGAGCATCCGGTCGTACTCGTCGGCGATGGAGAGCGTCAGAGCGGCCCGGGAGTCCCCCGCCTCCGCTTTGCTGCGCAGGCGGATCTTGTTCAGACTGGAAAACGCGGTCTCTGTGGCGGAAAAGTAGGCGGAGAAGATCACCATCACAACGATGGCGCCGATCAATGTGGCTGTGGTACTGTCCATGGAAAACGAAATCACTCCTATAAATGATAAAAATGGTGTGGAAGCAGCAGGCGGAAGGGGAAAAATACGCAGCAAGGGACAGCCTCACCCCAAGGGGTCAGACTGTCCCTGTTTGACGGTTTTCTATGTGAGCGGACGACGGAGGTTGGTCCACGGGTGTTTCTCAATCCCTTCCAAGGCCATTTGGCCGGATCATTAGAATTTAGCATACCATAAAGAATGGCAGAAAGCAAGGATACCGCCCGTTAAATTTTCTCCCCGCCCGGAACCGAACCGGTTCCGGGCGGGGAGAATCGCGTTACAGGAGGTTATAGAGGATCTTGGCCATCTGGCCGCGGGTGATGCTGGCGTTGGGCAGGAAGGTGCCGTCGCTGTAGCCGCTGATGACACCCTGGGCCACCATGGTCTGGATATAGTAGGTGGCGTAGGACGGGATGGAGGCGGCGTCGGAGAAGGTCAGCGCCGTGGTGGCGTAGCCCTTTTCCTGGGTGCGGCCGATCATGGTGGCCGCCTGGGCCCGGGTAAGGCTGGCGTTGGGGTTGAAGTAGAGCTTGCCGTCAGCGCCGGTGGAGCCATTGATGATGCCCTTGGAGTACAGTGCCTTCACGGCGGGGACAGCGTAGGACGGGATGGAGCTGTTGTCCGCGAAGGGCAGCTGCACGCTGGCGTAATCGCTCTCATTCAGGCCCAGGTACCGGAAGAGCATGGCAGAGAACTGGGCCCGGGTGATGTTCTGGTTGGGCCGGAAGGTGCCGTCCTCATAGCCGGTGGTGATCCCGGTGCTGTACAGGAAGTCCACGTAGGTGGCGGCCCAGTAGCCGTCGATGTCGGTGAACTTGTGGGCCGTGCTGGTGGGCTCCACGTCCACGGAGGCCCGGCCGATGTTGCCGGAGGCGTCCCGGGCGGTGACAGTCAGGCGCATGGCGTCGTGGCTTTCCAGGGACTGGGGCAGCGACACGGTCAGCGCGCCGGAGGCGGTATCATAGGAGAAGTCCAGCGCCGTGCTCTTCTGGCTGCCGCCGGAGTACGTCACGGAGATGGCGCTCTTGGGCAGCACGCCGTCCACAGCGTCGGCCACGGTGGCGGTCAGCTGCCAGGCGGCGCTGTCCAGGGACGCGCTGACGGCAGGGACCTCCGTATCCACGATATTGTCGTGGGAGGCGGTGATCTGATCCAGGTAGATGGTGCCGGAGGAAGCGGCGGTGCCGCTGACTGCCAGGCCCTGGATGGAGAAGGTGCCGCTGATGGGAACGGAGACCTGTTTCCAGCCGGTGAAGTCCAGCGTGGTGAGGGGCTTGAGGAGGCTGGAGGTGGTGCCGTCGCTGTACAGGAAGGAGAGGGTGTTGCCGGAGCCGTCACCCTGGACCCAGACGTTCAGGCTGGAGTGCTGGGTGCCGATGGCGGTGGTGGCGGCGGCGCGCCACTGGGCGGCGTAGCCGTTGGCCTCCGTGAGGGTATAGTCCACCTTGGCGGCGCCCCGGCCCATCTTCACAGCGTCGCTGGCGGAGGTGAGGCTGAAGTCCATATCGGTGCCGCTGCCCCGGAAGATGGTGGTGGTGCCGTCAAAGCTCTCGATGCTCTCAAGACCCGTGCCGGCCACCGTGACGCTGACTGTGGCGCTCTTGCCGCCGGCGGTGACGGTGATCGTGCCGGTGCCGGGGGCGGTGGCGGTAAAGATGCCGGTATTGGAAATGGTGCCGATGTCGCCGGTAACGGTCCAGGTGAAGGCCTCCTGGTCTGCCTGGAGCGCCATATGGTTGTACACGGCGGAGGCCACCAGAGCGGCGGAGGCGCCGTCGGCCACGGAAATGCTGGAAACAGCGGTGCCGCTGCTGTTGCGGACGGTGATGGAATCCGGCGTCTCGATGGCGTGGACCGTGGTGGAACCCTGCTTGCTTCCGCTGTACGCGGTGACGGTGATGTCGCCGCCGCCGGCGGGAGTGGTCAGCACATTGCCGTCCAGCGTGCCGTCGCTGGTCTCCAGATCATAGGACTCGTCGTCCATGGGAATGAAATTGGTGTCCAGCGCGGCGGCGGAAATGGTCACCTTGCTGCCGGCCAGGACATAGCTGTGGTCCGCCTGGACATAGAAACTGCCGAGCCGTCCGGAGGGCTCACTGGTGGCCACCAGGAACACATGGTTGGTAACGGAGCGCTCGCTGCCGTCGGAGGGGGTGTTGATGGTTTTGGCGGTCAGCTCGTCAGGCTGGGTGACGGTGATGGCGGTGGAGCCGCCGCCGTCCAGGCACAGCGCGGTGACGCAGCCCAGCTCCACCATCCGCTGGGCCAGCTGGTTGAGGGACGCGCCGATGGAGTGACCGGACTTACGGCCGTCAATGGTGTAGAACACCAGGGTGCCGTCGGCCTTCTGGCCGATGGCGGTGCGGGGGCTGGCGCTGTTGGAGAGGCCGGAGACCACAGAGCCGTTTTCCACCAGGGAGTACAGCGCGCCTACCGCGTACTCCACATCGTTCCACTCTTCGCTGGAAGCGGTGACGGACAGGGTGATGGTGCTGCCCACGGGAATGCGCCGCAGGGCGTCCACATTGTAGGAGCTGGACTGGAGATTGGCGGAGAGCACGATCTGATCCGGGCCAATGGCGGTGGCGGAGGTGGCCTCCACCACCTGGTCCACCGTGGCGGTCAGCTCCCCGCCGATGGTAAGGGAGCCCTGGTCAATGGTGCAGATCACGTCCACGCCGGCCTCCGTATTGCCGGTGGTGTGGCGGGAGTTGAAGTCGTACGTATAAAGGTAGATGCCGCCGGTGGAGACACGGGCCTTGTTGACGCCGGTGAGCTGGCGGACCACCTTGGTGGGGGTACCGTAGTCGTTGAGCAGCTCATAGCCCAGGTCCGCGGAGACCTTTACCGTGGGCTTGCCCAGCACGGCGGTGCCGTCCGCCCGGAAGCCGATGGCGTAGTATCCGCCGTCAGTGCTCAAAAGCTCCCCTTCCGACACCACAAGGCCGATGGGCAATCCGGTAGAGGTGTTGAAAAAGTCGCCGTTGATGCCCGTTACCACCCGGTAGCCCTGGGACTCCAGGCTCTTGGCGGCAGAGGAGACCGTGATGCGGGAGGTCAGGGTGTCGCCGTAGGTGACAATGGGCGTCACATCTTCATTGGGGGTATAGGTCACCACGTTTTCCGTCCGCAGATCGGAGTATGCGGAGCTCCAGAACACGTTGGTGGAAAGCTGCGTCTCCTGGTTGAGCAGCGTGTCCCGGGAAGAGAGATCCTCACCCAGGGCATTGGACGCGGCGGCGCTGATGCCCAGGGAACAGGCCAGCGACGCGGAGAGGAATAGGGACAACGTCCTGCGGAAAAAACGATTCATAAGCTGCCTCCATCAGTTTCAAGGGGTGGTCAACATAACATTTTTCAGAATAGCACAAAAAAAGAGCAAAGTAAATGCCAAACCGGAAACAAACCTGGCTTTCTCTCCGGTAAAAATTCCTTTCTTTGAGACGAAACGGCTGTAAAAAAGTTCCCCCGGCGGAAAAAGCCTCTTGTGGAGCGGCGGCGGTGGGGGCTATAATGGAAAAAAGCTCCGGCCGCCTGGCCGCCGGAGTGCAAGCGTCCGGAGGGAGCGCCCCGGACAGACGGAGGAGGAGACGCATGCAGATCAAGATCGACGAGAGCCGGTGCATCGGCTGCGGGATGTGCGCGGCGGCAGTGCCGGAGGTGTTTGCCATCGTGGGCCGGGTGTCCACGGTAGTGGGCGCACCGGAGAAAAGCCGGGAGAGCCGGGTCTTTGACGCGGCCAACGGCTGTCCGGTGAACGCCATTTCGGCAAAGCGGTGAGGAGACCGGCGGGAGATCCCGCCGGTTTTTTTGGTGGGGACTGTTGCAAAACCTGGAAAAGAGGCGTACAATAAACAGAACTGAACAACGGGGAGTCCGTATTGCCGGGCTGAGAGGAGACCGCCATGGTCTTTACCCGCGACCTGATTTGGATCATGCCAACGTAGGGAGATAACGACGCGCGCCGCAGACTGCCGATCAGGGTGTCTGCGGCGCTTTGCGCGTTTTGGGGATTTACAGGAGGTTTTATCCCGGCGCGGGCTTAAAAAACGGGAAATCCGGCCACTGGCCGATTCCGGCGGTACATTGGGGGCACCACCTTGTATCGCCTCATAAAACTTCAATGCGAAAAGGAGAAATCAGTATGAAGACAGCATTGACGATCGCTGGAAGCGACTCCAGCGGAGGCGCCGGCATCCAGGCAGACATCAAGACCATGACGGCCAACGGCGTATTCGCCATGAGCGCCATCACGGCCCTGACTGCCCAGAATACCACCGGCGTCACAGACATTCTGGAGGCAACGCCCCAGTTCCTGGGTGAGGAACTGGACGCCATTTTCACGGACATATTCCCCGATGCCGTGAAGATCGGCATGGTCTCCTCTTCCGGCCTCATCGCCGTCATCGCGGACAAGCTGCGCCAGTATGGCGCAAAGCACATCGTGGTGGACCCGGTGATGGTGGCCACCTCCGGGGCAAAGCTTTTGCGGGACGATGCCATCGCCGTTCTGGAAGAGCAGCTGCTGCCCCTGGCGGCGGTCCTGACCCCCAACATCCCGGAGGCGGAGATCCTCTCCGGCATGACCATCCGCAATGCCGCGGACATGGAACAGGCGGCCCGCACCATCAGCGAGCGGTACGGCTGCGCCGTTTTGTGCAAGGGCGGCCATCAGATCAACGATGCCGACGACCTGCTCTGGCGGGACGGCGCGGGCAAGTGGTTCCGGGGCCGGCGGATCAACAACCCCAACACCCACGGCACCGGCTGCACCCTCTCCAGCGCCATCGCCTCCAACCTGGCCAAGGGCTATGATCTGGACGCGTCTGTGGAGCGGGCCAAAGCGTACATCTCCGGCGCGCTGGCGGCGATGCTGGATCTGGGCAAGGGCAGCGGTCCCATGAATCACATGTTCGCCCTGAGAGGGGAGTTCGTGGAATGATCTCCGCTGTCATCACCGCCGTATTTGCGGTGGTCTATCTATTGGCAACGGTGTGGCTGTGCCGGGGGGTGAAGCTCAACGCCCGGGCGCTGTGCCTGGGGGGCGTGATCTGTGCGCTGACGCTGGTGCTGGCCACCATCCGGATCCCCCTGCCCACCGGCTCCAACATCACCTGCGGCTCCTGGATCCCCCTGATGCTGCTGGCGCTGCTGTACGACTACCGGCTCTCCATGGTGACGGGCTGGGTGTGCGGGATCCTTGCCATGATCCTGATCCCCGGGTGGCAGGCGGTCCACTGGGCGCAGATCTTCGTGCAGCAGCTGGTGTGCTTCTCCTGCCTGGGCTACGCCGGCGTCTTCGGCGCCGACAAGCGCTGGAAGGCTGTCTGCGGCATGACGCTGGCGGTGTTCCTGCGGTGCTGCGGCCATGTGCTCAGCGGGGTGATCTTCTACTCCCAGAACGCCTGGGACGGTTGGGGCGCCTGGGGATACAGCCTGGCCTACAATCTCTCCTCCCGGCTTCCCGAGGGGATCTTGAGCATTTTGATCGTATCGCTTCTGCCGCTGGCATTCATGCGGCGGTCCATGATGAAAGAAGGAGGGGCAGCATGAGCACTGTGGAACGGCTGCTGAACGCAACAGAGGACATCTGGGCGGGGTATCACGAAAAACCCTTTGTCCAGGGTCTCAAAAACGGTACGCTGGACGTGAAGAAATTCCGGCGCTACATCATTCAGGACTATTGGTACCTGATGGACTATACCAAGGTCTTTGCCGTGGGCGTGGCCAAGAGCAAGAGCGTGGAGGTCATGAAGCTCTTCGCCAAGTACATCCAGGCCATCCTGGACGGCGAGGTCAACGTCCACAACGGCTATATGGCCGACTTCGGCATCACCCAGGAGGAGCTGGACCGGACCCCCATCGCCCAGGACAACCGCTCCTATACCTCCTATATGCTCAGCGTGGCCTACAAGGGCGGCGAGGCCGAGGTGCTCACCGCCATCTTCTCCTGCGCGTACAGCTATGAGGTCATCGCCCGCCGGATCGTGGAAGAGAACCCCGGGGCACCCGACCATCCCCTGTACGGCCGCTGGGTGCGGGGCTACATCACCGACCGCTACACCGGCAACAACGTGATCCTCAAGGACATGCTGGAGCGCTTGACGGCGGACTACACCGAAGAGCAGCTGCGCTACCTGGAGGAGATTTTCACCGCCTGCTCCCGGTATGAGGCCTCCTTCTGGGATATGGCCTGGGAGGAGCGCACCTGAGAGGTCCGCTCCTTTCGGGAACAGACCTGCGGGAGAAAGGATTGGATATGAAAAAGACCTCTACTTTCCAAAACAGTCTCATCTGGTTCGGCGCAGGCGTCTCCCTGGCGGAGATCCTCACCGGTACCAGCTTCGCCCCTCTGGGCATGGCCCGGGGCTTTGCCGCCATTTTGCTGGGCCACGTCATCGGCTGCGCCCTCTTTTTCCTGGCGGGCCTCATCGGCGGCCGCACCGGCCGCAGCGCCATGGAGACGGTGAAGATGAGCTTCGGCCAGAAGGGCGGACTGCTCTTTGCCTTTTTGAACGTGCTGCAGCTGCTGGGCTGGACCGCCATCATGATCTATGACGGCGCACTGGCCATCGACGGCATCTTCAGCGCCGGACACTGGATCTGGTGCCTGGTGATCGGCGGGCTCATCCTGGTGTGGATCCTGGTGGGCATCACCAACCTGGGACTCATCAACAAGATCTCCATGACGGCCCTCTTCCTTTTGACGCTGGTGCTGTGCAAGGTGATCTTCTTCTCCGGCGCCCCGGTGGGCGGCGATCTGGGAGAGACCATGAGCTTCGGCGCGGCGGTGGAGCTGGCGGTGGCCATGCCCCTTTCCTGGCTGCCGCTGATCTCCGACTACACCCGGGAGGCGGAAAAGCCCTTCCAGGCCACCCTGGCCAGCACCCTCACCTACGGCGTGGTGTCCTGCTGGATGTATGTGATCGGCATGGGCGCCGCCATCTACACCGGAGAGTATGACATCGCCCAGATCATGGTGAAGGCGGGACTGGGCATCGCGGCACTGGTGATCCTGGTGCTCTCCACGGTGACGACAACCTTCCTGGACGCCTGGTCCGCCGGGATCTCCGCCGAGTCCCTCAGCGGAAAGCTCAACGGCAAGTGGACGGCGGTGGTGGTGACGGTGACGGGCATTGCCGGCGCCATCCTCTTCCCCATGGATGACATCACCGACTTCCTCTACCTCATCGGCTCCGTGTTCGCTCCCATGATCGCCGTGCAGATCGCCGACCACTTCTTCCTCCGCCGGGACCGCTTTGACGCGGCGTTCGACGGGCGGAACCTGGTGATCTGGCTGGTGGGCTTTATCCTCTACCGGCTGCTGATGCATGTGGACATCGTGGTGGGCTACACCCTGGTGGACATGGCGGCCACCGTGGTGCTGTGCCTGCTGGCGGACGCCGTGCTGGGCCGGCGGGAGCGCACCGCTGCCTGATCGCCTGGGGGCAAGACCTCCCCGGCGAACCGTGATAAAACAACTTGAAAAGCCCGCGGGCTGTCGGAGATCCTCCGGCGGCCTGCGGGCCGTTTTTCTGCTTCTAAAATTGAACAAAATATTTTAAGAAACTTTTAAGCTTTGATTTTGCGCAAAAACGATGATTTTTGGCAAAAAAGCACAACAAAAACAATAAGAATTTTTCAGATTAATTTTAGCTTCTTCCCGTATCATGCGACCAGAACGTTCCAGAGAAGAACGATGGAAAGGAACCAGTGACATGAAGGAAGAACGAACAGAGGAACAGCTGTCGGTTGCACAGCCGGCGGAAGAGATTCCCGCCGCTCCGAAAAAGGGGCGGCTGAAAAAACTGCTCAAAGGGAAAAAGCGCAAATGCCTGGCGCTGCTGCTGGTGGCGGCCATTGTGGCCGGCATTCTGGCAGCCCGGGGTCTGGGCGGCCAGGAGGCTTCGGCGGAGGCCAGCTACCAGACAGCCGCCGCGGAGAAACGAAACATCACCCGCTCCCTCAGCTCCAGCGGAACACTGCAGCCGGCGGACTCCTACACCGTCAGCACCCTGGTCTCCGGCGAGATCCTCAGCGATACGTTTGAAGAGGGAGATCAGGTGGAAGAGGGCCAGCTGCTCTACACCCTGGATTCCTCCGGCGCCTCCAACAGCCAGACCCAGGCCCGCAACAGCTATACCCAGGCCCAGACCAACTATGAGCAGGCGGTGAAGGCCAAATATCCCACTGCGGATATGAGCGGAACGGTCAGCGAGGTCTATGTCAAAAACGGGGATACCGTCAGCGCCGGTACGGAGCTGATGCGGATCGTGGGGGATAACAACATCTACCTCACCGGCCTCTTCCCCTATGCCAGTCCCTCCGACTTCTATGTGGGCCAGACCGCCACCATCTACATCAATGGCTTTGCCGGGACCACCACCGGCACCGTGACAGCGGTCTCCAGCTCCACGGTTACCACCTCCAACGGTCTGCAGGCGGTGTCCGTCCAGGTGAAGGCCGCCAACCCCGGCCTGGTCACTGCGGACTATACCGCCAGCATCTACATCGGAAACTATTCCAGCTACGGTCAGACATCCATCAACCTCAGTGCCTCCAGTGTGGTCACCGCCGAGGCCTCCGGTAAGGTGACGGGGCTGAGCTGGCTGGCCGGCGACACGATCTCCGAGGGCCAGCGGATCTGCACCATTACCGGTGACAGTGTGGATAACTCCATTGAAAATGCCAAGATCAGCATGGAGAATGCTCAGTCCTCCCTGGAAAACGCCCAGGAGACCCTGGACGACTACTCCATCACCGCCCCCATCTCCGGTGAGGTGGTCACCAAGACCGCCAAGGCCGGCGACAAGATCGAGGGCGGTTCCGACGGTACGCTGTGCGTCATTTACGATCTGAGCTACCTGGAGATGACCATGAGCATCGACGAACTGGACATCTCCGACGTGGCGGTGGGCCAGGAGGTCCAGATCACCGCCGACGCCGTGGAGGGCACCACCTATACCGGTGTGGTCACCAAGGTCTCCGTGGCAGGAACCACCTCCGGCGGCATCACCACCTATCCCGTCACGGTCCGGATCGACGAGACTGAAGGACTGCGTCCCGGTATGAATGTGGACGCGGAGATCATCCTGGAATCCGCCGAAGATGTGCTGGCGATCCCCAGCGGCGCGGTGAACCGGGGCAATACCGTTCTCATCACGGCGGACTCTCCCAGCGCGGCGAATGCTGTGGACCAGGAGGCTCCCGAGGGCTACGTCTACGTGGAAGTGGAGACCGGCATCAGCGATGACAGTTATACCCAGGTCCTCTCCGGACTGCAGGAAGGCGACACGGTAGCTTACCTTCAGACCGCTTCCGGCTCCGACGGCATGGCCATGGGTGCTATGGGAATGATGCCCTCCGGCGGTATGGGCGGCATGAGCGGCGCACCCGGCGGCGGTATGGGCGGCGGACCCGGAGGAGGCTTCTGATGGGCCCTTTGATTGAGTTCCGCCATGTCTGCAAGACCTATCAGATGGGCGACACATTGATCCGGGCCGCCAATGACATTTCCATGAAGATCGAGCGGGGGGAATTTGTGGCCATCGTGGGCCAGTCCGGCTCCGGCAAGTCCACCTGCATGAACATCATCGGCTGCCTGGATGTGCCCACCTCCGGCACCTATCTGCTGGACGGCCAGGATGTGGGCCAGATGAACAAAAACCAGCTGGCAGCCATCCGCAACAAGATGCTGGGCTTCATTTTCCAGCAGTATAATCTGCTGCCCAAGCTGACGCTGCTGGAAAATGTGGAGGTCCCCCTGATGTACGCCGGCGTTCCCAAGGCAGAGCGCCGGGAGCGGGCCAAGGTCGCCCTGGAGCTGGTGGGCCTGGGCGACAAGCTGCGCCACAAGCCCATGCAGCTCTCCGGCGGCCAGCAGCAGCGGGTGTCCATTGCAAGAGCTCTGGCGGGAGAGCCTGCCGTGATTCTGGCCGATGAGCCCACCGGTGCTCTGGACTCCCGCACCGGCCGGGAGGTGCTGGCCATGCTCCAGGAGCTTCACGCCGCCGGAAATACCGTGGTCCTCATCACCCATGACAACTCCATCGCCGTCCAGGCCCAGCGGATCATCCGGCTGGAAGACGGCCGGGTGATCTATGACGGCGACGCCAGCGCCCCGGAGGCGGTGGTCACACCGAACCAGGCCGGAAAGGGGATGGGCGTCAAATGAGTCTCCTCGAAACCTTTCAGCTGGCCCTGAAAAATATTCTGGGCAGCAAAATGCGCACCTTCCTGACGATGCTGGGCATCATCATCGGCGTGTGCGCGGTGATCGTCATCGTGGGCCTTGGCAACGGTATGCAGGGCTATATCGAAAGCCAGTTCGAGGACATGGGCACCGATTCGCTGACCGTGATGATCGTGGGCCGTGGCTCCTCCCGTTCCGTCTCCGAAGAGCAGATGTATGAAATGGTGGAGGAAAACAGCGACCTGCTCAAGCAGATCTCCCCCACTGTCGCCATGGTAGGCATTTTGAAGATCGGCAGCGACAGCATCACGACCACCACCATGACAGGCGTCAGCGAGGACTATTTTTCCATGAAGGGCTATGAGGTGGTCCAGGGCCGGGGGCTCCAGTACACCGACATGGAAAACCGGCAGAGGGTCTGCGTGATCGGCCAGTATCTGAACATGGCCTATTTCGGCGGGAACGCCGTGGGCCAGCCCCTGAAGATCGGCGGCAATACCTTCACCATCGTGGGGGTCATGGACCAGCAGTCCAGTGAGCTGGAAGAGGGCGGCACGGACGACTGCGTCTACCTCCCCTATACCACCGCCTCCCGGCTCAACTACACCGGGACCATCAGCAGCTATACCATCACGGTCCAGGACAAGGACCGGGTCACAGAGGCAAAGACCCTGGTGGAAAGTGAGCTGTATGCCATTTTTGAAGATGACGACGCCTACACCGTCACCAGCATGGCGGAAATGCTGGATACCATGAACGAAATGGTCAACGTCATTATCTATGTCCTAGCTGCCATCGCGGCCATCTCCCTGGTGGTAGGCGGCATCGGCATCATGAACATCATGCTGGTCTCCGTCACCGAGCGGACCCGGGAGATCGGTATCCGCAAGGCCTTGGGCGCACGGGAGAGCGTCATCATGCGCCAGTTCGTCATCGAGGCAGCCACCACCTCTTCCCTGGGCGGTATTCTGGGGATCCTCCTGGGCTACGGCCTCTCCTCCGTGGCCACGGTCGTCATTGCCCGGATCATGCCGGATACGCCCATCACCGTCAGCCCCAGCCTGCTGGCAGTGGTAGTGGCCTTCGGCGTGTCCACCGGCATCGGCATCGTCTTCGGCTATATCCCCGCCAAGAAGGCAGCAAATCTCAACCCCATCGACGCCCTCCACTACGACTGAGGGGCAGCAAAAAACGCAGGAACGGCAAAGCCGTTCCTGCGTTTTTCTTGTATTTGGGAAGCCCCGGCGTTCAGCTGGCGGATATGCGGCGCTTAGGGTCACGCTTCCTCCGCCTGGCGACGCATCAGCGCGATCTCCCGGGCATAGCCGGGCAGCTCGTTGGGAGTCTCCAGACAGAAAGGCAGCTCCCGCAGGGCCGGGTGGCGAACCACCCGGGTCAGGGCCTCCAGGCCGATGCAGCCCTCCCCGATGCACGCGTGCCGGTCCTTCCGGGCACCGGCAGGATTTTTGCTGTCGTTGAGATGGATGGCCTTGAGCCGGGAGAGGCCGATGACCCGGTCGAACTCCGTCAAGACCCCGTCCAGGTCGCCGATCAGGTCGTACCCGGCGTCGGAGACGTGGCAGGTGTCGAGACACACCCCCATCTTCTCCCCCAGCTCCACCCGGTCCAGAATGGCCCGCAGCTCCTCGAACCGGCCGCCCACCTCCGTGCCCTTTCCGGCCATGGTCTCCAGCAGCACGGTGGTGGACTGGTCGGGGCGGAGGATGGCGTTAAGGCCGTCGGCGATCAGGGCGATGCCGGCGTCGATCCCCTGGCCCACATGGCTGCCGGGGTGGAAGTTATAGTACTGGCCCGGCAGGTGCTCCAGGCGGCTGAGGTCGTCCGCCATGGTCTCCTGGGCAAAGCGGCGGTTTTTCTCCTCTGCGCCGCAGAGGTTGAGCGTATAGGGGGCGTGAGCGATGAGCGGGGCAAAGCGGTGTGCCGTCAGCAGCTCCCGCAGCGCCGCCGCGTCCGCGGGGTCCAGGTCCTTGGCCCGGCTTCCCCGGGGATTGCGGGTGAAAAACTGAAACGTATCCGCCTCCAGTTCCAGTGCCTGACGGCCCATGGCCGCAAAGCCTCGGGAGGCGGAGAGATGACAGCCGATATGCAGCATAGAAAACCTCCGGTATGCAGATTCTTTTTCTTTACCATACCACAGACCGGGGGAAAAGTCCCGGATAAATGCAACAAGGGGCCGGCGGGATCTGATCCCGTCGGCCCCCCTCAAACGTCAGGAATGGGGATGGTCTTCCTGGGAGACATCCTCTCCGCCCTCCAGGAACAGGGCTTCGGCCTGCTGCTGCGTGGCGATCAGATCGGCCCGCAGACGGGCGAGAAGCGTTTCGGCGTCGGTGATGGCGTTGAACAGCAGCAGATACTCTTTTGTGAGATTTTGCATCTGAAGGTTCCTCCTTTTCGTTGGCTCCACAAAATCTTGATGTCGTTGGTGTTATCATACACAAAATGAAGAAGGGATTCTGTCTGATTCTGTCGAGTTCCTCGGCAATTTGCAAAAAAAGGAAAAAGCGGCGCTTTGGAGGGGGAATTTTCTGGGAAGCGGGCGAAATCCGGCAGAGAGACCGCCTGCCGTGCCTCGGCAGACTCCCCCGATTTTATATGGGTAACAGGTTTGTAAAAGAGGGGGACAAAAGGTAAAATTCCGGTAAAACCTTTTTGAAAAGTTCGGAAACTTTATTGAATGGCCAAAAAAAGGGGACTATACTCACTGCTGTCGAAAGGAATTTCTGACAAATCATTTCAGAATCAAGTGTGAGGAAGGATCAAAATGGAAATGAAGAAGAGAGTCCTGACCGGTGCTCTGTGCGGTGCACTGCTGGTAGGGACGGTGGTTCCCGCGCTGGCTGCCACCGAGCACTACAACAACGGTGCCTCTGTGGGCGGCAGCGCTGAGTGGACCGCCTGGACCCAGGACTGGGAGAGCGTGGCCACGGATTACACCAAGGTGTCCCTGACCCCCGGCGCTGACGAGACGGAGCTGAACTTTGCCTGGTACAGCAAGGACAACGGCAAGGCAGCCACCCCCGTGGTCCACTTCGGCACGGACCGGAACAATCTCAAGACCTTTACCGGCAAGGCTGCCGACGTGGACGCCTCCCTGACCGACGGTGTGGCCTATGACTACAACCATGTCACCGTCACCGGACTGAAGGAGAACACCACCTATTACTACACGGTGGAGAAAAACGGTGTCCAGTCCGACGTGGAGACCTACCAGACCCGCAGCTTCTCCACGGTGAAGATGCTCTATGTGGGCGATCCCCAGATCGGCGCCTCCAAGGGCCAGCCCCAGGGCGGCGAGACGCTGGCGGCTGACAGCGGCGCCGCCAATACCGCGGCCCGGAACGACGCCTTCGGCTGGAACCGGACGCTGGAGGCTGCTCTGGCCCAGGACCCCGATGTGAGCTTCATCATTTCCGCCGGCGACCAGGTCAACAAGACCGGCAAGCCCAAGGAGGAGGAGTACGCCGGCTATCTCAGCCCCGAGGCACTGACGTCTCTCCCCGTTGCCACCACCATCGGCAACCATGATTCCCTGAACGCCGACTATACCTACCACTTCAATAACCCCAACGCCACGGATTACGGCACCACCCAGGCCGGCGGCGACTACTATTACTCCTATGGCGACGGGCTGTTCATCGTGCTCAACACCAACAACTATAACGTGGCTGAGCACAAGCAGGCCATTGCTGAGGCCATTGCCTCCGATCCCGACGCCGCCTGGCGTATCGTCACCATCCATCAGGACATCTACGGCAGCGGCCTGGATCACTCCGACACCGACGGCATGATCCTGCGGACCCAGCTGACCCCCATCTTTGATCAGTACGACATCGACGTGGTGCTCCAGGGCCACGACCACACCTACAGCCGCTCCAAGCTGCTCTACGGCGACGGGCAGACCCACGGCGCCTACGAGTTCCAGCTCAACGCCGACGGCAGCGACTACGACTGGGATCACGCCTACAACACCACCAACAACACCCAGATCCCCCTGTCCCCCGCTGACGGCGACACTGCCGGCGAGGCCCTGCTGAACAACTTCCAGGCCGACAACAAGTGCTACACCATCGAGACGGCTGTGGGCAACACCGTCACCAACCCCAACGGCACGCTGTACATGACCGCAAACTCCGCCTCCGGCTCCAAGTACTATGAGCTGATCTCCACCCAGCAGGACTACATCGCCGAGCGCAGCCAGAATTGGCTGCCCAGCTGGTCCGTCATCACCCTCAGCGAGACCTCCTTCTCCATCGACACCTATCAGCTGACTGCCGACGGCAAGACGGAGAAGATCGACTCCACCTTCACCATCAACAAGACCGGCGACGGCGAGAGCCTCACCGCTCCCCTGACCCGCGCCCAGGCGGTGCAGCGCCTGTATGACGCCGCCGGCCGTCCCGCCGTCTCCACCGCCGCAGGCTTTGCGGATGTGTCCGCCGACGCCTCCTATCTGAAGGCCGTGGCCTGGGCCAAGGCGCAGGGCATCGTCAAGGGTGTCACCGGTACCGCCTTCCAGCCCGATGAGACCATCACCCAGGCCCAGTTCGCGGCCATGCTGACCCGCTATGCCGCCGTCAAGGGCAAGGCCGGTGCCTCCGTCAGCGCCACGCCCGCCCAGGGCCTGAGCTATGCCAAGAGCAACGGTCTGCTGACCGGCACTGCCGTCACCGCCTCTACTGCGGATTACGCCCTGACCAAGCTGGGCTGATCCCGTTCCCCATCCCCTGCTCCGTCTCTCCGCAGGCACTCTGCCTGCGGAGAGACGCTGTTTACTTTTTCATGAAATGAGGTCTTTCCCGTGAAGCGTATGGTTTGGAAGCGCTGGGCGCCGCCGCTGGTACTGCTGGCGCTGTTTTTGCTGCTGGTGGTCCGGCTCAATCAGGTGGACAAGGTGGCGCTGGTCTCCCGGGAGGGGCAGACCTTTGAAAAGGGCGTGGTCACCGAGATTTTGCAGGACAACGTCCAGCCCGACGGCAGCCGGGTGGGCGAGCAGGTGGTCCGGGTTTTGATGAAGACCGGCGAACTCAAGGGGCGGGAGATCGAGACCACCTCCAGCTCCGGCTTTTTGTTCGGTGCGCCCTGCACCGTGGGTATGAAGGTAGTGGTGATGCAGAGCCTGGCGGGGGACACGGTGGTCTCCAGCGTCTACGCCCAGGACCGGGAGTTCCAGATCTTGGCCTTCGCGGCGCTGTATCTGCTGGCGCTGTGTCTCATCGGCGGCTGGCAGGGGGCCAAGGGCGCCCTGGGACTGGTGTTTACCTTCGGCTGCATTTTGTGGGTGTATCTGCCCCTGGTGTACCGGGGCTGGTCCCCCTTCTGGAGCGCTGTGCTGGTGTGCGCCGTCACTGCGGTGGTGACACTGTGGCTGGTGGGCGGCCCCACCCGCAAGACGCTGGTGGCCACCGCCGGCACCGTGGCCGGCGTGGTGATGGCCGGTGTGGCCGCCTCCCTCTTCTCCCTTGCCACCGGCATCACCGGCTGGAACGTCAGCGACATCGAAAGCCTCATGACCCTCTGGAGCACCGCGGACATCCAGGTGGGCGGACTGCTGTTCTCCGGGCTTTTGATCTCCTCCCTGGGGGCCACCATGGACGTGGCCATGTCCATCGCCAGCTCCATGGCGGAGGTCCAGGCCCAGACGCCGGACATCTCCCGCCGGGCGCTGTTCCAGGCCGGCATGCGGGTGGGCCGGGACATGATGGGCACCGACTCCAACACGCTGATCCTGGCCTTTGCCGGCGGCAGCGTGTCCATGCTGGTGCTGGACTACGCCTACGACCTGCCCTGGCTCCAGATCATCAACTCCAACAACATCGGCATCGCCGTCATGCAGGGCCTTGCGGGCAGCTTCGGCGTGGTGCTGAGCGTGCCGGTGACGGTGGCGCTGGCCATGCTGCTTTACGTCCGTCCGGACCGGAAAACGCCCGCCCTGCTGGAGCGGGAGCAGGCCTGATCCGTTGCCCGGAAGACGCGAAGGGCAAGATTCCGCAGCAGCAAAACAGCGGCCGCCGGTTGCATTCCGGCGGCCGCTGTGGGATACTGGTGCAAAACGCTGTCACCGCCGTTTGCACCCAGCGGCGGGAAAGGAGAACGCAAGATGGATAAGCTGATGATCGCCTCCGACCTCCACGGCTCCGCCCGGTACAGCGAGCTGCTGCTGCAGCGCTTCCGGCAGGAGGGCGCGGAGCGGCTGTTGCTGCTGGGAGACCTTTTGTACCACGGTCCCCGGAACGATCTGCCGGAGGGCTATGCCCCCAAGCAGGTCATTGAGCTGCTCAACGGCGTCCGGGAGCATTTGTTGTGCGTCCGGGGCAACTGTGACGGCGAGGTGGACCAGATGGTGCTGGACTTCCCCATTCTGGCGGAATACGCCGTCCTCACCTGGGGCGGCCGGACCCTCTACGCCGTTCACGGACACCGCCCGCTGCCGCCGCTGCTGCCCCGGGACGTGGTGGTCCAGGGCCACACCCATATCCCCGGCTGGCAGCGCCGGGAGGAGGGGTTCACGCTGAACCCCGGCTCCGTGTCGCTGCCAAAAAACGGCAGCCGCCGCAGCTATCTCACGGCGGAGGGCACGGTCTTTTCCTGGAAGGACCTGGAGAGCGGCGAGACCTGGCAGACGCTGGACTTGGAACATCCGGAGGACTGCTGACAGACCGGAAAAAGAATGAAGAGCGCCGCCGGGATTTCCGGCGGCGCTCCTTGTTTGCGGAATGGGGATCAGCCCAGATACTTTTGCAGCAGCCGCAGCAGCTCCCGGATGTCAATGGGCTTGGACACATGGGCGTTCATCCCGCACTCCAGGCATTTCTGGATGTCCTCGGAGAAGGCGTCCGCCGTCATGGCGATGATGGGGATGTCCGCGTCGGCCCGGCCGGAGGCACGGATGGCCTTGGCGGCCTCGTAGCCGTTCATCACCGGCATCCGCAGGTCCATCAGCACCGCGTCGTAAAAGCCGGGCTGGGCAGCACAGAATTTGTCCACGCAGATCTGCCCGTTTTCCGCCCAGTCCAGCACGAAGCCGTGAGCGGAGAGCAGTTCGTTGGCGATCTCCCAGTTGAGATCGTTGTCCTCTGCCAGCAGCAGGCGGCGGCCGGTGTAGTCGGGCGTGGCTTCGGCAGGGGATTCCGCGGTGCCGTCGCCGGAGGCGGCAAACCGACTCAGGCCATAGTACAGCGTGGATTTAAAGAGGGGCTTTGCGATAAAGCCGCTGATGCCCGCCTGCCGGGCCTCCTCCTCCACGCCGCTCCAGTCGTAGGCGGAGATGAGCAGGATGGGGACTTCCTCGCCGATGGTCTTGCGCAGCTGCCGGGCGGTCTCGATGCCGTCCAAGCCGGGCATTTTCCAGTCCAGCAGGACGATGTGGTAATCCCGGCCCGCCTGGTGGCGGGATGCTGCCATCTGGATGGCCGTGGGACCGTCCAGAGCCGGTTCGGCGTGGATGCCGATCTCCCGCAGCGACTCCACCGCGCTTTGGCAAAGCTGCTCGTCGTCGTCCACCACCAGCATTTCCCAGCGGGGCAGGACCATGTCTGCCTCCTGACAGGGGGCCTTTTCCAGATCCAGCACCACATGGAACTCCGAGCCCTGGTTGAGCTCGCTCTCCACCTCGATGGTGCCCTGCATTTCATCCACGATGTATTTGGTGATGGTCATGCCAAGGCCGGTGCCCTCGATCTTCTGCACCCGGTTGTTGTCCTCCCGCATAAAGGACTCGAAGATGCGGCTCTGGAACTCCGGGGACATGCCGATGCCGTTGTCCCGGACACGGAAGTGGGTGCGGACGTAGTCCTCACCCCGAGGGGAGTCCTCCTGGGAAAGGGTCATGCTGATGGAGCCGCCCTCCGGCGTGAATTTCAACGCGTTGGAGAGGAGGTTCAGCAGCACCTGGTTGAGCCGCACGCCGTCGCAGTAGACCTGCTCGGTCTGGATGTTCTGAATAAAGATGTCAAAGGACTGCTGCTTGGCCTTTACCTGGGGCTGGATGATGTTGACGATGTTCTCCGTCACTTCCCGCAGGGACAGCAGGTCCATGTTCAGCGTCAGCTTGCCGCTTTCGATCTTGGACATGTCCAGCACGTCGTTGATCAGGCCCAGCAGGTGCTGGCTGGAGAGGGTGATCTTGTGCAGGCAGTCCCGCACCTGGGCGGGCTGATCCATATGGGCGGCGGCAATGGCCGTCATGCCCACGATGGCGTTCATGGGCGTGCGGATGTCGTGGCTCATGTTGGAGAGGAACTCGCTCTTGGCCTGGTTGGCCCGCTCCGCCTCCCGCTGGGCCTTTTCCAGCCGGGTCAGCTGCTGCTGGGACATGCGGAAGTAGAGGTAGAACACCAGCAGCAGCGCCGCGATGATCACTCCGCAGCCGCCCAGGGCGGTGTAGATGTGCTGATACCCCAGGCTTGCCACTGCCTCATCCAGCGTGCCGTAGAGCATCACCGTCACCAGATACCACTCGGAGTTGGGCAGCGGAGAGCAGTAAATGTGCCGGCGCTGACCGTCCACACTCAAAGAAGTGGCATATTCCTCGCCATGGCTGATGGCCCCCTCCAACGCAGAGACCGCCTCTTCGGGCGTCTGGTCTTCGAAGGTGCATCGCCGCAGCAGCCAGTCATAATAGGTGCCTCCGATGTCGTCGGCGTTTTCCATGATGAAGGTGCCGTCCTGGCTGATGATGTGGGAGTAGATGAGGGAGTCGTCCACGTCCAGGGACATGGTCTCGTTGATGTACTCGATGGGAATGCCGGCAACCAGCGCCGTGCAGTGGCTCCCATCCTGCATGGGATAGCCCTGGGAGGCGGGGTAGCCCACGGGGACCCCCAGCAAAAGCAGCCGTTCGCCGCTTTCGGTGATGCCCAGTGTTACCTTCTTTTCTGCCTGGTTCAGGGACGCGAGGAAGGTGTCCTCGTTCAAAATGGTGACGGGATCGCCGTAGAGGACGTCCGCATCTCCGTCCTTGGAGTAAAGGGCCAGATAGAAAAAGTCCCGGGCAATGGCGCTGGTGGCCAGTTCATCACACATTTCCTCATTGTAGGAGGTCACGGATTCCGGCGGTGTGCGCCAGATGGTGCCCTCCACCTGGGAGAGCTGCAGATTGATGATGGAGCTGAAGTGCAGCTGCAGCTGATGGTTCATCTCCTGCATATAGATCCCGCCCACCCGGTTGATGGCCTTGTCGCTTTCCCCGACCATGTAGGAGGTGATCCACACGAAGACTCCTACGCACAGGGCCAGAATGCTGATCAGGCTGATCCACAAAAAGCGGGTGTTCTTCTTTTTCATGGCTTTGCTGATTCCTCCTGCTGCTGATTTCGGGCCCTGCGGGTCCAATATTCCAGGGTTTTACAAAGTCCGTTGAAATCAATGGGCTTGGAAATATGAGCGTTCATCCCCGCGGCGGCGGTGGCAGCGATGTCCTCGGCAAAGGCATTGGCAGTCACGGCGATGATGGGGACCCCACGGGCGTCCGGCCGGGGAAGGGCGCGGATGCGCCGGGCGGCTTCGCATCCATCCATCTGGGGCATCTGCATGTCCAGCAAAACGGCGTCAAAGGTGAAGGGAGCCGACTGGGTAAAGAGATCCAGCGCCTCCCGGCCGTTCCACGCCTGGGTGACCTCCACGCCGTGCATGGTCAAAAGCTCGGTGAAGATCTCCATGTTCACCTCGTTGTCCTCCGCCAGCAAAATGCGGAGGCCCTCCAGGGAGAAGGACTCCTCCGAAGCAGAAGCGGCATCCGGTTCGTGGTCCGCCTCGATGACGGGGAAAGGCAGGATCACCGTGAAGGTAGTGCCCTCGTCTGGATGACTCTCCACACGGATCTCGCCGTTCATCTGGGTCACGAGGCTCTTGACAATGGACATGCCCAGCCCTGTGCCCACTGCCTGACGGTCGGTAAAGCGCATTTCCCGGTAGTAGGGGTCGAACAGGTGGGGCAAAAATTCCGGAGACATGCCGATGCCGTTGTCGGAGATCACGAATTTATACTTGGCATACTCTCCGCTGTCCAGCTGGGAGACCTGCAGGGAGACCCGGCCGTCCTTGTTGGTGAATTTGAAGGCATTGGAGAGCAGGTTGTTGAGGATCTGCTGGAGCCGGAAGGGATCCGCCAGCAGGCGGTTGTTTTCCAGGGAAAAGCCCCAGGTCAGCTGCTTGCCCTGCTGCTCGGCCTGGTAGCGGAAGGTCTCCAGGCACTCCTCCACGCAGGCCTTGAGGTCGATGGGGGTGTTGTTCAGGGTGACCATTCCCTGCTCCATGCGGGACATGTCCAGAATGTCGTTGATCAGCTCCAGCAGCTGGCGGCTGGCGGTGTTGATCCGGCAGAGATACTTGGAGATCTCTTCCGGCTCGTCCGTATGCTGGCCGGCCAGCTGGGAAAGGCCGATAATGGCATTGAGGGGCGTGCGCATGTCGTGGGACATGCTGCTGAAAAAGGACTGCTTGGACGCCTCATTCTGGCGGGCGATCTCCAGGGAGTCCTCCAGCAGCTTGCGCTCCCTGAGCTGCTGCTGCTTTTCCTGATCCACTTCCCGCAGGGAGAGGACCACTTCCTCCGGTGAAAGGGATTCGTCATAGAGGATGCGGGCGTTGACCCAGCGGTAGTCCTCCCCGAACCGGCGCAGGAAATCGCCGCCGAAGTCCCGGGTCTGTTGTCTGACCAGACGGCGGATATTTTCGGCGGAGAAGTTTTCCAGAAATTCCTGATAGGCGTTGGCCTCGATGACATTTCCAGCCAGCTGCAGCAGATCAGAATACGTTCCGGAACGGGGGATGTTCGAGTGCGCGGGGCACTTGATCAGCTCATAGGTGTCTTGCTGGAAATTGACCCGGTAGAGGGCGTAGTAGGAGTTGCCCAGGGCCTGGACCGTCTCGTTGGCACGCTCCATGCGGGCGTTGACCTTCATGTCCCGCCAGGTCATCCCCAGCAGAGCCAGGAAAAAGATCGCGATGATGGAAATAAAGAACAGGCTCAGCCAGTTGAAGCTGCCTAAGATGCTCACGTAGGGGACTGTGATAATGGAGATCCAGCCATTATCCATCCGGGTGTAGGAAACAACCCGAAGGTTTCCGTCCAGGTCTGCGATGGGGTGGGTATAATCGTCCAGTTCCCCGGCGTCGATTTTTTGGATGATGGTGTTGAGGTAGTTTTGTACATCTTCCTGAGACTGCGTCATGTTGGTCTGCTGGTAGATGATGGTGCCCGCACTGTCGCACAGGAAAAAGGAATCCTCCTTGAGCTGCTCAGGAGAATCAAACTGGAAGTCAGAATTTTCAGGGAAAATATCGAAGGCCAGAACAGCGTCCCCGTCTCCGCATTGCTGAGCCGCCGTGATGACCGGCTTATCATAGATGGCATCCGTGTAGACGTTGGTGAAAATCACCTCGCCTCCGGCCTCGCGCGCTTTCTGATACCATTCCGTGGAGGAGACATCATAGGAGTCGTCGCCGTCCCAGGGGTTGGCGGCCAGGATCTTTCCGTCCAGGACCAGGTAGGGATCCACGATCCCCTTTCCAAGGACAGCCTCCACCCGCTGGAAGTAGAGATTCAGCCAGGAGACCAGATCCTCCCGGGACGTTTTGCTGGCAAGGCGGTCGCTGATGGAGGAGGTGCCAAAGGAGAGAAGCGTCTCATAAATGGTGAGGTTGCTCTCTCCCTCGGCGGCATAGATCTGCGTCAGGGCGGTCCCGGTTTCCTGGGCGTTTTTCAGCAGGGAGGTGCGGATCAAGGACAGGCCCAGGACTGTCAGAACGATCAGCAGGCCCAGCGTGATGAAGTTGAGCCGCATGCCCCGCAGAATACGGCGCAGCCGGGACCTGCGCTGTCCCCGGACCCGGGCGCTCATTGCGCAAAGACCTCCCGCACAGCCGCCGTCACCTGGTCATAAGCGGCTGAGATGTCCTCCATCATGGCTGCGGCACCGGCCCAGTCCCCGGCGCGGAAGGCGGCCACCTGCCGGGTAAACAGGTCGAAGAGCACCGTCATGGAGAGGTTTCCGCAAAGCCCTTTGAGCGTATGGGAGGCGGTGAGGGCGGCGTCCTGGTCATTTTCGGCGATGGCCCGCTTCAGGGTCTCAAAATTGGGATCGTCCAGAAACCGCTTCAAAAACCGCTCCAGAAGCATCTCATTTCCCATCATGCGCTCCAGCGCGCTGGCGGTGTCGATCCCCGCGGCGATCAGCCGCTCGTTTTTTCTGGTGTCCATGATTGTTCCTCCCTCTTTTGTTTTACGGCTTATTTGGGTTCATAGAGCCGGTGGAGCCGCTCTTCCACGGAGAAAAAGCACTCCAGCAGCTGCGGGTTGAATGCGCCGCACTGTCCCTCCCGGATCATATCCAGCACCTTCTGCCGGGGGAAGGCATCTTTGTATACTCGCTTGCAGCTCAGGGCGTCGTATACATCCGCCAGGGACACGACCTGGGCCCAGATGGAGATCTCGTCGCCCTTCAGGCCGTCGGGATACCCCCGGCCGTCCCAGCGCTCATGGTGGTGGCGGGCGATGTCGCAGGCGTAGTGGTAGGACCCGCTCTCCCGCAGCTGGGGGATCTTCTCCAGCAGATGGGCGCCCTGGATGGTGTGGGTCTTCATGATCTCAAACTCCTCCGGCGTGAGCTTGCCGGGCTTGTTCAAGATGGCGTCGGGAATGGCGATCTTGCCCACGTCGTGCATGATGGCCGCCAGGGAGATCTGGCCGATCTCGTCGGGGGTCAGCCCCTCTCCCAGGGGGGTGTTGGTCAGAAGGAATTCGGTGATGTCGTGGATGCGGTGGACGTGCTCACCGGACTCGCCGTTGCGGAATTCGATGGCTGCCGACAGCGCCTCGATCATGCCCATGTTCAGCTCCACGATCTTCTGGGCCTTCTCCAACAGTTCCGACTGCTGGATCTCCACCACATGGCTCAGCCGGCGCCGGGCCTGATAGAGTTCAATCACCGACTGGACCCGCCGCTGCACCACATAGGGGATCACGGGCTTGCTGATGACGTCCATCACACCCAGCTCATAGGCCTCTTTCATTACGCTGCCGCTGGCCTCCGCGGTGATGAGGAACACCGGCAGGCGGCGCAGCACGTCCGCCTCTTTCAGGTGCCGCAGCACCTGGATCCCGTCCATCTCCGGCATCATCACATCCAGCAGCACTGCGCACAGCCGCTCCGGTCCGGCCAGGATCTTCTCCAGTCCCTCCCTGCCGTTGGAGGCCTCCTGGATGGTGTACTGGGACGCAAAGATATTGCCCAGGATCAGCCGGTTTATCTCATCGTCATCCACCACCAGAAGGGTGGTGGGAACGTTGGATGCAAGATCAGGATATAAATTGACAGGCGCCATAACAAAGGCTCCTTTCCACAAGAAAATCACACAGTTGAGGCGTTGGAACCGCCTCCTGCGGCAATGCCGCGACCGCATAAGATTACAATCTTAGTATACCGAACAATTCGCCTGCAAACAAGAGGCCAAAGCAGAAAAACAGCGGGATTCCCCGAAAGAAAACCAGCAAAACAGCAAAGATGTTCTCTTCAGAACTCGTAAATTTTCGCACATTCCACAAAAACTGGCGGAACAAGGCTTGCTTTTTGCTGCTGCCGGGCATTTAATAGAGAAGACGGCACCTGCCGGAACCATCACAAAACATAGGAGGAAGGCCCATGGAAGATCTTGCGCACATCAATGAGATCTGCGCGCAATTCGACTGCGATCCGGCAAACCTGATTGCCATCATGCAGGAGATCCAGGCAGCGGACAAGTACCTCAGCGAACAAGCCCTGACCCGGGTGGCGGAAAATCTGCACATCGGCACTGCCAAGGTGTACAGCGTCGCCACATTTTATGAGAATTTCTCCCTGGAACCCAAGGGAAAGCATGTGATCAAAGTATGCGCCGGCACCGCCTGTCATGTCCGCCGGTCTCAGCCCATCTATGATGCGGTCCACGACTATCTGGGCCTTGCGGGGCGGAAGAAGACCTCGGCAGACGGCCTTTTTACCCTGGAGACAGTGGCCTGTCTGGGGGCGTGCGGCCTGGCGCCGGTGATGACGGTGGACGGTGAGGTCCACGCGAAAATGACGCCGGAGGCGGCTCTGGCCCTGCTGGAGGAGATCCGGGCAAAGGAGGAGCGCGCCGTATGATTGAGACCAAACTGACGCGGGAGAGCTTCCATGTCTTTCAGGCCAACGCCCGCAACGCCCTCAAGCAGAGCGAGCAGGTGCCTGCCGTTTTGATCTGCGCCGGCACCGGCTGCATCGCCGGCGGCGCCATGAAGATCTATGAGAATATCAAGGCCGAGTGTGAGCGGCGGGGGCTTGCCGTCTACGTGGGGCTCAAGCACGATACGGATGAGGAAAAGAGCCTCCATGTGAAGATGAGCGGCTGCCACGGCTTTTGCGAGATGGGTCCGCTGGTCCATATCGAGCCCATGGGGGTCATGTATATCCATGTCACCCCGGAGGACTGCCATGAGATCCTGGAGCGGACCGTTCTGGGCGGCGAGATCATCGACCGCCTGGTTTACCACCTGGACGGGGTGGCCTATCCCCGGCAGGCGGATATTCCATTCTATAAAAAACAGCACCGGGTGGTGCTGGAAAACTGCGGCAGCAGCGACGCCGAGGACATTGAGGAGTACATCGCCAAGGGGGGCTACGCCGCCTTTGAAAAGGCGCTTTTTGAGATGACCGGCGAGGAGATCTGCAAGAACATCACGGACTCCGGTCTCCGGGGCCGTGGCGGCGGCGGGTTCCCGGCGGGCAGAAAGTGGGAAGGCGCCCGCAAGCAGACCTCGGCGCAGAAATATGTGGTGTGCAACGGCGACGAGGGAGACCCCGGCGCCTTTATGGACCGCTCCATCATGGAGGGCAACCCCCACAGCGTGCTGGAGGGCATGATGATCGCGGGGCTGGCCGTGGGCAGCGACACCGGATATATCTACGTCCGCGCGGAGTACCCCCTGGCGGTGAACCGCCTCAGGACCGCCATTGCCAAGGCGGAGGCCTTCGGCCTTTTGGGCGACCACATCATGGGCAGCGACTTCTCCTTCCGCATCCGTGTCAACCGGGGTGCCGGCGCCTTTGTGTGCGGCGAGGGAAGCGCCCTCACCGCCTCCATCGAGGGAAGCCGGGGCATGCCCCGGGTAAAGCCGCCCCGCACCATCGAGCACGGCCTCTGGGCGGAGCCCACGGTGCTCAACAACGTGGAGACCTTCGCCAACGTCCCCCTCATTATCCGCAACGGTGTGGAGTGGTACCGCTCCATCGGCACCCGCACCAGCCCCGGCACCAAGGCCTTTGCCCTCACCGGCAACGTGGTGAACACCGGCCTCATCGAGGTCCCCATGGGCACCACCATCCGGGAGGTGGTCTTTGACATCGGCGGCGGCATCCGGAACGGCAAGAAGTTCAAGGCCGTCCAGATCGGCGGTCCCTCCGGCGGCGCCACCACCGCCAGCAAAGAGCACCTGGACCTGCCCCTGGACTTTGACTCTCTCAAGAGCATCGGCGCCATGATCGGCTCCGGCGGCCTGGTGGTCATGGACGAGGACACCTGCATGGTGGAGACCGCCCGGTTTTTCATGGAGTTCACCCAGAAGGAGTCCTGCGGCAAGTGCGTTCCCTGCCGGGAGGGCACCAAGCGGATGCTGGAGATCCTGGACCGGATCATTGCCAACAAGGGCACCCTGGAGGACCTGGACCTTCTGGAGGAGCTGGCGGACACCATCACCCATACGGCCCTGTGCGGCCTGGGCCAGAGCGCCTGCAAGCCGGTCCAGAGCACGCTCAAGTACTTCCGGGACGAGTATCTTCACCACGTGGTGGACCACCACTGCCCCATCTGCAACCGGGAAAAGCCCCATCCCACCATCGACGCCGACAAGTGCAAGGGCTGCGGCAAGTGCCGGAAGAACTGCCCCATGGAGGCCATTTCCGGCACGGTGAAGCAGCCTCACACCATCGATCCGGAACGGTGCGTCAACTGCGGGGCCTGCGTGGCAAGCTGCCCCTTTGGGGCCATCACCGCGGCAAAGGAGGGCTGAGAACATGGCAAAGGGAATTATGTACATCGACGGCCAGCGGGTGCCCTTCGACGGGGAGAAAAACGTGCTGGCGGTGATCCGGAAGGCCGGCATCGACATGCCCACCTTCTGCTATTACTCGGAACTGAGCGTATACGGCGCCTGCCGGATGTGCGTGGTGGAGGACGAGAAGGGCAAGATCGACGCCTCCTGCTCCATGGAGCCCCGGGACGGCATGCGCATCCGCACCAACACCGCCCGGCTTTTGAAGCACCGGCGGATGATCCTGGAGCTGATGCTCTCCTCCCACGACCGGGACTGCACCACCTGTGAGAAAAGCGGCGAGTGCCGCCTGCAGGAGCTGGCGCTGCGCTTCGGCGTGCGCCACGTCCGCTTTGCCGACACCCGGCCCCGTTATGAAAAGGACGACTCCTCCCCCGCTGTGGTCCGGGACCCCAACAAGTGCATCCTCTGCGGCGACTGCATCCGGGTGTGCGAGGAAATGCAGGGCATGGGCATTTTGAACTTTGCCTACCGGGGCAGCGACCTGGTGGTGTGCCCGGCCTTTGACCGGAAATTGAACGAGACGGCCTGTATCAGCTGCGGCCAGTGCGCCGCCGCCTGCCCCACCGGCGCCATCACCATCTACAACGAGATCGGCCGGGCCTGGCGGGCCCTCCACGACGCCAAAAAGCGGGTGGTGGTCCAGATCGCCCCGGCAGTCCGGGTGGCGGTGGGCGAGGCCTTCGGCCTTCCGGCGGGGGTCAACGCCCTGGATAAGCTGGTGGCTGCCCTGAAAATGATGGGAGCCGACGAGGTGTACGACACCACCTTCGGCGCGGACCTGACGGTGATGGAGGAGTCTGCGGAGTTCCTGGAGCGGCTGAAAAAGGGCGGCCCCTTCCCCATGTTCACCAGCTGCTGCCCGGCGTGGGTGAAGTATGTGGAGGAGGAAGCGCCCCAGTTTTTGAAAAACATCTCCAGCTGCAAATCCCCCATGGAGATGTTCGCCGCCGTGCTGAAGGACCGCTGCGCCCGGCAGGATGCGGAGGACGGCCGCACGACGTATCACATTGCTGTCATGCCCTGCACCGCCAAGAAAATGGAGGCCCAGCGGCCGGAGTTCCGGCATGAGGGCGTGCCCGACGTGGATCTGGTGCTGACCACCCGGGAGGTCATCAACATGATCAAGGAGTCCGGCATCCGGTTTTCGGAGCTGGAGGGAGAGTCCCCGGACATGCCCTTCGGCATGGGCACCGGCGCCGCCACCATCTTCGGCACCACCGGCGGCGTGGCGGAAGCGGTCGCCCGCCGGGTGGTGGAGGATAAATCCAAAAACACCCTCCAGGCCATCCAGTTCTCCGGCCTCCGGGGCAGCGAGGCCATCCGTACCGTAACGCTGCCCTTCGGGGACCGGGCGCTCCGGATCGCCGTGGTCCACGGATTGGTGAACGCCCAGAAGCTGCTGCAGGAGATCCGGGAGGGTCAAGCCTATTTCGATCTGGTGGAGGTCATGACCTGCAAGACCGGCTGCGTTGGCGGCGCGGGACAGCCCTACGGCCTGCTTCCCGTCAAGAACCGCCGGGCGGAGGGCCTCTACGAGGCGGACCGCTCCGCCCTCATCAAGCGCTCGGAGAAAAATCCCATCGTGGCGGAGCTGCTGGAAGGAGAGCTGAAAGACCGGACCCATGAACTGCTCCATGTGACGTACAGCCCCCACCCTGTTAAAGAGTGACTCTGCAAAAAAGCACGCCTGCCGTCGGCAGGCGTGCTTTTCATTTCGTGCGATCGGAGCGGTGACGGGCTGTCAGTCTGCCAACTGCTCCATCCGCCAGACGATGGCGGAGACCTGACCGCGGGTCAGGGTGTTGTTGGGCTTATAAGTGCTCTTGCCGCCGGAGAAGTATCCTTCCACAATACCGGCCGCGTTCAGGGCCTGAACGGAGGGATCCGTGGTATCCATGAAGGGCTGGACGCTGGAGAGATTGGTGGTGTCCAGCTTCAGGGCACCTGCGGCGATCTGGGCCACCTGCAGACGGGTGATGGGAGCGGAGAGATTCACGTTGCTGCGGGTGATGATGCCCTCGGAGCGGGCCTTGGCCAGGTATCCGCTGAAGGGGTTGGAATCGGTGGGCTTCTGCTCGGGATAGCCCGCCGCCAGCATGATGAGCTTCAGGGCTGCGCCGTAGGTGACGGTGTTGTCGGGCTTGAAGGAGCCGTCGGTATAGCCGTCGATGACGCCGGCATCGCTGAGCTCCACCACGTACTTATAGCACCAGGTGGAGGAAGTCATGTCGCTGAACTTCTTCACGTTGGACACCACGCCCAGGCTGAACTTGCCGGCGGCGATGGGGGTGCCGCTGCTGTTGCAGGCCACATAGGGGATCTCCACGGAGCCGGTGAAGCCGCTGGCGGGAACGAAGCGCAGCTGACCCATCCGCTGGCTGCCGCTGGAGTAGCCGTACCGGGTGGAGGTGTTGGCCTTGGTGGAAGTGCCGGTGCCCACGTAGATGGTGCCCACGGAGCTGTCAGGCAGTTCCAGCAGCTGGATGCTGCTCAGGCCCTGGCCGCTGGCACTGGAGACCGCAATGTACATGGCCGAGGCCGGGAAGGTGACGGCGGTGCCCTTGGGCGTGACGCCGTAGACCTCCGACACGGCGGAGAGGTTCACGCTGATGAGAATGGTGCCGGACAGGGACTTGGAGCCGCTGCCGTAGGCGGTGAAGGGGATCTGCGCGCAGTAGTTGGTGCCGCTGGGCAGGTACGTCAGCTCCGTCAGAGCGTACTGGCTGGTGGAGCTGGGGCTGAAGTACAGGTTGTAGTTGTCGCAGTTGGAGCTGGTCAGCTTCAGCTTGGAAGCACCGTACTTGCTGACGCCGTAGTAGTTATAGTACAGGCTGCCGGTAGAGGGCACGTCCTTGAGCGTCACGTACTGCAGCGTGGACGTGGGATACTTCTTGTTGAAGAAGCGGGCGATGTCGTTGGCGTTGATCTGGACATTGGTAGTGTAAGTGGCGTAATAGCGGATGTCGCCCTGGCTGTCGCCGGTCTCGGACGTGCCGGAGGGGTTGATGACCAGCGTGCCTTCCACATGGCGGCTGCTGGAGTAGTAGGCGGTGAAGCGCAGCGTGACGGCCTTGTCAAAGTTGTCGCCGGCCACGAAGGTCAGCTCGTCCAGAGCGTACTTGCCGTATTCACTGTCCTTATAATAGAAGTCGTAGTCGTCGATGGTGCTGTCGGTGAAGGACTTTTCGTCTTTGCCGTCATAGTCGAAGTAGATGAGGCCGGACTTGGAGTTGGAGAGGGTATCGTCGGTCTCAAAGGTGACATACCGCAGCTCGTAGTCGCCGTCATACTCATCGTCGAAGAAGTCGCTGAAATCGTCCCGGTCAAAGGCGGCCTCGCCGTTCTTGTCCACCTGGTAGGTGATGTCGCCGGTCTTCTGGGACGTGCCGGAGCCGGTGGGACGGATGACCAGATCGCCCTCCACGGAGCGGCTGTCGGAGTAGTAGGCGGTAAAGTGCAGCGTGACGGCCTTGTCAAAGTTATCGCCGGCCACAAAGCTCAGATCATCCAGGGCGTATTTGCCGTAGTCGCTGTCTTTGTAGTAGAACTCATAGTCGTCGATGGTGCTGGCGGAGAAGGACTTCTCGTTTTTGCCGTCGTAGTCAAAGTACACGAGGCCGGACTTGGAGCTGGAGAGAGTGTCGTCCGTTTCGAAGGTGACGAACCGGATGTCGTAGTCCTCGTACTCCTCCTGGAAGAAGTCATTGAAATCCTCCCGGTCAAAGGAGACTTCCTCGCCGGGATCCACCTCGTAGGTGATGTCGCCGTCGTCGGAGCTGTCCCCCACCAGGATCTTCACCGTGCCGTCCACATAGCGGCTGCTGGAGTAATAGGCCCGGAAGTCCAGCGTGACGGTGCGCTCGCTGCTGCCGGAGACAAAGCTCAGGCTGTTGAGGTCGTAGTCGCCGTCACTGGAGCTGTAATAGAACCGCTCATCCTCCAGGCTGCTGGCGGAGAAGGACTTCTCGTCACTGCCTTCATAATCGTAATAGACGGTGCCGCGGGAGGTGGAGAGAGTGTCGTCGGTCTCGAAGGTGACGTACTTGACGGTGTAGTTGCTGTACTCCTGCTGGAACACGTCGTTGAAGTCCCGGCGGTCGAATTCCACCACATCGTCGGTATCCACCTTATAGGTGATGGTGTGGGAGCTGCTGGAGCCGCCTTCCACCTCGATGATCAAGGTGCCCTCGGCGTACTTGGAGCTGGAGTAGCAGGCACGGAAGTCCAGCGTGACGGTGCGGGACTCGTCACCGGCCACAAAGCTCAGGTTGTTCAGATCGTAGTCGCCGTCGCCGGAGCTGTAATAAAACCGCTCGTCTTCCAGAGAGCTTCTGCTGAAAGCCTCCTCGTCGCTGCCGCCGTAATCGTAATAGACGGTGCCGCGGGAGGTGGAGAGGGTGTCGTCGGTCTCGAATTCCACCCAGCGCAGGGAGCCGGAAGAGAATTCGTTCTCATAAACATCCCGGAAATCGGTGCGGTCAAAGGAGACGCTCTTGCCGGCCTTGACGGAATACGTAATGGTGTTGTTGGAGCGCACGTTGTAAAGGGCGTAATAGGTGGTGTTGGCGCTCAGGGCGGTGCTGGCCACCTGGGAAGAACTCTTGTAGCTCTGCCCGTCATAGATCGCGGAGCTGCCGGGGTTGGAAGTGGACCAGCCCACGAAGGAGTAAGTCTTGCCGCTCTCGGACTTGGAGGGCGTGCCGGGGTTGGAGGGCGTGGAGCCCTTGGTGATGGTCTGGGTGCTGTATGTGCTGGAGCCGTTCATAAAGGTGACGGTGATCCGGTTGGTCACCGGCATGCCGCCCCGGTGGCACACGTCACACACGCCGTCGCCGTTGGCGTCGGTATGGGCAGCCTTGGCAGACGTGCCGCCGCAGATGGTGCAGATCTGCCAGTGGGAACTGGAATTGTTGGAATACTCGCCGGAGGTAAAGGTGTGGCTGGCCTCGCTGAGATGCTGCGGGCAGCCGGAGGTGGCGGTGCAGGCGTGCCAGTGCTTGGCGGTGTCCCAGGTCCAGCCGGAAGCCGCCTTGTGGGCGTTGGTGGCGGGGATGGACACCGTCTTTTTGTATTTGCACACGGTGCACTCCTGGTACCCCTCACCGGGCTGGAAGCAGGTGGGGGACTTGGTGGTGACGGTGGCGCCGAAGTCGTGGGGCTCATAGTCTCCCCGGGCGTCACAGTCCTGATCGGTGCAGACGTGCCAGTGATAGGATCCGTCGCTGGACCAGGCCGAGGCATAATGGTGCTCCTCAGCCGCGGCGGCGGGGATCAGGCTTGCTGTCAGAGCCAGAGTCAGCAAAAATGCTGACAGGCGTTTTTTCCACATACCTTTCATGTTTCTCCCTCCGTGATACAGGATGGTGGATGGATTCTCTCTGCTTGTACCATATCGGAAAAGCTATCTGTAATCATGAACAAATTATGAACAAAGATGCCGCGACACATAAAATTTCCTAGGAAATATCTTCCTCAATGACCGGAAAGGATACAGGATGCACGGAATTGCCCGGTTTTTTCGAGATTTTTGAAAAAGTCAAGGATAAATTACAAAAAATCCAGAAAAATTTTTGACGTGTGATATACTGGGTCCGCTCCACTACGGTGGAGCGGCCTTTTTCGTCCTCTTTCACCGCCTCCAGGGCGTGAAAAACCACCGGCGGCCAAAACCTGGCCCCGGCCGTCCCGCTCCCGCTGTTCAGATTTTCAGGCGGCCACGTACTCCTCGAACACGGCCCCGGCGGATCTCCACCCCAGGATCCGGCGCGGATAGTTGTTCATCCACTCCGCCGCCTGGGCCACCTCCGCCTCCGTCACCTGGTCGAAGTTGGTCCCCTTTGGGAACCACCGCCGCAGGATCCGGTTCATGTTCTCGTTGCTCCCGCGCTCTTGCGGGGAATAGGGGTGGCAGTAATATATTTTCGTCCGTGGGCCTTTCAGCCGGTATGATCGCTGGAGGCCGGCGCAGTCCATGAACTCGCTGCCGTTGTCCACGGTGATGGTGCGGAACACTTCCCGGAACCGCTTTCCCATCCTCCGCTCCACCCGGTTCAGCGCCCGGACCACGCTTTCCGCTGTATGGTCCGGGACCCGGATCACAAGCCCCCACCGCGTCAGCCGCTCGGTCAGCACCAGCAGGGCCGCCTTTGACCCCACTGGCCCCATAATGCTGTCCATTTCCCAGTGTCCAAACGTATTCCGCGCCCGGACCTCTGGCGGCCTGTCCTCGATGGTGTCCCCGGGGGCCTCTTTGGCCCGCTCCCGCTGCTCGTAGTCCCGCCGCCGCTCCCCTTTATACAGCAGGTGTTCCTCCGTCAGTTCCAGGAACACGTCCCCCCGGTATATGTAGGAATAAAGGGTTGTTTCGCAGATATGGGTTTCAAACTCCAGGCCGGCCGCCTCGATATAGGCCAGCACCGCCCCGGGGGAATAGTGTTCTTCTATGATCTTCCGCTCCACGAAGTTGGCGAAAGCATGATCCCGGCCCAGTTTGATCTCCGGCCCCTTGGCCCTTAAATGCTCCTGGTACTTCCGCTCCGCCACCTCCGCGCAGTATTCCTCCTGGAATATGTATCCCTCTTTCTGCTGGAGGCACAGGCCC